>JAKYXN010000051.1 GCA_022538095.1 Puniceicoccaceae bacterium K14 | reverse complement strand
ATCCATGCTTAACGGTTTCATGGAAGAGGCACCCTAACTGCTTTTTGAGAAAAAGCGCTATTAAAATGCGACTATTTTAAAGAAAGTTGCTCTAGGCGATCTGGGCTGAGCAGACGACTGCCTGGTAAAAACCATTTTCCAAAGAAATCCGAAAAAACGATACAGCATGCGAATACTGAGTTTACGCCGGAGCCCTTTCCTGCATTTACGAATACAGGATTAAAGTGGAAGCCTACTTTGGATAATTAATGTAACAGGTGGGCGCCTAGCCTTCGGCGCCGTAGAAGTCTAGGCTTTGAATTTGCCATTTACGCCAGTTTGTTTTGTCGGTGATGGTAATTTTAATAAAGCGAGTCGTGGTTGGTTTCTCCAAATAAATACGAGTAAGGGGCTCGCCCTTTCCGCTGTGGACGGCTTCGCCCCAGTCGTTTCCGTTGTTTGAGAAGTGAACCTCGTAGGATTCCGGAAAACTCAGTTTTTTGTTTCCAGTATCCATAATTATGGAGCTAATTGCGCTTTTAGCTGGAAGTTCAATTTGAAACCATTGACCAGGGTATGGGATAGATGGACTGTTGTAGTTAGTTTCACTATCACCATCGATTGCGAAAACAGCTTTTTCGTTATTATGACTAGCCGATACGATCCATTGGTCTTGTTTTTCAAAACGATCACGAGGGGCTAGTAGCTTAGGGTGCTCGGCTTCAAGTTCATCCATAGTCCAGAAGCTTACACGACTTTGATGTTGTTTTCTGATCTCGGCGATCGCACTGGGTTCGACAACTGGAGCTCGATTGCCGAAACTGTTTCCGACATAGGTGATTACATCAGCGAGTTTTTCATCTGAATAGGAGCCCATTGGAATCATTGCACTGCCGTATTCTACGCCATCAATAGCTCCTTGCAGCCCGTGTAATAAAATCTTGATACTAGCTGCTTCCGAGGTCAGAAGGCGGTTTGACCCTGCTAGAGGGGGAGCTATCGTTTTGTCGGCTACAGATGGAACGCCTAAGCCGTCTTCTCCATGGCAGGTTATACAGATCGATCGGTAGAAGGCTTGGCCGCGACGATAGGATTTCAAGCCATTTGGTCCGAGTTGAGATATGAGGTAGGGGTCTTCTACTTCCTTCTTCCATAACTGCTCATTAATCGCGTAAGTAGCAGAGTACTCCGAATTATCTGCTGTTTCCTTTGAAAGCAGCTCGGCATCAGCGATATTTGCTTTTTTGAGGCTGGCCATTGCTTGTATTACAATAGTGGGGTCATCGCTTTCTAGAAGGGATTTTACTTTTTCCAGTACAGCCTGGTTTATATTTGACTCTTCTAAAAATGATTCCGCTAGCCTAATCGCGTGTGCCTGTATTGAACTTTTATTACTGTTCAGCGCGAGGAAAAGTAACTCTGCATCCATTTCTCCGAGTCCATCGACAGTCCAGAGGGCGTGTGCTTGGGTACGAAGGTCTTGAGATTCCGCGAAAAGGGTTTTCAAAGCGGGTACGACAGAGGTATCGCCTCGCAGAACGATAAGTTTTTGGGCGGTGTCGCGCCACCAGCCATTGGGATGAGACAAATGGCGCACGAGCTGGGCAGGTGTCTCGTCGAGCATTCTCGGCTGTTTTCTAGATGGTTCAAAGTCTTCGTGAACTAATCGGTAGACTCTGCCTCGCCCAATCTCTTTTTCGAGATCGTTTTCTTTGATGGCCTCGCGTAGGTAGGAGCCTTCTCGGGTCCATTGTCCTTCTTGAATAATGCCTCGATACATATCGACGATATATAAGGTGCCGTCTGGAGCTGTAACCATATTAACGGGACGGAAGAGAGGATCGGCGCTTCGAATAAATTCAGATTTGTCGTAAGCGTTGGAAAGTTGCGTCATTCCGTCGACTATTGAAATTTCCGTTCGACGAATCAAACGACCGACTGGTTCGGCAAAGAGGAGATCTCCACGTAAATCTTCAGGCAACCGGTTTCCTCGAAAGATATCTTGACCGCAGGTAGCAGTAAATCGAGTTAAAGTATTATCTGGACGCAGTTGAAAGCGCCCGCCCTGAGTATCGGGTATGTTGTCGATAGGCCAGACTTCTTTGAAGTCGTCTTTATATTGGCCGTTGAGGTCGAATGCACCATAAAGAATGTGTTGTTGAAAGTGAACGGGGCCACGCTCCCCGCCAGCGTCAACGTACCAGACTTTTCCGTGGTCGTCCTGTGTAAGCCCCCATTGTCCTTCATCCTTTGGAATTGATTCTTTTACAGGTACGCCGTCTTTGATTCGTAATCGATAATTGCTTCTAGTTTGATAGATGTTATTATCCATCCCCCAAATGAGGCCGGAAGATTGGTGTTCGAGGTTGGCGTCACGTTCCCCCCCGTCGAGCCAGAGCTTCTTTTCATCGGCCACACCATCACCATCGGTATCGCGGTAAGAGTAGAGTTTTTCGGTGTTGGTTTCACCGATAATTATTCGGTCGTCGAGAGGCAAAATGACGCGCGGCAGCATGAGGCTGTCTGCAAATACGGTATGGCGATCATAATTGCCATCGCCATTAGTATCTTCATGCATTGACACATGGCTTATGGGGTCGAATTGGCCGTTTGCGTCGATATCTTGCATGTATGTGCGCATCTCTGCTACGTACATACGTCCGTTGGCGTCAAACACGACTAAAACAGGTTCAGCTATAAGCGGTTCTGCCAAGACGGTTTCAAGCCCATAGCCTTCTTTGAGCTCCATCCCTGCAATCGCTTCTTCGGGTGAGAGTGCGATTGTATTGTGCGAGGTAACATCTATGGGCGCTTCTGAAGTGGCAGGTGAATTCGAATCTTCGGAAGAATTTGAGTGTGCCGTGAAGGCGAGCACTAAGCCAAGACAAAAAGATGATGAGTGCAGAGTAAAAAACTTCATAGGGTAGATTGTAAATATCGGAATGTGAGATGGATTTCAAAATAAGACAAATTGTCAAGAATGAGCTGATGGAAGCGGATCAATAGCCTGTCATAGATGACCGCTGCTCCCAGCGTTCAGCTAGTTTGGATTTGGGTTTTCTTATAGTTTTAAAAGGTGGAAAATATCTTAAAAACAGGGGAAATTACTGCCGTTGGAAAATCGGAAAAAGTTATTGTGACAGCTATTTGTTGGACTTAAAATCGAATGAATTTGTTGCAAACCTGAGGTTGGCCTCACTTTAAAAAAATCCGAAAAACTGATACAATGTGATGGGGCGGTCTTGTAACGACACGTTGTGTCTAAAAACTTGCAAGTTGATGAAGTTTTGAGAGAGCAGAAAACTGCGAGAAATTGTATTTGAATTAAAATTACTTGAGAATTTTTAGAATAGAGCTCATGCAGACGGTTTGTGGCCCACAGATGTACGCAGATAAAGGCAAGGATATTGGGCTTTTGGCTGTGCCCCTAATGTTTATATTCTTACCCGATTAGAGCCCAATTTTTGGCGTGGTGTCCTGTCGATTGAACTGTGAGTGGTTAGGGACGGACTAGATTGCTCTATCGTGAGCACTCGAACTTTAAGACGTAGAAAATACTTGTGTTTACTCGTTTGGCTAGAACGATGTTGCATTATCTTCTTTGGCAAAATGGAAATATGTCTTGGCCTTCGGCAGTTACCCCAATTGGGTGCAGTTCTATTAATTGGTTTTCTTTTGATTGGTTGCACTTCGTCTAATATAACGACTTCGCATTATAGGGCTGTGCCAATAGAAATAGACGAGGCAGAATTGGCCATTCGAGACTCGGGAATAGCAACGAAAGTATGGAAAGAAAAATACAAAATTAGGTTCGAGGGGAGAGGTTTTAAAGGTGAACTCTATCACGGCTCGAATGCCGAAGCATTCACAAGGTATGGATTGGATGTGTCATTTAGAAATGGATATGAATATGAAGAGATTCTAAAAACACTCAACAAGCTGACCGCAAAACTTTACAACAACGAGCGTATATTGACTGACTCAATGGAAACAAACTGTGCGTCTGAATAGAACACAGATTAAAAAATGGAAAACAGATATCAAACAGGTGGTGCCCGATTTCTAGCTGGAATTTTAGATGGATTTGTTTTTATGCCGTTCAATTTGTTGGATGAATGGCTCTCTAGCTCAATTACTCACGAGTTAGCCTTGGCGTCTTGGGTGGCGTTGAGCTTTCAGGTTTACTGGCTTTATAGTGTCATCCTCCACAAAAAATACGGCCAAACACTGGGGAAAATGGTCATGAAAATACATGTAGTAGATGTAAGTGAAACGAAAGGCCTTTCCTATCGTCAGTCATTTCTAAGAGATTCAGTTTACATTGGAATCAATGTAGTAACGATGTTTTACTACCTATTCCATACTTTAACCGACTCTTACACGGAAGACAGAGCAGACACTATTGGCTTAGCAATATCCCTTGGTTCGCTTTTTTGGTTTGGCCTCGAAATCATAACGATGCTTACGAATTCGAAAAGACGGGCGTTACATGATTACATTGCTGGTACTGTTGTAATTAAACAATGAATAGGCTATGGCTCGAAAACGATTTCTGTGGATGTGGTTTAATTTGACAGTGAAATATGGACTACAAAATCAAAGAAGAGATTCCTCCAGTATCTGACTACATTGAAATTCGACTGAAGGCTGGTTTGTCTAGGAAGTCCGAAAAAGCAGCTAGGGTTGGTCTATCAAATAGTATCCACTCTGTTGTAGCATATTGTGAAAATGAAAGAATTGGGATTGGGCGAGTTATTGGTGATGGAGGGTGCTTCTTTGAAATTACAGATGTGGCTGTATTGCCAGATCACCAAGGGAAAGGAGTAGGGCGACTGATCATGGAGTCATTGGTTGATTTTTTGGAGAAGAACGCACCTAGCACTGCATTCGTAAGCCTTTTTGCAGATCACGGTACCCCAGAATTTTATAGCAAGTACGGATTTTCCAAAGCTGAGCTGCCAAAGTCCGCAGGTATGTATATGAGGATAACCTGAATTTCAAGCGGTGAAAGTTTAACGTTAGATAGCAGAAAAGATGAGACCCCCAGAGAGAATTGATGAGATCAACAATTTGCTTCGACAGGTGTGGAAGCGGTATCCGGATATGAGATTTATGCAGTTGATTCACATGTTGCAGTCTTTGTACTCTGGTGAAAATAATGGGAAGGGGAGAATACAGGAAGTCGATAAGGATGGGTTCGTGAAAGTAGGCTATGACCTTTTTTATTTGGAAGACACTCAACTTAAGGAATTTCTTGAGCGGTTCTTGAGTAAATGAATTAGGTTGTATTTGGTAATTTAGATACAAACGACCACATCCGCTCCCTGGTAGTCTGTTAGGTATCGCAATTTTCAAAAAAGAGCTCGAGATTGAAGGAATATAAAGTGGTCATTTGGGGAGAGCGTTTTGAACTCTACCCCGCCGCAGATGAAATCCTATGCTCAGCTTGGCCAGAATTCATGTTGAATAATAAGAATGTGAATGAGCACTGGGATACATTTGTTGAAGAATTTAAGGATATTCAACTGATGTTGATGGATGGCGAGGAAATGCAAGCGATCATTAATACTCAGACAATCCAAATTGATTTCCCTTTAGATGAACTACCGGACGGGGGATGGGCAGGTCTTTCCTTGTTCGGGGGAATATTTGGTGAAGGGCGGGCTCAATCCGATTCAAGTAAGCATAGAACAGGATAGCGGTACCTACACAGAGCCAAACGTTTGGATCGTTCATCGAAATGAAGATTCGAAGTGAGGTGGTCTATGGCGTTCAGCTATTTGGGTAAAGGGGTGATAACGCTATTCAAAATTGACCCATAGAATCTATTGATCTATACGCTCTGTTAGAGCATTGGAAAACCTCCAGGTAAGGGTACGTATACAAGGAATTGGGGAACCGGGCTAATTGGCACATGTAGTTGCATCTATATGATCATTCTGAGCGTTTGCTAGGTGGAGACTAAAATTATGAAGGAACTGAGAGAGCTGACTAAATTGCAGATCGAAAAATCGCGCCGGGCGAACCCGAAATTTATGCAGGCCATTGAGAGTTTAATGAAGTTTGCTCGTGCGTTTGGGGACGGTGGTGAAGCTATCGGAGTAGGGAAGTCGGCTCCTGGCTTTGAGTTGCCAAATGCAGTGGGCGAAACAGTTTCGCTTGCAGCTTTGCTTGAGAAAGGGCCAGTGGTGGTGAGTTTCTCTCGTGGAAGTTGGTGTCCTTATTGCAATCTAGAGACTCAAGCTCTGCGAGCTAGGTTAGCCGAAATCAAATCACTGGGAGCTGAACTTGTCGTGATAAGTCCTCAAAAGCCGGACGATTCGTTGTCGGAAGCAGAGAAGGCGGCTTTGCGATTTCATGTGCTATCGGATCAAGATGCTCGTGTGGCGGCGGATTATGGCGTTGCCTGGAAAGTTCCTGATCTGATTTTGGAACACATGCGTAGTGACCGAAAGCTTGATTTAGAAGAAATCAACAATGGCAACGGAAGCATATTGCCGATTCCTGGGGTATTTGTCCTCGGTTGCGACAGCCGGGTGGTATGGCGCTTTGTCGATGTAGATTATCGAATGAGGGCGGAACCGGATGACATTATTTCGGCACTACAGGTTTTAGCAGGAAATTCTCCTAAATGAGAACTATACTTTCTAAATAGGAAGCTTGAGAGGAGGTTAGCTTGAGTCCCTTGATCCAAGGGACCCAATGTTTATTAACTCGTAACCTTATTCGGCGGTTGGAACTGCATCAAGGAAACTGGCTCCTTCTGGGGGTGCCATGTTGGCCATGCCGCGTTCGATAAAGGCAACTTCGCTTACATCGGTGTAACGCATTTCTTCCGCGATTTCACCATCGGGCATTGCGTAGGTCTTGTGGCCTCCTGCAATTTTGAGTCCGCCAATTTCTTGAAGATTGTCTAAGGTGATAAATTTTTCTACCGGGGTTCCGCCTTTGAATACAAGCGGATTGGTAACGGTATAATAGGCTCCGCGCACTAATTTTGTATCTGGGTCGATTAGCAAGACGTAGTAATCATCTGGAGACTCACCTGCGCTTGAACTATAGCTAAGCTTGACCTGCGGGTAGTCTTTGCCTTCGAATTTTTTGGTTTCGTCCAGTAGTTCAAAGGTAATTTGGTCGTCATGAAAGACAAACGGGATACCGATGAAATATAGAGGGGTGAGCGTCCAGAACTGTACAGGAGGCATAAAACTAGCATCTGCAGGGTGTATCCAATAACGCCCCTCTTCGCTTCGCCCAAAGGTGGTTTCGCTGTTTGGAACCGTGTGCACTGCGGTGAAGTTGACTGGGTCGATAGTTTGGATAGAGTCAACAGTCGCTCCGCGATCAGTCATATGGTAGGTCCAGCGAAATTTAAACAATCCGTTGCTGCGCCATTTTTCAATTCCACCGTGTGCTTCGATAGACTCGTAGAGGAGTTCTTTTCCGGGATTGAGTGGTTGCTTTGCTTCGGCATCTGAGCTTCCGGGCTTGCAGGAGCTAAATGCAAATAGAGCGCTTAGCGCTGTTATGGCTGATATTGCTTTGAGTGTCTTCATCTTGATTGTTTTCCGCATACTGCAAAAAGGCTTGCTGCGGTTGTGTTAGTATCGTGTTTAATTTGAAAGTGTTTAAACGGTCGAGCCTTTTTGGCCGTAGGTGCCTCGGGTTGGATAGTTGTTTTCTTGTATCCATATAATGGTATCGAGTAGTTCGTCTAAGTCAGCTCTGTTAAAAGGTGTGTTCGACTGATCAATCAATTGAATTTTCCTATCGGTATTGATGGCGAAAAGAGCGGGCTCAGGAAATACATGGTCTACGTCGTCAGTAGGTCTAGGTTTAGAAAGCCAGAGGCCGAGGCTTTGCATTTGCTCAATGCTGAGGCCATAGCATACTTGAAGGCTCAAGTCTTCCTCGTTGACCATTGCTTCTGCTCTTTCTGTTGGGTCGGCAGAGACGACGATGATTTCAGCTTTAGCGTCGAGAAACTTGTCTTTCATGGAGTCCAGCTTCTTGAGGTATTTGTGGCACACCGGGCAATGTAGCCCCCGATAAATGAATACGAGCCGCCAGTTTTTAGGGTCGTCGGATTGGCCGAGTTTAGTTTCGCCTCCTCCGACGAGTGGAAGTGAAATGTGTGGAAAGATTCCTCCTGAATCGAGTTTCAGTGATGGCATGATTGTCTTTTGTTTTCTAAATTTGAAAAGCCGCTTGCTAGTTTGGTTCTTCTTCAAGTCCGAGGAGCTTACGCTTGCCAGCATCTTTGAGCCTATGTTCTGACCAGTATTCTGAGTTCATGAGACGGTGAGTGAGGATGGCTTTAGTAATGCCATCAGGCTCGTGTTCTTCCCATTCACGAATGATATGGGGAAAAGCTGTGTCGAATTTAATAACGAGTTTGCGCTTTAAATTTGGATACTCGACTGTATAAATAGATTGTTCTTCGCTAGAGTTTAGCGACGCTTCTGCCTCGTGTGGTTCAGCAAGAATATGAGTCCAGCGAGTCAAAATTGCTCCGGGCACGAGTTGAAATTTTCCGATTGGCAAACTCTTGGGATTGAGCCGGAGGTGGGTCCAGAGCTCGTCCTCTATCCAATGATTTCCGAGGGAAAAATCGCGGTCAGCTTCTTTTTGAAAGTAAGAGCGGAGTTCCAAATCCCAGCCAGTGGTTGATTTGTTAATCTGCTGAAAGACTTGTCCGCACCAATCTTGGATGCTGGTATTGGTTTTGAGCGCGTGGGGGAATTGTTCTAAATCAATCGCTTGAAAGGTACTGGTCATCACGCGATACGGATAGATGCCGGTATTGAACGTTCTCAGCGCGTTCAGCTTCAGAACCTCTGTACTCGCTCCGCTTCCGTATTCGTGTTTGACTCGTTTGTCCGTCAAGAACGGTTCTGTAACGAAGATAAACTCGGCATGCCCTGGGCGTGACTCGCCATATCTCATTTGCTGCAAGTCGTAGCGATTTATCTCCGCGCCGGAGAACCAAAAGTCGCGGATTTGGGAATCGGCGTAGATGGATGTGATAGCGACGAGAGCGAGTGTAGTTAATCGCACGAAATTCATTAATTGATTTAGTTTGAATGAAGAGTCGATGAGGACCGATAGGCTGTAGAGAGACCTAAGGATTACTTGGGATAATACGAAGAGTTAGACGGACCTATTGCAGATTAGCAAAAACTTACTCAGATCGTGTAACGATTCCGGGTCGCGGAAGTATTTATAATAGATGAGGAAAAGTATGCATCCTTTTAAATACGACCCCACATATATGAAAACTTATCTTAGCCTAGTCTTTTTGTTTTTTGCATCTTTAGCCTTTGCGGAGCCTCTTAGTGAAGGGTCTGGCGATTTTGCTATTCCAGGTGGAAAAGGGCGATCCGAGAAGGAAATTCGCTTGTATTATCATGTGCCTCAAACTTGGAAGCAGGATTCTCCAGTCGTCATTGTTGTTCCGGGAGCAGGAAGAAATGGATGGTCTTACAGAGATGCTTGGGAAGCAGAATCGGAAGAAAAAGGCATCGTTGTTGTTTCGCCTCATTACTCGAAAGAATTTTATCCGAGATTTTGGAATTACAATATGGCTAGAATGATCGGAAATGTAGAAATCAACAAGGAGAAAACGGATTTTGAAAGCTTCTCGATTTCTAAAAAACCAGATGAATGGATATTCAGTGATTTCGATAGAATGTTCGATATCGTAAAAGCTAAGTTAGGTCTCGAGACGGAACAGTACGATATATTCGGCCACTCAGCTGGAGGGCAAATCCTCCATCGTTTTGCCATCTTTAATTCTTCCAAAAAGGTAAATAGAATAGTGTCGTCCAACTCGGGATGGTACACCGTACCCAGTTATGACACTGAATTTCCGACTGGTTTGGTAAATGCCCCGATTTCGAAAGGAGATCTCAAACAGGTATTTTCTAAAAATTTGGTCGTATTTCTGGGTGAATTAGACGATGAAAACGAAACTAGGGGGCATTTGGTTAAAAATGAGAGGATGAATAAGCGAGGGCTGCATCGTTTAGAGAGATGTAATTATTTTTACGGTACAGCTAGAGAGCAAGCCCGAGTTCAGGGCTATGAATTCAATTGGGAAAAAATAGTTGTTCCGGGAGTCGGGCACGACTACAAAAAAATGAGTGTTGCGGCATCGAAATTTTTGTATGCTCAGTGAGCTCTAAGACTAACTCCTTGCTACTGTAATGCCGTGGTTCTTCGCCTTCTTTGTTATCGTTGGAGTCTGAAAAAACAGATAATCTGAATTGTTGGAAACGGGAAGAAAGAGGTGTCATCGTTGTTTCGTTCGCTTACTCTGTGGCGTTTTATACGAGGTTTGGGAATTATAATATTGCGAGAGAATCAGTTCGAATTCGATGGGTAAATTTCAATAGGCAAAATGTGTGTCACGTACCTTGGGTGTTGGGAAAATTGCTAGTTTAATTACCTCCACGTGGTGCTGCCCTAGTGTCAGATTTTGTATTAGTCGCTATCGATTTCATGAAGAGGCTTGAGCGTGGTTTTATACTTCGTATAAATGATTTTTTGTTTCGTTGAGCTTTTCTTCCAACTGTCGCTGCTTGTGGCGTTCAGCGGATAAGTAGCTGTAGTTAGCCAGAGACTCAAATACTGTCTGGCGGAAATCTTCGTTTATCCATGGCTTAGAAATAAAGCGATGAACCTGAGATTCATTAATTGCAGCTGCCATAGTGTCGACGTTGGCAAACCCTGTCAGGAGTATGCGGATTGTGTCTTTGCCTTTATTTGCGAAGTATTTGAGCAATTCCAGACCAGACATGCCAGGCATTTGGTGGTCCGCAACTAAAATACGTACTGGGGTATCCAAATAAAAGAGTGCCTCTTCAGCAGATCCGCATATGCGAATCGTGAGCGAGTCACGTTTGAAAAGGCGATTTAAGGCATTTCTTGCCATTCGATCATCGTCCACGAAGAGGATATCGATTCTTTGACTACGCTCGGTTGATTCGCAATTCATGTTCATTGTTTTTATGGGTTATCTGCCATTTGTTTTTTTCTGTTATCAAATGACATAAGTTTTTGTTTTCCTTGTTCAGGAGTTTTGCGGGTTTGCAATCGTTGCACTCTTGGAGAGTGGAGTTTATAGAGATGACACAGTCGGCTTCATCCTCTTGTAGTTTTATTACCATAGATCCGTACCCTTCGATTTCTTCGAAGCACTTTGATATCAAATATTGTATGACAAAAGATAGTTCTCTTTCGTTTGCATTAGTTTCGAGAGTTTCATTTCCGACATATTCCACAGTTACGGAATACTTGAGCTCGTTATGCAGAAAATCGATTTCTCGCTTTAAGATTGAGTCGGGCGAGAGTCTACTAGAGCCATTTGATGTTGAGAGCGAGTGAGTCTGGACATTGGATACGATTTCTTTCAATTTCATGACACCCGTCAATGATTCATCTGAGAGCTCTTTGATGTCTTGCAGTATAAATTCCAAATCTGCTTTTTGTACGGCAGATTGGAACGTTTCCTTTGTAGTTGCGGTGAGTTGGGATTCATAGCTGATGATAAAGGTTTGGATTTCCTCTATGTATTTCCCGAGAGATTCCAAGTTACTGCCTACAAAACCGATTGGATTATTCAACTCGTGGGCGATCCCTGGCACTAAGCGTCCGGTGTTAGCGTGGTAGGCTTGTTCGAGTTTGGATTCTGTAGTATTCATGCTAAGGCGGGTTTTACTAGAATTGGAAGTGTTGAGGGTAAGCGCTTAACCTTTCCGAAATTTACTATTTTGCTAATGATCGCTGAACTGGCTGCTACTCCATTTGGAGCGAGGAACAACCCATCTTTTGTTTGGATGTCTTTTGCGAAAATCATACCTTCTTTGATTTCATCGACGAGTATTTCTTCAACGACGCAATGGTCTTCGGGGAGGTCGATGTGAGAAAGGGCGATAGCTGCTTTTTGCTCCATTTTACCAGAATACTCTGCTAGCTCTTGTAGTGTCTCACTATTATCAATACTGACTCTTCTTATACGAGTGTAGTGATATGCCATCTTAAGGGCCGCTGCTATACTGCCAATTTGAGCGCTTTTCTCGTGTTTCTCTATATCATCTGCGGTGGCGAGCTCGATGATCCGAGCTACTTTTTCTAGTCGTGGTATTCTACTTACGATTTGAGAAGAAACTTTCCACGCTTCTTTCATGCTTATCTGCTCTTCTTTGTCATCTGTATCCAATGACTTATAATCCAAGGATAAGGTAGCATATCCAACAGGTGCCAACATTGCAGCGATGTCCGCCAACCACATCGGTTGCAATTTTTGGCTCATGCAAATTTGCTTTGTGACCTCTTTCAATCTTCCTGACATTCTAAATGCTAACGGGTCTGCGATGGACAATAGATCGACCAATGCTTGTACGCTTCCTTTTAGTGTTCGCTGTAAGAGATCTTTTTCTGCGGTAGCTAGCCTGTATTGTTTGATCCCTGATTCAATAGCGGTAGCGAGTTCTTCGTTAGAATAGGGTTTCTTTAAAAACCTAAATAGGTCGCCCTTATTAAGGGCATCAATTGTTGAGCTTTGATCAGAGTTTCCCGTTAACATGATTCGGGCACTGTCTGGTGAAGCGCTTCTTGTTTTCTTCAAAAAATCGACTCCGTTCATGCCTGGCATCATCATATCAGAGATGATCACTGCGTACGGCCCAGAATGCTCTATATATTCAAGTCCGGTTTCCGCACTGTCAGCAAATTCGATTTCACATAAACCTCGCAATGATCTTTTGATGCTGTTTAGTGCACTCATCTCGTCATCAATACATAATATTGTTTCTGAATACTTATTCATTTTTTTATTTTCGTTTACGTCGTTCTATGTTCGATACTGATCGAGCATTTTGTATCATGAAATATCGGTACAAAAAACTAAAAAATAAATGCCTGACGTACTTATAAGGTAATTAGAGTAAAGCGCTTAGGAGAATATGGTCTCTTGATTCAAAAATACGCTGAAACTACCAATTGTATTAGTCATATCGTTACGATATAATCTAGGGCATCGAGTCTTAGTTCGCCTAGAGCATCCCCAGTCTTAACGCCTTACTCTTGTTTTCTTAGCCTGAACTCTTCTCGGTGATCTATTAACTAAATGTTTTTGAGACAGTTTTGATCAAGTCTGTTGGCGTTTTATCGGGGGTCTGGCTTTTCGGAAATAACTACGAAAGGAGTCTAATTGTTATGAAATCTATATTATTTGTTGATGATGAGCCATTTATTTTGAGTAGCATAAGCCGTATGATGAGAAAGGAACGGAAACGTTGGAATGCTGACTACGCGAATGGAGGCGAAGAGGCTTTGGAGAAAATCAGAAGCGAAACCTATGATCTTTTGGTTACCGATATGAAGATGCCTGTGGTAGATGGAATGGAAGTTTTGAGGACAGCAGAGGAATTGTATCCTAAAATGCCTAGAATCGCTTTGTCTGGATACTCTGAAAAGGAAACGGATGCTCGTACTAAAAAACTCGCTCAGACATTTTTGGATAAACCGTGTGATTCGAATAAGCTGAAGAAGACCATAGAGCTTTTTATCGGGGATAGCTGACTTATTGGGGTTCTTTAGCTTTGTTGTGCATTGTATTCGTTTTTATAAGATGAAAAGCGAAGTACAATATCTTGGAGCGTTGAGTTTTAATCGAAATGTCATTTGCCATGAAAATAAGAATAGTATTGCTGCCCCTTGCTACCTACATCGTTACATTAATCTTGTCCTGCGATACATTTGGAAGAAATTACTTGGTTAAGGATACCAATGATGATTTACGTCTAGCGCTTGATGCAAGTGTGAGGGTTGTTAATTTTGAACCTGCCGATGAAGTAGGATTTATGAACTGGCTGGGTCTGGATATTTATCAAGTGCTTCAGACTCCAGATCGAGATTGGGGTTCATTGACCTTTCAAGGGTACCTGCTGCGTATTGATAATTTGATCATGCGGCCTGGATTCTTTGAAAGTGAAAACGATTGGGAATTCACTTACAGAATATTCAAGCTGGAACTAAAACCTTTTGGAGGTATAGGAAGGCCTCGAATTCAATTGGGCCACTTGGAATTGCCTTTTGGCATAGAGAACCAAATTAATACGAATGGCACATTGAGGCAGTTCACAAATGGCCGCAATTTGGGCTTAAAGGCAGACTGGGGGATTGGGATAATAGGCGAATCTAATTCTCTCCGATATGAGGTTACTTTGACTCGAGGAACGGGGCAAGAGTTTCACCGTCGGAATGAGCCTTGGGCTATTTCTGGACGGGTCGGGAGCGAAGGTGGGAAAATGATATCACACGGTCTGTCTGCCTATACGTCGAACGTGAACGGTATGGATCGTTGGCGTGCTGCATACGACCATACAATCCATTTAGGGCTTTACTATGTAATGAACGAATTATCATTGGGAGAGAACGAAAATCGCGAAGTTCTGAACGCGTTTTCTGAAGTAGGTTGGAAGACGCAACACGAGGCATTCGTTTTGTATCTTCAGGCTAAATACCATCAAGTCGGTTTGGGTTATTCAAAGAGCTCCGATTTGTCTGGCTCGTTCGGGCTTCGCTATGCTCCTGATAGTAATTGGGCATTCAGTGCTCAGTATTCTGAAGTGGTTGAGCAGACGATTGAATCTCGTCGGGGGAGCAACGTAGGCATTCAATTGAGATACCGTTACTAAAACTAGAAATTTAAATTGGAAGGAGAAATTTATGAAAAACATAACTATAAGCCTTTTTCTGTTGTGGGTGATTTTCGCAGGAGTATCAGTTTCCTATAGCCAAGCTTATTGTGCGTTGAGAGATCCTGAGGTGGCTATCCGAGAAATGTATCCAGAAGCGACATCGTTTCGTTCTATTGTACGAGTGATAGACAAAACGACACGAGCAGACGTAGCAGAAGTGTTGCCTCCTCAGACATTGCATTTTGGAGAATTAGGAAGACATACGCTGTATATCGTAAAAGAATACGATACTACAATTGGTTTTGTGCAAGTCCGTTCTGAATCAACAAATTGGGGATTGATGGAGGTGGCGTGGGCTATGGACATGGGGTTGCGAATTAAGGATTTTCGCTTGCAGCGTTGCAGAGACAAAAATCGAGGTAAAATCGAGGCAGACTCTTTTAGGGAACACTTACGGGGGTTGAACTTCGCAGATTTGAAGGAAAAGGTGAGGAGTGATGGGGATGGTCTGATACCCGAATCGCTGCCGATTCCAGCAGGTTCTGAAGCTTTGGTTAAGTCGCTTGTATTTTGTGGATTGAAAACGCTGCTAGTAACTGAGTTAGCGTGGAACGAGGATATTGGTAGAGCGAGAGCCAATGTGTGGATAAAGGGAACTGAGGTTGATCGCGTTATTAAGGTTACGGGTGACCGAGTCCTTCACTGCAAAGATTTTTTACCTAAGTTGGTGCAAAATGGAATTGAAAGGGTGGGGACGGACTTGAATCTCGCGGCGGCGGAAGTCTTGATTTTTCTTGATAAAGAAAATGAGCTTCTTGGGTTAACCTTGGAGGCTCAAGTGAAAATCCAAAATGCAGAGTACCGATCTTCTTGGAACATATCTTCTGATTTTTCAATCTTTAGTGTACACGTGGATGGTGTCGGCCTCGATGTACAGCGCTTGTTTAATAAAATTGAGGGGAAGAGGTTGGACGAGTATTGGAATTGTTCGTCTCAAATAGATCTAATTGCGTTCGAAGTCCTTGTCTTTTGCCAAGAAGCAGAAAGCATCATATAGGTGGGTATGAGGAGAATCATAAAAAGACACCTTAATCAAGGTATGCGTATCTATAGCCAAACACTCGTGGTTGTATTGGTGTGTTCGCTTGGAGCCCTTCTGTCGTTTATAGTCGTTGGTTATGAATACAAAAGAGTTGAGACCTTGCGGACATTGGAAAAGAGCGAGACGGGAATTCGAAGCGATGTTGAACGATTTAAAACTATGTCTTCCCAGTGGTTTGTCACGATAGATCTATTTTTCGGATACGAACAAACTTACTTGATTTCAGGAATCGAACGACAATCAAAGGACTTGATTTCGGTTTTGGAACAAATTGACAAGGACGTATTGGATGAAAGTCAGCATGAGCGTATCCGAAAATTAGAAGAGGATGTCGCCTCTATCATGAATCTAACAATGGGTGCAGTTATTGGAAGGAATGATGAACTTATGATTAATTGGAATCGTTCGCTGTCAGATTTTGATGAAAAATCGATGCAGTTTATCGAGAATGTCGAAACTGTTTTTCAGGCTGCTGATATGATTTCCGCTGGCTTGAAAGAAAGGATAGTAGAAGCGGAAACGCGAATGTTTAGAAAACTGTATTTTGCCGTAGCGACCTACTTTTTGTCTATTTTGCTTTGTTGGCGTTGGGCCACTATTCGAACGGTTAAGCCAATCGAGGAACTCTCCCGAGCCGCGCGTAGTGGTATAAATCAAAATTTTTCTTCTTCTTCAAATTTGGTGGGACCTTACGAGGTTCAACGCCTAAGAGACAGCCTATATGATTATTCCATCAACTTGGAAGCAGCAAAAGCAAAGGCTGAGAATGAGGCGAAAAACGCAGCGGTCGCAGAACGTCGTGTTAAGGATATTTTAGATACAGCTCCCAATGCCATCTTTTCACTAGATGGCAGAGGGGAGATACTTTTGGCGAACCATACGGCTGAACATATGTTCAACTATTTGGAAGACGAGTTGTTACAGCTGAATTTGACGGATATTCTAACTGGAGTTTCAGATCCAATTGATTTTCTGGAGAAACGTCGTCTGGAAAATTCTTTTATGAACATCGAAAGCGAGGCGATTCGAAAAAGTGGAGAAGTCTTTCCCGTAGAAATTTCATTCAATTCAGTGGATAATGGAGCGGGAGATATGGGCTATGTTGTGATGCTTCATGATATAACTCAAAGAAAGCAGATAGAGTCCAACCTTAATCAGGCTCGAAAATTAGAAGCAGTGGGGCAATTGGCTGCAGGCATCGCTCATGAAATCAATACGCCGATCCAGTATATCGGTGATAACAGTGAGTTCTTACAAGAATGTGTGCAAGACTTCGTATGCTTGATCGATGTTGCCTCTGATGTTTTGAAAGAAGAGCCGACGTTTTCTGAAATCAGAGAATTGAGTAATCGATTTGAAGATACTAAAAAAAATATTGATTTCGAATATTTGAAAGAAGAGGCCCCTAAAGCGTCAGATCAAATGCTCTCTGGGGTGAGGCAGGTTCGTAAGATCGTATCGTCAATGAAGACATTTTCTCATCCAGGAGAAAATTGCGCCCGTCCGACTAATCTTAATGAAACGATAGAAGGTGCTATTGCAGTAGCAGCGAATGAGTGGAAATACGTTTCGAAGGTAGAGACGGAGCTAGAGGAATCTTTACCTGAGGTTTTGTGCTACGCGAATAATTTTGGTCAGGTAATAATCAATCTAGTTGTCAACGCTGCTCATGCGATTGAAGACTCGAATGACGGCAAGGAGATGGGCTTGATACACATTTCTACTCGAACAGGTGATGAAAATGCCGAAATCCGTATAACAGACAACGGGACGGGGATGTCTGATGAAATTGTAGAAAAGGTCTTCGACCCATTCTTTACAACAAAGGCAGTGGGTAAGGGAACGGGACAAGGTTTATCGATAGCCTATGGCGTGATCAAAAAACACAATGGTTCTATTGAAATCGAAAGTGAAGTAGGAAAGGGTACAACGTTTATTATCAAAATACCCCTTGATCAAAGCAGAGTGAATAATCCTGAATACGAAATGGCTGTTTGCGATTCGAATTAGATTTTTATCTCAGCCCATTGTTATTCAGCGTGGTGTGGCAATTGTGAATGATAAAGCGAAAATGATTTGAAAATTCGAGTGTTATGCTTTGGGGATTACTATTCCGTGTTTCTTCATCTTGTTGTAGATGCTCTTTTCGGCGATGCCGAGAATCCGAGCAGTTTCGCTCTTGTTGTTATGACACATTTCGAGGGTTTGGGTGATCGCCAGTTTCTCTATTTCAGCCAGGGGCAATCCGGATAAATAGTTCGCTTTGGTAACTGTCGTTGAGGTCTGACTGCTCTCTGGATTTGCTGACTCTTTGCGGAGCATAGTGAAGTCGCTAGACTGTAGCGTGTCTGTATCCAAACGAAGTGTATATGCTTGAATGACTGCATTTTCTAATTCTCTGATATTGCCTGGCCAGGAATAGTTTTCTAATGCCACGTAAGTTTCTTCTAAGACGATTGGTGTAGACTGGCCTTCACTTGTGGCTATTCGGCTTAAGAAATGGTCTAGCAAAAGTCGTATGTCGGCCTTTCGCTCGCTTAGAGTGGGAACGTGGATAGGCAATACGTTTAGTCGGAAGTAAAGATCTTCTCGGAATTTGCCTTCCCGGACTGATTTTTCGAGGTCTTGGTTGGTTGCGGCTACTATTCGAATGTCGCTCTGTATTTGTTTTTCACCGCCAAGACGATAGAATGTTTTTTCTTGCAAAAACGTAAGTAATTTAGCTTGCAAAGGAAGCGACATTTCACCGATCTCATCTAAGAAAAGCGTTCCGCTATGAGCCAATTCAGCTCGTCCTAGTCGCCTTTGGGTGGCTCCGCTGAAGGATCCTTTCTCGTGGCCAAACATTTCGGATTCGAGCAATTCTCCCGGAAGGGATGGGCAGCTCACGCTGATAAAAGGGCCATTTGCTCGCTTACTCTTTGAATGGAGTTCGCGAGCCAGAAGAGTCTTGCCGGTGCCGCTTGGTCCGGTGAAGAGGGCGACGTTGTCCGATGGAGCAATACGTGAAAGAAGGTTTTTGATACGTGCCATGGCGTCGGACTCTCCAAGGGCATTTGAAACTACGGGGCTGTCGACCAATGTGCTTCTCAGGTCGTCATTTTCTCTTTGCTTTTTGCTTAGCTGAATTGCTTTGCGAACGGCCCGTATAAGGGTGTTGGGGTCAAACGGTTTAGTGAGGTAATCAAACGCTCCAGAGCGAATCGCTTCGAGAGCTTCCGCCGCTTGGTTTACGTTTGTTAGAATGACTACTTCGATGTGCGGGTAGGTCTTCTTGAGTTTCTTCAAACATTCTAGACCACCTAGCCGTGGCATCTCTATGTCTAAAACGCAAACATGCGTCTCCTCGCTCGCGACTTTCAGTAAGTCATGACCATCCTCGAAGACGTCACAGTACAATCCTGCTTTTTCAAAATTATAGTGTACTAGTTTTCTGATGACGGCATCATCATCCGCAATTAGAAGATTTGATATTCGTTTCTTTCGCATTCAGAATGAAATGTTTTGTAAGCATTTGTCGAACCGACAGAGAGCGATTTTGAGCTGTTCAATCGATTCTTCAAGTGCTGTGCTGTGGTTAGGAGATTCGTCCAAGAGTGCTTCCATCTCGCTGGCTGCTTGGGCAATCTCGTGTGCGTGTATGGAATAGCTACTACCACAAAGACGGTGAACATTGGCTCGAGCTTTCTTCCAATCCTGACTTTCCTGGGCGTCTTCCAGAGTCTGGAGTATTTCCTCTTTTTGCAGGCAAAAGGTGTTCATTACATCTTTTGCGATTTCTACATCACCACCAATTGTGGCTAGGAATGCCTCGTAATCTATTATGCTTTTGGCAGACAGGTCCTCTGTAGGTCGCTTTTCTTTAAAAGATTCCTCGGAACCTTCAGAAAAGAGCTTTTGGAAAATTTTTATGAGGTCAGTATGTATTAGCGGCTTGCTAAGGTACTCGTCCATTCCTGCGTCAAGGAAGCGTTCTTTGTCTCCTTTCATTGCATTTGCCGTTAAGGCGATAATTGGGATGTCGGAGCCGGCGCCTCGAATTCGTTTACAGGCTTCTACGCCGTCCATTTCCGGCATGTGTATGTCCATTATAATCACATCGTAGGAAATTTTGTTGTGCATTTGGATGGCTTCCAGACCGTTGGCAGCCACATCTATCTTGGCTCCCATTCTCTCTAGGGTAATACGTCCCATTTGCTGGTTGATGCTATTGTCTTCCGCTAGCAGAACTCGTATTTGCTTGAGGTTAAGAGAGCTTATTGTCTCATCGTCGTTTCCTTCAAGTTGGATATGGGGCAGGGTGCCAACATCCATTGCATTACCAATACGTCGCAAAAGATTCTTGCGATTGATGGGCATGTGAATTGTGGAGTATTGCGTAAGGTAGAGCTGCTCAGCTTGTTTATCGTTGCGTAACAAGAAAATGGGTGTGCATTTAGGGCTAATAGTTTGAATGATCCCTCTAAGATTGGCCTGGTCTTTGGGATCCATCTTATCGCAGGAAACGACCCAAAGTGTTCTATCATTATTGCTTTTGTCTAAGATTTCGAGAGCTTCAGAAACGTTGGAGGTCGATATTGGGGAACACCCTTCTAACCCAACCATGCTTGATAGAGATTGCTTTTGCTCAGAGTTAGCTGCTGTTATGATGATTGCAAAACTGGGTGTGTCTGAGAGGACTGTCGGTTTTTTGTCTGAAGATTCATCGATTGGAAATTTAGCAGTCGCAGTGAATATGGTGCCTTTGCTTTTTTCGGAAGAAACCTCAATATCACCATCCATCATGTGTAGTATCCTTCTGGATATGGCGAGTCCCAGTCCTGTGCCGCCAAATCTTCTGGATATAGTAGCATCTGCTTGGGAAAAGGGTTTGAAGAGATCAAACAGGTCTTGTTTGCCCATGCCAATTCCGGTGTCTTCGACGAGGAATTTTACGATGCAAGTGTCGTCGGTCGCACTGTAAGCCTGAACCCTTAGTGTTACCGATCCCTCGTGTGTGAATTTTATAGCATTGTCTAGAAGGTTCAAGAGAACTTGTTTGAGTCGACTTGGGTCGCCGCTTAAGACTGGTGGAATTTGTGGGTCGTAAATGACATTGAAATTAAGCCCTTTGTTGTTTGATTTTACCTGAAGCAATTCAAAAACCGAATCGACCATGTCGATAATTGAGAACGGTACAATTTCTAGGTCAAGACGGTCAGCTTCTATTTTGGAAAAATCGAGGATGTCATTGATTATTTGTAACAGAGATTGAGCGCTCTCGTTAACAGACATGGCGAAGTCCATTTGCCTCGGCTTAAGGCCATCTTCGATTAACAAACGATTCATGCCAATTATGCCGTTTAGAGGTGTTCGAATCTCGTGACTCATATTCGCCAAAAATATGGACTTGGCTTCGGTTCCCGCTTGAGCGGCTGCGCGTGAGCTTTCTAGTTCTTTGCTGTAAGAGACATCTGTATACATCCAAAACGGGCCCTGGTATTTGGATCCAATTTTTAGAGGAATAAAGAGTCTGCTAACATACCTTCCGTCCTTCAAAAGCCATTCTTCTTCGGAGGTCGGTACGCGATTGGATAGGATTTGCAGAGTGCTTAGTGCGAATGCAGACTGATTTAATATTTTCCCATTTATTAGTTGGGAAAATTCCTCAACATTTAGTTGATTGGCTTCCTTTGCAGACAGCTTTAAGGAAAACAGGTCGCACATGTACTGATTTACCAATACATTGTCATTTCCTATGTCTTCAGAAAGAATTCCAGCTTTGATCGACCCAAAGATTGAAGTAAGTAGATTGTTCTGGGTGGCAAGCTCTTGTGTTCTTTTGTTGACTCTGCCCTCGAGTTCAGTGGCAAACCCTTTGAGTTTTTCGTTGGTGTCATAGAGCTCTCTAGATTTTTCCTCGAGTAGCTTTTCAGCTTCTTTTCGAGCAACGCGTTCGCGCTGTAGAATTCGCTTTATTGCTTCTAGCTCGTTTGAACCCATGGTTGTTTTTCTATTGAGAGGGTTTTATTATGAAACGAGCGCTGTGCGCGTCTTCAGTCTTGCCTTCAATTCGCTCAAGGGAGCGACCATCTTTGAAATGCTCTATGCACTCTAAGATGAGTCCTTCGGCGAGGTCAGCAAAGGGACGAATGGAGTGATAGTCCATAACAAGACTACCGTCCGATAACACTTCGCATTCAAAAGAAGGCAGTAATGCGTCGGGATATAGTTTTCGGACTTCGCTATGTATTACAGTTTCAATGCCAAAAAGAAAGTCCTTGGAGGAATTCACATTTTGAAAGAAATCCTTATACTCCCTTGAGAACGTTTTGAACAGATAGCGCCCAAATGTAAGAGTGAGGTCGCTGGGCGATAGTCCAACTGACTCGCTTAGTTTGCCGACCATAGCAAGGATGTCTGAGTGAGGATAGTTCCCGACAGCTGTGTAAGCCCCTTGGCCGTGTAGATTGGTTATAGATGTAATCTTATCGACTACTTCAAAGCCGAACTCTTTTTCGACCATTTCAAGAAACTCGGTGAATACTATACCTTTCATAACGCGATAGTTTGGTTTTTTCCAAAGTGCTGTAAAACTTACAGTCTGCAAGTGGTATCGTCAATTTGAGGAACGGATACAGTAATTTTTACTGCTTCTTGAAGAGTTTCGATCTGTTGGGTTTTGTCTGGTGGCTTGTAAACTGTTTATAGTGAATTACATAAAGTAATTTTTAGTCCAGTTGGCATGATTTGTGACAAATGAATGGGAAACCAGAACCCCTAAATATGTCATGAATAGTAGTATTGGAACTGAAGAAGAGAAGATGGATGAATTGTTTGGAGATTATCGTCTCCGTATCCTTATTATAGATGATGACCCCGTTGTCACCAAAGTGTTAGGACATAGGATGCAAGTGTCTTATCCAGGTGTTGAAGTAACTGTTGCGAATGACCCCGTTGTTGAAGCGGGGTATGATATCTATTTTATCGACAATGACTTCGATGGGGAAAAGATGGCCCATGCGTTGATGCGGGAGATTCGGGAGATTGCGCCACAAGCTCTGATTGTCGCTTTGTCATCTACATTGGACCTCAAGACTCTGAGAGATATGGTGAATCGCGGTTGTTGTGCGGTGTACGACAAGTGTTCGCAGGAGGCCTCGGAAGAGGCTCACAAGGTCATTAAGCGTTATATAGAAGAGGTTAAGCGAAGCAAATCACCGAGCCGGACGCGGACTAACTTCAAGTCGATCATGGATTCGATGAAAGATCTTTTGGGCTCGTGGAATCAATGTTTGAGTAGTGCTAAGGAGGAGACAGCCAAGTAGGTGTCTACGCTTGATTATGGACTACTTAAATTTAGTACATGGTTTTTCAGCCTTTGACGCGTCTGTGTCCAAAAGAAGGGAAGTCTTCTGGGAGTGGATCCAGAGGTCTGTAGCTCTTTTGATGCTGATTGTTTTATCGCCCTTGGTGGTAGCGTTGTTTGTTTCAGTTAAAGTGACATCGCCGGGACCGTTTCTGTTTCGCCAGAAACGAGCGGGTCTCAAAGGGCAGGAATTTATTATCTATAAAATTCGCACAATGTCCGTTGGAAGTGAGGAGACGACTGCGTTGGGCGTGACAAATAGGAACCCTCGTATCACGCGCGTTGGACGAGTTCTAAGGGCTCTCAAATTGGATGAGATCCCCCAACTCTTAAACATAATGATGGGCGAAATGGTGTTTGTAGGGCCCCGGCCATTGCCTCTGACTTTGGATCGGGAGCTTAGAAAATCCATCAGCGGGTTTGCTATGAGATATCAAGTGCGCCCGGGCCTCACTAGTATCGGACAGATATGTATCGAAGACAACGCAGTGGGCAAAGAGATGGTGGATGACTGGCGTAAGCGTTTTAGTGGCGAATTGCACTATTTGAAGAACAAATGCGTAGAGTACGACATTTTAATGATATTTATGACGATGATGTATGTATTTAAAAAAAATGGTACGTTGAGATAAATAGAAGGATTAAATTATGAAGAATTTGGAAGAAAACAATTATCCAGGAGTCCAGGTGGATCGCTTTGAGGAAAGCGAAGTCGTTGGTTACCCAATAGCGAATATGAATTATGCGCAAACGGTCGACCAGATCGAACGTTGGGCGGATCGCCGAGAAAAACGCTATGTGTGTGTGTGCAACGTACACTCATTAACGTCCTCCAGATGGATGCCCGAACTAAAGGACGCCTTGGAGAGTTCAGATATGAATATAGCGGATGGAGTGCCATTAGTGTGGATGCAGCGAGCCGTAGGTTACCGTAGTGCATCTCGTGTGTATGGGCCCAATCTAATGCTGGAATTGATGAATCGCTGTAACCAGAAAGGGCTTCGAGTGGCATTGTATGGCGGCCACACGAACCGTATTTATAAATTGGTTTCTGGATTGAAAGCAGATTTTAAGGATTTGAAAGTAGTCAAAGTTATATCGCCACCGTTTCGCCCTCTAACGAAGCAAGAGGATGATGATTTCACTAAGCAATTGCAAGATGCCCGTCCGGACGTTATTTTAGTAGGAATTGGTTGTCCAAAACAGGAAATATGGATGAAAGATCATTCTCCGAAAATTCGAGGGGTGATGATTGGCGTGGGAGCTGCATTTGATTTCCACGCGGGGGCGGTTAAGCAAGCGCCGGCTCGTATCCAGTCAATGGGGTTGGAATGGGCTTACCGACTTTATCGCGAGCCAAAACGTTTGTTTAAACGCTACATTTCAACGAATCCTGTTTTTATCGTTTTAGCTGCTAAGCAATTGATGGCGAAGGTTTTGGTGAGAAAAAAGTATGTCCACTCAAGAATGTTTTTTGCCGGATCGAACTGATTCTTTCGAAATTGCGAATTTCCCTTGTTATCCACGCTAACGACAAGGGGCTGTTGTTGGGCGCCCTATGGTCTTTGATCATAGGGCGTTTATGCGTGTCCGTTCGCTATTAGATGGAAGGTGATTTCGAGGTTATGATATATCTGAAAACTGTAAATTTTACAGTCATCGAACCTTTTACAGAAAAGTGCGAATGCACTCTGTAAATTTTACTGTAAATGAGAATTCATTAAATCTGTGGATATGCTTAATGAATTCGTAAGTTGTTAATAAGCATAAGGTAATGGAATTTTTGAGCGAATTGGCACGGTAATTGACACTCTTCTAGGCAAAAAAAGATTTCTGATTTCAGAGATCGCAACAACACAACAACAGAGGAGAGAAGAATGAATGAAAATTTGAAGAAGAAAGTCGCTATCTGCGTGGCCACTTACAACCGCCCAAAGATGTTGCGTAACCTTTTGAATAGCTTAGCCGAAATGGCGGTTCCAGTGGGCATCTATTTGGAGTTGCGGATAGTCGACAACGATTCTGATGGGAGCAGCAATGTGATTGTGGATGAGTATTGCCGCACTGATCATCCGTTTGATGATATTGAATATCGCATTCAGGATGAGCAGAATATCGCTCTCGCTCGAAATACAGCGATTGCGATAGGACCGGCAGAGGCCTATGTATTCGTAGACGATGACGAAGTCGTTCATACGGCTTGGTTGTTATTGTTATGGGGTGCATATAGAGAGTACAAGGTGGATGCAGTTTTCGGACCGGTCTATGGAATTTGTCCCGATGAGGCAGAAGAATGGGTGCTTAGAGGAAATTTTTTTAATAAAGAGACACCAGCAACAGGAACTGAACTTGATTGGAAGGAAACGAGAACCAGCAACACGATTGTTCGAGGAAATTGGTTCCATGGAAAAAATGCTGTGAGATTTGATCCTCGATTTGGGCGTAGCGGAGGTTCCGATACGATGTTATTTGCTACGATGAAGAATATCGGAGCGAAATTTGTCGCGTGTCAAGAGGCGGTAGTATTTGAAGAAGTGCCAGTAGAACGTGCCAACTTTAAATGGTTGTGGAATCGCTGGTATCGCAATGGCCTAGTATTTGACCGTGTCTCAAAAATGGTGGGAGAGAATCGTTTTCCCGTATTACGTGCGGCTAAGAGAATTGTAGCGACCGTAATTAAATTGGCGGTAGCAATGCCAGCGGCAATCGTTGGTAAACCGGAAAAGGCATTGAAAGCACTGTTACGCATACCTTTGATGTTTGGCGGTGTAAAAACATGGATAAGAAAAGAAACAACTTTTGGATACGTTGAGTATAAAAACAAAAGCGAACTAGAGTCTAATGTTAAAACGAAGAATGTGGCTTTTTTAACCAATATAATAAGTCCTTACCGTGCACCAGTCTTCAAAGAATTGGCGGCTACTCCAGGTTGGAATTTCAAAGTGTTTGTGGATGCCGAAAACGAATTTGATAGAGAGTGGAAAGTTGATCGCAATGGTTTTGAGTGGAAGAAAGCAAATACTTTCAGTCTGAAGCGAATTGTACGTAATTTCAAACCGGTGCGGTTTGATCAAACGATTACGTTGCACATCCCTTATGGCTTAGTGCGTGACCTTTTCGCCCAGAAACCAGATTTAGTAATAAGCCACGAACTTGGGTTTCGTACCCTGTTTGCTGCTATCTATTGTATAATTCGCAGAGTTCCTTTAGTTGTATGGGCGTACCAATCACGTGTTAGCGCTAGCCAAGGGGGGGCACGCCTCCTTTTGCGTAAGTGGTTGTTAAGGCGTGCTCGCTATGCCCTTGGAATGGGCAAGCAAGCTCACGAAGTTTTGAGCGGATGGGGTGTGCCAAAGGCAAGAATTGTTGATGCTCTTAATGCGGCGGACAATCGCAGCTTGAGGCAATGCCAAGAAAACCCTCGTTTTTCGTACGAAGTAGATCGTATCAAAAATTTTTATGCGAAAAATAAAAAATTGGCAATTGTTGTAGGACGACTAATCCCCTTGAAAGGGATCGAGCAAGTGTTGCACTCCTGGAAAAACATGAGTCAAAAAACACGCGATGAGTGGGGACTTGTTTTTGTTGGAAGCGGACCCTTGGCTGCGATGATAGAAGAAACGAGTGACGAGAGTATTGCCCATGTTGGTTATGTGGATTCCAAGGAAATGTCAGCTTGGTACACAGCAGCTGACTTACACATTTTCCCGAGTTGTGGAGACGTGTGGGGGCTTGTTGTAAACGAAGCCAGTGTGTGTGGAACACCTAGCCTTTGCTCTGTTTACGCGGGTTGCTATGATGACTTGATCCACGAAGGGGTCGATGGATTTGGTATAGATTTTACGGATTCAAAGAACTCTTCTGACTATTTAGAAAGAGTTCTGGTGCGTGACGACTTAGAAGCCTTGGGCAAAGCAGCACAAGAAAGTATAAGAGGATTCAATACTGTAAATTTGGCTAACAGCTTCCGGCATGCAGCAGAAATGGCTTGGGGCGGAGACTTTGAACACGTTGTAGAAAAATCAACAAATGTTGCGTAATGAAAACGAGTTCGAAAACAGACATCGCTTGGATGAAGTGTGCCTTTGCTCTCGCAGCGTCCTTTTTGTTAGTGGGATGCCAGAGCAGGATCGTCAGCACGGGTAAGGGACCGTACTCATGGGTTCAGTCCGCTCATGAAGAAGTGGGTACAGTCCCGGTGGAGAACGTCGGCAACAAAGCGCCGTTGGTCACTCCAACGAGTAAATCATATGTGAGTGACGCATTGCCATGGGGAAGTCCTAAGAACTTGACGAATCCAGTAGGGAAAAAGCTTGCTACGAAGAAAAACGATTCTGCTAGGGAGGAAACAAAAGAAGGAAAGGGGGGATCCGGATACGGACGATCAGTTATAGTAAATATTAACTCGAATGAAGAAAAAGAAGAGGATGCGGATACGGTAGGCCAAGAAGAGAGTTCTCGACTAGAAGATCTTTATCGAGGCAATATCGAACGTAAAGCCAGTCGTGATCTTGAGCAGTTTGGCTATGCGTTCTTCGAAAATGGAGTTGATACGAGTTCAACCATTGGACCAATCCCAAGTAGCTATGTCTTGGGACCTGGGGACGAAGTCTTGATCTCTTTAACTGGAGGCGTGGAAGCGTTTCACCGTCTCGTGATTGACCGTGATGGGATCTTGAGCGTACCAGAGTTTGGACAGATCCCCCTGGCGAATCAAACTTATGAAGACTTGTACGATGCCTTGGTGTCATTTATGCAAGAAACTCGCCGAGGGTTTGAATTGAGCGTATCTCTTGGTAAATTACGTGTGATCCAAGTTAACGTAGTGGGTCAAGTCAACCAACCAGGACAGGTAGAAGTACCTGCTTTGGCGACACCGCTAACCGCTCTTGTAGCAGCTGGTGGCCCGAGGAAAGATGGTTCACTGCGCTCTGTGTCGGTACGTCGAAACGAGGGAGGCGAACAGCGTTTGATCCAGATTGATCTCTATGATTTCCTAAATGGACCAGAGTCCCAATTATCCAATCTTTCGCTACGCGAAGGGGATACTATCATCGTACCGACGATCGGAGCGACTGTAGGTATAGCGGGTTATGTGCAAAAACCAGGAATCTACGAGCTATTGGGAGACAAGACGACGGTTGCTGACGCGATTGAGTATGCCGGTGGATTGACTCCATTTTCTTTTATGCCTTTAGCGAGTTTGGAGCGTACGGTTAACGGTCGCGGTCGAGAGCGTATCGATGTTGAACTTACAGAAGAAACAATGACTTTGGAGATGGGTAACGGCGAGCTGCTCATGATTGAAGCAGTGGATGATGCCCGCCAGCCTTTGGTGCATATCGAAGGAGAAGTAGCTCGCCCGGGCGAATTCCAATTCCAAGTAGGGATGAAGATAAGTGATCTCGTGAAACGAGCCGATGGATTAACGGTGAATGCCTATTTACCGCAGGCTATCATTTCGCGACAGTTGGGAGACTCCTCGGAAATAGAACTTGTTCCCGGAAGACGCAGCCAAAGCAATACTAGAAGGGTTTTGGTTGTTGACTTAGGCAAGGCTATTTCCGGTGACGCGACCCACGACATAGAGCTACACCCATTGGATTATGTTACAGTGCGTTCTATCCTTGAGGCTCAGGAGAGAGCAGAGGTAGAAATCATCGGTTCTGTTCAAAGACCGGGCGTCTACGAACTCACGGCAGGCATGCGAGTCTCGGATTTGATCGCTGTGGCGAACAATCTTAAACAAGAGGTTTACTACGACCAAGCGGAATTGATTCGTCGCGTATTCGATGAACGGACAAAACGCCTTGATGTACGTCGCTATCGTTTTGACTTACGCAGTGCACTCGATTCTGAGAATGCCTATTCAGATACAAATAATCCGTTATTAGCAAGCGGTGATCGCTTGGTGATTCGAGAGCTTCAGCAAGCCCAAGTAAGAGTAAAAATAGGAGGGCGCGTGCCGTTTCCAGGTGAATACATTTTCCCTGCTGGCGCGAATATTTCGGATTTGGTGGCTGCTGCTGGCGGCATCTTGTCGGATGCAGACTTAAGAGCAGCTATATTTACTCGTGAGTCGACCAAAAATCTTCAGCAGAAGCGGATGAACCATTTAACAGAGCGTACGCGTCGTCTTTATGAGCAATCGTTTGAGCGTCTCGTGCAAACAGGGCAAATGAGAGAAGGCTTAGCAGCCAAAATCGCTTTAGAGCAGACGAAAGACACTTTGCGTCGTATGAAAAATGTGGAGGCAGACGGACGTATTGTGATTCCGTTTGATCATCCTGAATTTCCTGAAACGGGCTACAACCTGGTTCTAGAAAACGGAGATTCTCTATCTATACCGAAGGCTCATTGTACAATCAGTGTCGTAGGGCACGTTTTTCGTCCAATCAGTTTAGTAATCAATGGCGAGATGGATGTGCCTGATGCATTGGAGAGTGCTGGAGGATTGACCGAATTCGCTGACAACCGCTTGCTCTACATCGTCCGGGCCGACGGCAGTGTTGAAAACCTAAAGTCCAAAGGTAAGCGGAGTAAGTTGCTTGCAGGCGATGTCTTGATGGTTCCACGAGCTCCCGTAGAGCGCACCCTCGGCGCTGAATTGTCCGACGCAATTTCTCTTCTGCGTCATGCAGCAGAGACAGCGGTGATCGGTTCTCAAATTGGCAAAGACGTCGATATGACACTTGTCAGCCCAACGACAGGAAGAGGCTCGGGTATCAACGGTGAGCTCCTCCTCGATGGTAAGTTTTAACCGGGTTTATTAATGAAAGAAGACAGTAATACTGGCCCGGAAAATTTCCACAGTAGCGAGTCGATAAAAGCGAAAGCAATGTCGGAAAGGGCAAGGAATGCCACCGAGGCTGTAGGCTGGATGGTGCCTCTAATGGACGCTGTTTGCGCGATTGCTGCGAGCAAGTGGCTTGTCCTATCTATAATTCTTATTGGTGTGGCGTTGGGAGTGGCGCGCTTCGCGACTCTTCCTAAGCAATACACTGCTTCTGCGGTTGCGGTGCTATTGCCTCGGGAAAAACCTGCGCTTGATATCACAGTTGATACGAGTTCTGTAGAAACGGGAGATGATCGTGCCGGTAAAAGTACTACGGGTAGTTTGATGCTTCCGGCGAACCCAACTCTCTATACAACATTGATTAAGTCTCGCTCGATCATTTCGCAAATTGCGGATAAGTATGGAGACGAACTGAGAAGCCATTTGTCAGAGAACGATCGATCAGACGAGGTGGTGAATCAGCTCAAGTCGATGATCGAATTAACCTCAACAGAAGAGGGGCTCATTACTGTGTCCGTCACAAGTCAAAGTGGGACACTTTCCGCTAAGATAGCAAACGAACTTTTTGAGGAGTGTCGCCGAGCTAGTAAAGCGATTGAACGCGAACTATTACTAAAGCAGGCCAATCATATGCATGAAGCGTTTGAAAATGCCGGCCGCCGACTTGTTTGGACGGAAGCTGAGCTCATGCGCTTTGCCTCGGAAAAAGGAGTGATCGATCCTAATATGCAAGCGAGCAATCAATTGCGCAGTATCCGGGAGTTGGTAGCCAAAAGAGACGAAGCTACCTCTGAATTGAACGAAGCGTTACTCAGCTATTCAGAAAAGTCATACGAAGTACAAAAATTGCGCTCGCGAATCGCTTCATTAGAAAAAATGGAAGCGGATGCTCGTAGCCGGATTGTAGGTACGATCGGTGAAGGTGATTACGGACAATTGTTGGTGCAACATGAAAATCTGAAGCAAAAGGTACGTTTCGAACGCGACCTCGTTTCAGCCCTTGGAACAAAGGCTGATATTTATCGAATTCGGGCAGAGCAACCCATTGGAAATTTGGTTGTCGTGCGATCTGCTTTGGCTCCCGAGCGGCCTGCTGGACCGAGCAAAAAGCGTGAGATAGGCATTTTCTTGGGACTATCAATTTTCTTAGCGGTAGCGTATGCTTTGTGTCGTCTACAAGTCGAAAAAGCACTAAAAAGCGAATACATATCAGCCAAATTTTCTGAACTGAAGAAACTCATGAAAGTTAAGGCAACCCGGGAAGAGGCATCGTGATGGAGTCTTCACATACGATTAAAAGCGAGCTGAGAACTCCAGCTCCTGATCTAACCGTTGATTTAGAGCGTTTGCGGAATACAGGTGTCAGCGTTTTTCTAACAGTAGGTATTGTATTGTGGATGCTTTATATGGTGAATAGTTTCCGCTTACCGACCCAGGAGATTTTGCTTTCTGACAAAAATGCGGGTGGAGCAATTCGCCAGGTGATTTTTGCTGGGTGTGGTTTCTTGGCAGTGTGGCGCTTATTGGTTACTCGTTCACTCGGAGCTGTGTGTATGATTCACTGGCCTGTGTTCTTGGTTGGAGGGTTGATTGTATTTTCAGCAGTGTGGTCCGAGCGAATGGGCTTAACGCTCAAACGTTCTTCGATATATATTTTCGGTTTTCTAGCTCTCGCCTGTATTTTGCATAGTTCAACGAATCCCGTTCGTTTTATGATTCGTACAGTGGTGTTCTTTTGTGGAGCGGTGGCGTTTTTGTCGGTTGTGTTTTACTTCATATTGCCAAGTGCGTGCACGGTCAATCCAGGTCGTCCAGGTCTTGCTGGAGTAGCGATCCACCCAAACACTTTGGCTCCATTTCTCTCGATTGGACTGATGCTTTCTTTTGGCTTTCAGCATACTAATAAGGACGAGACTTTGTTACTTCGCAGTATTCAAATATTCCTGGTATTGGCTCTTATGTTGACTGTTTCCATCACAGCTATCGTTACGACTTTGATTGGAATTTCCGTCTACATATTTTTGTCGAGTAATGCTTATGAAAGGGGAAGTTTGCAAATCATGGCTTTCTTTGTCTTTTTGATCGTTTCTTTGTTGGGTGTGAGCACGCTGAAAAGTTCTTTCTTCGATGCTGTGGGCCGAGACGAGTCCTTGTCCGGTCGTGACGAACTTTGGATAACTGTGATGTACGAGGTAAAGAAAGAACCGCTTATCGGTCACGGATTCGGAGCATTCTGGACCGAAGGGAAGGGGCGTGAACTGGTGCAAACATGGAATCCGCGCCAGTCGCATCATGCGTATGTTGATATCCTCGTTGACTTGGGTGTTGTTGGACTGATTGTTTTCCTTTTCGTCTTCCCACTGACTTTAATCTTAAGATGGGGGAGAGTCGCAGGGAAGTACGGTACTTGGCAAAGAAAAGCGGCTTCTTCTATGCTCGCAGTTGCGTTTAGCTACATGTCGTTTTATGCTATGGGGCAGAGCTTTTTCCTGCGAATGGATGCGTTTCCCTTTTTCATTCTTTTGTGGATCACCCTGTTGTTATCCAACCGTGATCGAAACAATATTAACCGTGAATTTGAAACTTTAGGAGCAGTATGAAAGTAGCGTTATTTCATAATTATTATGCCCAAAGAGGCGGCGAAGACGAGATTTTCGAAATGGAATGTCGCGAACTTGAAAGGTTAGGACATGATGTAGTAACGTATTCAGTCAATAATGATAAAGTGCTCGCTGGGAAATCTTTGTTCGGAAAAGCTCGTTTAGCGTGGGAAGCTCCAAACAATAGAGATAGTTACTACGATGTTTTTGAATTTTTGAATACACACCAACCTGATATTGGACATGTTCATAATTGGTTTCCTGTTATTAGTCCTTCGATTTATCGAGCGCATGAAGACTTTGGCATTCCTGTCGTTCAGACTTTGCACAATTACCGTCTCGGCTGTGCTAACGGCACGTACCGACGCAATGGAGCTGCTTGTGAGAAATGTTTGTGTCACGGAAAAATGAATGCAGTCAAACATCGTTGTTATCGGGAAAGTCTAGTCGGTAGTTACTCTTGGAAGCGAATAATGGATAAGATCTGGGGCGACCGGGTAGTGATTGAGAAAGTCGATCAATATATTTGTCCCAGCGAAGAGGTTGCTCAACGTCACCTAAAGATGGGTCTTCCGAAAGAAAGAATATCAGTGATTTGGAATGCCTGCGAAGACCCCGGGCGATTGCTGCTTGATAAGCAAGACGATGAAGGAAACGGAGGCGTCGTTTTTCTCGGTCGCTTGGTCGATGAAAAAGGAGTGGATGTCTTGATCGAGGCGTGGAAGCAGCTGCAACAAGAGTCGATTTTTTCTCACCGGAATGGAAGCAAGGATTTAACAATAATTGGAGAAGGAGATGCGTCCCCAACACTCAAGCAGTTGGCAGGTGATTGTGCGAACATAGAATTTACCGGTCAGCTTCCACACGATGAAGCGATGCATCGGCTGAGCGAAGCCTCTGTATTGGTTTTTCCAAGTCGGTGGGCAGAGCCCTTTGGATTAGGAATAATCGAAGCGATGGCTGCGGGGAAGGCAGTCGTCGCTTCGAACATTGGCGCACCTAAAGAACTTATCGACGACAATGTGGACGGCGTTTTAGTACCCCCTGAAAATTCTCAGGCTTTAGCAGCCTCTCTATCCGGCCTCCTTATTAACTCCAAACGTACCCGGCGGATAGGGAGAGCTGCGAGAGCTAAGTATGAGTTGAATTTTAAAGCAAATGTGCATGCCCAGAGACTCGTCCGACTCTACGCTAAAACGATCATCAAAAGGGGAGAAAACAATTTCCTACGCAACTAGGGTTCGATTTTGAGTATGGTTCTAGAGAATTTTAAAAAGAAATTGGGAAACCTCGATAAATTGTATTCAATGTTTGATGCCGCAATGTTATCGGTGTCGCGATTGCTTGTTGGGGTTGTGATAGCCCGGACGAGTGGGGTAGATGACTTTTCTCAGTACATTCTGTTTACCGCGATTTCTGTGATTTTCACTAACTTGGTCTCTTCCCGCTTTATCACACCTCTGTCGAATTTGGCTGCAGGGCGAAGTAGAGATGAACGAAGAAAGGTATATCATTGGGCACGCATTCGAATCCGTAGGACTCATCTAGTTGCTCTATGTTTGGTTCTAGTTGCGGGAATCTTTGTGGCTGAGGGGGCCATCGCTTGGTTGGTTCTTCTTGGCTTTGGCTTGGCGTCCGTTTTAGAGCTCGAACGCTATCGACTAAGAACTCAATTGCAAATCGGTTTCGAGATGAAGCGAGGAGCCTTGGCTGACGCCGCTGGCATTGCGATCATGGGAATAATCTTCGCTGGAGGAATCGTCTTATTCGAGCTTCCTGTCTTATTCTTTTGGTGGGGCAGTGTGGTTGGGAGTCTTGTATCGATAATTTTGATGAATCCTAACTCCGAAAAGGGCTCTCCGAACGACTCTGATGAACTAGGAGAGGCTGATAGTCGTTCCCTGGAATCAATTGGAAGCACGATGCTCATCGGCTCAGTGGCGAACTCCGCCTGTTCCCGCGTACAACCCTTCGCCCTTAAAACTCTAGGAGGCAGTATAGCCGTCGCGAGCTTCGGAGCCGCTTGGACTTTTGTGGGTCCCATTCGTATGCTAACCGCAGCCCTCGGCGGAATGTTGAGGCCCCGATTGGCTTTGTATCATAATAGAGGCGACAAAAAATCTTTTCAGTCGCTCGCACGTCGAGTCAACGCCTTGCTCGGTGCCTGTGGTGGGGCAGGGGTCTTATTTTCGGCTTTTTTCGGAACCGAAGCCATGATCTTTGTATTTGGAGACTCCCTAAAAAGTGCAGGAATCCTTCTTCCCTTTGCTTTGGCCTACGGAACAATTGATGCTATGACCAGCATGCAAATGATCGGCCTCCAAGTCCTCGGCAAAAAGGGAGCGCAAGCTGCGACGCGGTTGAGAATTACCACAGCCGTGGCCAGTGTTATCCTTTTAATCCCAAGTTGCTACTATTGGGGAGCCTTGGGAGCATATGGCTCGTTGTTGGTTGCAGAAGCGATTTATGGAGTGGGAGCGTTTGTTTATTTGAGGTTACAATCTGACAAATAGCTAATTGCGGTGTGATTCTGGTAATGTTTTATTTAATCCCACGAAGACACGAAACTACACGAAGAAGGGAAATTGCCAGAGGCTCGTTCAGAGACGCATCCGCCTTCATGGATTACGGCAGAAATGGGGGGGATGAGGCGACGGTAGGTTTTGTTTTAGGGAGTGAACCTGTTTGGCCTTGGGCGGCCTGTGTTTCGTCCGGCTATTCTTCCACACGGCGTGACAAGAAGGAACCCTGACGAATCCAATTGTCGCAACAGGCTTATCCCACTAAAAAATTGACAAGACGTATAATTTTATTGAAATATACGTCATGCAGTCAAAGCTGACACTTAGAGTGGAGGAGGCAGTCATCCGTAAGGCTAAGTTGCTCGCCAAGAAGAGGGGGACGTCTGTTTCTCGGATTTTTGGCGATTTTATTGCGACGCAGACGGATGATCTTCCGAGCGATGACCTTCCTCCGGTAACGGCATCGATGTTAGGAGCGATTCGAAAGAGAGGTGTTGACGTAGACGAAGATGACTATGGCAAGCATCTTGAAGATAAATATCTATGAAAGTTTTGTTAGATACGAACGTGATTCTCGACGTTTGGTTGGCCCGTGAGCCGTTTTGGAAGGATTCAGCCATCTTACTGGCTAAGGTGGAGAAGAAGCAGATGGAAGGATGGATATGCCCAACGACGATAACGACTCTTCATTGCTTGGGTAAGAAGGTGCTTGGAGAACAGAAGACGCGAGAGCTTCTGGATAAGCTCATTAGTATTTGCAAAGTAGGTAAAATGTCGCGACAAACATTCAAGCGGGCTTTGGAAAGTCAAATATCAGATTTCGAGGATGCTGTCATTGAAGCGGTATCAATCGGGAACAACATCGAATTGATAGCCACACGAAATATTGGAGATTTCAAGAAGTCGGAAATTCCGGCGAAGGAGCCTTCGCAAATAAATTAGAGTGCAAGGTATACATCTGTATGGAATCTAAGTTATGATATTTGACGCTATCGCAGCCCTATTTGCCGCAATTGTAGAGCCCATCGTTATGGCGATTTTGTGTGTCTTCATAGGAATCACAAATCTGTTTCTTGTGATTATCGAATTGGTTATAGGTATCTTTATTCATGGATACAAAACTAAGAGAATCCAACGGAAGGAGTGGAAGAATAGGAGCTCTCAAATTTCTGGATGGAGTTCGCTAGTGGTTATCGTCCTAGCTGTTGTCTTTTTGGTTATAATGGAGATTAAAGATCGAGAGGTGCAGATTGTTGCGAGTGATGGGCACAGTCTTCCGTATGCTGAGGTTGTGATCACGACGAAAAGCGAAGTCAGGAATGAACGAACTGATAATCTCGGGAGAGTTGAGATTCCACGATTCGGGTTGATATCCCTTTCAGTTATCGACCCCCGTTACGTTGAGCAATCTTGGGCTGAGGAAGAAATAGAAAAGCGTTTAGAGGTGGAAAGGACTTTTCTCGGCTCGGGTCTCGATAAAATTGCCAACAAGCTCCTCAATAAGGATGGGTGAACCTTACTTGAAATTTTGTGTGTCTAAGCCCTAGAAAATGGAAAAGAAAACTATGAAGTTATTCCTAAGCCTATTTGCGTTATTAATTTCTACCTCTTTGTATTCAGAAATAAACGAAGAAGTAAAGAAGCTATTCTTTGAAGAATTCGATAAGAAGCCGATCGAAGAAAAAAGAAAAGCTTACGAGATTGCTTTGAAGGAGCTGAAAGAGTCAAAGATTGAATACCCCGAATACGAACACGATCATATGCATTGTATCCTTTTGTGGGAAAAATATAGGTCGATGAAGGCTTTGCGAAATGCACTGGATAAGATTATTTTGGAGAGCTCGGAAAAATATTCTAAGGAGCTCGTCGATCGATTGGAAGAAGGGGTATTAGCTCCCCAGGATAGTTGACTTTATAAGTTGAATTCTTGTTTGTTTTGGCATCGTAGCTATCTCACTGAATGTCTTACTCCTTCTAGTCGACGAGTGTCGTCAGTTTTCTAGCTCGGTAACTTCGCGTTGCTTCAGGCAGGATCGCTCCTTTGTCGCGACAGGTTCTGTTTTTCAGGGCGAGTGAAATCTGTTTGGCCCTGGCTAACCTGTGTTCCGTCCGCCTTTTTGATTCATATGGCGTGACAAGAAGGAACCCTGACAAAATTGGAAAATGAGTGCTCTGTTTTAAGAGTAGATGTTTTAATTGGAATGGATCGTGGGCGAAATTTTATTAAAGGTCAGATTGAACTCGCCGTACATAGAAGAGCTATGCATAAGAGTTCAATGGTTAAGAAAGATTTGGTTGCTGCGTCTTCCACGCCGCTGATTTTGCTGATATTGCAGGGGGGCGAGAGTTATGGGTATGAGATTATTCAACGGGTTCGTGAGCTTTCGGATGATGAGCTTCAGTGGACCGATGGAATGTTGTATCCTGTCCTTCATCGCTTGGAAAAAGAGGGAAAGATAAAATCGACCTGGCGCGTTTCCGAAACAGGTCGGAAAAGGAAGTATTATTCCTTAAAAGGTGCGGGTGTGAAGGCTCTCAAAGAAGAAAGACGCCAATGGGACGCGGTAAACAGTACTTTGGGCAAACTGTGGGGAGAGAGCTATGTTTGATATCGAGAAAGAATTGAATCTTTGGAGACGCCGGGTAGAGAAAAGCCGAAGGCTCTCGCCTGAAATTATGGAAGAGCTCGAATCGCATCTCTTGGATTCGTACGAGGCAAATAAAGCGACTATGGCTAATGAAGCAGCCTTTCGATCAGCCGTGGACTCATTGGGAGAATCACACGTTTTGGGCAATGAATTTGGAAAAATTGATCCGTTAATCTCAATAGAAAATAGTATGAAAAATCTTATAACTGGAAGTGTAATAGTAATTTCAGGACTTATGGCAGCAATGTTGGAGGTGTAAGTTATTTTGTGTAACTAGCTTTTTCTGATGCGCGGTTATTTGTAGTTTAGAGGCATTCTTTCCTCGAATTCAATGGTAAATCGA
>JAKYXN010000050.1 GCA_022538095.1 Puniceicoccaceae bacterium K14 | reverse complement strand
GTAGACGTAGCAGCGATCCGTTTCGATTCGAGACATCCACACAGAATATCAAAACGCTGTTTCAAAAACCAGACGCCCTAGAACGGACGCTTACAATTGAGTGCCGATGAATAAGGTTCAACTTAGTTACTTGGTTTTTTAATCACCAAACCGTAGTCAAGACCGATGGCTAAACTATCGTGCCAAAGAGCTGGAAGGGAAGGCGCTTCTATCAATTCCTTAGGAATGTCTGGGTGTGTATTCGAATATTTCACACCAAGAATTTCGAAGCCTAGGTGCTCCGCTAAGAAACTACTCAGTTCAGATGGAACAGGCTTTATATGGGTAGGGTCGAAATGAAACGAGCACGCTCCAACGAATAAGTTTCTCGGGTTTGGAGTTTCGAAGATCGCGATGCCCCCTGGCTTAAGAGTTCTTAGCGCCTGTTCGAAGAGAATGACGAGTTTCTGAAACGGGAAGTGCTCGATTATGTGAAATCCAGAAATTACATCGTAGCTATTTTCTTTAGTAGACTTTAGATAATCAAAAATATCTCCATTTTGAGTTGAGTATCCTTTGTTTAAGCACAAAGAAACCATTCGACTGTTGAGATCGACACCTTCTAAGTTTTTGTATTCAGAGGCTGAAAGTAGGTCTAACCATTCTCCTCGACCGCAACCTAGGTCCAGAATTTTGGCATCATGATCTTTGATTCGATCTACCACGATATCTCTATAAAAATGAAGTCTTTGGGAGATTTCTTCTTCTGAGCCTCGGTACTTATTTTCAAAGGCTAGATAGAATGAATCAAATTTTTCTGATTTATCGGTAGTGTCAGATTTTATTGTTTTTTCCAACGCTTGGATACGTTTTAGTGCAGCTGAAAGTTGTTCTTTGAGACCTGCGATTTCCTTTGCTGCGTCTTCCATGTACTATTCGCTTTCAATTACTAGTCTTTGCAGAGCAGTTCCAAGAACTCTCCTGTCCAAGTTTTTTGTGCACTCAGCAGCTGAAAGGGCATGAGGAATTTCGAATTCAAGATGTATGTTTGGGGATTTCTTGAATACCTTTGCTGGAATCATTACTTCGATGATTTCGGCCCTTTCTAGTTTCCCTTTGAAGATAGTGATTCCATTACCCTTGATTTCCAAGTCTTGAAAATCTTGTTCCTTGGTGACAAAAGGTTTTATGTGAGCCTTCATGAACAATACGCTACCGCCAGAATCTTCTATATCGATGGCCAATGAAGCTTTTTTTCCGTCGATCCAGGTATGATTTTGCTCAGGTTTGTGCCATCCCTGCAGCGTATAGCGGTGAGAATTACCTGTATCTGTAAAATCGATGGTATCTCCAAGAGAGTAGAGGCGATTAAGTTGACTAATTTCTTTGGATACAGTGACTTGAGAGGGAAGGGCGGAAGTTCCACTGAAGAATGGTCGACCATCTGGTAAAACGTTAAAAACGATGAGCCGATCAAACCAATCGTAGTTGTTCTCAATATGATCTGGGCCATCATGAGCAGCTAATGTAAGGGAGTATTCTCCTGGGCCAAGGAAGAGTTCTGTTTCGAAGGTTGTTTCAATCTGTTGTCCGGCAGACATTTTTTCGATGTCAATCTTATGATGGTATGTATTCGTACCGAAAATATCGTTACCAACTCGATCTCTTATTAAAAAGCCGACTGTTGGGTCGTCAAGCACTTCGTTTATCTCTAAAACGCAGGAAATTGTAACTTTCTCACCAATACCGAATTTTCGCCTTGGAATGGAGTCACTGTCCATTAGTTCAAAACGGACTATGCTTGCTTTACCGTTCCCAGAGCGTGTGACTGTACGGCCTTTTTCTTTCTCGATTTGTTGTATCTCAAATTCACGCTCTTTTTGTGAGATCATGGCTGAGTAGTACTCAAGCACATCATTTGGAAGCCCATCACGGATGAGTACGCCTTTATCTAAAAGAACTGCGCGATCGCATAGGCTTTTCACCATTGCATCGCTATGAGAGACGAAAAGGAAGGTTTTTCCTTGCTTCCGGAAACTCCTCATCAAGTGAGCGCACTTGTGAGCAAAGTAAGTATCTCCCACTGACAAAGCCTCATCGATGATCATGATTTCAGGATCAATTTGAGTGAGGAGCGAGAAGGCGAGGCGTACTTTCATCCCTGATGAATAGGTCTTAACTGGTTTGTTAATGAAGTCGCCGATCTCTGCGAAAGATTCAATTTCAGGAAGCTTTTCGTTGATCAGTTTTTTGGGTACGCCCAATAGGGCGGCATTCATGTACAGGTTTTCTATGCCTGTGTATTCCTCGTTGAAGCCTGTTCCTAATTCGAGTAACGCGACTACTTTTCCGTTACAGGTCACTTTCCCTTCGCTGGCTGGGAGAGTTCCAGCGATAATTTGCAAAAGGGTTGATTTTCCAGCTCCATTGAGACCAACAATGCCAACGCATTCTCCCCGTTTAACTTCGAATGAGATATTGTTGAGAGCCGTGAATTTCTTAAAGTTTTTTGAGACTCCCTCGATGTTGATCGCAGTTACGCTGCTTGTGTCCGTTATGGACGTTTGTGTAGTTGGGTTACCGGAAAGCATGAGTGAGTTTATATTTTTCGCAAAATTCTGATATTCTAAAAGATGTTAGTTTTGCTCTTTCTTGTATCACATATGGTCGGCGAACTTTTTCTTGTTTTTTTCAAAAACGAAAAAGCCTAAGATGTAAGTGCTAATGCAAAATGCGAAGTAGTAAACGAGCTGAGTTCCGAAATGGAGAGGCTCGTTCCAAAGAATTGTGCTACGGAAGGCATCGATAAGGATGAGTGCAGGGTTGAATTGGAGAATGGACCATGCAACTGGCGTTTGCTTGAGCATATCAACGGAATAGAATACGGCACTTGCAAAGAGTAGGCCCATGGAGGCGACTTGTGTCACTTGAGTGATATCGCGAAAGTAAACGCCAATTGTTGCTAGTAAATAGGCAATGCCTAGACCAAGAAAGATTAAGGAAATAGTAAGCGGAAAGAACCACAGAGCATTGACGCCAGGAACGAGACCAAAGACTAGTAGGCCGACGATCATGAGAGTGGAAGTGACCAAGAATTCGAACCCTGCTTTTCCTACTTGAGAGACAGGAAGAAGCTCGAGCGGTAGGACAGTTCTCTTCACGAGACCCGAGTTATCAACCACGCAACGCGGGCATGTTCCTAGGATATCTGCTAGAAAATGAATAACGTTCAACCCGACAAATATTCCTATAGCATGTATTTGTTGGGTTTCTTCTGGCCGTTCGGAAAATTTGCCATCGAAGATGTAGCCGAAAACAAACACATAAAGCCCTAGTAAAAAAAGAGGTTTGAGCACTAACCAAGCAGCGCCCATTGCGCTTCCCTTAGTTTCGTTGGTGATCTCGCGTTGAGTGAATTGAAGGAGTAGGTCTTTGTTCTCGAAATAAGTTTTCAATCCGAGAAAAGATGATGACTTGCTAGTATTGTTCACGTAGTCTGTTTGTCAGTTTACTGAGGAGCTAACAAGGCAGACTAGAGCTGCTCTGACAATACTTCGTCGTAGAATTCGACTGTTTTTGTAGCAGTGTTTTCCCAAGTGAAAGCACTGGCTGTTTGATAGCCAGCTGTTTGCAATTGCTCATATTGCGGAGCACCTCTCTCTAGACTGAGCATGAAATGAGCAACGTTAACCTCATTTTCAAACGACAAAGTCAGAGCCGATTCGCTAGCAAATTCCATTACAGAAGGAATTCGGTTACTAATAACAGGCAAGCCGAAGCCCATAGCTTCTATAATCGGAAGCCCAAACCCTTCATAGTGACTTGGGTGGAGTAGTGCGAATGATGACTGGTAGAGCTTCTGTAACTCGTCATCGCTTACGTACCCCAAGTGTGTGATAGGGAGAGTCTCGCTAGCTGCCACTATTGCTTGAATTTCGTCTTCAGCATGTTCCTTGGCTGAACCTACGATTACGAGAGGTCGTTTGATATCGCTGGTTTCGTAATACTTGGAGTAAGCTTTAAGCAGACCGAGTATATTTTTTCGGGGTTCGATGGAACCCACGTAAAGCCATGGGCTATTAGTGTTATTGAAAGCAGGTCTTCGCTGTCGTTCGATGTTGAAACGCGAACCAGAATGGATCACTTTCCAAGGGCGTTGGTTTTTTTCGAGCCAACTAGGAAAGAGTAACTCGAAGTCGTTTCGAGCACAGTGCGAAATGAAAATGAATGCATCGGCGTATGTGAGAGCTTTTAGGACTTGTTGCTGGCAGTGCAATCGATTCCGTTCTTTTACGTATTCTGGATGTGTCCAAAAACAAAGATCATGGATTGTATAGATGAGTTTTAGTCCAGGGAGTCTAGGAGGTACGCTATAGGAGTTGGAGTGAAGAATAATCGGCGATTCGGGAAGCTGTTTGCCCGTATTCCAGATATCCAGAACCTGATCGAGAGGCATTTCCTTAAATGGGGCTGAAATGCCATTTATATAAGTTCCATTAGAGCAATCTGGATTGATCCACGGGGAAAACTGGTGGTATAGGCTCAATCGATAGTTTCCAGAATTCCGGGCGAGGGCATGAGCAAGGGCATCGGCGTGCCAAGCACAGCCTTCGCGCCCTGCACACGTTTGTGCGACATCGAAGGCAACGGTTACCCTTTTTTCGGATGGATTCGACATGTGCACTTCTGGTTGAATGCCAAGGTCAAGCTGGTTTTGACTCATATAAAAGAGGATCAAGCAGGTCCTACTTCGCGTTAATTAATCCGTCAATGGCACTGATCACTTTGTCCATTTCACGATTGAGGCTAAAAATGGGTAGACGAGCGACACACGCCTTTTGGAGCGATTTACGAAGGTCGGAGTCGGACGAGAGTTTCAGAAAAGCGTCAGCTATTTCTGTAGGCTTTCTTGGGTCGAAGTAGATTGCAGCATCGCCTGCGACTTCGGGAAGGCTAGCCACGTTGCTACATGCCATGGGGGTTTGAAAGTGCATTGCTTCTATAGTGGGGAGCCCAAAGCCTTCATAGAGAGAAGGGAAGACCATTGCATCCGCATATTTCCAAATTTGTTTAAGGTCTTCGATGGGAAGATGCCCTAAAAAGTGGACGTGCTCACTAATTCCTAGAGCATTGGCCAACTCTTTGGATTGGGGGCCATTTTCTATCGAATCGTCTCCAGATAAAACGAGTTTCCAGGGATAGTCGTCCGTTCCGTGGACATATTTTTGATAAGCGATTAGAAGAAGCTCGTGGTTTTTGTGAGGCCAGTAATTTGCGGGATAGAAAAAGTAAGGCTCTCTGTCTAGAAATGCTGGGAGTTTTGTCGCATTTATTTCGGCGAAGCGTTCATGTAAAGGGAGATACATTCGAAGTGCTTTTTCTTTTGGTAATGAAAAGCAAGTGGCGAGGCGGCTTACGCAAAAGTCTGAGTTGGTTTGCACTAAGTTTGCTTGTTCAATGGCGACAGGAAACCAAAAATTGCGTGCTTTCACTTCACCTTCTGGAAGATGGTCGGGAAGGTCACAGTGTAAGCAATCCGGAATTAACCCAATTTGCGGAACTGTTTTATCATGAAATTCGGAAAATCCGAACCCGGCGTACATCAAATCAGCTCCTATTTGACTTAGTAAGTTTCCCGGCGGGTCGTGCCAAATCTTAATAATCGGGAGGCGATCCGCTACAGATCGGATGTCGACCTTTCCTTTAGGGCGAATTATATGGATTTGGTTGTCCATGTGAAAAGAACTCAAGAAGCCGAGTTCTGAAATCAGTGATTCTTCACATAAAATACTGATACGATAACGTTGATGGAATCGTATTAGCTCCTCTAAGAAAGAAAATAGATGGACTTTTATGCCGCCGTTTCCACCTCCCGGAATCATCCGAGTAAAATCAAAAACTAAGTTGGCTCTTTTGATCTGGTTTACCACGCGGCAAGAAATAAATTTTTAGATATCTGGCTATGCAACCCGAAATAAAAGGGAAAATTGGGAAATTTGCATGTTCTGTGCTTAAGGGAGGAACAGAATTTTGTAACAAAATAATTATGACATTGGCATTTAATAAGTAAAGAAGAGTGAAAGACTTATGAAAAATCTTACATACATAGGATTCAGATTGCCTACAGCTTAGAGTAGAGTACTTATCTCGCCATTAAGTAAAAATACCTTCTCCCTTTTCAGGGAATAGGCAATTGTACGTATATTTATCCAATTATTCTATCCGATCATAATCTTTATGAAATACGCCAATCGTATCTTAGGCAGAGCATCTCGTGTCTTAATACTCTCTACCGTGTATTCGTGCCTGTTTTCGATCTCTCTGCTGCTCGCTTTTGAGTTTCGTGACAATTTTTCTATTAACGATTCAACGAGGTACATCGTCCTAAATGGACTGCCGGCGGTATTAGCCATAAAGTTGGCCTCAATGCTAGTTTTTGGACAGTTCCGTGGACTGCTTACCTTCTTCAGGCTACCGGATCTCTACCGTTTGTCCACTGCGATGGGTATACCTGCGGTAATTATGATCATGACCGCCTTTGCTTTGAACGAAGAAGGGATACTGTTTTCCAAAGCTGCATTGGTTCTAGATTTTTTCTTTTCCGTTAGTCTTCTCTGCTTGTTCCGAACTATTCTTCGAATCTATCGCGAGCGAAACAGTGGGTATGAGGTTCTTGATGCTACGGTTACGCAAGAAAACGTTATTATTTACGGAGCAGGTAACACCGGTTCAGCCTTGTCAGCACACTTGTTAGGCAAACGAGGAAAAGTGATGAACCCTGTTGCCTTTATTGATGACGACGAGTCAAAATGGGATAAGTATATTCATGGTATACGAGTATGGTCCTCGACGTCAGATTTGGGCAAAATAAAGAATCGATATAAGGCGGCTCGCATTGTGGTTGCTATGCCAAGTGCCTCGCCTACAAAAATTCGCGAAATTACACAGCAAGCGAGTCACTTTAAATTGACTGTGGAAATTGTACCTTCGTGGGATGAATTAGTGTCCGGTCGCAAACGGGTTGATAAAATTCGTCCGGTCAAAATTGAAGATCTTTTGGGCCGAAATGCGATCAACCTTCACTCAGACAAAGTTCTCGATATGGTGAAGAATAAGGTCGTCTTAGTAACTGGCGCCGGTGGAACGATTGGATGTGAACTCTGTCGTCAAGTTGCCCAATGTGGGCCATCATTATTGATCATGGTGGAGCGTGCGGAGTACCTCCTTTTCCAGACGGAGCAACTTATCAAGGCAGAGTTTCCAGAAGTCGCTTCTCATGCATTCATGGGTGATGTAACAGATGAGGCGAGGATGGACTTCTTAATGGGGGGCTTTTTGCCAAATATTATATTCCACGCTGCGGCGCATAAACACGTGCCAATGATGGAGCATCAGCCTGGAGAGGCGGTGCGTAATAATACCTTGGGTACGGCCAACTTAGCAGACCTTGCAATTAAGCATGAGGTAGAACGTTTTGTACTTATTTCTTCTGACAAAGCTGTCAACCCAACCAACGTGATGGGTGTGACGAAACGAATGGCAGAAATTTTTATTCAATCGTTACAAGAAAACTCATCTCACACGCAGTTTATGGCGGTTCGGTTTGGGAACGTACTCGGGTCTTCGGGCAGTGTAATACCAACGTTTAAAAAACAGATAGAAGAAGGTGGCCCCGTTACAGTTACCCACCCAGATATTACTAGATACTTCATGACGGTGGGTGAGGCCGTTGGTCTTGTGCTTGATTGTTCTTCCGACGCAAATGGAGGGGAGATATTTGTTCTCGATATGGGAGAGCCTGTAAAAGTCTACGACCTTGCGAAGCAGATGATCGAACTTAGCGGTTTGCAGGTTGGTGTTGATATTGATATCGTATTCTCAGGCCTACGACCAGGTGAGAAATTGTATGAAGAGTTGCAGCACGGCGAAGAAACTCTTGAGCTTACCCACAAAGATAAGGTTTTCCGTTTCAAAGGAGCTAAGGCAAAAGAAGAGAGCGTTCGCAAATTTCTGAATAGCTTAGTCCCTTTTTTAAAGACGGCAGAATATAACGAGATCAAACGTCGTATTCAAAATTTCGTACCAGAGTACAAACCTGATTTTTCAGCTCCAAAGTGGGCAGAAGAGCACGAAGAAGTTGCAGAGACATACCGCAAGGAAGGCATCTTGGAAAAGGATGACAAGATCGTGCTTTTCAAAAAAAAGACAGCGTAGTTCGAAGCGGTAAAACCACCAAAACTTCAGCTAGAGCTATTTGTCGTGGGTAGTTGCATTGTAAGGAAGGCGTATGCGAGTCGTAGCTCTAGCCCCGTTCTTTGTAGGGGGGGCAAATTCAACCGATTCAAAGGACTCGAGCGCGGCAGCTGTGACGTGCTTATTGTCAGACTTAACTACACTTAGCATGCAAAATCTACCCTCTGTGTCGATCAGACCCTCGATTGTTGCACTGCCAGTTTGTACGATACCCTCCTCATCCCGTACCATCGTAGGCTTGGGTGGCACGACTATTTTAAGAGGCTCATCCAACTCCTGTACTTTGCAGTGAATGATTTTGTTTTCTTTTTTAGGTCGTGCGAACCCTGCGAAATCGGCGGTATGATCAAAGTTTGACTTAGAAGTGAAATAGCTCGATTGGTAAATAAAGGGAATTTTGACGGTTGTAAGTGCCTGGATTCTCTCATCTCCTGATTTTCCGGGAGTGAACTCGGTTTTCATGACTATATTTACAGCTTCTTCAGCCAGTAAGTAGTGATCTGCTGACTGGCAAACAGCCTCGAGTGGTTTACCCTCTTTTGAGATTGATACCCTAACTTCAGCCATGGGTTTTTCATAGCGCTTATGTTGCAAAGCCAGAGGTATGACAGGCTCTGGCATCTTGTATATTTTGGGTAGTGTTACTTTTGCTGAGCAAATCGTTAAGACGCAGATTGTTCCAAAAAATACGGAGACTAACCACTTTCTTTTAATCATATGGGGGGAGGGTCGATTAGGTTTTGGTAGAGATTCAGTCGTAAGAAAAAGAATCAAAACAGGGGCAAAAAACCTAGCAGCTAAGTGCTAGCGAGAAATTGACTTTGGGTTATATATAAGTAGAAGATCAAGTAAATTTTGTGACATACCCCATTTGATTTCTACGTGTTTACTAATTGCTACATGTATGAAGATTGATACTAGTATTCCCCTCTCAAAAATTCTCCTTATCTGCATAATCATTGGAGCTTACCAGATTCCTGTGTATCCGGAAACTGATGATGTTTATGCCGATTTGGCAGTAGATGAACTCTATGCCGAAGCAGTCGATGCGATCGAAGGCGAATCTGGCAAGCGAAAATATATAGAGACTGTTCGCTTGTTGCGTCTCGCAGCTGAGGCGGGTCACCCTATAAGTCAGTATACTTTGGGAGACATGTATGCGAACGGCTTAGGTGTACGAAGAAACCAAAAACAAGCGTTCAAATGGTGGCGGCTAGCTTCAGAAAGCGACTTTGCACTAGCCATGTTTAAGACGAGTTGGGCATACTTGTCAGGATCCGGAGTTGCTGAGAGTAGAGATATGGCGAAGGAGTTATTAGAAAAAATCGTGGATCCTGATGTTCGGTTAGACTACGGTTCTCGGTTTTTTATAGGGCAGGATTATGGCATCATGCGAAATGTTAAAGGTTATGCATCTTACTATTTAGGCACAATGTTGATTGAGGATGAACCAAACGATAAAAGTGTGGTGGCTCGTGGACTACAGTTGATTGAGGACTCAGCGAGTCTGGGGATTATCGAGAGTGTTCTATTTTTGGCAGTGAGTTATGCGAGCGGGGAGCATTACACTGTGGATGTGACCAAAGCTAAGGAAATGTTCAAGCGGTACAAACTTATGCTATCTGATTCGGTAAGGCGACGGATGGAGTTTGTTATGGTTGGTTTAGATCCTTTAGCGAATAACGACATTCAGGATGGGTTGACTGCAACGAGTGACGAATTGAATTTCCTCGTGAACCAAATGATTGTTGATTTGGTCCGAGAGCAAAGAGGGTTGCCAAAAGATAAAAGGATCTTAACGGACCTCGAGGCCATAGAGCTTTTGGAAATTGCTGCTCAGTCTGACACAAAAAGGGCCTGTTTAGATTTGGCCCTCATTCTTGCCGAAGGGGACGAAGACATAAGAGATGGACGACGCGCTTTCGCATACATTGAGCAAGCAGCTGAGGATGAGTGGAGACTAGCTATGTACAATAAGGGCGTGATGCTAATGAATGGGGTTAGTGGAAAGCTAGACAAAGAGTTAGGAAAAGAAGCATTAAGAAAGGCCGACGATTATGGACTGTATGTGGCGCGATTGGTCTTAGATGAAGAAATGTCACCCAGGTTGATTGGTGAAGCCGAAGCGCTGAAAATTTGTGAAAATGGATACGAAAAAAAGGATCCACGAGCTATTTATTCCTATGCCTACCGATTGAAGATGGGAATTGGAGTGCCAATAGACTATAACTACAAAAAATTGTTTAAGCTTTTTATGAGGGCTGCAAAGCACGATGATGCCGGAGGACTTTTTGAAATCGGCACGGCTTATTATTGGGGCGATGGCGTAGAACAAAATTACAGGAAAGCCTTAGAATGGTATGAAAAGGCAAAAGAGGTGGGGAGTCGCAATGCGAACTTCGAAATAGCTTACATGAAATCAAAGGGCGAAGGTTGCTTAATAAACTATGATGTTGCACGCAAATTGTATCTAGAAATATGTGATAGTGATTTCGAAGCAATGAACAATCTGGCAAATTTCTACTTTGATGGTCTGGGTATTAAAAAGGATGAGGCTAAGGCCTGTGAATTGTATTTAGAGTCTGCGAATAAAGGTAGCAGTATTGCTAAGACAAACTTGGGAAGAGCATTTCAGCACGGAAGAGGTGTAGAGAAAAACCTAGAACAGGCTATCAATTGGTATGAAAAGGCGGCAGAACTGGGGTCTGTTTTTGCTGCATTGCAATTAGTTTCAATATATGAGGAAGAATTAGCAGACTTGAACGAAGTCACGCACTGGAGAGAAGTGGCCGCTGAGAATGGCGATATCGATTCAATGCTCGAAGTTGCAGACCGCTATCATCTTGGTCGGGGAGTACCTCAAAGCAGTTATAAGTCATTTGAATGGGCAAATAAGTATTTGGCACTTAAACCAATAGGTTATTATATGACAAATAAGCAGTTTAAGGCAGTTCGATGTTTGGCGTTTGCTCTCATGGATGATTCCTGGAATGGATACGATCCTGAAGAAGCAGCAAGCCTTTGGCACTTTTTGTCTGATAGAGGGTACTATGAATCTAAGCTGATTTTAGCAAAAATGCACGAAGATGGAGTTTTGAAAAATTCAAAACCAGGTTCTGCGCTTAAGATCTATAAATCTGTATACGAAGATTCTAAAAAGCAGGATAGTAAAAAGTATATGGCTTGGTCTGCATTTGGGGTTGCTAAATGTTATGAGAAAGGCCTTGGCACAAAAATTAATTCTGAAAATCGTGTCAAATGGCTAAGAATAGCTGATGATATAGGGCAAGCTGCAGCTAGCTATGAACTCGCCTTAATCGGTCTAGAAAAGGAAAAAGGTTCAGTTGAGTACAAAGAAGCTATTCAGTTAATGAGCAAAGCAGCTAACTATAAATATACACCTGCTTTGTTTTGGTATGCAGAGTATCATTTGGTTCATGACGATGATTTAAATCAAGATAGCCTTGTTATCCAATGGCTGAAAGCAATGGCTCGAAAAGGTAATGCCAAAGCTCGCAAACTATTGAGAGAACACAATATCGAATACAGGGAAAATAAACCAATACCGGATAAAAACGAATCTGATGATGAAATGCCGTTTTTTCTGGAAATAGCTGCGTGTTCTCTGAGCTTGGAGCAGTTAAGCGTTTAGGAATAACTTTCCATAGCCTCTTCTTTTTTGGCAAGTAATTCGCTCGAAGTGCTCCAGTCGGCATAGACTTTCTCCAGTTCGTTTTTTAGGGCGTCGTAGCGTTTCATCGCGGTGCTAGACTCGGGGCCTTGGAAGAAGACGGGGTCTGCCATTTTCGTTTCGAGGGATTCTTGCTCTTTTTCTAAAGCAGCAATCTTGTCTTCGAGCTTCTTGGTTTTGTTCTTAAGGGGCTTGACCTCTTGTTGGAGTTGAGCCCGAAGACGGCGTCGTTCCTTGGGAGAGGTACTTGTGTTTGCTCTACCTCGCGTTGTTGTTTGCTGGTTCGACTGCTTAGGAGTTGCTTGACGAGATTTTTGCAATTCTACGTGGAGTAGGTAATCGGATACGTTCCCGGGAAAAAGGGACAGCCCGTCTTTTCGAACTTCTAGGACTTTGTTTACTATGGGGTCAATGAATGCCTTGTTATGCGAGACAATCATGTAGGTGCCAGTATAGCTTTTAAGAGCGCGTTGCAGGGCATCTTGCGAACGCATGTCCAAGTGATTGGTAGGTTCGTCCAGTATGAGAAAGTTTGCGGGGCGAGAAAGCATCTTTGCCAGCGCAACACGATTGCGTTCACCTCCAGAAAGGACTTTTATCTTTTTGAATACGTCGTCGCCTTTGAAGAGGAAGGTCCCGAGAATGGTACGAATGTTGGTGGTATTGGCTCCTTCTGCCACTTGCTCGAGGGTCTCAAGAATACTGACGTCCTGCTCAAGCTCGTCGGCTTGGTGCTGAGCAAAGTAGGAGAGGAGAATATTGTGACCGTATTCAAGCTGACCTGCTTGATAGGGCTCTACACCTGCGATGACTTTTGAGATAGTCGTTTTGCCAGCACCATTGACTCCAACGACGGCGATGCGGTCGCCGCGTTCGATGCGGATGTTGGCGTTCTCTATTACCTTAAGATCACCGTACGCTTTTGTTAGCCCTTCGAGTTCTACGGTCATTTGGCCGCTGCGTGGAGGAGGAGCGAAGGAGAAAGCGATGCTATCTTCTTCGGCTTCGATTTGGATGCGTTCGATTTTATCCAATGCCTTGATACGGCTCTGAACCTGGCGGGCTTTTGACGCTTTGGCTCTGAACCGGTTTATGAACGCTTCAGCGTCTTTGATCTCTTTTTGTTGAGAAGCGTAGGCCTTTATTAGGAGTTCTTTGCGCTCGGCGCTTTGCTTTTCGTATTTTGTATAATTACCCGTATAGGTGTTTAACTGACCTAGGGTAAGTTCGAAAATACGTCCGCAGATCGAGTCTATGAAGGACCGGTCGTGAGAGATCATTAGCAATGATCCTTCGTAGCCTTTGAGAAAATCTTCGAGCCATTGTTGCGAGTGAACATCTAAGTGATTGGTTGGCTCGTCGAGAAGGAGCAGGGATGGATTGGCGAGGAGGAGCTTAGCCAGGGCTATGCGCATTTGCCAACCGCCACTGAATTCTTCGGTTGGGCGTTCCATGTCGCTGCTTTGGAACCCGAGCCCGAGGAGAACAGACTCTATGCGAGAGGGAAGTTTTCCAGCGTCTAAGTCTTCAAGGCGATGTTCCCACATGCCGAGCAATTCGAGTGTTTCGTAATACTCGTCTGAGCTTGTGTCCATGTCTTGGAGACGATCTGAGGCTTCGTCGACTTGGGCATGGAGGTTGAGTATGTCAGCGAAAGCGGTTTCTACTTCTTTATAGAGGCTAAGGCCGCTCATTTCGATCCCATCCTGAGGCAAGTAGCCGATGGTCACATACTTGGCTTTATCAATTTTTCCGGAATCGATTTCCTGGATATCGCAAAGAACTTTGAGTAGCGTAGATTTCCCGGCTCCATTGCTGCCAACGAGGCCGATGCGGTCTTTTGCGCCAATAGTGGCTCCGATGCGATTGAAGAGAAAACGTTCTCCGAATTGTAGTGTGATGTCTGAAAGAGCGATCATGCGGAAATAGTGAGTATTGAGTCGGGAAGTGTGAGTGGTGAAGTATTTGAACTTCTGTTGGAATTATGATGGCAGAAATCAGGGACAAATAGTCTGTGTGGTATGAGTAGTAATATTATTTTCTCTATTCATAATTTTTCGTGGTTTCGTTTCAACTACTCACTACTTAGCACTCACTATTCACTACTCGATGCGAGGGAAGCGAGCATCGCTTCCCAGGGGAGAGTGGCACAGCGGATACGGCTTTTGAATTGTTTGACGCCCTCGAGGGACTGGAGCTCGTCGTCTGCTGAGAGTACAAGCGGTTTGTCTTTGTCTTGTAGTTGTGTCGTTATTTTTTGAGCAAAATAATGGGCTTCTTCAGTTGGGAGACCTTGAACTTTTTGAGTAAGCATTGAAGCAGATGCGGTACAGATAGAGCAACACTGGGCGGTGAACGTTGCACGCTGGATCGAATTGGATTCGATTTTTAAATACACGGTTACTTCGTCACCGCAAAGAGAGTTGGTGAGTTTTGCCTGGTGGGTGGAATCGATGAGTTCTCCCTCGTTGTGTGGTGATTTGCTGTGCTTTAGCAGCGTTTGCTTATATAAGTCCTTGGGGTCCATTTCTATTTACCCACAGATTGCTCAGATGGGAGAACGATCGTGTAGTTGTGCGAATGACTTAAACTTCTTTCTTAGTTTGTCTCGCTTCTGTTTCACTCCTTTTGTGTGCGTGATCTAATAATCTCACATGTATTCTATCTGTGTTGGTTTGAGCTACCTGTGGGCAAATATCTATTCGAATAGGATACTCACTTTTTTGAGAGCGCTTACGAGTGTGTCGACGTCTGTGTGATTGTTGTAGAAGGAGAAGGAAGCTCGTGTGGTAGCAGATACTCCGAGTCGTTTCATTAACGGTTCACAACAGTGGTGGCCTGAACGAATGGCTACGCCTTCGGTATCGAGGATTGTCCCGACATCGTGTGAGTGGGCGTTTTCCATGACAAATGAAATGGCTCCAGCCCGTTTGGCTGGGTTTCCGATGATTCTTAGACCGTCGATAGCGCGTAGTTGGACAGTTGCATACTTGAGGAGCTCTTCTTCGTAGCGTGCGATGGTCTCTAAGCCAATCGATTGGAGGTAATCTATGGCAGCTTTGAGCCCGATCGCACCAGCGATGTGGGGTGTGCCGGCTTCGAAACGGGAGGGCGGCTCCTTAAAAGTTGTACCTTCGAAGGATACGGTTGAAATCATGTCGCCTCCTCCTTGGTAGGGACGCATCTCATCGAGAAGGGCACGTTTTCCGTAGAGAACCCCGATCCCTGTGGGAGCGAAAATTTTGTGCCCTGAGAAAGCTAAGAAATCGCAATCGAGTTCTTTCACGTTGAGCGGCATGTGTTGGATTGATTGGGCGGCGTCGAGGAGCGTGGGTACGCCTTTTTCCTTGGCGGCAGCGATCATTTCCGCAACAGGGTTTATGACACCTATTGCATTGGAGACATGTACGAATGAGGCGAGTTTTGTCTTCTCAGACAGAAGATTTTTGAAGGCTTCTAGGTCGAGGGCTCCGTTTTCGTCGATGGGAGCGACTTTAAGAATGGCACCGGTTCGTTCGCAAAGCAGTTGCCACGGGACGATGTTGGCGTGGTGCTCCATGTGGGTGATAAGGATTTCATCACCGGCTTGAATTTGCGGTTCGACGAAGGAGTGGGCCACTAAGTTTACCGACTCGGTCGTACCGCGAGTGAAGATGATTTCGGAGTCGTCGTTGGCTCCAATGAAGTCCGTAATTGTGTGGCGAGCCTCTTCATAAGCACTTGTGGCTTCGACACTTAGGAGGTGGACGCCTCGGTGGATATTGGAGTTTTCGTTTGAGTAATAGCGATTGAGGACGTCGATTACAGCCTGTGGTTTTTGTGTAGATGCTCCGTTGTCTAGGTACACGAGAGGCTTGCCGTTGACGGTGCGTTTTAGGATAGGAAAGTCTTCTCGGGCCTTTTGAAGGATATCCGGGATTGCGGGTGGCTGAATGGTATTACTTGGCTTGGCCATGATCGTTTTGTGTTCTAGAACAAAGGACGATCATTGCCAGACATTTGACGGTGTCGATTTGATTTAGTCGTTGTTCGCAGAGTTCGACGAACAGAATCTGAGCAATACCTCAGAGGATATTGCTCGCGTACATCTGACTTTATTCGCTCAAAGCTCTGCTTTGTTGCAAAAGCTGGGAATTGTCTGGGAAAAAGGCGAGGCCTTCCAAGATGGTTTGTTGGGCGCTAATACGGTTGCCTTTCTTCAAGTACATTCGGGTAAGCTCTAGGTAGGTGTCTTGGAATTTTTCTTCAGGTTCCATACGGCTTTGTACTTCCACTAATTTTTCGTAGTGGTTAATTGACTCGTCTTGACGGTTCAAGAAATCGGGATACTGGCTCAAGGTTAAGGCAGTGTTTTTGCGAGCATCCCAATTATCCGGATCAATTTGTAGGACATCGGTCCATTGCGTTTCGGCTTTACCGGCCCAGATGCCTCGCTCCGGCGAGTCGGGCAGGCTAAGTAGTTTTAGTATGTATAGCTCGGAAAGCTCCATTTTGGCTGCGATATCGGTTGGTTTTTTGGATACGTTGAGTTCTGAAGCGTTCACTTTGTTTTGGAATTCATCCGAATTTCGAACCATCTCCCAGAGTTCAATCTGTTCATCATCGCTCATGTCGTTGGAGTTGAAGGCAGATACTAAATGGTCTAAGCGGGTAGACCTATTGTTTTGATCTTTTATCTGTCTTGATTCTTCGGGTACGGAAAATTCGTCTTCTCTCTCATTGATGATTGGAGGGGCGCTTGCGTGTACTTGGTGGGTATGATTAGATTTGGTTTTTTCGACTTCTAACATTTCGTCTGTTTGACTTTTCGTCGAATCGCTTGAGTTTTTGCTACTTCGATAGAGAGTGCAGCCCCCGATAGTAATGAGAGCAACGGTGAGAAATATTCCTATGCAGATTTTTATGGAGTGATTCATGATAATAGATTTCTGATAATTTTAAGATAGAATGAATGCGCCGGGATTGGAGCCTCACTCGCAGTGAACCCAGAAAGATTATCTTATTTAGATGTGATTGTGACCTGCCAATAGTCATGAAATGAGGTCATGAGTTTGTGTGTCTCGAGTTCTTAGAGTAGAAGCTACGTCTCGTCGCTTTGTTGTGATTGATTAAAGCGGCGAGACGCCGCTTTTACTTTAAGTTGTAGGGATGGCAGCTACTCAGGTTAATCTTGAGGACTCGGTCCTTCGGCAGGTTCAGGGTGGTGAGCGTTGTCGAACCACGGTCAGGCCCTACCTGTTGAGCTTACGAAAAAAACGAAGCTGGTGTTAAATGTAACCGAGTTCTTTGGCTTTCAGCGCGGCTTGAGTGCGGTCCTCAACACCCATTTTTCCCAATATGTTGGATACGTGGTTTTTTACAGTTCCGGTGGCGAGGAAAAGACTGGAAGCGATTTCCTTGTTGTTTTTTCCCTGAGAGAGCAAGAGGAGCACTTCTTCTTCGCGAAGAGAAAGGGGTTCGATGAGCTGATTTCTATTTGGGCGAGTTGTTTTTGAAAGTCGATTGAACTCAGCTAGTACCTTGCTGGCAACGGAAGGTTGCAAGTAGGATTCTCCGCGATGGATGGTTTGGATGGCGTTGGCCAATTGTTCGGAGGGCGTATCCTTGAGCAGGTATCCAGAGGCGCCGGCGCGAAGGGCTTCGAACACGCGTTCATCGTCATCAAATGTGGTAAGAACCAGTACTTTTGCGTTGGGTTGGGCTTGTAGAATTGCCTGAGTTGCCTCGATACCATTCATTTCAGGCATATTGAGGTCCATGAGAAGCACGTCAGGATTGTGCTCTTGGGCGAGTGTGACTGCATGTTGTCCGTTGCTCGCCTCCGCAACCATTTCGAAGCGGTCATCAATTTCAAGAATCGTTCGTAAGCCCTCTCGAAATAGGTTTTGATCGTCGACTAGAATTAATCGAATTGGAGAGCTCATAGCGGAATCAACACTTGAAGCTTAAAGCCTTTTCCAGTCGAGGTTTTTATCTTAGTTTCTCCGTTTAAAATTTGAATACGTTCTTGGATCCCGAGAATTCCGAAGCCGTCGCTTACGCTATCGCAACCAACGCCATTGTCTTTGACGGTGAGTGAGATCTCATCTTCTTCGAGCGTTAGGGAGACTAGGGCTTCACTCGCTCGAGAGTGTTTGTCTATGTTGGTCAAGGCTTCTTGAGCGATTCGATAGATAGCCGATGTGATAGCCTCTTCGACATTCGAAAAGTCGCCGCTCACTTGAAAAGTGATTGCGAGCCCGGGTTTGCGGCTGTGGTTGGCAAGCTCGCTGATGCTTTGGTCCAAGGTTTTTCCTTCGAGAGGCGAAGAGCGGAGGGAGGAAACGGTCGTCCTCAGCTCTTGAAGACCTGTTCGGTTGATTTCTTTTGCTTTCTGCAAAAAGGCTTGGGCTTGGCTTGGGTTGCCTTTTTCAATCAGTGCGTTGGCAGCTTCTAATTGGACATTCACTACGGTAAGCGAATGGCCCAGTGTGTCGTGCATTTCGCGGGCAATTCGTATGCGTTCCTTGGCGACGCTAAGATTTTCTATTTCGATGCTGAAAGAACGCAGTTTTTGGTTGGCTTGATCGAGTTGTTGAATGAGCGATTGCATGGTTAAGCGGCTAAGACCTTCCTTTTTGAGCAAAAGAAACATCATGCAGCCAAAGGCCATTCCAGAGCCGATTCCGAGTACAATTCCGGGCGACATCAGCCGGTATCCCAGAAATATCTGTAGCCCGAAGTGAAATAACAATAATTCAAGGACCAGCGTTATGGCGAGCATCCATATTGGAACGATGAATACAGCGAATGAAGCTACGATAAATACGAGTACCTGGTTAAAGCCAATAGTGCCAAAGGTAATTGTTCCCCAGAAAAGTGTGAAGTAGGCAGAAGGGACCAGTGCTAAGTAGTAGAGAAGTATTTCCTGCCAGGTTCCCCACGACTGATTGGTATCTGCATAGAGGCCCTTAGCGTTCGACAAGTAGCCAATGGCTAACCAACTGACAGTCATGATGAGGACGCCGAGATAATAGAGGAGTGCATGGGAGACTGCTACGGATTCGACGCTTCTGAACACCCATGGAAAGAAAATCACTCCGAGGAGCACGACTATTAGAAATCCTAAGCCCCATTTGTTGGAGGCTTCTTGAGTTGCGGTTGATAGGTCACGAATGTGTTGCAAACCGCTTTGCTGAGCGTAAGGAGGCGTTGGCATCTTCCTACCTTAGCGCATGTAGAGTAAAAATACATGTGCCAGTAGTCATGATTTGAGTCATTTTTAGTCGGTCTCTAGGAAAACCCGAATGCGGTTTGAGTATTCACTATAGCAGTTTTTTGTCAGGGCCCCTTCAGGACACAGGTTGGCGTGTGCCAAACAGGCTTGTTAAACCTGCTGTCGCCTTGCGACACCTGCGTCTCCAGCAAGGAGACCCTGACAAGATATCGACCTGTAGTTTCAAGGAAAGACTGCAGATTCTCCAACTCTTCGTCATTGCCGGACCGCCGTGGCAAAGTATAGCGTTGACGTTATTCAACTCAGAAGAAGCGATTGGCTAATTCGAAGCCGAACAAAAGGCCGAAAAGGACTAGCGAGCTGGCGAGTGCGATATTTATTAGAAGGCCGTTTTTCATAGTACCCACCCAGTCTCGTTGGTTGTTCATTATGAGTAGCATCGAGGCGAGGAAAGGCATGAAGAAAGCCCCGGCGACGGCGTAGAGAATGACGATTGCTAGAGGCTTTTGGAAGAAAAGTAAGGCAAGTGGTGGAATCGCGAGATAGAGCAGAAAGCCACGGTAGCTCCGGGTGCGGTTCAGAGCTGTGGAGGCTGGTTTTCTCCCTATTTGAGAAATATAATCGGAGAACAAGTAGGGCACGCCTTGCCACACGCCGAGGAGTGAAGAGAAAACGGCACACCAAAATCCGATTAAGAAAACGGTTTTGCCAACAGGACCCAGAAGATCGCCCAAGCGTTCGGAGAGTGCCAAGATGAGCGCTTTGCCTGATGCGTCCCCGGGTTGAGCTCCAGCTGCGATGACGATAAGGGCCATCGCGAATAAGGCGGTTAGGCAATAAGCGGAACCGAGGTCAAACCAAGTACGTCGCTGCAATTCACGGCCACTCCAGCCCTTCTCGCGTATCCAGTATCCGTAGCACAGCAAAGTTGCACTGCCTCCAACGCCACCCATTAACCCAAGAAGCAATTTGCTGGACCCTGTTGGAATAGTTGGAATGAGAACGCCCGCAAAGAATTCTGACAACGGCGTCCCCATCCAAAAAGCGCATACGATCACGATCAGAAACATCGAAGCGATGAGGACTTTCATTAAGGATTCGAAAACGCTATATCGCCCCGTCCATACTAAAATTGCCCCCAGCAGAGAATGTAAAACCGCCCAAGTGTGCACACTTAATCCAGGCACCAGAGAATTCGCCGCAACGCCGCAGGCGGAAACAAGGGCAGCTGCAACGAGGAAACTCCAAAAACAGAGATAGACTAGAAAATACCAAGACACCCAACGCGGAAGCCTTTGTATCCACCCTTCAATGAGTGTGGTACCGGTAGCGAGCTGCCAGCGAGAGACGCCTTCGTTTAGAACAGCTTTGAAAAGGGCTCCCAATAATACGACCCAGAGTACTGCCAGGCCGAATTTCTGTCCCGCCACAGCTGCAGCGATTAGATCTCCCGCACCGACACCGGTTGCGGCAACAACGAAGCCAGGGCCGAGAGATTTCCACCAGGGTGATTCATAGGGATTATTGGACACGCAGTATTGCTGCATTTCATCTGAAAAAATTCAAGCTGTGATCTAGTTCAAAAAAATTCATTCAACGCCTTGATGAATAGGTAAAATTGCATAAGTATTATTGTACATAGTTTTGGGTACTCTAATTCAACTTAATTAAGTATTCAAGGCACTAATAATTAATCCATCAATGTATGAAATACCATGAAAAGAATATTATCCATATCGAGTATACTTATTTGCTTATCAATCTCTTCTTTTGGAGCGACTTATGATGCTGTCGTTGATTTTGGGGCAAATCCATCCGACAACGGAGGCAATGATACGACTTACCTTCAAAATGCAATCAATACAGTTTGTGCTCAAGGAGGAGGTACTCTCTACATACCAGAAGGTGTATATGAAGTAACAAAATTGGTTTTACCCTCATCGGGAAATCAAGATATCACGATTAAGGGCGATGGTGATAGCGCTTCGATTATCAGAGCACGAGATAGCCAAAATGTTATAGATTTCGATTTTAATTCGATAGACGACAACTTAATTATCGAAGATATCACTATCCAGAGCAGATCTAGCGGAAATAGTGGAATTGCTATCGATGTGTCTTATCCGTTGTACACGTCAACAACGAATTCCAACCATGAACATTTTGGCTTCGTTGCCAATAGAGTTCATATTGATTCTAGATACAATTTTGCTAGTGGAACCGGATACTTTACCGCAGGGATAAAAGTTAGCAATGCTTGGAATACCAGGATTACAAATTGCATCATATCTGGCTGGAAGCGTACGCAGGCAAATACGAGAGGTATCTATTTTGCTGATTCTTGCATAAATTCCCTTGTCCAAGGTTGTAGCATTAACTTTGTTGAGCGAGGATTAGACTTTGAAGTTAGCAGTTCGGGCAATCTTCAACACGAGGGAATTAAAGTAGATAATTGTGAAATCGTTGATGTAAAATATGGTCTTAAAGTAGATTCCTCTACAGCTGGAAATGTTGCTTTTTGGATCACGTTAACGAACAGCCATGTAGATGCTAGAGGATCGAACGCTGCGTGTGTCAAGCTTGAGTCGGCGTCTCAATGTTTTATAAAAGATAATTTGCTCTATCTCAGTGCGGCTTTGTATGGTTTTCATTTTCTTGGCTATGATGTGACTAATTCACAAATCAGTAACAATGTTTTGGTTACAGATAATTATCCTCTATCTGGTGGCTTTATGTTGCATTCAGGGTGCGGACATAACATTATCTCGAATAATAATTTTATAAATGCACAATACGCGGCTATTCGTTTGACGAGCAACACATACTATAACCATGTTTCTGACAATGTTCTTCAACCTCAAGCAGTTCTGAATATTCAGGATCAAGGTATATCAAATAACTTGGTAGATAATATAAAGTTTTAAGTTTAGACTTTTTAGAAGTTGCCCAGAGGTTTGGATTCTAAATAGAGTGCTAGTTAGCGCTCTATTTTTTCTTAAGCTTCATCTGGAGTAATAATTTAAAATTCGTGAGGTTATGCAGATTACCCAAATCCAGACTTTGGTTTAAATAGCGTATTTGAAATATAGTTATCTAGAGGTAGCTTATATGAGTTCTCATAGCAGATAAGGCTATATTTGCAATGAGTTTAGAAGAGACAGTGTCTGCCTTATTTCTCGCAGTTGTTTGATTTTTTCGGGGTTAATTTTTAGGGGTGAGCCGTTTGAGACGGCTCCGAAGAGGATGGCGATTAGCTTTTTGTCTTTGACGCAGGGTAGTACAACGAAGGAGTTGGCTTTGCTGTTTTCGGTGATCCAATCGGGGATGACGGAGAGAGTTTTACCTGCAGTGATGTCTTCGATTAGGATGTCTTCCTTCCGGTTCATGCAGATGCTGAAGATATCTTCTTTATCGAGGCTCACTAAGGGACGGTTTTTGATTTTGGCAAAGAGATCACCACTGCCACAGCGAGCGGAGAATTTCTTGGGGTCAGATTCCTCTGGGATAAACGCAAGGCTATCTTCGAGAGATAAGCTATTCTGAATTGCTTGTATGACGGGCTGGTAAATCTCCGAAGGAGTCTTTGATTCTTTGGAGTCTTTTATCCCTATGAGGTTTTCGATGGCAGTGGATAAATCGAGGATTTCGGTCGTATCTTCTGATGCAAGGGGTGTATCTGACAAGTTCGCTCGCTCTGGCAAAGGCACTACTTTGAGTCTTGCGTTCAGTTTTGCAGAGCCGGGTGAAAGGCTGTCGGGGATTCTCATCAATTTATTGAAAGTCGAAAGCTCGACTTCGATAGATGCAAGAGCTTTCAAAATTGTATCCAATTCTAGGGGTATGCAGGCATTGTAGAACGTGATCGTATCTTTCAAAGATGATTCAAAGTCTTCGGGTGAGAGTTCGTCGTCAAATGCTATTTGGCAGACCTGGGCGCTAATCGCTGACAAGACGGCAGGTTTTTCTTTTTCGGTAGCTGGGTATGCTAGGATCTCTTCAGGGATCTTTTTGATGGTCTGTAATATTGCATTGGGGACATTCTTGGTCCTTAGAAAATGGGTGCCGAGATCGAGAGAGGTGATGCCAAATTCATGGATGAAGGCTTCGTCTTCGCCCATTTCTGAAACATTTGATTTTGCTCGTTGGTATTCGCGAAGTAGAAAGCTGGATAGAAGAAGTTTACCGAAATTGCGTAGGGTGGCACAGACGAATGCAAATTCGGGCTCAATTTCGTTGGCATTGGTGCAGCTTAAGTTTTTTGCCATTAAACCGCTGCAAACGGAGAGAGCGGCATTTTCTCTTTGCTCGTAGCTTGTGTTTCGTTTTGTGGCGTTTTCTGAAAATACGAGAGCAACCGCGAGATTACGGACTTTTTCGTAGCCGATGGTGTGAATGGCTTGAGAAACGGTGAGAACTGGTGGAACGCTGGCTTTGAATGCGATTGTGTTGGCGGAGCTGATGACGCGCTCGACCATGGTGGGATCGCGGCTGATAAGGTCTGCGAGTTCGTTAATAGAAAGACTGGAAGCGTTTGACGCAATTTTTTGGATTATTTCTAAAATGTCACCTATGGCCGCAGATTTCTTATTTTGTAGGGCATTTTCAATCGTGGCGATTGTGTTATGTCTTTTTGATATCGTCATTTAGTGGGGATAGGGGAAGGTGCAGCTCGCTTGTTTTCGGAAGTATTATCTATTGGTTATGCCATGCAATGTTAGATGGCTTAATTCTGAATTAAAGCTTCAAGTGGCATAATAAGCGAAACAAGCGGAAGCGGTAATGATTGAAGGTCAAGCTTTTCCAATTGTTGTAGGAATTGGGCTTGATATGATAAAGGTATTATGTACTACATATAACAGTTACTGTTAACTCAACTGCATACCCCTCGCTAATTGCACGTTCACTTAGCTGCCAATCCACCTGACAATCGTTTTAAGGAAAGCTTTAAACAAAAAATCTTTGATGATAAATGAAGTACGAAGCATTTTGCTAGCTCTCTTGGCCATCCTATTTAGCTTTGGCACCAATCTTGGTGGAGCAGAGAGTGGGTCGATAACGCTCTTGGTCGGCAAGCATTCTGACGAAGTGATTCACTCTACGGTTGCGGATTTTAAAGATGATCTGAGCAAGGTTGGTTTTGACGCTATCCAAGTTTCGACGGATAATCTAGAAAGCGTCACGGACTCGATAGTCTTTGTCTTAGGTACGAGCGATGATAACAGCGTAATTGCGTCTCTTATTGAAAGTGGCAAAATAGAGTTGAGCAGCAGTTTTCCGGGATCAAGAGGCGGAATTTGGGCTAAGGTCAAAGAAGTGGGTAAAACTTTGATCGTTCTGGCAGGTTCCGATGTCCAGGGTTTTCAGTATTCTGTATATGATTACGCTGGGGATATCCTAGGAGTAGATCCGTTGGCATATTGGACCGGTACCCAAGCGGTGCCTTTAGCGTTTAAGGATTTAGCAAGCTTTGAAAATAGAGTCATTGATCCGCCGCTTGTCCCTTGGTTGTGTTACTTTGAAAACGATGTCGATGAGCTGGTCAATATGAGGGAGCCGCTTCTTGAGTACTCATGGGAGGATTACACGGCGATGATAGACTCTTTAGTTCGGCTTCGTTATAACATGATCCAGCCCTTCGATATGCGTGGACGAGCGGAATATTTCTTACGTGAAGAGTACAAGAAAATGCGTCCGAACTATGAGTTAGACTGGGACTATTTCGAGAGAATGATTGACTACACCCACAAGAAGGGGATGAAGGTCAATTTCGATATGTCTCTAGGTTCTAAACTGGGATCTATCTCTCAAGAAGCAAGCGATTGTTGGACGGAGTACAAGCAGGAGTGGATAGATGCTTGGGAGCGTTTGTTATTGGAAACGCCTGTTGGTAAGGGAGATGTATTTGGCTTGCGCCCTCGAAATCAAATTTGGGACTGGCCGTATAAAAGTTCATGTGGCGAAGACACCATTCAAGTGATGAATGAAGCGTATCAAGCTCTGGGCGATTTGATCGATAGGGTTAAACCAGGCGCGTTAAAATTGTGTGTTTGTTATTCCGACGGGATGGAGATGTTCAACAATGGGCTTAATCCGCCAAAGGATTTTATTGTGATTTGGTCTGACGATGGATGGGGCGACTTTAAGATCTATCCCGAATCGAAAAAAGGCTATGACCTGGGTACTTACATGCATGCGGGGTATTGGTTGAATCATGATGTTATAGATCCTTATCCAGAAATTGTAGATCGGGTAATGAAAAAGATGTTCAACGAGTATGGTGCTACTGCCTTTTGCGAGGTGAATGGCCAGACCTTTCGACCCTTCATATTAAATTTAGAAGCGTACAGCGAAGTGTGTCGTCTTGGAAATGAGTTTGATGGTGATACCTTCTACACAAATTGGTCGCAGCGGTATTTTGACGAGCCGCTTGCGGAAATTGCAGTAGAGTCTCTAAAGTCATTGCATGAAGCCCATCTAGGCAATGTTGGATACGTAGAACATCTGTGGGAGATTAAAGAGGCGATAGCCTATTTAAGTGATCGGCCTCTAGAAAGGCCACGTAGAGAACCCATTCATGTCGGGTTTGGAAGAGTATCCGATGATATTCAGCCTTTGCAGAAAAAGTTAGAGATTATAAATTTCGCAGTAACTCACAGTCGAAGGGGTTTGAAGCTAGAAGGGAAAAATTCAATTTTTTATCATGACCACGTAGTCTTACCAATTTCCATTTTTGCTGATTTAGTGCGTTTTGAGCACTCATTGCATCAGTTGGCCCTTATAAAGAGAGAGTTTGAAAAAGGTAACTACGAATCTGATACGAAGAATATAGAGGCGTTACTTGATGAAGCGAAACAGAACTTGGATACTGTGTATAATCGACGGAAGAGTGGGGACCTAAATAAGAAATGGGCTGGGTGGTACGAACCTACTAAGAGAAGACCTAATAATGGGTTCCCGACTTATGAAATGTTAGAAAATATACGTGAAGCTATGGAGACAACATGGCTTAGGAATTAAGATCGAGATGAAAATAAAGCAAAAATTTTGCGCATTAGTAGCGTGGGCGGCGGGCTTCGCAAGCCTTAGCTTTGGAGGGGAATTGACGGAGGAACCAGTTGATTTGGTCTATAATCAGTTGGATACAGCGAATTCTCGTTGGTTCTTCTTCTCGTCGGCGTGTCGTCCATTTGGACTCGTCAATCTAAGCCCAGATACTGAGGTAGATGGAGCCTGGGGAAGTGGATATCGGTACAAAGTGGAGAATGTGAAAGGTTTTAGTCACGTTCATGCATGGCAACTTTCTGCTTTGAGCGTTATGCCGGTTTCTTATGACGACGATGGTTCGTCTGTGCTTGAGGATCACAGCTCGGATTTTAGTCATGAGACGGAGGTTGCAAAACCTGGTTACCACTCTCTAAGGCTTGATCGTTATGGAATTGACGTTGAACTTTCGAGTTCCAAGCGCGTCGGTTTTCATCGCTATCATTTCGATCAGGGAAAGACGCGAGCGGTTCTATTTGACCTTATGGGCCCCTTGGGCCCTTCAAAGATGATAAAGGGAAATTTAGAAAAACTAAATTCGAGGGAAGTTCGAGGTATTGTGGTCAACGCTCCCACAAAGCGTCGCCCTAAAGAGACAACTGTCTTTTTCCATGTTGTTTTCGACTCGGACATTGTTGCGGAAAAGTTTGTTGAATCAAAAGAAGGGTATATTGAAGAGGTAGTTTTTGAATTTGGAGGCGAGGAGTTTACTGATCTCAACATGAAGGTCGGATTGTCATACACATCCCCTCAGGGGGCATTAAAAAACCTTAATACTGAACTTGATCACTGGGATTTTTACAAGGTAGTTAATGAATCAAGACAAGAGTGGAATTCACTGCTAAGTCGGATTGAAGTAACTGGAAATACGCGAAACCAGCGTCGTCGATTTTATACTGATTTGTGGCATGCGCTTCAAGGGCGACGCTTGATGAGCGATATTGATGGAAAGTATCCAGATTATACCTCAGAGGAGTTTAGAATCGGTCAAATCGAGCTGGATGAAAATAGCAGGCCGTTATTCGGCCATTATAATTCGGATTCTTTCTGGGGGGCTCAGTGGACGATTAATACTCTTTGGGGATTGGTGTATCCTGAAATCGCTGAGGAATTTGTTAATTCTCTCTTACAGTATTACAAAGATGGTGGTTTAATGCCGCGTGGTCCTTCTGGGGGAAACTATACTTATGTGATGACAGGTGCTTCAGCTACGCCTTTTGTCGTTAGTGCGTGGATGAAAGGTATCCGTGGCTTCGATAGTGAGCTAGCCTTTGAGGCAATGCGCAAGAATCATATGCCTGGTGGAATTATGGGCAAGGCAGGTTATGAACACGATACACTGTTAGGTGGGGGTCTTGAGTATTACATTGAAAATGGTTATGTAGCGTATCCTATCCCAGAAGGAGATTTTGGATACCACCAAGATGGAGCAAGCTTGACTTTGGAATATGCTTATCAGGATTGGGCATTGGCGCAGTTTGCCGGAGAGCTAGGGCATAGTGACGATATGGAGGTCTTCCTTGATCGGTCCCAAAACTATCGTAACCAATATGACAAGGAGTCAGGTTGGATTCGCCCTAAAGATGTTGATGGCAATTGGAGAACTCCCTTCGATCCGTATGAATACGAGAATGGATTCAATGAATCGAATGGAGCGCAGTCGATGTGGTTCGTTCCTCACGATATACGCGGCTTAGCAGAGCTAATGGGAGGAAATACTATAGCAGTTGATCGATTGAATTCACAATTCGAAGCTGCGAGCCTCTTAGGGTTCACTTCTGGAGATTCCCATGCGCGAGAGAGAAACAAGAACCTTCGTAGAGTACCGATTAATTACGGAAATCAGCCATCGATTCAAACAGCCTTTTTGTTTAACCATTTAGGTCGCCCTGATTTAAGTCACTATTGGGCTAGAAGAGTGGTAGATGCTGCATACAGTGGGCTAGATCCGTATACAGGATATAGCGGCGATGAAGACCAAGGGCTTATGGGCTCTTTGGCTGTATTGATGAAAATAGGGCTTTTCCAAGTTAAAGGAGGAGCAGATGTTGAAGCGAAATACGAAGTCGGTAGCCCAATTTTCGATACTATAAAAATAAAATTGAATAAGAACTATTTTCCTGGAGACGAAATTATTATCGAAGCTCGTGAAAATAGTCCGAATCGACCTCTGGTTCGATCAGCGTTTTGGAATGGCGAGTCTGTAGACAAGTTTTTAATACATCATGAATCGCTTGTTTCTGGTGGGCATTTGGAATTGGATATGATCCACTCAGACGAATCAGAAGACGGAAAATGAGGGCTGTATTATTCCATACCGAGCCTCGTTTGGCGTCGACGTTAAAGGCTTTTGTAATGTGGCGAAAGGTGTTCGCGCATATTCACTCGAAATTTTGCCGGAGTTCCTGTTCTCAAGGTTTCCACAAGGGCATCATGAGTGATTTTTCCTGGGCGTGGTTTAACATCGTTTTTAGTTTCCTGCTTCATCATATAATTGAATACGGGAAGCAATATAGTCTGAAATTTGGTGAGCGTTTTATTTCCCGACATTTGGTAAAGCTTGGAGTGAAATTCAATCTCATATTTGAGTCTAGTTTCCAGGTCCGCGCAACCGGGGTCGTTGTTTTCTCTTTCAGCAATTTCCGCGAGCTCATCGATGTCTTCTTTTTTCAGTCGACTAAAAATCAAATCTCCCATGCCAACTTCTAGTACCAGTCTTAACTCAAAGACATCTTGCATGGTGTCGTCACTTAAAATACTTGGGTCTAAAACGCGCTCAACACCTATGAGCAATTCGGGCTCTTTGAGTACCATGCCTTTGCGTTTTTTTGGATTCGATTATGCCAAGCATTCTTAATCGACTCAGTGCTTCTCTCAAAATGTTGCGACTGACCCCAAGGGCTTCGGTTAACTCTGATTCTTTTGGTAGGGGGGTCCCTGCAGCCAGATTGTTGTCCTTGAGGTATTGCATGAGCTTCTCTTCGACTTGGTCAGCCAGAGAGTTCGCTTTTACGGGAGGAAGATTAAATTCGTTTATGCCCATTTATGTAGGTCATAAGAAATTTAGTATAATCCCTTCAATTTAAAACGTCCTAATAGAGGAAATGAATTTAAGATGAGTACTCCAATTACCAGTATTTTACCCAGTGTATTTGATGTTAGAACCTACGGAGCCTGTGGCGACGGAGTAACTGATGACGCGGAAGCGATACAGTCCGCGATCGATTTATGCAGCGAAAGCGGAGGCGGGCACGTCATTCTCTCCGGGGGAAACACATACCTGAGTGGCCCAATAACTCTCCGTTCTCATGTAACTTTATATGTTCAATCGGGTTCGAAGCTTTTGGCGAACCCGGATGAAAGCGTCTACACTACTAGTGCTTTTAGAGAAAACAAAGGAGAAGGCACAGTGTGGATCGGCGCTTCGGATGTTGAAATGGTTTCTTTCGACGGTGGTGGAGTTATTGACGGCAATGGCGTGTCTTTCATGGGGAAGGAACTTCCGGATGTGTACGAATTGAAGCCTTTTGATGAGGTGGATCCTAGGCCACACCTACTAACGATTGTTGGGGGGCGAAACATTCGAATTAGTAATATAACTTTTCGTGACGCAGCCTATTGGTGTCTTCATTTGATTGGGTGTAAAGGAGCAGCGATTTCCAACATTTCGATCTACAATAGTTTGAAGATAAGGAACTGCGACGGGATCGACCTCGATCATAGTTCAGACATTCGTATTAGTAATTGTCATATCGAGTCTGGAGATGACTGTATCTGTTTCAAAAACAGAAGAGAGTACTCTGAGTTTGGACCGTGTCGTGATATTACTGTGACGGGGTGCACGCTTGTGTCCACTTCTTGTGCGATTAAATTGGGATCCGAGAACGTAGATGAAATCCGTAATATAATATTTGATAGCTGTATCATTAAAGCTAGCAATCGAGGCTTGGGGATTCAAAACCGCGATGAAGGAACCATTTCCGATATCATTTTCTCGAATATTATTTTGGAATGTCGTCTTTTTTCAGATGTCTGGTGGGGTAAGTCAGAACCTATATCTGTGACTGCGTACCCAAGGGCCAGTTGCGAAAGTAAGGATGGGAGTTGGAGGTTTCCGCCAGGCGAAACTGTGGGTCGAGTCGGAGAAGTCAGAAATATTACTTTTGCGAATATACGTTGCCGAAGCGAAAATGGAATTTACGTAGGCGGTGACACGCCGACGAAAGTAAGCAATGTCCGTTTCGTTGACGTTGATTTGGAGATAAACAAAACAACGAACTTCGAAGGAGGCATTTACGATTGTCGCCCTTGCGAAGGAGAGGGGTTGATTCGTGGAAAGACGATCGGCTTTTATCTAAATAAAGTGAGCGATGTATTTATTAATTACAGCCGTGTCACCTGGGGCGGAAACCGCCCGGATTATTTTGGCAATGCGATTGAATCGATTGATGTTTCGGGTCTTACGGTCGCCAATTTTGAAGGCGAGCCAGCGAACTGATTAAGAGACAAATTTGAAAGAAAACTAAGAACTACCCTTTAAGCTATGTTTGGACTATCCGTGTTAGATATTATTGTCGTGATTGCTTACTTTTTGGTGATCGTTTGGGTGGGCGTTCGGGCGAGTCTGAAAATCAAAGGCGAGGCGGATTACTTTCTAGGTGGAAGAAAATTTGGAAAATTAACATCTACCTTTGCGAGCTTTGGCCAAGCGACTTCGGCGGATGGCCCTGCGGGCGTAGCGACAACGACTTTTAACAATGGAGCAAGTGGCGTTTGGAGTGCGTTGTTAATGTTGTTCGTGACGCCTCTGTTCTGGATTACTTCTCCTTGGCTACGTCGTTTACGTATCATTACGATGGGAGACTTTTTTCGAGAGCGCTATGGGTCGAAGCGTATGGCCGGGGTTTACGCATTGATTGCAGCTGTAGGGATGATGGGATTATTGTCCGTAGGATACATGGCTGTTTCCAAAACTGCGATTGCGATGACAGCTAAATCAGAGGCAGAGTTGACCCATCAAGAAGCTTCGGAGTTGGCTCAATTCAAAGAGCTACAGGCGTTGCAGTCTCTTAATTTTGATGAACTGGACGCTGAGCAAAAAGAGAAGCTCGAACTATTAAGGTCTGAAGCTCCAAGAGGATTGCATTCGCATCTCAATGAACAGATTGTGATTTGGAGTATTTGTATTCTAGTGATACTCTATACCGCATTAGGTGGGTTGGAGGCTGCTTTTTATACGGATATGCTCCAGGGCGTTTTTATAATTTTGCTTTCTGTCCTACTAATTCCTTTTGCGTGGATGGAGGTGAACACAGTATATGGAGGTGAAGGAGCGATGAATGCTCTGCGGCATATTCATAGTAAATTACCTGAGAGTTTCTTCGAAATATTTGGATCGCCTTTGGTATTGGATTTTACCTGGTACTATATCGCGACGGTTGCTCTAGTATCAGGTTTGAGTGTTGTTGTGCAACCGAATCAACTGGTTACAGCAGGAGCGGCCAAAGATGAGTGGACTGCTCGAGTTGGCTTCGTAAGCGGGACCTTTATGAAGCGAATTGTCACTATTCTGTGGGGTGTTTTTGCCTTGGCTGCCGCTTTGCTTTACAAAGACAGTTTGAGTAATCCCGATTATGTTTGGGGGCATGCTACCAAGGATCTGTTGGGAGGGTTTCAATTAGGCCTAGTTGGCTTGATGATCGCTAGTATGATGGCGGCTTTAATGTCTACGGCCGATTGTTTGATGATTACGGTATCCGGCTTGTTTGTACGTTGCATTTACACCCCTCTATTTCCGAACAAATCGGAATCTCAGCGAGTCTGGGTTGGCCGCATTTCTGGTGGAGTTTTCTTAATTGGAGCTGCGTTAGTAACGACTCAGTTCGATAATATCTTGCAGGTGCTAAAATTCGTCTGGGAATTTTTCGTCATTTTCGCGGCTACTTTTTGGTTAGGTTTAAAGTGGCGACGAGCCAATCGAATTGGAGCATGGTGGTCGATAGGGACTACGTTTGCTCTATTTTACTTTATACCGGTTCTGCTTCCGCTAGTGAACGATGACATGCGAGCAAATTCTTATTTGGCGAAGCAGACGACTTCCCAAACGATTGAAAGAGTTTACACAGCTAAAGAGCATGACGTTGCTGATGGGCTTGGAAGTCGAGTGGATTTGAATGAAGAAGCCGTGAAGGTTGGCGACAAAATCGTAAAAACTTATGCTTTGCCCAGTCGCTCTATCTTTTGGTCTAAGGGCATTCAATACACCGAAGACGGCGCTCCTTATGGAAGAGGTTATCTTTATTTGGAGATGTTGCTTCTTGACTTCATAGGCGTTGACCTGGAGTCGAATCCGTATGCGCTAAACGAGACTATTCGCTTGTTGGTTCGTTTGTTTACCCCATTTTTGATCCTTGTTTTTGTATCCTTAATTTCATTGCGAGATAATGAAAAAATGCTGGATTGCTTTTTCACTAAAATGCGGACCCCTGTAGTTGGATCTGAAAATGAAGGGGTTGTCGCTTCGGGCGGCACGCAAGTAAGTCTTCTTTTTCCTAATAGTGATTGGGAAATCTACAAATGGAGAAAGGTCGATGCCGTAGGTGTTTTGGCAGCGTGTGGCATGATATTTGTGATCATTGGCTTCTTCTATCTAATGATAAATTTGGGAAGATAAAGTAACCTTTGAAATGAATTCCAGTTATGACTCAGTCTAGAAATAATTACTTAGTTCCTTTTATTATTGTAACAACGCTCTTTTTTACGTGGGGCTTTCTTACGGTCCTCGTAGATGCATTTATTCCACGTCTAAGAGATGTATTCACTTTAAGCTATTTTCAGGCGGGTTTAGTGCAGGTTGCCTTCTTTGGAGCATATTTTTTAGTATCTTTGCCTGGAGGAGCAATCGTATCGAAAGTTGGGTACAAAATAGGCATTATTATTGGCTTATCGGTTATGGCTATCGGTTGTCTTATCTTTTTGCCTGCTGCGTCGTTACGTGTGTTTCCTCTATTTCTATTAGCTTTATTCGTCTTGGCCGGAGGAATGACTTTGCTTCAAGTATCAGCGAATCCTTACGTTGTTTTGCTTGGTCCGGAGAATACCGCTCCAAGTCGATTAACATTGGCTCAGGCGTTCAATTCTTTGGGTACAGCTATCGCCCCTTTAGTTGCCGCTTCTTTTATTTTGGGATCCGAAGTTTTATCTTCTGAAGAACAAGGCAATTTATCGTCGGAAGCATTGGATGCATATCGTGTGACTGAGGCTGCGGCTGTTCGTGGACCATTTTTAGTTTTGGGATTAGTACTGGCGGTCGTGGCTCTTGTTTTCGTTTTTCTGCATTTGCCCGCCGTTCAAAAGAAAAGTGAAAGTGAGGAAAGTGGATATGGCTTTGTATTGAAACACAAAGGACTGATGCTCGGTGCGTTGGGAATTTTTGTCTACGTCGGAGCCGAGGTTACGATAGGTAGCTATATCGTAAATTACTTTCTGAATTTCGATGTGCCATCGATGCTGCAACCAGGAGGGGTAGTTACAGGGTGGATAGAAGCTTTAAGTGGGAGATCTATCGATGAGCTTAATCCTTCTAGGATCGTCGGTACTTTCGTAGCGTTTTACTGGAGCGGGGCTATGATTGGGCGATTTATTGGAGCTGGATTATCTCGTTTTATTTCAGCTTCTTTACTGCTGGCAACCTATGCTGCAATCTCTGTCGTCTTATGTATTGTTACTGCGTTAAGTGGGGGATTTGTGGCTGTTTGGTCTGTGCTTGGCATTGGTCTCTTTAACTCTATTATGTTTCCAACTATTTTTAGTCTGGGAATTAACAGCCTTCCGCACAGCCGTTCTCAGGGATCAGGAGTTCTTTGTGCTGCAATTGTAGGTGGCGCTGTGTTTCCTCCTCTATTTGGCTTGGTGGCCGATGCGGCTAGCTTTGGTTTAGCATTTCTTCTGCCGGTGGCGTGCTACGCTTACATTTGTTTCTATGCGCTTATTCAAAAAAAATAGGGTAAACGTGGGAGCCTCTGTCTCCGGTCACTGAAAGACTAGAATTTGGGAAGAAAACACACTCTAGCCAGGCATTAAGTGGGCTAATTGAGTAAAAAAGATTTGATTTTAATTAAATTCTATATGTACTACATATCATAACGGCACTTTGATTGTGATTCTCTAGTTTAGATTAGACCCCAAAAGAGTAAAAATGAACAAAAGTCAGCAAAACGGCCCCTTGAACGATCTGGATGAATGGGAAGACGATCTCTTAGAGCGCTACCCAAATCCCGGCGAAAAGAAAAAGGAAGAATTTAGAAGTTATGACAATCCAGCTAGGGATACGGTTAAGGAATTTTACCGTTTGAATCATATTAACCAGACCTACGATTTCGTTTTAAAGAAAGAGCAAGAGTATCTCGGGTTAAACCGTACAGAGATGTCGCTTCGAGAAGCGATCGATTATTTGAATACCTTGGTTGACGACTCTGACCCCGATATCGATTTAGACCAAGCTCAACATTTATTTCAAACGTCTGAAGCAATTCGTGCAGATGGACTGCCGGATTGGATGGTTTTGACTGGATTACTCCATGATTTGGGAAAGGTTTTGTGCCTCTTTGGCGAGGCCCAATGGGCGGTCGTTGGTGATACGTTCCCAGTTGGGTGCGCGTTTTCTGAAAAAATTATTTACTGGGATTACTTTAAGGAAAACCCAGATTACAACAATAGTCGTTATAATACAAAATATGGTGTTTACGAGCCTAACTGTGGGCTGAAAAACGTACATATGTCCTGGGGACATGATGAATACATCTATAATGTCTTAAAAGACTATTTACCAGAACCAGCTCTCTATATACTCCGCTACCATTCTTTCTATCCGCAACATAGAGAGAATGCCTATTCACACCTTATGACAGATCATGATCATGAAATGTTTAAGTACGTGAATCAGTTCAACCAATACGACCTATACACAAAATCCCCGGTCAAACCTAATGTTGCAGAATTGATGCCCCTATACGAAGATATCGCTTCGAATTTTCTACCAGATCGTATTCGTTTTTAAATACGAATACGATTAGAGGGAAAATTTGTCACCAAAATGTCAACTAGCAACTATTGCTAGTTTGATGAAGTTGTGCTGATGTTGTTCTGTCAGAATTAATCTGAGGAACTTATGTCATGCATTTGAATTTGGATACGTAAGTCTCAAACTTAGACCCGCGTAAGCAGGTCTTTACATACCAAACACAAACCAAAAAAATGAACTACTTAAACAATACCCCAAGATACATAAAGCTGTGTCTTATTCCTGCCGCGATGGTCTTTTCGGCAGTTACAACTTACGCACAAACTGATAATGAGGAATCGGGAGATGTATATACTTTAGATGACTTTGTGGTTTCTGGAACTCGTACATCTTTGGCGAAGGCGCGCGATATCAAAATGGAATCTAGAGTCATCAGCGACACGATCGTTGCTGAGGATATTGCAAAGTTTCCAGACTTAAATCTAGCTGAGTCGCTGCAACGGATAGCTGGGGTTGCGATCAATCGTGAAGCCGGTGAAGGTCGCCGAGTGACATTACGGGGATTGGGTCCAGATTTTACTCGAGTACAGTTGAACGGCATGGAAGTTTTAGGAAATGTAGATTCTCCTCAAGACAGTCGTGGGCAAGGTAGCCGTGACCGTGCGTTTGACTTTAATATATTCGCTTCGGAGCTCTTTAACAGAGTGGAAGTGAAAAAGAGTTATGACGCTTCACAGACTGAAGGTGGTCTTGCCGGTACTATTGGGCTAATAACGGCCAAGCCATTTGACTATGGCGAAGGAGTTAATGCCGCGCTTTCAGTTAAAATGGGATCTAATACATTAACGGGTGACTTGCAGCCTCGAACAGCATTCCAAGTATCAAATACATGGGGAGAAACTTTTGGAGCGTTGATTTCAGTAGCGTATTCGGAGCGTGATACAGATGAACAAGGAACTAACACCTTCCGTTGGCGCCCTTCTGCTAATGAGCAAGGTAGTGATATTTCAGCACTCCCAGCCGAGACTCAAGCAGCGCTTACTAATGGTGAATTGCGTTTTGCTCGTGGTAACCGAATTTCTTCCTGGCAGAGCCATCAAGAGCGCTTAGGCATTACTTCCGCTTTTCAATGGAGACCAACCGATGAGCTCCATTTTACGCTCGATATTTTGCACGGAGAATTTACCGGTGAACGCGATGAGCTTCACTTAAATTCTCGTGGAGCAAATTCTTCTTCCTGGCTCGGAGGGGGAACGACTGTCGATGGAGTGGTATACCCAAATTCAACGATCAATGAACTCCGTTTCAACGAGAATGGCGAGGTTGTCTTCATAGATGTATCTGGTGGCAACAATGCTACCGAAACACGCCGACAACTCGCTGAGAATGAATTTGATCAGCTTGTGCTCACTACTGATTGGCAGATCAGTGACGCGTTGAAGGCAACTATTCTTCTAGGCACGGAAAAGTCTACGTATGATATTCCAATTAGTGACAAATTCTACCTCGAAACGTTTGGCGATGTTACAACAGACTACACACTTGATCCAAATGACCTGACAAATACTTATGGTTTTGATCCTGCTGACCCAACTGTTTGGCGGGCTCATGAAATTGACTTCGAAGGACGTTTTCAGGAAACTACCTTTGATAATGCCAAGATTGATTTAGAGTATACTTTCAATGATACATCATCGCTTAAATTTGGGTTGGCTTCCCAGGAATTTTTTAACTCCGGATTCCGAGAAATAAACAGTAATGTATTGAGATCAGATTTCCAATCAGGAGCTGTCGATGACGATATAAGTGAATATTATAAGATTTTCACTGATCACGAAGACCAAGACTGGACAATCGTCGATTTCGACGCAGCCCTAGAAACGTTGGGTGTTACCCGATCGATAGCAGGTTCAGATCGGATATACGAAGTCGAAGAATCCACGAATGCAGCTTACGTTAGCTACTTATGGGAGACAAAAGTGGGTGGTAAAAGGCTTTATGGTGATGTAGGTGTTCGTGGATACGAAACGGATGTGACCTCTAGTGGTGTTGCCTCTGTTGAGAGAGTTGTTGATGAGGAAACCGGAGAGCTTGATGAATTTGAAGAACGTATAACAGTTGGTCAAAGTTATGATGGTTTCTTACCTACCTTCAACGCGACTTTGGAGCTCAAAGAAAACTTACTTCTTCGTCTTGGCCTATCGCAAAATATCAATCGCCCAAGTATTGGTTCATTGGCTGTCAATGGTGACGTTTCTGGTGTCCCTGATAGCGAAACTGAAGAATTTAATGTTGAGGTGGGTAACCCTGGTTTAGAGCCCTATGAGTCTGACAATATAGACCTATCCTTGGAATGGTATTTTGGGGATATTGGTACTTTTGCAGTAGGGTATTTTTTCAAGGATATAACAGGCTTAATTGGAACTGAAACTGTGGAAAATGTACCGTTCAGTGAAACGGGTGTCCCTTTAAGTGTTTTGGATGGCCTGACTCCAGACTCCATTGTGGATGAATTCAGTCGTCCTATCAATCATGAGGATACTACCATTGAAGGGATCGAGTTCTCGTTCCAATCCGATCTAGATTTTCTTCCTGGTCCACTGGAGCATCTCGGTTTCGTAGGCAACCTCACTTTCGTTGACGGTGAGTTGGACTATGCGGCTCCGGGTGATGACGTCTCGTTGATCAGGTCAATCGAAGGCCTTTCGGATGTGCTCGGAAATGCAACTTTCTATTATGAAACTGATAAATGGGGCGCGCGAGCATCAGCTAATTATCGTAGTGGTTATGTGGCACGTGCGACTCCGATTGGTAATGATGAAGATGGAGATGGCTTCAATTCGACTGTCTATGTCGATTTCTCTGCCTTTTATCAATTAAACCACAAGTTGAAGCTTACTTTTGATGTGATTAACATTACCGATCAACGTGAGGAGCAGTACTCGGATCTGACAGCTCGTCGTCATTATAACTCGACTAGCTCTGGAACTACTTTCTTTACGGGTATCAACTACAAGTTCTAAAAGCTTAGAGAGTTTAATTTACTACCAAGGTCGCCTGGATTGCTCAGGCGGCCTTTTTTGCCGCCGCTATGTTGGGTAACTCCGAAGCTTCGTAACCGTCCGTCGTAGAGCGTCTATTTTTTAGAGCTGTGATTTGGTATGTTTTATGAATGTCTCAAATCGAAACGGAACGTTGCTACGTTTA
>JAKYXN010000004.1 GCA_022538095.1 Puniceicoccaceae bacterium K14 | reverse complement strand
CCGTTGTATTCAAATATATCGAGCCCTTCTACAATCACTTTCGCAAGCATTCCAGTATCGGCTATAAAACTCCGATTCAATTTGAAGAGGAAATCAACTGCAACCCCCTAGGGGGTTGCAATGAATCAACCATTAATGCTAACAACTAAATAAACAATACAACCAAAGAGAATCTAGTGTCGGCTAAACCCAGGGCACATCAACTACCTGACTTATTTGATCATGCTTAACAGGTTAAGTTGATAAGGTCTGTTCGGAGCTGAACAGCGCTTTATTGGTAGATCTCTGTCTCTGGTGACTCTTTGGTCTTTGTTTTGGCGATAGATTGTCCAAAGCCAAAGCTTGTAAAGTCTCTAGGGGCTTGGGGAGACGGGTGCGAAGTTTATGAAATTTAAGGGATATAGAAAATCAGAGTCGAAGCTGGTAAATTTGCTTTGGCTATTGAGCGAAATAGTGAGCGGATTGCTTGGCTATCGCACGGTGCGTTTAGAGGGAGTGGGTCGACAGAAGAATATGTCGCAATATAGCAGCAAGTCGTTCTGGGTTCTTTTAGTCTTAGCGTTTGGCGCCTGTGGTAACGTTACTGCGGAAGGCGTGAAAGAAATTGGAACGTTGGAGGAGCTCGCCGATTGCGCGGGTAAGAGTGGGCAGATCGTTAGAATGGCGTCGGGGGTCTACTCCCTTTCTGACTTACTTACAGAGAAGGGCATTGAAGATCGGGTACAAGAGGCAGCGGAAAGGGCGGAGCGATCCGTCTCGAAGCGCCATGAAGCGGCGATGATACTTTTTTCCGGCAGTGATAATTCCTTTGATTTGAGCGATGTTGTGATAGAAGTGGATACAACGTTTTTATCAGCGTTTGAAGACTGCTATACAGTTGAACTAATGTTAACCGGCAATAGAAACGTTGTAAAGGGGCTGACCTTGCGGGACGTTGGGAACGAACCTACAAAAAGAGGGGGCGTAAGCCTTGCTGTGTATGGTGATAATGTCACCCTCTCAGGTGTCTCCTTGCATGTTCGTGGTTCGGCACCCTATGGATATGGTGATCTATTGGGAAAGGGCAAGAATAGCGTAGTAAAGTTGGGCAAGCACAGTGGCTTGCTTGTTTGTGGAGACAATACACGCTTGATCGGTTGTGGTGTGATTAATCAGTCCTTTGGTCATTGTTTTTTTATTCAGGGCGGAAGTAACACGTATTTTGAAAATTGCTACGCTGAAGGGGAAATGAGAAGTACTGACGATATGTTGTCGGAAACTTCTGGGGTTGCGTTTGAGAATGGCTTTAAGACTGTGTACCGGCCAAATATTATTCAACCTGGATACATGAAGTCGTTGAACGAGTGCGGTTTTCGTACATACGGTCAAGGTGGACCACGAAAAAGAAAGACGGGCAAAGTGACTTTGTTAAACTGTACTGCCAAAAATGTAAGAGTTGGGTTCGCGCTGGCTGCTAATCATCAGACCGATCCTGTGGACATAGGAGGCTGTGAAGCGATAGGTTGCGAGCGAGGATATTACCTGGAGAAGGCATCGGTTGTTGATTCCCGTGGCGACGCGAAGTATGGCCCTCTAATATATCTGGTTGGAGACGAACCGTCGGTGATTGAGTTGACGTTGACTTCAGATACTTCGGATCGAATTGTACATGCGGTTGCGACCATAAGTGGGAAGGGGCATGAAATAGTCCTCGACGGTGATCGACCATTAGAGCATCCGATAATGATCGGCTACAAGCCTCCTTCTGCGGGTGAAATTTCGTTGCCAATACCAGAAGCTTCGGCGGAGGGAGTCCAGTTCTTTAACCACACTTCGATGCCGATTATGGTGAGTGAATTGGCTAAGGAGTGTATCGTATACTCAAACACAAATATTCAAAGCAGTGGCATCGATATGAAATTTATTCGAAATGCGAAGGTTGGGTCCAGCCTCTGAATAAAAGTTGGAGACTTTTGTATAGTATTTAATAATAATTGAAAGTATGAGAACAGTATCTGTTTTAATTATCCTTTTTTCCTTTGGGGCTTTTAGCTTTGGGGATTCAGGAAAAAACGCGAAATCGGCTGACAAGAAGCCATTGAACATCGTTGTAATCACAACGGATCAGCAACGTGCTGATGCTGTGGGCGCTTTGGGGAATCCGCATATGATTACTCCGAACATGGACCGTTTGGTGAACGAAGGTGTGAGCTTTACCAGTGCGTATGTAGCTGGAAATACATGTATATCGTCCCGAGCGGCGTTCTACACAGGACAGTTTCCTCACAACACTGGATGCTACGGGTTTCAAGATTGGTCGCATAATCGCAGTTGGGTCGAGGAAATCAGAGATTCAGGATATTACACGGCAGCTATGGGGAAGGTGCATCACTATCCAGCAACAGCGATGATGGGATATGATGAACGTCTCTACACGGAGAATTTTCCCGATCTTAAGAAGTCGTATGACGACTACGCCAATTACCTCAAAGCCGAAGGGCAAGAGAGCCCTACTAAGTTGCTAACTCAAGCTGGTGACTGGTTGGATAAACATGCTTCCAACGCTTTTCCTCTCGAAGAAAAATACCATGTGGACCAGTTCGTAGGTAGGATGGCGACTCGTTGGATTCAAGACTACGATTACGATAAGCCGTTCTTCCTCCACATAGGTTTTCAAGGTCCACATGACCCTTACGATCCACCGCAGCGCTTTATCGATATGTATGAGGGACGTGACGTGCCTCTGCCGCATTTCGATGTTGGTGGCTTAGAGTCACGCCCACCGCACTACGCTCGATTTATGGAAGCATGCCGTAGTACCTACAGATTCAATGAAGGACCAGACTATGGCGTTTGGGCGGTTGATTTGACGGATATGGACGATGAAGCATTCAAGCGCATGCGTCGTCACTACTATGCAAAGATTACTGGAATCGATTATCAAGTGGGCAAGATTCTGGATATGCTCGAAGAGCGAGGATTGATGGAAAATACGTTGATCATCTTTACTTCCGATCATGGCGATAATCTAGGAGACCACGAACTCATATACAAGTGGTTGATGACGGAGCAGTCTGTAACCGTTCCATTTGTCGTTCGGCTTCCTGGAGGAGAAAGAGCGGGTGAGCGCGATGACGATTTGTTTACTCAAATTGATGTGGGCCCCACGATACTGGCTGCTCTTGGCTTAGAAGTGCCTCAACGCCTCGACGGTCGTAGTAATTGGAATCGCATTACGAAGGACGATAGAAGTGAAGTTCCAGAAATCGTGTATTGCGAAGACAATTATCTCGTGATGGCTCGTAGCAAGGATCGCAAGCTAATCTATTATGCCGGCCAAGAACACGAAGAGTATTTCAATATGGAGACGGATCCATGGGAAGAATACAATCTCGTGAACGACCCAGCTTATAAAACTGAGATACTGGAGTTGAAGGCTAAGATGCTTGAGTGGTTTACGGTTTCACGTTACTTAGGATCTCTGTCGCAAGTGAATAAGCCAAATGGAAAACGGGGCAAGTGGCCTGCGAACCATCCAGAAGATCCATACGTGCTAAGCACTGGTCCCAAAACACCGGAATTTAGAGCTGAAAGCGAACGCGCGGCTGCGGAGGCCCGCGAGAAGTAATAGATCATACCAATTTATCTGGGGCGAGTTGTTCAAAGAACAGCTCGCCCTCGTGCCAGCTTGGACCTGTAAGCGATTAGTTGAGAGAAAATTCCAAATGTTTAGTAAAAAGCTAATTTTACTGTGTGTCGCATTCTTGTTTTGGTCTGCTTCAAGAGCAAATGTTCAAAAAAAGGAGCAACTGGAAATTCTCGATACGATTGAGCATGAGGATGGGCTCGTTTTTAAAACGGTGAATGGCAGGACGCTTGAAATGATCTATTTCAAGCCTCAAAATGCGACTCCAAGCGATACTGTCCCATGGATGTTGTTTGTTCACGGCGGCGGATGGCGTGGGGGTAATCGCTATGTGATTTTGAAGGCGTCTTTCCAGGAGACACTCCGAGAGCTTACCGATAAAGGCGTAGCCGTTTTTTCTATCGAATATCGCCTTACACGAAATGGCATTACAGCTTACGACTCAGTCGTAGATTGCAAGGATGCCGCTCGCTTTCTTTTAAAAAATGCAACGACCTTTAATTTGGATACAGAACGCTATGGAGTTATGGGCGGTTCCGCAGGTGGGCATTTGAGTCTGATGACGGCACTTGGGCGGGATCGGGATTTCCCAGGAGGCGAGTTATTGACTGGCGTAACTCTGAATTTCAAATGTGTGGCGTCATACTTTCCGCTGTCGACTATGTTAAACCGCGATGTGCTTATTGGCTCCAGGTTTGAAGACCCGGAAGCATTACGACATGTATTGGATGGGCTATTTTCAGAGAAACAGGAGCTAGCTCGTTTGTTAAGCCCAACCGAATATCTCTCGTCAGAAACGCAGCCGATTTTATTGTTGCACGGGGATGCAGACCCAACTCTCGATATCAAGAACTCTCATTATATGATGGAAGTGGCTGAAGCAAAAGGCGCAGCTGTTGAACTCCTAACCGTGAAAAATGGCGGACATAATTTTTCTGGGGATAATATTTCACCGAATATGAGTGAGGTAAATGAAGCGGCGGCTCAGTTTATTTTATCCCATTTGAAATAAGGTTAATTCATGGGCGTTTTCGGTCTTTTTTGACAAAATTAAGTCGCAATCTCGATATGGAAAGTGTATTCAGTATTGTAGGGTAGGTTATTAGTCGATTAGTGGGAGGCCTATAAAAAAGGCTGCCCAACGAACAGCCCTACAATTAGATAAGATAAAAAATATACTGGTCACTTCTCGGAGAGAGAAGGCAGGTTGAAAACAGAAAAAGACTATGCATTTGTTGCAATATTCTCGTCGGAGGCTTCCGGCGCGCCACCAGGTTGGTCTATAGTGTGCATAGCGTTTTGAGACTTTTTTTCTGTAGGTTCTTCGTCGGTGGCGATGTCAATTTGGTAGCGACCGTTTAGGTCTGCAATTGATAGGCCAAAGGCACCATTAGTCTGTGATAGTGCTTGGAAAGTTCGGAAGGCTTTGTTGTTGGCCTCCAGTTCCTCTTCGCATGTTTTCTTGTTTTGCTGGGTTTCGGATTCCAAGGCCTCGCACTTTTCTTTGAGAGCGGAGCTAAGTTTTCCCACGTAAGTTTCCAAGAGTTGGCTGACGAAATTACTTTGGATTTCCGGTAAATCCGTTTTGGGAAAGTCACCCACGCGCTGGCGAAGCTCTTCGCGTTGCTTTTCTCCGATGTACGATTGTTTTTTCGCGACCGGAACGAACTCTGTCCCTTTGGGGCCGAAGAGCTTTTGTTGGATCGAGTTTTTGCTGCGGAATAAAATGATATCCCAAAAGCTGCGCTTGATTGGCATGTGTTCTGGGTTGAGTATTATACGTGGATTGGTCAGTGCTTCTTCGTTTCCGATTTCGCCAATCAGATTCGGCACGATATCTTCAATTTTAAGACCAGCGTCGCGGAACGCTATCGCTTCTTCGTTGGAGAAATTGGCCCCGCCGTTTGGAGATTCCATACGCTGTTTCAGATGCTCGAGAATTTTTTGAGCGTCGTCGGCTGTTTCGCTTTCTACATGTTTATTGAGGTGGTCGTCTCGCAATGAACGCAGACTGTCGTCTGTGTTCAACCATCCATCGACCGCAGCTTTGAGTCGCTCGCTTAACTCCTCGCCATTGCGTTCGGAGAAGCTGCTTAGTAAGCGATCCTTTTCTTCATGGATATCATTGAAGGCAGTTGCCCAATCAATCTGTTGCAAGCGTTGTATTGCATTTAGCTTTACAGTGACTTCGTCGAGGCGGGTTCGCCATTTTTTCGCCTCTGTTTTCAAGCGGTCTGGGGCTTCTTTGCCGGCGACTGCGGCCACTTCCTCTTGCAAGTTTTCGCCCACGCGGACGCTGTCGTACATGAATTCTTTCAGGTAGTCACTGCTGTTGAGATAGTCAGTTAAGTCGCCTACGAATCGTTGGAAATCGTCGTCACCTGGGACGGCTAAATTATCGCTCCCGTGGGCTTTCTTAAGTTCGCACGCCGCCGCTTTGAGCAGGTCGATAGTATAGACGTTCAGGTTGCCGCTATCGTAAGCTTCGCGTAGGGGAGCGGACATTGCGAGAGATTGGAAGGCGTCGAGGACTGCTTTCGGGTTGCTGCTTTCTAAGCTGGGCACGAGTTCGCCTTCTGGGGTGAGGTCTTTCTTCGAGCTATCGACATTTACGACGAGGAAAATGCGGCTGAAGTTGCCCAGTAGCTCGTTGAATTCCTCAAAAACTTTTTCGAAAAACAAGTTATCGCTTTTTACCACGAATATGGCGCAGGACGCATTGTCGCGGAAGTCGCGCGTCATCACATCGTAGCCGAAACGCATGCGGGTGTAGAGGCCCGGGGTGTCAACCAAGACGGAGCCTGATTCCTTGAGTGCATCGGCTGGGGTTGAAACTTCTAAGCGACGGATCGCTTCAGGAAAATGGGTTTGCGGATCAAAGACTTCGCCAGAACGTTCCACTTCGAGAATTTTGTTTGCTAGCTCTTCGTGGCTTTTCACGATGGCTTCAGACATTATGTTGCTATTGGCAAATTCGATCTTCTTTCCGTTGTAATCCGTGGCCTGAAAAACTCGATCCTGGCCATGCTTTACGTGGACGAGAGCAGGGTAGGCTGGAAGACTTGAAACTTCGCTCACGTAGGCACCGCTGATTGCGTTCATGAGGGTAGATTTGCCGCTTTTGAGTGGCCCAAAGATTAAAAGAAAAGCCTGTTGCTGGGCGATTTTTCCGCTGAGCGTCTCCGCTCTATGGGCCACTTCTTGAAGGCGTAATCGCCAGCGTTTCAGCAGGGCGTCATCTTGTTTTGGTGGAAGCCTTTTTAAGGCGTCTTGCAAGCCGCTAGTAAAAGGGGCTAGCTGTTGGGCATAGTCGTCGCAAAAAGTTCTGATTTCTGTTTTCATAAAAATTCTAAGTGATTTGTATTTGCCGTTTGGCTTAAATTGGAGTGTTGGCTAGTTTGAAGGCATGAGCCAGGGCGAATCGATTCGTTTAAAATTCCTGAGCGTACTTGATACCAACGAGGTGCCGCATCTCATGATTTCGCTCTGAGGTATCGAAGTTCGAGTAAAGGCCTGGTTGTTGCGTAAGTCCTTGTATATTATATGCAAATACAATTTGAAAGAGTTGGTTGTTGAATTCGTTTTAGTAAGCTTGCTAATCTTCGCTAGAAACGTCAATAATTGAATCAAAAAATATATTATTGTAGCAATAAAAAGGATACATTTGTATTGTCAAAGTTCGGTCGCTTAGACCCTGTTGTTTTACTCTTGTTCCAGATGAATTGGCAGTGCAAGAATCCACTAGGGGATTGGGGGAGCTTTTAAGGAGATCTACGAGTGTTCTCAGTTTGGCTTTGGGTGGAGATGGTCAAATGCCTCATTGTATGTGGTGATTTTTCCTGAAAAAATCGATGTGGAACGAGGGCGAACTGAAGTTAATCTTAAAGTAAGGAATCGACCGAACTGGCTATGAAATTTGGTTTTCTAGTAATTCATTATTTACTTGTATACCCTAGTGTCAGGGTATGACTCTTTAAAAGAATCCAAGGTAGTCCCCTTTGTCTTCAATAAATGTAACCTTGCACTTATTGGTGCTTAAAAATCATGGGTGCTAGTGAATATGTAGAATAGATGATAAGTAATGTGCAGTTTTATGGAATGACCTTTTCGCTTGGGTTTATCATTTCGTTGGCCTTCAGAAATGAAGATGAAACTCCTAATTGGATTACTTGGGTTCTTCTATTCGCTCCGTTATGTTGGGTGGGGCTTGGAGCATTTTTGATTATTTCTGTTGGTGGTCGGAGTATTGATGGCGTGAGCGATTTGCTAGCTTACTTTGATGCTGAATTGTTTTATAAGCCAGGTGGATACAACAAAGCCTTTGGAGCAATCGCATTCGTTTTTACTGCATATTTTGCTTTGTTGTTAACTGTCCCGTGGAGGATAAAGAATAAATTGTCTCGATTGGCAGTTCAAAGCAGTGACAAGTAATGCACAGGTTCCCTGCCACAATTATTAGCCAATTACCTGAAAATTATGGACTGCAAATAACTCTAAATGCGTTTCTATCTGGATTGTCACTAGCGATGGCAATCAATGTTGGAATAGATCGCGGGATCTCGATAAATTTAGCTTCTTTATTGCTGGTATTTTTCGGAACGGGTATAACAGCTATATCGGGAGTTTTTAAATTTTTAAGAAAATTAGAGTAGAAGAACGCATCAGGATTGTGCTCAAACTAATAGGCTACAAGGGGACATAAATCAAAAATGAAGAGCCGAGTTGTTTCGTTCCGGTAGCCTCGGCCAATTAAAATCGTCTGTGCGAGCGATCGCAAAAACATGAGTATGAAAAAATTAATAACACTATTCACCATTCTTATCACTATTTTGGGCAGTATATGCCAGGCACTCGAAGATACACCGGAGAATCGAATGGAACAAGCGATTCGGTATTCAAAAATTACTCCAATAACGGAGCTGCTTGGAGATTCTACTTATCAGATATCGTTGAATTTACCGCCAGAACAAAGAGATGAGTTCATTGACCTAATGACAAAGCACCTTGATGTCGCTACGTTGAACAACTTGATCATAGATTTGATGGCGACGCACTTTACTGCTAATAAATTGAGTGCACTAGCGGAATTCTACGGCTCGGAGATTGGGAAAAGTGCAATGAAGAAAATCGGGGTATACATGGCTGATGCGATGCCGCTCATTCAATCTGAAATATTGAAGGCACAAGCAGAAGCCGTAAAGGCTCAGGCTGAAGCTAACAGACTGAAGGAAGAGAAATAGGCTGCAATTGAACCTTGTACTGTATACAAGACACCAAGAGATTTCGACATCGACGTTTGAAAGAAAATGATCATCCGTAATGCTAAAATAGGCGATGCTGCCGAGATCCAACGTCTAGCTCAAGAGCTTGGGTACGATTGTTCGGAAGGCGATATTCTGTCGCGTCTGAAAAGTCTATCCGAAGCTAAATCATCGGTTGTGTTCGTCATTCTGACGGAAAACGAAGCCAATAGACTAATAGGATGGGTTCAAGCTTCAAGAATCGAAACGCTTGAGGCGGGGCCCCGTTCGGAGATCCTTGGATTAGTTGTAAGTAGAGAATCGAGACAAAAAGGAATTGGAAAGAAATTGATTAAGGTGATCGAAGATTGGACTCGAGAAATAGGATTGGAGCGATTAATCGTCAGAAGTAATCTGTTAAGGGAAGAGAGTCATGTTTTTTATAGGAAAATTGGCTTTTCAAAAACTAAAGATCAATCTGTCTATGCGAAAGAGATCAATTTAAATGAGGGATGAGTATCAGTGACGGGAAGCAGTGCACATTAGCTTGAATTAGGGTTTAGTATCGATGAATGAAGAACGACATATTTTTTCCAGTACTGCGTTGGGAAATGAAAGAAATATATGGATGCGGATTCCTCCGAGACTTGAATCAGTTACACAGCTTCTTGTGATTCTCGATGCTGAAATTTATCGGGACCGTGTAGCCGCGCCAACGATCATTGAGGAGCTATATGAACAGGAGGCCATCGGGCAGGCCGTTGTCGTCTATGTGTCTTATTGCAATGCTGACGCTCGATGGAAAGAATGCCCCTGTCATTCACCATTTGCAACGTTTGTGATTGAAGAGCTTTATCCTTGGATTCTTGCACGATTGCCTGTGTTAAGGGAGGCTCGAGACAGAGTCCTTGTTGGTCTCAGCTATACGGGACTGGCGGCATCGTTTGTCGCGCTCAAGGGCAATGGACTTTTTAACAAAGTGATATCGCAGTCAGGCTCCTATTGGTCGAACGGCAGTTGGTTGACCAAAGAATATGAGAAATTTGAGGGAGGTTTAAATGTTTCTTTCTATCTCGATGTTGGAGATGAGGAAACCGATGTAAATGTGCTACACAAGGAAGACGTACTGCAGGAGGTGTCGCAGATTGAGGGTGTGGAGCGTTTTCGAGATGTGCTTACTGAGAAGGGGTGCGCAGTTCAATTCGCAATGTTTTCTGGTGGGCATTCAAGTGAAGGTTGGGCTTCGACATTACCGTCTGCCCTAAAATGGGCTTTACCCATAGAGTCTCCGAGCAACAATTCAAACAGCGGCCTACATTAGGAAGGGAGGATCTATCTGGGAAATAAACAAAGGTGTGGTCACCAACAAATACTGAAATAAAATGTTCGTTCCCAATTCTAATTGGCGGAATTAAATTGGTCTTGGATTCCGTAATTATAACAAGTATTTGGATACGAATTTTGCAATTGGTTTACCTCTTACGTAACAGGTTAATTAGTTTTCAGTGAATTCGCTGTTTACTCGGAATTGAGGGCCTGTGTATTGGTACACTGTCCCGATTCATATTTTGCCTTGAAACTCGTGTGGTTAGTCAAAAATGGAAATGGGGTATTTTCGAAGTTTGCACCCAGTCTAAGGATAAAAGAGCATGAAACGGTTTTTGATATTTGTATTGTTTTTTTGGTTGATAGGAACGGCTTATTCTCAAAGTAGGCCGAACGTAGTGTTTGTGATGCCTGATGATATCAGTCACAAGGCGTTTTCGTATTTCAATGAAAACGGCCCTAGAACTCCGAACATCGATAAATTGGGAGCGGAGAGTGTTCGCTTGACCGATTTTCATGTTTCTCCGAGTTGTTCGCCTACTCGTGGCGCGTTGTTGACGGGCCGGCCCGCTGACGTTGTAGGCGTTTGGCATACTATCAGTGGGCGAAACATGATGCGAGCTGATGAGATTACTATGGCTGATATTTTTAAAATGAATGGCTATGCTACCGGTCTTTTCTTTAAATGGCATTTGGGCGATAACTATCCTTTCCGTCCTAAGGATCGTGGCTTCGAGTATGTGGCTTGGACAAAGGGCGGCGGCACAGGACAACAGCCGGACTACTGGGGGAATTCTAATACGGATGCCAGTATGTGGGTGAATGATACGTTGGTTAAGATGACTGACGAAGATGACGGCATTGAAGGAGCTTTTACTACGAACTTTTTTATGAATCGGGCGATGGAGTTTATGGATGAGAACATCCAAAAGAATAAACCATTTTTTGCTTACATCCCTTTGGCGACAGCTCACGCTCCTCATGTGATGCCTCCAGACGCACGCGAGGGTGTCAGCGCCAAAACGGGTACGATTGAAAACATCGATAAGAATATGGGGCGCCTGATGGATTTTCTCGATGATCGAGGAATTGCGGACAACACCATCCTTATCTTCACGACCGACAATGGCGGTGGAACGCACCTGCGAGGCGGTAAGGGGTCGAACTATGATGGAGGAACGCGTGTTCCATGCTTTGTTCGCTGGGTAGGTGGAAACTTAGGTGGAGAAGGCAAGGGCCGCGATGTGGTGCCGTTGATGGCTCATATCGATTGGCTACCAACGTTTATGGATGTCCTGGGCTTGGAAGATGTGGCGAACCGTCCTGATAAGCTCAAAATTCGCGGACGAAGCTTTAAGACTTTCTTGGATGAGGATCCTGCAAATGATCCTGAGGAGTACAAAAGTCGCACGGTCACAATAAACGACATGTGGACGGAACATCCGCAGAAGTACAAGAAATTGTCGGTTAAAAAAGATATTTGGGAAGAGGATATTGTTGTTAAAAAATGGCGCTTGCTTCGCGAGAGTAGCGAACACGATTGGGAACTTTACGATGTATTGGTCGATGAAAGACAGCAGGATGACCTCGCCGGAGATCCTGCGAATCAGTCGATTATTAGAGAGCTAAAGGCTGAGTACGAATTGTGGTGGCAACTAGTCGAGGAACGTGCTCATGAATACACACGGATAATCGTTGGGAGTGAAGAAGAGCCGGAAACCATCCTGCATGCCCACGATTTCCATGGAACCTTGATATGGAGCCAGTCCAATGTGATTAAAGGAGATAGTGGGAGCAGCTTTATTGCGATTGAATTTGATGATTCTGGGAGTTATCAATTCGACCTCCGTCGTTGGCCAAAGGAGATCGAAGACGAGACCACTTTGACGTCCACTGGGGCTGGGAAGGCGTTGGAAATAGCAAGCGCTCGCATGAAAATTTGGGACGGAGAGGATGTCTACTTTGATGGAACAATGAAAGCGAACCCTGAAGCAGACGGAATTGCATTTACCGTAAACGATTTACCTGCCGGCCCTGCCTTTATCCAAACGTGGTTTTATAATTCCGCTGGCGAGATGGAAGGTGCTGTGTATTATAACTACGCCCAGCGTGTATACTAAGGGGAGTTCGAGATTATAAATTCATTTGAGCAGTGTATCCAACAGCAGCTTTGAGAATAGTATCTTTACTGCCAGTTGTAGATGCGAAACATGCGACTTAAGGATGAGTAGTGTTACATCAAAGCATTTCAAATGACACGTAAAGCGAAGGTCATCATCAACGTGGAAACTAGATAGTATCGAGGTCTGATAAGGCCCTTTGAAAACGAGAAATAGGAAGGAGTTTAAACTCATTTTCCTTTTTCGTTACCTTTATGATTCTATCGCAACGAAAGGTGCGTATGTCATTTCTGAGTTCATCCCAAGCGAGAATATACCACACTGGATACGACAAAAGAAAATAGTGTGGCTGTATTGTTCTTGTTGTGACGTTTTCATTTTTTGCGCCATATCTAATGCTGATACGGGACTGCATTAAAAATGCTTGGTGCAATGGTTCTACAATCTTTTTTTGAAGACCGGGGAATTCTGATAGGACGTAAATTGAAGCGGATTGGGTTATAAGAATTCGTTGTTTTAGATTCTTTACCTTGTTTTTCAGTATAGGTGAAAGAGAGCTCAGTAATTTGTTTCTGATCCCCTTCAAGTTTGCCATAAACAAGCTCGACCTCATTTGTTCGGCAATTGCCAGAGTTATGAGTAAGTCTACGGCTTCTGCGTAGCTGAAGCTTGCTCTCCCGACCCCCCAACAGACTGGTAGGCGTATGCCTCCTCCTTTTCCTCTCTCTGTTTCAATTGGCTCTCCTTGATCTCTAAGCACATTGATGTCGCGGTTAATGGTTCTGACGCTCACGTCGAGTTCATTAGCCAAATCGTTAATGGTCGTTGGATCACCCGAATTGAGACGAGCTTTTAGAAAATCTAGTCGTTGAAGTCTGCCTACGGTTGAGGTGCGCTTCATTGGAAAAACAGCTGGGTGTTTTTGGATATTTTATTCATCGATTTTGTTCGTTTAGCGAAGTAGCCACGCAGTCTCGGTCGCTTCGACTTGTCCGCGTAGATTGTTGATTGTTGCACGCTCTACAAGCATGATATCGTGTGTCCAGTCGTAGTGCTGTTCGATTTCCTTTTGACCTATCGAAAAGGGAGGGCCTTGGATTAGGCCTTCTTCGTACTCTAGGGTTATCAGTAATTGTGGAGCGACCTTTGTAAGTTCATTCAGAAGTCGAGTGTAACGTACACGCGTTTCACTTGGCAGGGCGACGAGGGCTCCTCTATCGAAGATAGCGTCAACGGGGCCAAGAATTTCTTCGGATAGATCAAAAATGTCGCCGACGAATATATCGATATGCTTTGCACTGTAATGCGTCAGTTTGTCGTGTTTGCTTATCGTGGCTTCGATTTTCAAATCTTGGAATAACTGGGAGATTGCGAGCTCGCTTAGCTCGACGCCAACGACTTTATGCCCTTTGGAAAGTAGCCATGCGATATCTTTCGTTTTACCACATAAAGGCAAAAAGATGCGGCTTTGCTGCTGAAGGTTCAGTTTTCCAAAATGCCTAAGCAATAATAAGGAGCCTTCTTTTTCGTGAAAAGCTATTTCATTTCTTTCCCATTTATCCTGCCAAAAACGCGTATCCATAATAAATCCTTGTGTTCTTCAAAATCCAAGTAGAGTGGTTGTAGATTGGATGATACGAGTTCAAGTTAACTTGAGGTAAAGAAGAAAATGAAGCCACACGAAATTATGGATATTGGGAAAGTCTCGAAAATGTCGAATCTTCCGGTCTCGACTTTGCGCTATTACGAGGAAAAAGGACTAATCCAATCGGTGGGCCGCAATGGTTTGCGCCGGCTTTTCGACGCCAATGTCGTTGAGCGACTGGCATTGATTTCCTTGGGACAGATCGCGCGTTTCTCGCTTGATGAAATCGCAGGTATGCTCAGTCCCTCAGGCTCGAATATTGATAGAAAATTGCTTTCGGAGAAAGCAGATGAGTTGGATCAGAAGATTCAGCAACTCTCGGCTGTTCGCGACGGCCTCCGTCACGCGTCTGTTTGCAAGGCTCGGAGTCATTTAGAGTGCCCTAAATTCAAGCGCCTTCTTAAGCTTGGAAACAAAGGGGTATTCCGAAAGCGAAAACAATTTATCGAAAAACAGCCGAAGTAAATCGGTTTAGAATTTTGTCTTTGCCAGGCGAGTACGCTGGGGGGAGCCGTGTTGCGAGCATTTTGTGTTGAGTGGTATTCGATACGTTCGTTTGGCGCTTGTCTTGGAAAGTTTTGAGAGCGGTATCAAATATGCCACATAATGGCATGATTACCGGTATTGTTTTGCCGAACCAAATTGCAAAGAAGACAATTATGAACGAAACGATTACAGTGCTCGCGCCAATTAAGTTGGCAAAAGGGAAGACGGAAGCTGACTTGCTTGCAGCATCCGAGGTGTTCCAAAAGGAATTTGCAGCGCACGAAAAAGGTGTGATGCGACGTGAACTAGTGCGTACGGGAGAAGGTAGATACCTTGATATCGTCCAATTTAGAAGTGCTAAGGAGATGGAAGAGGTGATTGAGAAAGAGAAAGTCTCTACTGTGTGTCATGCTTTTTTTGCAGTGATGGACATGGAGGAAATGGATGACTCTCAAATACAAGTGTATCCATCTTTAGAGACGTACAACTAAATCAATAATTTCGATTACATTCAAATTTTAGGATAGAAAAAATGATAAGAAACTTATTTTTAACTGGGCTGATCGTGCTATTTTCATCAACGGCGAGCATTGCAAATTCGGAAGAGAGCAAAGAGTTTGTTCAATTCGTGCCTTTTCATACTCTCGAAGATGTCCGTGAAGGAGCTTTGTTAGAAGCATCCGAGAAACTCCAGGAGGGCTTTTTGTCACTGCAAGAGGGGTTTATAAAAAGAGAGTTGCTGAGGGATGAAAATGGCAAGTGGGCGGATCTTATTTATTGGGAAAGCAAAGAAGACTCGGAAAACGCTGCGTTGAAGGTTCCGCAGAGTGACGTCTGCGGACACTATTTCTCACTGATTGAGCCTTTTGATCCTGAGGATCCCAGCCAAGGCGTTTTTACTTTTACGAAGATATCGAACTGGGAATGAAAAAGCATCTCGTTTGGGAGTCATAGGTTTGAGTATTATGTAAACGTGCTTTATTGGGCTGTCCTTTGGAACAATGGCTCCCTAGGGCAGACTAGGTCTTTGGCGAATTTCTGGGGAGGGGGCTAGAAATTCATCGGCGTTGAAGGGTCGCTTTATGAAGACGGTAGGGCTTTCGATTGGAAAACTAGAAATTGAATACATTTAGAATGGACAATATTCCAAAAAATCAACGCGTCCAAATCTGGAAGCGCTTTATGGTCTCTCTCGCAGGTTTCTTGATCTTGAGCTCTGGTTACGCGGAGGAATTAGAGACGCTCAAAATCAAGGTTGAGGAAACTGCAGGTTTGAGCAGGGACCTTGAATACCTAGAAGTCGATTTGCCACTTAGCTGGCGTGATTGTGGAAGTAGATGCAGCGTCTCTGTTTTCGGCGAAAACAATACGAGCATCCCGACGCAAATAATCGAAACGGATGAAAAAAATTCTGGGGGGCTGAAGTTAGTGTTTCCAGTTTCGATTGGGGCTCTGGAGAGCAAGGAGTATTTGCTGAAGAAAAAGGGTCAGGCCTTGGAGGCGAACTCTGATTTGGAAACCTCGGGGAGCGAGCTGGACTTGGTTGTTGAGAATAAGTCTATTTTGGCAGACTTTTCTGGATACGTTGGGGTTAATGATGAACGTTTAGTGGCGGGGCATTTGGGGAATCTTGTGTTGAAGGAATTTGGAGATATACGGTTGGCGAGGAATGACCCGAAGCTTAAAATTCATTGGTCGCCGAATTTTAAAAGGGAAGATTATGATTACAAAACAATGGCTCATATGACTTCCATTGAATCGCTTTCCATTTCGAAAGGGCCTTTGCGTGTCGCTTTGTCCAAATCTGGATGGGTTCCGGGGTATGAGGAAATAGCCTTGAGAGGTGAATATCGTTTTTACGCAGGACTTCCTTTTTTTGTGTTTTCAAGTGAAATGGCGTTTCGAGAGGACTCGGAATTGGAGCTATTGAGGAATGATGAAATGACCATGGATCGGTTGTTCACGCATGTTGTGTTCCCTAGACCAGATGGGGAAGTCGTTGATTTGCCGCTTTATGATGATGCGTCTTCAGAGGCTCTAGAGAAGGAACCAATTGCCTATGATGCGCCTTGGTTGTATTTCTATAACAAAAATGAGTCCTATGCGTTTGGCTCAATTCGAGTAAGCTACGATAATCGAAATAGGGCCGGAGGGGAATCGCCTACTCAAGGAAAATACACGAGTATCACCACTACGAAGAATGATGGCAGGTATTGGGATCGAAAACTGATTTATGGCAAAAGCCTGTATGTGCCCAAGGGAAGTAGGTACCGAGAGACCACTGCCTACATCGTTTTCAAAGTGGATGAGAATGATTTGGCAGGCCAAATTGAATACTACCGCGAACGATTATGCAATCCGTTGAAGGTGAGCTATGCGGACGAATCTTAGTTATCTAAATATGAATACATTTTAACCCCGATTATATGAAGTACAGTGTAGATAAAATATGGCTCCTTCTGTTGATTGCTTTTTTCGCATGTTTTAACCTAGTTGGGTTCGCTCAAGAAGGTACGGCTGAAGACGATGGGCTTGTTCACGTTCCGGCGTACGTCTTGCCTGAATCAGTATTCTTAAGTGACGAGACACGTGCGGCGCTGAAGAGGCAAAGGGAGGCGGAGAAGATCGAATCCGCCCGGTGGTCTGAGTGCTCGCTTCCCGAGAATCCAACGAAGGAACAGATTGATGCTGCGAGGCAATGCTCTCGATTATTGTTTTACCAGACTCGGAAGTATATCGACATGCAAGAGCGCTACGATGTGAGTATGGAGGTGGAAATGATCGACGGGGTGTATACAGAAGTCTTCGTTCCGGCGGATGGCATCAGGGAAGAGAATCGCGATCGTGTTTTGATTAATCTTCATTCAGGTGCCTTCTTTTACGGATCGCGTACGGCCAGTCATCTAGAGTCAATCCCCATCGCTTCGCTCGGAGGAATCAAAGTTGTTAGCGTAGATTACCGGCAGGGACCTGATCACCAATTTCCTGCAGCCAGCGAAGATGTTGCGATTGTTTACAGGGCATTGCTGAAGACGCATAAGCCCGAAAATATCGGCATCTATGGTGTTGCGGGAGGAGGAGCTCTAACGGCCCAGTCTGTCGCATGGTTACTGAATGAGGGGCTACCTTTGCCTGGCGCGGTTGGGATGATTTGTATGGCAGCGGCAGAGCCTCGGCCAAAATCCGATTCAATGTACATGGTGTCAGCAATTTTGGGATACGAGGGCATTGCTCCCTTTGATGTCTTTGAGCCCTATTATACGAGCTCGCCGGATTTCGAAGACCCGCTCTTGGTTCCCCAGAATTCCGAGAGTATATTGTCCCGATTTCCGCCATCGCTTTTGGTAGGCTCGACACGCGATTTTCATCTCAGCTCTATTGTGCACATGCATGCTGAATTGGTGAAATTGGGCGTGGAGACCGATCTTCACGTGTGGGAGGGGATGGGGCATGTTTTCCTAAACAATGCCGAGATCCCGGAATCCAGAGATGCCTACGATGTTATCGTGAAATTCTTCAGCAAGCATTTGGGAGGGTGAGCGACTTTTAGGTTTGAATAGTATCCGAAACAATGGATACATCTAGAATATCCTATTCGTGCCTTCGGCTTAAAAATCAGTTTGGAAAAAATGAAATGGACTCATTCGGAAAAAGATTTGGAATTCAAGAGGTTGGTTGAGTCGTGTGAATACCCAATTGCTGCGTTTAACCACCGAGCGCATTTGCGTTTGGCCTACGTTTACCTGTCCATCAGTGATTCGGAGTATTCGGTCGAACAGATGCGTAGAGCACTGAGCCGATTGCTCCAACACAATGGAGTAGATCCTTCCAAATACCATGAGACTTTAACAAAGTCATGGATTTTCGCTGTCTACCATTTTATGAATCAAAGCGGGAGTTCGAGCTCTGCCGATGAATTGATCGATGCACATCCTGAGATGCTTGATGCGGAAATTATGTTAAGCCACTATTCGGCTGAGGTTCTTTTTTCTGAGAAAGCTCGCAAGGAATTTGTTGAGCCGAATCTTACGCAAATCCCGAGCTACGATAGGTAGGCGTTGATTAGTTGCTTTCAGCGAATGAACTTCTTTCTGAGGCAGGAAGCTAGTTTTGGCATGTAGCGCTGTTGCTTGAATCTTCTATTGGATTAACCAGAATATCCTTCTTGGGGTGTTCATAATCCGGCTTGGGGTAGAGAGCTTTCATTTTAATCGCTAGTATTAAAGCTGCCTTATTGTGAAACTATCTTCCTCCAGTAAAATCGTAGACGAAATACTCCCTTGTTATTGCGAGGGACTGAATTTTTTTGAGGGATGTCAGGTGGCGTGTTTGTGTAACCTAGAATATGGTTGTGCGATTCCCTCAACTTTAGCCAGTCGCTCATGCGAGGGGCAATAGACTGTTAAATGCAGTAAGTGAATTGTAACTCTAAAACGCTCGCCCTTTATATTGCGCATCGCAAGGCCCTGGTGAATTATGCCAGTAGCATTGCTAGCGATAGTATCCAGGCTGAGGATATTGTGCAAGAAGCGTACATTCGTTTTGATGAGGTTATGGCATTGGAGACTCCGGTTAATCCGGTTGCCTATTTCTATCGTATCGTTCGTAATTTGGCTTTGGATTTCAAGCGAAGGAGTGGCTTTGAGTCTCAGTTATTCCCGAATGACGTAGATAACCAAGTCAATAAAATGGCGGTGAATTTTCCATCTCCGCAATCGTCTGCTGAAACCAACGATGCGTTACAGAAGGTTTTGGGAGAGCTTCCCGAGCGTACGCGTATGGCATTGGAGATGCATCGTTTGGGTGGGTTTAAGTTAAAAGAAATTGCCGAACATTTGGACATCTCGTCCTCTATGGCTCATCTCTTGGTCAAGGAAGGAATCAAGCATTGCCAAAGGAGTGCCCGTGAGGCTGGTTTTTGAGTGCCACTACTACGATGAATTTAAATTCGAAAAAATGCTGGAAAAAAAAGTTGTTGAGTCGTCCTTTAGATAGGAAGCTTACATCGTGGGAGATCGTAGAACGCTTCCCTTTACGGTAGAGAGTAGATGTCGAACGAGTATGATATAGCTGAAGATGAGGCGGCAAATTGGGTCATTGCGCTCTCAGAAAGCCCAAACGATCTTAGCCAGCAAGAGCGTTTTGAGGCATGGCTCTCCGCGAGTGCGATCAATGCCGAGGCGTGGGCTCGAACGGAGTTTGTGTATGCTCGCATAGCGGAAGTAAAGCCGACGACGGAAGCTCTTTGGCCGCAGCGGAAATTGGATTCGATGGGGGAGACCTCGACAAATCAAGACGAGCTTCGGACTAACACTGAGAAGAAAAATCTATTTTGTATCCGAAATATGATACCCGTATTGGCATTGGCAGCTTGTGTCGCGCTGGTGCTTTTTCCATCTCTAAAGCTACGCTTATCTGCGGATTTTATAACGGAAACCGCTGAGCAGCGAACGATCGATTTAGAGGATGGTAGCCGAGTTTATCTTGCTCCTGAGAGTGCGATCGCGGTTGATTTTTCCATGAACGAACGTCAAGTTCGGCTTTTAAAAGGCGACGCTTTTTTTGAGGTGAGTACGGACCCGGATCGCCCTTTTATTGTCGATGTGGATGGCGCTCGAGTGACGGTATTGGGGACCTCTTTTAATGTGCATCGATCGGAGGAAGGCCCAGTGGTGTGTGTGGCTTATGGTCGCGTTAAAGTTGAGGGCGATAGCTCTGACTTATTTGACACAGAAATTTTAACAAAGGGTCAGAAATTGGCTGTCGTTAAGGGAGGTATCACCGTGCGTAGCGAAGTTTCGCCTCATGAAATCGGGCTATGGCGTCAGGGCGAGCTAATTGCTCGCGACGTTCCAATAGCTGATATCGTTGATGCTCTTCGAGATTATCACAGTGGCGCAATTGTGATTCCAGGCAGCTTTGCCCAGCGGCGGGTTACGGGGTTGTATCGTTTGGATACGCCCGAAGAAACGCTGAGAGATCTTGCTGCTTCACATGGCGCGCGTGTAAGCGCAATGACTCCTTGGGTGCTGCGAGTTAGCGAGAAGTAGACTCCTGCTCTGGCCAGCAGAGTTTTTGCCAGATAGGCAGCTAAATAGCTGCGTTGGCGAGAAGACTCTTACCAAGGGAGGGAACCTTTTCCAAAAGCTTTAATTTTTTTAAAAATATTGCTGGAAAAAATTGGATTTGATTCGTCGCTAGCTTGGAAAACTATGAATATATTCTTAAAAGAAGACTCCCCTAAGCGTTGTTCTTTAGCTGCGTTGACGTGCATTGGTTTGATGACGACAATGCCTGCCTTTGCTCAAGCAATGCCAGAACCATTGCCAGAGAGTGATATTATTGAGGTCGTTAAGTATGATTTTAATATAGCAGCTCAGTCTCTTGGCGAGGCCTTGTTGGAATTTGGAATGCAGTCCGGGTTGCAGGTATCTGTGGATACGGCAGATGTCGCTGGAAAAGACACATCGGGTGTTCAGGGATCGATGAGTTTGCATGATGCTCTGGACATATTATTGGACGGTACCGGGCTCCAATATCGCATCAACGGCAGAATGCTGTCGGTGACGAAAATTTTAGAAAGCGAGGAGGATGTTATCAATCTAGCTCCTGTGAAGCTAAAAGGAAATAGGATGCAAAGACCTGGACAGACAGAAGGCAGTGGATCTTATACAACCCCGTCTATGGCGACCGCGACGAAGCTGAACCTTTCTCCGCGCGAAACGCCGCAAGCGATCACTGTTATGACGCGGCAGCGTATGGATGACCAAGCGATGGTCGATATATTGGATGTTGTCACAAATGCTCCCGGTCTATCGATGAATAGCTATGGTGTTGGGCGTCCAACTTTTTATGCCCGTGGTTTTATGATTGATAATATAATTGAAGACGGGATTCCAACCGCGTTTGACAGTTATATTCCGAGTCCACTGGCGAATCTATCTATGTACGACAGGGTTGAAGTTGTACGTGGCTCTACAGGATTGACGCAAGGAGCGGGAAATCCTTCCGCTGCCATAAATCTATTGAGAAAACGTCCAACGGTGGATTTTCGCGCGGAAGTTTCTACGAATATTGGTTCGTGGAACGATCTCAGCTTAACAGGAGATGTCAGCGGGGCGCTTAACCAGGATGGAACTATTAGAGGGCGCGTGGTTGCTTACGTGCAGGATGGAGAGAGTTTTCGTGACTTTGAAAAAGAGAATAGCCAATTGTTTTATGCGACGCTCGATATCGACCTTTCGGATAATTCTCTCTTGAATTTTGGCTTTTCGCATTTCGAGAGCGATACGAATTTCGTTTGGGGAGGAATGCCTCTTTCTGTGACGACTGGGACTCACTTGGATCTGCCTCGCTCGACATTTGTGGGAGCTGACTGGGAGTTTCTTGATCAAAATATGGATACGTTTTTTGTATCGTTTGATCACAATTTTTCGGATGACTGGAGCTTTCATTTTAACGGGAAGTATGTTGAAACGTATACGGATGTATTGGGGACCTGGTTGCGTCCGAGTTCGGAAGTCGATGGCTTTTCGCACGGTTATTGGTCAGGGGTAAACGACTTTGATCAAGTCGGTTTCGATGCGCATTTTTCCGGCAATTTCGAGCTGTTTGGGCGTAGTCACAAGGTGGTTTTAGGAGGCACTGTAAATGATGAAAATAGAGACAGCATTCAATTTTATGGGAGCAGGACTGGATTGCTTACCGAAGGTGTTGATCTGTTTACTTGGCAGGCTGATTCGATTCCGAAGCCGGCTTTAGGGCTCGATCACCCTGGTCGCTTTACCGAAGAGGGAAGCATTATTCAGAACAGCTTGTACGGAGTGTCTCAGTTTAACTTGTCGAATTCTCTGAAGGCGATTACGGGAATCCGTTTCGATTGGTATGAAAATATCGGGAGATGGTCGCAAACGAAAGAGGATGGCAATCCTACGATTTACGGTGGTTTGATCTATGATCTGAATACTACTTATTCTGTCTATGCAAGTTACACGGATATTTTCACTCCGCAGCAAGAACAGGATTTGAACCGTCAGACATTGGTACCGATTGTAGGCGAAAATTATGAGATTGGTTTAAAAGGGGCCTATTACGACGGTACTCTCAATGGAAGTATTGCTCTGTTTCAAGTAGACCAAACAAATCGAGCTCAGCAAATTGCTGACCAAACACTGAGTCCATACTATCCTGATCACACTAGTTTTGAGGCGACTGGTCTCGTTCGCAGTAGTGGGATCGATTTCGAAATACAGGGTGCCATTACACAGGATTGGCAGCTTGGATTTGGTTATACTTATACAAGAACTGAATACAGGAAAGACGCAAATCCTTCCAATGTAGGAGAGCAGTTTGATACAGGGCTTCCTGAACATCTGTTTAAGCTCAATACGAGCTATACGCTGCCAGGCGAATCAGGTAAATGGAGAGTTGGTGCGAGCTATAGTTATCAGAGCGAATTTTACTATGATATTGATATCGGGGATGCAGTGGTCCGCAACGAACAATCAGGATATGGTCTTTTGGGAATGATGGTTGATTTTAAAGCGACGGATAATATTACGATCCAAGCCAATATTAATAACGTTCTCGATAAAACGTATTATCGTACTATCGGAGATCATTATTATTGGGGTGCGAATGAAGCTTATGGAGATCCACGCAACTATACGGTAACGGCACGCTATAAGTGGTAAGTGTTGACTGTCTTAGATGTCGTTAACAGAATTCCATCGATGCTTCTTTTTCAGAAGAGCAATCGCTGTTAAGGCAATAATCATGGCGACTGAAACATAAGAGAACCAGTCGCCATATTTTGAATATAAAGTGGATTTACGAGCAAGGGATACTATTGCGCTTGTGGTTGGCCATTCGTGATCGAAGGCACTTGCTTGGTTCTTAACTCTTCCGTTCGGATCTATTATGGATGAGATACCATTTGAAGTTGGACGGAGAACTGTAAAACCGTTTTCGATGGCGCGGAAAGCCGCCATGATGTTGTGTTCGGATTGAATTTCCAACCAGTCGTTACTCGGGGCTAAGTGTAAGTTCGTTTGGTTGGCTCCTGCGTTGCGGATGAGATCTTGGAAATCGTTGTCAAAGCAGACGGATGAGGAAATTCTCCCAAACTCAGTATCCGAGTATTGGAGTCCTTCCGTTCCTGCTACGCAAGGCTCGCCCGGGACAATTTTGGTTTTCAAATATTCTGAAGCGATTTCTCCTGATGGACTGATTAGGACGAGCTTATTTTCTAGAAGTAATTTATTTTGTGGCAGAATGTTCGCGATACCCATGCCTAGGTAGATGCTATGCTTTTTGGCGAACTCTGCGCCGCGTTTGATTAATCGCTGTTCATATTCTTTGGATACCAAGGCGGCCCATTCATTCCAAACGATGATTTTTGATCCGGCAAGTGCCTCGGCGTGACTACGTTCGAAAAGAGTGTTGTATGAATTGTTTTGCTCTTGCCAAATTTCTTCGCGTTCGGCTTCGCTTTTTTCATCGAGCGCCCTCCAGCTACGGAGTGCTTTGCGTTGGGGTTTGTCTTCTGACTTCGATCGAGCGACCCCAGATATTCGTATTTCTTCCCCATTCTTCGGAGTAATCGTTAGTTGGACGATCCCGTATACGTGCACGGAGGCGAGTGATAAACCTAGGGCCATGAGGGTTGGGCGCAGGGTCGGTGTTTTCCAATCGTGTTCCCAAAGTAGGTTTATAACGGATGTGCTCCAGGTGATTAGGAATGTGATGCCCCAAATCCCTGTGATGGAGGCTAGTTGGACGAAGGGCAAATTGGCATACTGCGTATAAGCGAATGATCCCCAACTTCCAAATGGTCCTGCGGAAAATAATAGCTCGAGAGCTACCGTAGCAGAGGGAAATACTAACGTAGAGAAGAGTGTGGGTAAGCGGTGAGACAGTTTTACGTGCAGGAAAAATGGCAAATACATGAGTAATCCATTTATCAATGAGGATACTGAAAAGATTTTTATCGGAAGTGGATTAAAGTTCAATTGACTTATGAAAAAGGCGACTGAGACAGTGCCAACAAACGCTCCCCAGCGAATCCATGGGCGCTGAATAATTACGAATCGTAGTAGAAAAATCCCTAGCAACCATGGGCCGACAATGAGAGTGTATTTACCGGAACAGAGGCCAGTTCCTAATGCGCCTAGTGCCAGCCATAGCCATGACCACCTGCGTTGGCTTGTTGATGAGGGGGTGATTTTTTGTTGTGAATTCATCCTCCTAGACTAGCGCTCTTGCGCTTGCGTGTCATGTGCCAGAAGTCACCGTGACCGTCACGGTTTGGATGATGAAAAACGAAGGCTTAGAGGAAGCCTAGCTCTCGAGCTTTTAGTGCTGCTTGGGTTCGGTCCAGTGCGCCCATCTTGCCTAGGATATTGGAGATATGGTTTTTCACGGTGCCTTCGGCTAAGTCCAGTTGGGCGGCGATTTCCTTATTGCTCATTCCTTGAGCTAGCCATCTAAGGACTTCTTCTTCGCGCGAGGAAAGGGGCTCTATAAGCGGCTTTGCTCGAGGTTTGCTTGGGTTTGAAAGGCGGCTGAGCTCTGCGACTACTTTGGATGCGATAGAGGGCTGCAAGAAGGATTCTCCGGAATGTATGGTCTTGATTGCTTCCACTAAACGCGATGAGGGGGTATCTTTTAGCACATAACCAGAGGCGCCCGCGTTGAGAGCGTCAAATATGCGTTCGTCTTCGTCGAAGGTGGTGAGAGCTAGAATTTGAATCGACTGGTCAACTTGCTTGATTTCTTTAATTGCTGCGATGCCATTCATAACTGGCATATCAAGATCCATCAATATGACGTTGGGCCGACTGTATTCTATGGCGTTCAAGGCTTCTCTGCCATTTCCGACTTCTGCGACGATATCAAGTTGTTCTTCTAGCTCGAGTAAGGCTTTAATACCTTCGCGAAAGAGGGCTTGATCGTCCACTAACATTAAACGTATTCGATCGCTCATAAAATGGGGATTATTGTTTCGATCGTAAACCCTTTATTCTTTTCGGTCTCAATTATCACCCGACCTTTTAAAAAATGAATACGTTCCCGAATGCCGATTAAACCGTATCCATCTATTGGGTTTTCGCAACCGAGCCCATCGTCGTTAATGACGAGCCTAATTTGCTGCGTATTGCTGAAGTCTAATTCAATTTCTACAGCGCTCGCTTCAGCGTATTTATGAATATTGGTAAAGGCTTCTTGGGCTGTGCGAAATAAGGCGAGAGCTGTTGCTTGTTCGAGTGTTCGTTCATGCCCAGAGAGTTTGAAATGGCAGGGAATGTTGGATTGCCGCATTTGCTCAGTTAGATTATTCAATGCTTCAATGAGTGTTGTCCCATCCAGTGGCGATTTTCTCATGGAGGAGACGGAGGAGCGCACACTTTGTAACCCTTTTTGAGTCAGTTCTCGAGCCTTTCGCATGAATGACCGAGCTTTCGCGGGGTTTTTCTCGAATAGAGCGTCTGCCGCTTCCAACTGAACATTTACGACTGTGAGGCAATGACCGATTGTGTCGTGGTAATCGCGGGCTATGCGGTTTCGTTCTTCTGTGCTAGCGAGGTCTTCAATTTTGACACTATAGTGGCGCAGGCGATTGTTAGCTTCTTCCAGATCGCCGGCTAATCGCTCTACCAGACTGCGGGCTCGGGCTTCATTTCTTAGAGAATAGGATAGGATGCAAGTGAAGGCTATTCCGGAGCCAAGACCAAGAGCCTCATCTATGCGCAATCCTCGATCCATGAAGCCAACAGCGAGTAGCTGAAACAAAAGTAGTTCGACTCCAATTGTTGCGGCAACGGCCCAGGATGGCATGGCGTAGGTAGACAAGGCCGCTAGGACAAAGAGCAATACATGATTAAAGCCAAAATAATCAAATCGGGTTATGCTGTAAAAAATTACGATGTAGGTAAGCGGGGCGATTCCTACCAGAAGCACGACTAGCTCGCGAGGGCTTCCCCAGGAGTTGAGGAGTGTTGCGCTTTCTTCTTGGCTCGCCTCTGCCTGTGTTTCTGTCAATCGCCCATAGTATAACCACAAGAGAGTGAAGGAGATTACGGCGATTGAGTAAATTACTAGTTCGACGAGCCAGTTAGGACTGCGAATGCCTTGTAAGGGAGTGAGGACAATGCAGCTACCGCAAACGAAATAGCACAGCCAATCCCACCATTTTTCTATTCTCTTTCGATTGAGTAGAGGCTGTATTGGCAAATCCTTTGAACGTGTTGTTTCCTCCGGTGTAGTCATCATGACAAGGTACTCTAGTTTTGACCTTTGCGCATGTGCCGAAAGTCATGGATTACGCTTCTTACTGGGGTGCGGGGTAAAGCGATATTTTTGATGTGAGAAGGGGGGCGGAATACGCATTTTGGTCTGGGCCTGTCTCAGTCTAATGATTAGAAAGGTGATTGCCTGATGGGGAGAAAAGGTCTCGTAAGAATTGGGCTCGGGCTTGGCTTGAGCGAGGTGTCGTGAATCGGATGTGTGGGTCACTTTTTTTGCTCGAAGTTTCGATAGGCGGATTGTCGTTAGCTGTGGTTTGAACCTCGGATCCCGTGACAACTATCTTGAAGTTTGCATTTTGCGGACTGTCGAAATCGTAGACTAAGAAACCGTATTCAGAATCCGGCTGCGAAGGAAATTCGTAATCAATACTGCGTCCTCCGTTACGCACTTCTAGAAACTCTCCATCCTGGAATATTGCAACATATGGTTCAAATTGTAGAGCGTCGACTGAAAGTTTAATAAAGTTGTCGGTTGAGCGGCTCGTGATGGCTAATCTTTCATAGTAAACTTCTCTTCCGAGTGAGCTATTGTATGAGCTTTCATCGTGTAGGCTTATTGCTCGTTGTTGTTTGATATTGAACTCAAGCGGTGCATTGACGTGTGGAGTCACACTCGCGTTGAAAGCGCCGAAGGTGTCTTTGTCAAAATTGTGGATTGCGATTACGCTTTCTCTCAAGCTGTCTGCAGAAACTATAAATTTCTCCGTAGCGTTTTCTGCTTCAGAATCGAGGTAACCGACTAGTGCATTGTTATTTTTGTTAATAAGCGATATTTCTGCATCAAATTCTGAAAAAACAGATAGTCGTAGTTCATTGTTCGCTACGCCTTGATATTCAATCAACGCAGCACGAGTTTGCTCCCCACGAAATCGATGAGAGCTTTCGCTAAGTGTCCCTGTGGCTTTTCCGGTGTCTTCAAGCATAATAAGATCACCCGGTAAGATGCCTAAATCATAATTGGGGCGAAATAAGTTAACCTGTATCCAATACTCCTTTTCTTCATCGGCAATGAAACGGTACTCGTTGGCCTCTCTAGTAGGGGAGTAGGATGATTCTAAAGGAATGAATTCACCTTGGCTAGTTTCAAAGAAATTTAAGTAATCTTCTTTCAATGTATACTCGGTATTTGCTTGAAGGCCTTCGAGCCGAAAAATTGCTTGTTCTCGTTTATAAGAAAATGGAGATGAGATTTCTATACTTCTATAACGATCGAACGGTCTGAAAGGAAGAGCAGCGTTGCCATATGTAAGTGTTGCTTTATTGCTAAGCTCTAAAATGAAAGCGTCATCAACCCCTGGGGTCGTGTGGGGAGAATCGAATAGTTTCGGCACGTAGATTATTGTAAAATCATCGTCTCCGCTTTTTAGATAGTTAAACCGCGAGGGGCTTAATTCCGATTGATAGAGAGCGAAAGAGATTGGGGGGGCAAACTCTAAACCGTTAAACCATCTCAAATCTTCAGTAGGGCCGTTTGCAAATGGCCAGATTTTGTATCCTATTTTTTGTTCACCATCAATTTGTAAGTCGTACACAAACCTGTCCTGCGGTGATACGGCAGGTCTTTCCGAATATTTCGGTGTGATCATAGAGTCGATCCACTCACTCGCTACCGGTACGTTGGTATAGAAGGAGCGATCGAGATTTTCGCCAGCGGCGAAGAGTGAAAAGCTATTAACGCCGGCAACTGCCCACGGTCCATTGTTCTCTTGCCTAATGAGTAGGGGGCCGCCGCTGTCTCCTGCTCCGATACCCCCAATAGGGTAGTTTTCGTCGGTTTTTATGAAATAGTCTCGAGCAGGGTGATTATCGGAGTATTCTTCGATTTCGACCAATGCACTGTCTATTTCTCTTAAGATTGATGGACTCGTATCCTCATCAGGATTGTATTCGGTTTGTCCCCACCCGAGCGTCTTTGTCTCTCGTCCGGGTGTGAGGATGGAGACAGCCCTGTGAATCGGTATTGGTGTGACATTTTCGATTGGATTTACTAATCGAATCAATGCGAGGTCGCAGCCTCGGATAAAGCGCTTAATATGGGCTTCTGGATGAATGAATACGGCTGCGGGTTCATATAAAAAGACTTCACCATCAAGGTCCCCGTTGCTTATAACGACTTCGAAGGTGTCGGTTGAGTAATCTGAAACACAATGGGCGGCGGTGAGAATCCATTGAGGGTGTATCAGTGTGCCTCCACAGAAATGCCCTTCGCTAATTGATCCATTATCGCTTCTAATTAAAGCGACGACCCAAGGGTAGTCTCCGAGATTTGCCTGTCTTCCCCCGACGATTGAGGGGGTTATAAGGTCCTCGGCGACTGAAGTAAGAGATGTCGTTATCAGAAATAAAAGGATGAGGGTATGTCGAATCATTAAGGGCAAATTATGAATTTGAATATATTGATTGCACGTTGCCGTTTCTAGCAAGCATTGTATTTTTATGATTTTAAAAATACTGGATATGTACGAAGCTTTAACCTGGTGAACTTCCGATTGTTTTCCTCTGAAATGAATTATCGGTTGACGGCGAAAACTCGACCACAGCTCGGTTGACATTTCGAATGAAGACTGTGATTTTAGGAAGGAATTCTTGTAACCATAAAACCTACACTTCCAATGAAATTAATCCACTCCGCACTTATTTGCACTCTAGCGCTTTCAACTTCTCTTGCTGCCAGCAACCGTGAAGAAACGATCGAAAAAGCGGTTAAATCCCTCAAAGAAGGCATCGAGTTAATAGAAGCTGGAAATTTGGACGATGGCTCTGCGGAGGTTCGCTGGGGCTTGGATCTTATAGACAAGGCCAAGCAAGGCGAGATCGATAACCATATGATCGATGAAGTAGGAGATTTCGTTGGCGGCGAGGTTACTAAAAATAAGATGATGGGAATGTCGGTGACTGAACGAACTTATACTTTCGATGGCGTGACGATCAAAGTAACTTTAACTCGTCAGACCGCTGATAGCGATGGTGGCTTCATGCAAGGTTTAGGGAATATAGCAAAGATGGGTTTGATGCAGGGAGAGCCTGTCCGCATTGGAGGCTGCAAAGGCTCTGCCATAGCTCAGGGAAGTGAAACGACCATTACCTTAGGTCTAGCTGGTGATGCTTTGTTGGCGTTTAGCTCGCGCAATGCTACCTTGGATAAGGTTGTTGGGTTTGCTGAAGAATACCCAGTTCGCGAAATCAATGGTGCACTGTCCGACTGATTGGGCACCTCATTTTAAGAAATCGGTATTCAATTATTAGATAGTGAATGCTCAATGAGCTCTCGCTATTTTTGGGGCTATTCATAATGCTATCTTAGATAGTGTGGTTTGAGAGTTGTTGGAAATGTAGTTTTAGACAACAAGTCGAATAATTGGGGCTGAAGTTTATGTGGCTATTGGTGAAGCTTGGATACAGATGAAGGTGGCTTTTGATGACTTGAGCAATGGAGTTAGGAGATTTTCTAACTTGGGCTTTGTTCTGTAATCACGAGGGCACTAAAAAAGCGGCTTCAATTTAGTGAAAGCCGCTTGTTTGTTTTATGTAGTTGAAAATTAACTATAGTATTTTGACCTGTCCTGTTTCCAAGGAATACACTGCACCTACGATCTTTATTTTTCCTTCGGCTTCAAGCCCTGATAGAATAGAGCTGCGTGCTCTAATATCTTTGACCGTTTTGATGACGTTATTCGTTACAACGTCTTTAACATAGGCTTTGTTCTTCGTATTTGAATCATGATGTGAATGATTCGTGGTCATCGCTACCGCAGGACTTATTTTTTCCAACAATAGTGAAAGGTTGCCATCTTCGACTCCGGCAATTGTTCCTTTGACAGCCCCGCATGACTCGTGTCCTAGAACAATCACGAGTTTCACGCCAGCGTACTTCGTCGCATACTCTATTGAGCCGAGCTGATCAACGTTTTCTACATTGCCAGCAACACGGCCAACAAAAATATCTCCAAGTCCTTGATTGAACACATGCTCTACAGGTACTCTAGAATCGACGCATGAGAGAACGTATGCTTTAGGAAATTGACCGCTTACGGCTGCCTCTCGGTTAGAGGCTACATCGTACTTCGGTAAATGACCTTCCACAAATCTCTCATTGCCAGCAATGAGATCTGAAAGGACATTGTCAGGAGTAAGCTGACTTTGCTCTTCAGCAGTTACTGGTAATTTTTCTTCGTGGTGTTCGCCTGTGAGTGCAAATGGTGTTAAGATCGATGTAACTAGAATGAAAATAGTTTTTTTAATCATACTCATTATTGTGGGGGTATTAGTTCCTGTTTGTTGATCGTTTTAAACGAAATATTATCCATAAAAAATTGGAAACATATCCGTGTTTATCAAATAAAAAGAAAGGGTTTTCTTTTATCGAAGGAATCATTCGTTTAGTATGGCTATTTTATCAATAGAGGGCAGCTTATTTACTATATTTTAACGATGGATTAGGGGGTAACTTTTTACTTGGTTCTGGAGGGGGTTCTATGAAATTGGTTCAAAGTGATTGCTCGATTGTAGGTGGCTGCGGATACCGCATCACGAATCGCTTTATACTCTTTGAACTTCATTGCTCGGCCTACTGCCAAAGTTAAGTTTGATAGTCGTTAACCCGAGTTAAAAAATCGCCCCCATTATGAACTTGTCGGAGTAGGAAGAGGGGGAGTTTTAGAACAAGGTGATACGTTGCCAAAATACGGTTACTTTTTTATGCAGCGCAGTTGGTGATGCGGTTTTTCACGAAAGGCACAGGCACTCAGAGTGAGTGCTGTTTCTTGCTACGATCCCGAACGAAAAGCATTTGCCACGGTTTTGAAATAACTGTGGGGGATGAGTGCCCTGGGGGGAATGGTAAAAGTTGACGGAGATCTTTCAGTAAAAAGGACGCTATTGCCAGCGCCCTCAGTTATTTCAAAACTCAATTCACGTTGCTGTGCTTTTCTTCGTATTCGGATTCGTCCATCCATTTGAGGTGATCCCAGTATCCAGTATCGTTCGACTGATTGACTCCTGGAGTGCTGCGTCCGTTGACAACGATGTCTGTCGCTTTTTGTAAGAGGCGTTTTACCTTCTTAGGGCGGGCGTCTGCTAGGTTTTCCGCTTCGGATGGGTCTTTGGCTAAATCGTAGAGTTCGATGTCTTTGTCGCTATGAGGGAGTATAAGTTTCCAGTTTCCATCAGTGATGGACATTTGCCCGTCAAAGGCGTGGTTGATAAGAGGAACGCGCTTGGTCTCCTTTTGGGCGGATTCCATGATCGTTAGGAAGCTTTGACTGTCTTCTCCAGCGTTCTCGGGAATCTCGACGTCGATTAGCTCTGCAATGGTTGCTAAAATGTCAACTTGACCCACGAGAGCATCGCTACTTCGACCTGGGTTTTTAATACCGTTTGGCCAACGAACAAAGAATGGGACCCGGTGGCCACCTTCGTAAATATCTCGTTTGCCGCCTCTGTATTCATAATTGCTGTAGTGGCCGAATTCTTCGATGCGTTGCTTCCAAGAGTTTTCCGCTCCGTTGTCGCTGGAGTATACGATGATTGTATTGTCATCCAATCCCATATTTTCCAAGTATTCCAGGATTTGACCAACATGGTAATCGGTTTCGATCATAAATTCGCCGTAACCACCGGCATCGCCTTGTCCCCAGAATTCTGGAAGTGGGCAAACTGGATAGTGAGGCGAGGTATATGGTAAGTATAGAAAAAAGGGCTTCTCGTTTTCGTCTGATTTAGTGTGGTCTTCTATCCACTCGATTGCTTTGTTCGTGAAGCGGGTGAGGCATTGATTGTCTTCGAAATCGGGGGCCACCTCTAGAGGTGTGCGTTCTAAAAGTTCGCGAGCTTCATCTGCTGTCTTTTGGTAAGATGGTTCGATTCGGTAATCCAAATGGCGATCATTTGGCCTCTTTGCTGTATAAAGTGTTGGTGGGACTTCGGCGTAACGGCCTTCGAACCAAGCGAGGACTCCGTAATTGAGAGAAGCTGGAATGCCATAAAAGTATTCGAAGCCTTTATCCAGTGGCATATCCTTGACTGGTTGGGTCCAATCTCGATTGCCAAATTCACCAGGGATATCCATGCCGAGGTGCCACTTGCCAACCATGGCTGTTCTGTATCCATTATCTCTTAGCATGGATGCAATCGTCATTCTGCCGTCTGCGATGAGGCAGGGTACATCGGCATGTAGGACATTATTCTTAAGCGTCGTCCGCCAAGCGTATCTCCCAGTAAGCAATCCGTAGCGTGAAGGAGTACAAACAGCGTCAGGACTGTGAGCATTCGTAAAGGCGATTCCTTCGTGAGCGAGTCGATCTATGTTAGGGGTTTGAAATTTTGAGTCAGGGTTTTGAGCACTAGAATCGCCAAAGCCTTGGTCATCCGTATAGATGATGATGATGTTTGGAGCTTTGCTGGATTCTGAACCCTGCAAAAGGGGCGTCGTTAAGAGCAAAACGATGATACCCAAAAAACGACCCAAGTTTAGAAAAGGTATTTTTTCCATTCCCCAATGGAAATCCTTAGTTGAGCGAGTCGCAATAAAAATATGGGTTGTGTGTTATTTTTGAATGAAAATTCAGTTAATGAAGTTTTGTATTTATTGCTTAGATACTATCGGCTGTTGATTGTTTCTCATCTAATAGTGATGTAGGGTTCAATCGGCCGATTGCAACTCGCGGACCCAACGAAAATGTCTCGGTCTTCTCTAGTTTCGAAAAGGTAGAGTGCATAACCTCCCCATCCGCCTCCGCAGTATTTCCGACCCAAGCATCCAGCTTCGTTCTCAAGCTCGCGCATTCCTTCTTTTAGTTGAGCATTGTAACTTGCTGTTATTGCTTCGCCTAAAATTGGTAAGCTAGCATTTAGCACTCCTTCTCGAGCTGTCCTTCCAGCTTGAGCAATCAAGTCATAATCGCGACTGTTATCTGCGTTTGATGGCGTGTTATGGGGGAGGTCGGTGTAATGCAATGCCATATGCCCATATAGGAAATCACCATTTCGCTTGAAGTCTAAGATTGGTTTGTTGCCACTTCGCCACACACACAGGCCTGTTTCGCGAATGATCGCAGGATCTTGCCAACCTACTCCAAGGTTGAGTTCGCTTTCTACGCCATCTTGTCCATTGAGCAAAGCCCACGCTCCACTGCCGCCTAACCCTGAGTTCTTCTCATAGTTCCAGTTTGATAGTGATACGAGTGGGGAGACTGAACAGTTTACGATGTATTCTCCGTTTTGGGAGTAGCGTGGCACATCTAGCCAGCCGCCTCCGAAATCGACTCGCAGTGGAGCGTAAACAGGCGTTCGAATATTTCGGACTATAGAACTTGTTGAAACGGGCGTGAATTGCGGTGGAGTTTTGGGGAGTATGGTGTACTCTGCTCCAATTTGTTCGCACAGTTTGCGTTTTACTTTGCTGTATTTATCGTCGTCAGTAACGGCAAGCACATCAGGCCTGATTTTTAGAAAATGATCTTTGAAGTCTAAGCCAATTTCGTGGGAGTCACCAATAACAACTTCGTCTACTACATCTAAACTTGTCATCAAGGCGAGCTTGTGATCTTGGGGGAGGGATGTCCGCCGCTTTTTGTGTGCCCATAATACTTTGTCTGAAGCAAAAGATACTGTAAGGTGGTCACCGAGGGATCTAGCTTCTTTGAAAAATTGAATATGGCCACCGTGCAAAATGTCGTAGCAGCCCGAGACGAAGATCTTTTTCATATTGATGAATATTGTACTAAAGTTGGAATGGCACCTCTTAGGCGAAGGGGTGATATTGTTGGTGAAGGTATGATGGCAAGTCTCGAATATAAATAGATGATTTCAGCAATGAGTGCCGTTAAATTTTCTGAATGAAACCTTAAGTGGAACCCTGATCTCATATTTTTTTTAAAATTTAGATTCAGAGACTTTAAAACGCTTGCTTTGGCAGGGTTTAAACGGAGTGAATAAGAATCAATTTTTATCCAATTAATTAGTAATGAGGGGCGTATGAGCCCCGTGTGAATTTAAGATCTTTTGTTGTATTGTGTACACATGTCTAGCTTTTGTAAGAGCGGCGAAATTCTCCACTTTGCGGCCGTGTAGTCAGTGGCTGCAATGTACTCGGTTCATGCTTTGCGATTCCTTTCTTGGCGGTATAGCTGCGATGCTGCCACGATTCTTAATGAACTTGTGAATACTCTCACGGTCGTAGCTTTTGCTGGAGGAACCGTGTTGTCGTCTACAGGTTTTAATATATCGAGTTTTTAAATACTATCATGCTTGTTGCCGGGAACTAAACGAATAGACACTGTTAGGCGAGCGCAGTTCAGTTCAACTGAAAGCTTGGAGTTCCCATCTTCCGTGGTTTTTCCAAGTTTCGAACTCTCGTCTAAGTGGATCGCTCTATTGTGGCAATTCGCTAGTCGAGCGATTACTTGGCACGAAGGCTATTCAGTACTGTACGGAGCTGCGAGTTATTATTGCTGCTCCGTGGACACTATGACTATCAATTGAACGGCGAGGGTGTTCGGAACTCGCTTTGAAGGTGGTCATTTGGACGCTCCAAAATCAATTTTATTCGACGATGAGGATATTAATCGAATAACGGAATTAGTGGATATTTTGAATAGGCCCTATAGAAAATTTCTTTTTGTTCTGTTTTATTTCGGATAAGGAATAACGGTTCTCCGCTTTTAGGAATCGTAATTGCTTGAAAAAAACTCCAATTCAGAAGGTCGGTGGATGACTCAATCATTACTGTTTCTTCTTGGGAGCCGCTGATTTGAAGGAAACTGTTATCACCTTTATCTGGGTAAATCGCTAACTGTGTGTTTACCAACTCTCCTTCAATGCGAGCATCGTCGAACCACGCTGTATCATCGAATGAACCAAAGCCGATGGCTCCTGTCGAGTAGGTGGTGTCGAAAGCTTGCATTAGAGGCACATCCATATCGTCAACATAAATACTTATTTCGCCGTTGGATAGATGGGTTACACGAATGTCGTGCCAGTCATCAGTAAGACGAGTTTCTGGAAAATCCGGAACGTTTATCAACGACCGTGTTTCACCAGTTACTTTTACAATGACGTTGTGATAGCTACCTATGTTGTCGCTACTAATGTGTGCATAGTAGAAATGTGAGTAATCTTCGTATCCAAAAATAATTACAATATCTCGACCTTGAATGGAGCTGCTTTCCCGTGTTTGAGCTTTGATGCTATAGTCGTAATCCTTCCATACCATTTTTTCTAGTAGCATGAATTCCCGAGGGCGTCTTACTGGAGGACGGTCTATACCTTCTGTTATCAAGGCTGCAATACCAACTTGACCCTCATCCTCGTTTGTCCAACTGCTATCGGTTAAAGGCGAAAAAATACCGAAGCCTTCTGAGAAGTCTTCCTCTAGGAGTTTGGCAATACACTCTGCAGTTTGAAATGTACTACTTAATAGGCATAAGATTGGGATAAACCGCATGAGTCTATACGATGAATCTTTCACAATCATTAATATGAATTCGTTAAGACAATTGATTGGGGGAAATATCATGAATTGCCGTTAGTGGTTAACTATATATGTGGGGTATTACGGCTCGGAAAGCTTATCTTTGTTCCTTTAGTAATTGCCAGTTATGCATGCCAAGGAGGAACATTATGAAGATATTGTAGATTGAGTGCGTCCAATTCCAGATGACAACGGATAATATGGCGACAAATACAAGGCTTATTATGGAACTAACTTTGATGCGTTTGGGGCCGAGTGTATCTCGAAGGATTTGCCCGCCGTCTAGTGGCATGATCGGGCAAAGATTGAATGCGGACCAAAAGATATTGATGAATACCATAGTACCGATGAATTGAGCACGCAATGGATAATTGCTTAGCGTTTGATTTTCGGTGTTTGCAGCGACGGCTGAGAAGATTAACGCTAGTATAATGCTAGCGGCTGGTCCAGCTGCAGTGACTAAAATGCTCTTCGGTCGAGTAAAGGATGCCCCTGGAAAGATTGCTACTCCTCCCATGCCGCCGAGATGTATTTGAGTAAACTTTGCTCCCATGGCCAAACCCGTTAATGCGTGGCCCAATTCATGGACCATGATCGAAATAAAAGCCGCGATCATAAAAACCAGAACCCCTTTGAATGCTTCTGGAGTTCCAACTTCCAATGCTCCGAACAAACCGCCTAAGAAGGCCGTTAGCAAAAAGAACATCCAATGGACACTGACGGGTATGCGGAATAGGTTGAAGGTAAGCATTTGAAATACGAGTCGCGGAATTGTTATAAAAAGAAGGCGGCCACGTTTTTACGCTGACCGCCAAATTTGCTAAAAGTTCGGATTTGTCTTTAACCCAATAGCATGAAGCAGAGCGCCATGATTACGGTTGGAAAAAGTGCGCCAAGCATTAGATGAAGGGGAGAAACACCGCCTTCGAAATACTTAGAAAGCAGAGATTGTCCTGCTGGATTGGGCGCATTAGCGATAACAGTAAGACCTCCTCCGGTAACTGCGCCAGCTACAACAGCGTATCGAAGCCCTGCAGATTCTGGTTCGCTGAATAATGGAACTTGAGAAGCTAAGTAGGTGATTGCCGCGTTGTCATTGAAAGCAGTTAAAACCGTGGAGCCGATAAATAGCGGTAATTCGCCGAGAGCGCTTAGGACTGGAGAAATCCACCATCCTTGGAGGCCTCCATGAGTAACGAGTCCGGCGAGGAAGAAACCTACGAGAATTGGACTTTTGAGCTGAATGGCCTCTTGGTGGTGATTTGTTGCCATTGTGAATGCGAGGAAGAATAGGAACCCGCCAATGATTAGGGGTGGCTCATGCAGGGTTACGATCGTCCACACGAGAAACAAACCATGTACGCCGGCGATCCAAGCTGGAGCATAGGCTTCTTTCTTTTCCTCGCCCGCCTTTTTTGCTTCACCAGTAAGTCGAGCGAATTCTTTTTTGAAGAGGGAGAAATAAATGACATTTGCGATTAGAATACCTATGACTGCTTTCCATCCGTAATTTGAGAACATGAAGGGCATGTCCCAGCCCCAAGTTCCTGCAACCATGAGTACAGGCGGTGCAGCGAAGTGGGTGAGTGTTCCGCCAACAGAAACGTTCACGAAGAGAATACCGATGGTAGCGTATTTAAGTGTGTTGGACGGCGAATACTTATAAAATTGCTGGCCAAGAAGAATTGCGGCGATTGTCATCGCAGCAGGTTCCGTAATGAATGAACCCAAGAGTGGAGCGACCGTCAAAACTGCGAACCAGTAGGCTCCAGGTGTTTTTTTGCCGAGTGACGCAACCATGCTGATGCCGCGTTCAGCAGTTTGAATGATTGGTTTGGATCCCGCGATCGCCATAAGGATCACAATTACGATTGCTTCGGTGAAATTCTGAGTGGCGACGTATGTTTTTGCTGTATACCAGTCCTTACTGAATGAGATGCAGACCATTAATGGAATTAGCCACAAACCAAAGATTGCCTCAACCTCTCCTAGGAAGTGAAAGAGCGTTCCTTTGAAGCTGACTGGCTTTTTTTCGCCAACCCAAACGATCTCTCCATTTTTGAGTTTCTCAGCGTGTTCGTGCTCGTACTTGTGAGCCATGTTCATGAACTTGCCAGCGACGAACGTGTGGCTAATAGCAAGCAAGAAAATCACCGTAGCGATGATGTTCATCGGGTCTTCACCGGCACGGATTTTTAGTTTTTCTACAAGGCTAAGCTCGTGCCCTAATTCTTCTTCATGATGTGATTCAACCTCGTCGTAGTGCTCTGCGTTTAGAGGAAAATTTAGGTCTACGTCGTGACCTCCACCGCCTGCGGCGAAAGAATTCGCACTGCCAAACAGCATGGCCAAAGCGAAAAGAACGAGGGACAGTTTCTTTGAGTTAATGAAGCTCATCTAATTGTGTGGGATCACTTGTTAGTAATAATTTAATTAAAAATTCTTAGGCTTGAGAAAGTGCGGTTTTCCGCAAGCAGAATCGACTACAGATGTGCGAGTAGAAGTCGGATTTTGCCAACTTGTAAGTTAGCTGATTACTTCATGGGGTGTTTTTACGCGTCGTATTCGTATTGCGCCTGTTTTAGGAGGACTTCTTCTCGCTTGAGACTTTTGTCGAACCAAAAGGCACCCAGCGGAATGAGTGAAGCGACGAACGCAATGATTGCTCGCTTCAAGGGCCACTTTAATTTGATCAATGCAAGAAGCAAAAATAGGCAAAAGAAGATGAATAAGATGCCGTGAATCATTCCGCTGATTCGAACGTATATCGGTATGTCAGCGAGGTATTTCAAGGGCATCGCAATGAACACGAGGAACACGTAGGAGAGTCCTTCGAGCAGTGCTGTTATCCGGAATCGTTGGAGCGTTTTTAACTTCATGCGATTCGTAATAGTCTACGAATCTTGGGAAACAATACTTTTAGCTTCGGTAAGGAAAGGTTCTTTCAAGCCTTCGTCGATTGCTCTGCTTAGCGTTTCGATCGCATCCTCTGTTAATTCGCTCTTTTGGTAGGCCATACCCCAGAAGAAGAGAGCCTCGGCATCAACGGAAATGAAATTGCGCGAACCTTCGAAGTATTGAAGCGTACGTTCATATTCCTCACCAATATAACTGTAGCAGGCTAATGCTACAATGAAATCGTATCTATCTGGATTGTCTTGGCGAATTTTATTGGCGATGGCTAATTGCGTCTCACTGAAAACATTGGTTCGAGCCTTTATGCGTAGAATTCGAGAAAGCGCAGGCGTGTGGTTTGGAAATAGCGAAAGTAGGTTTTCGTAGAGGCTCAGCGCTTCTTCATTTTGACCTACCACTTCGAGTGCCCATGCATGTGCTAATTTTGATGGAGCATTTTCGATACCGTCTTCTGTATCCAAAATACTGGCTTCAGTTTCTTCAAATTCAGTGTTTTCATTCAGGAAATACGCGAGAGATTTTTCTAGCTGAATTGCCTTGGATTCGATTTTTTCACTTGAAGTCGAGATCGCTTGGCTGGCAGCCTCGCTGGCGTTTTCTAAATCGCCAATAGCAAATGCTGCGATAGAAAAATTGTAAGCTAAATCTTCAAGGCTTGGTTCGGCTTGGTAAGCTCTTGAGAGAAGTGTATACGACCAGTCGAAGTCCCTCATTTTGAGTACAAGTTTTCCTAACTGGAAGCTAGCCCTAAAGTTATCGGGATATTTGTTGTAGTTGGATTTTGCGACCTCGAGAGCACGTTCGCTTTGCGAGGATTTCTGGTATATGTCGACTAAAAGGAAAGAGGCATCCGCATGGCTGCTGTCGAGTTCGATAATTTTTTCAACCAAGCTTGCGGATTCTTCTAGTTTGTTTGTGGCGAGGTAGAGTTTCGCTAGCTTGTAAAGTAATACAGAGTCTTCCGCGTTCGCTTTTAACGCGTCTTCAAGTGCAGCGATGTTTTCCGGGGTTACATCGTTTTCATCCATTGTGAGGATCGAGAGTGCTTTATCAATCTCAGAATTGATTGCCTCCGATTCGTTAGCAGTTCGAGCGACTGTGAGTTTTTCTTGTGCTTCTTCTTGGTATCCTAAACGAAATGCTGCCATACCAAGGTGGTAGGTGATTTCGCCAGCGTTTGGTAATTGTTTGTGAGCTTCAGATATTAAATCGTATGACCATTTGTATTCTTTTCTTTGATACGCGATCCATCCCAGTGTGTCTGCAATCATCGGGTCTTCTGGGGCAAGTTCTCTTGCTTGCTTCGCGTATTCAAACGCTTTTTCTTTTTGGTTTAAGTATTCGGAAAGCAAATAAGCTAGATTGTTATAGACGACAGGGCTATTGGGAGTGTCTTCTAAAATCTCCAAGTACTGCTCCTGTGCCGCTTCATATTCTTTCCGGAATTCATAGTGGTTTGCCAGTTGGAATTTGGCGATGATTAAATCTGGGGCGATTTTTAGAGTGGTTAGGTAGGCTTCGATCGCTTGATCCAGGTTTCCGGTTTTCGAGTAGCTCTGAGCGATGGCGAGATGGGCTTTCGCGTTTTTTGGCTCTAATTCTATCGCTCTTTCAAATGATTTGCGGGCATCCTCGTCGCTATTGAGATTAGTATGAATCATACCCTTTAGGTAGTGTAGGGGAGCGGACTCGGGAGCCTCGGAAATGCTTGTTTCGACACGCTCGAGAGCTTGGGGGAAGCGTTTGTTGGCGAAGTCAATTTTGGCCAACTCTTCAATAGCTGGTGGGAAGTCAGGGTCGCGTTTGAGTGCTTCGTTGAATGATTCTTCTGCGGCGTCAATGTTTCGCTGTTCTAGGCGGATTCTGCCAATTAAGTATTCGGACTGTGGATTGTTTGGGAAGATTTCAGAGATCTTTTTGTAAGTCTCCATAGCCTTGTCAGGTTCCCCGATTTCTAACTGGACCTTTGCCAAGGCAAACCAAACTTGAGGAGATTGTGGTTCGAGTTCGACGAGTTTCAGTAAGGTGTCTTCAGCTTCAATGTGTTGCTCTCTTTTAGCATATGTTTCCGCTAAAATCTTCAAGCCGTAATTTGTTAAGGCATTGTTGTCTTCCGCTGTATCTAAGGTTTTGATGACATCTTGTTCTCTGCCGGAAGCTAATAATGCCTGTGCTAAGAGATTATAGCCTTCTGGGAATGCTGGATAGTATTCCGTGAGTTTTGAGAATGTCTCTATCGCTTTATCTAGCTTCTCTTGTTGTTGTTGGATTCGTCCCTTCAGGATTAGGGTTTCAATCTTATAGGGAGAGAGTTTTAACGTTTTTTCTGTGTAGCTGAAGGCGGATTTTAGATCATTTTGCGATGCGTGCGCTTCTGCTAAAAAGTGAAGTACGGGAATGAAGTCCGGCATTTGACTTTCTATACCTTTTGCGGTGCTGATAGCCTCTTCGGTTTTACCTGATCGAAGTTCAAATTGTGCCAAGAGCATTTTTCTTGGAGAGTAAAGAGGGGCATTTGAGCTTGCTTTGAAAAAGGATTGTTCTGCTTTTTCGAACTCTTTTTTGAACCAGTAGTACGTTCCTAGGGATGATAAAATAGAAGGGGAATTGCGATCTAGGGCCTCTGCTTTTGTATATTCTTTCTCGGCCGCTTCTATATTTTCACTCTTAAGTTCTAAATAACCTAGGGAAATGCGAAGCGAGGCTGACTCACCTTGTTTATCAATTGTGTTTTGTATTTTGGTTTTTGAGTCGGAAATTTGCTCTGGAGATCTCGAAGTGTCGGCTAGGAAAATCGCGGTCTCTGGGTTGTTGGGGAATTGTTCAAAGTTTTGAATCGCTTGAGAATAAGCTTCTTGCCACTTGTTTAATGCGAATAGGCAATATGCGTATTTTATGCTTAGGTCTTCGCTTTTTGGGCTATCATCCAAATGTTCTTTTATGAACTGTTCTGCTTGAAGATATTGACCTCTGTTGAAGTATATGTGGGCGAATTTTTCTTGGGCGTTCGCGTTGTCTTCGTCGATTTTTAAAACGTTGAGATAGGTAATCTCGGCCTCGCTGTATTTAAATTGGTCGAAATAATCGTCTGCCTGAGCTGTAAATTTCTCGACTTTTTTTTCAGAAGAACATCCAGCCAATAAACAGAATGCCAGTGTTAAAGCGTGCTTTAGTACAGAGTTGATTGGATTAGTCATAGTTAGCTCGAGTAGCAAATTCTGTCAGAAGGTAATATTTGAGACGAGTCTTCGTTCAATCGACTTGTGAGCCTAGGGTTGTAGCTTCTTTTTATATTCAGATCGGTAAAGTACGAATAGAAGAATGAAAAGGGGGATTAAGGAAAGTGCGAAGAATATTGGCCCCCCTTTTTTGTGCAGCCAAGAATGAAGGATTGCTGGGTCGTATCTTACAGCTAATTCGCCTAAGACGAATACGCGAAACCCATTACGAATTACAGCGAGAGGTATAATAAATCCAACGAGTAAAATGCGCTTCCACCAGCTTTTTAAAAATAGTTTGGTAGCTGCAATGCTCACAATGAATAAGACTAAGCTTGAGTGAATTCCACTGCATTGAGGTGCAACTTCGAGTGCGAGACCTGGTAGATTAAATATTAGTCCATCGCGGTAAAGTGGAGTGCTCGATAAGGCGAAAATCATTTCGGCAGCATCGGCAGATGCGTATTGGAGAGCTTCCTCGACCCATTGTCGCATCGCGATGGGCATTGGAATCATAAAAAACAGGAATATTAGGGAAAAGGAATGTTTGGAGGCCGTTTTTGTATCGAGTGTAAATAAGGCCGCTGCGATGACTAAAAAGACGAAGGCACCAACACTGATTGCAAGGTAGTCCTCTACGAATTGCGGTTCGGTGCTGTATCCCCCAGTCAAAAATAGATACAATAAACATACGCCCAAGCCAAGGGGGATGATACCTGACCAAGAAGGGAGAGCAGGTTTTAGCGGAGTATCCTTTTCTTCAAGAAATATGAATACAATGCTCGCGAATGGAATAATTATTGTATGCGAGTAAAGATTGCTGTTAGAAGCAAAGAAATATAGTTCTTCTAGTGGTACAAAGAACCCGATGGAGACCAAAAAAACGGACACTATAAATGCCCGTGTTTCTGTGCTAGCGAATGTGGATTTAGTTTCCAAAAGCTAAAAAATAAATGTATTAAAAATCGTAGGACACATCGACTCCAGTTTGGTAGCTGTTTTGCTCGAAGCTGCCAATTGTAGATTCATTATCGCTACTGTGATAGAAAACTCCGATTTTTCCTTTATTTAAAAAATTGGTACTCAATCGGTAGCTAAACGACTTATAAGTATCAGACTCCGCCACGCTATTGCCGTTGGTCGAATCGATGAAGTCTGACTCTCTTTGAGATGTCGAAAAATCGAAAAAATAGCGTCCCAAAAATCTCTGACTAAAGTCAAAGGTCCAAGATACTCTTTCTGCGATATCGTCACGAAATATCGAGTAATTTACCGTTTTTCCTGCTGAGAATCTTAGTTGAGTCTGCTCAAAGGGGTCATAGTTGATTGCTGCGTCAAAAACCGGGTTTGTTAGGGTGTCGCTGCCTTCAATTTTTATTTGCCTAGTTTCAACCCCTGCACTTGCTGATAAGCTAATTTTTTGAGTGAGCTGAAAGTTTGCCTGAACTTGGGCTGTTTGGTAGGAGCTATCGATTCCATCTTCGACATCAGTGTAGCCGATTCCTGCGCCAATTGCTGTATTCAACCTTTGGGAGTTTTCGTATCTAAACCAGTTCATGGTCGATATTGCAGCGGTATTGTTGTAATCATTGTCTCCGCTGAAGTCTTCGGCGTCGCGTTGGTTGTAGTTCAAACTAAGATCTAGACCAGTTCGTCTTCCCAGCTGCCTTGTGCCTTGTATGTTAGTAGTAAAGCTCTCACTTTCAGATTGGCTGGCACTTTCGATTTGGGTGCTTGAGTCAATTGTGTAGCTTTGACTAAAGTTTAGTATCCAATTTGCAGTTTGAGCCCAGCCATTGAGGTTGAGACGGTCGTCGCGAGTATCCTCAAATGCGTCATTCGAGTGACGTGTCCATGTGGACGTATAGTCTAGGGTCCAATGTTCTCCCAATAGAAAATTTATCCCAGCGGAGAATTTTTGGATATCCGTATCGTTAGATTCTTCGTTGTTCGAATTGAGCCCATTAACCGATGAGTATTCATAGTCGACGTGAGGTCGGAGGGAAACAGGGCCCCATTGAAGGATCGCTGTAACGTTTGGTAGTGTGATTCCCTTTTTTTGGCTCTGGTATTTTTGGAGAGCAGTTGGGCTCGTAGGCTTACGCGTCGTTGGAGCCGTCGCTGATTGTGACCAAGCGAGCGAGGAGCATGCCAAGAAGCTGGTGAAAGTGAGTAGTTTGATCATTTTGTTTTCCATGCTATCTTTTAGAGGGACTTTAAGTTTTCGCCCAAATTTCTAATTCACCTTGTTTAGGATAGTTTTTCTGAAATAGGAAGTGAAAAGCAAAGAGCATTTTGCGGGAGATTGTTGTTTGGAACGAGTGGCTAAAGAAGGGTTCCTTCAAATCTGCGAAAGTATTTGTTCTTGTTCCTGCCGGAGCTGGTCGACCAATCGATCTTTCGGTAGTATTACATCGTCGTAGGTAATGGCTTGGTCCTCAGGAATGTCATTCTTCAGCCTGCAACCCTGAGCTGCGCCGATCGGCAATAAGTTTTGAGATTTGCTAATGTTGTAATTTTCACATTCGCCATAGGTGGCAAACCCTCCGAGAGCATCTAGCGTCTCACCAGCTTTTAGGCTTTTTTTGGCGAGACTGATCACGTCAACGTTGAAAGTGCTTGCTTTAAGTACGCTATCTTTAAAGCAAGCAACTCTGCCGATCGATGAAGCCGCTTCAAAAATACAAAGGTGGTATGGGATGTAGAATGAATACAAGGGGCCTTCTCCTAATTTATATAAATTTAAGTGGTGCCTTTGCTCGAAATCATCGTTTTGAACTGCTCCGAAAACGAAAACGCCGGGAGCCGGCCTTGACTTTACAACATAGTCGACCACGCCTCCGAGCTTGTTGATTCTTTCAAGGTCGTATCTATTATTATGGCACAATTCATCGATATGTCCTTCGAAATCACCGCCTCGCATCCCACGCATTTCTACCTTCATTCCGGTTGCATTTGCAACGCATGCTTGCTCAAAGGATATTTTAGTACCATCGGCAAAGCTAGTGACCATGTACGGGTCTTGGTTCCATTTCTTCGCGAAAGCTGCTTGGGTTTCTGGCGTGCGACGTTTGTCTTGTAGTCCCTTTATGTTACCGCAGACTAGTGGCGTGAGACCGTAGGTTCTCACTTGTCGAAATAAGGTCATTTGAACACCTGGTTGATCACCATCTGCGACAGAGTAAACAACTCCAGCCTTCTGGGCTCGCTCTTTTATGGCTAAGCCCACTGTAGCGTCCATTTCCGCATTCATGGTTAGGAGGTCTTTCCCGTTTTCGAATGCTTTAAGCGCTAGTTCGATGCCAAATTCTACCAGTCCAACCGCTTCCAAAATCAAGTCGATATTTTCAGATTGGCATACGAGGAAGGCATCGCTTGTAATTGCGGGGGTGTTGTTTTGTATACAATCCTCTAAGTCGTTTAGAGAAGTGGCTTCCTTCGCGTTTTCGATTCCGCATTTTTTATAGGCTTCTTTGGCACTTTTAATTGTCCTAGATGCGATTGCTACGAGACACACTCCGGGAGTGTAATTAATTATCTGGTTTGCGATGCCTTTACCCATCGCTCCCGCTCCAACGAGGGCAACTCGCACTGGATTTCCACTTTCTTCTCTCTTTCTTAATTCGTTATCAACAAGTACCATGGTCGTATCGAAACTTTAATTAATAATCCCTGTTAAAAGGGGCAATTCGTTGGATCAAAGTCAGGACAATTTCCGTCTTTTTCTGATATGATCACATCTTCGTTTTTCGGCCATTTTATGGAAAAGAACGGATCGTTCCATCGAATGCTCCCCTCAGAATCGCTAGCGTAGCTAGAGCTTACCGAGTAGGTTATTTCAGTTTCATCTTCAAGGGTTTGGTAGCCGTGGGCACAACCAGCTGGGATGTATAGGAATTGATATTTTTCTGGTCTGAGCTCGATTGAAGCCCATTCGTACCTGGTCGGTGAATCCTTTCGTAAGTCTATAAATATATCCACAAGCGACCCACGGGTACATCGAACCAGTTTAACTTCCGCGTGTGGATTCTTTTGGAAGTGCATTCCACGGGTGGTACCTTCTTTATTGTTGTAAGAAAGGTTCCATTCTGGGTAATCAGTAACTAGCCCGTGCTTTTGAAATTCTGCTTTAGACCACGCTCGAGAGAAAAATCCTCTGTCATCTTTTATCGGCTCCAGGTCGATTAGGTACGCTCCTTCGATTTTTGTCTTGTTGAAGATCATATTATTGAATTTTGCAAATTGCTTCGTATCGCGACAATTGATTTTCCGTTATTTCTAGAATGTTCTCTCCATTGTTTTGTTTTTGGTACCATTCGACGATCCATTCCAGGCACTCGTCCAAATGAATCATCGGTTTCCAACCTAATTTCCATCGAGCTTTTGAACTATCTAGTCGGAGGAACCCATCTTCAGGAGGATTCTCGAGTGTATCCAATTTCCAGTTTGTCGATCCATCCCATTTGTTGACCAAAAATTTAACTATATAGCCAACTTCTTTGGAGCTATCTTCGTTGGGGCCAAAATTCCAACCGTCTTCATAGCCTGCAGGGTTGTCCCAGAGCTTTTCTGCTAACATTAAGTAGCCGCGAATTGGTTCCATCACAAATTGCCAAGGGCGAACGGCATGAGGGTTTCGAATGTGTAGCATTTTATTGGTTTGAAATGCCCTCATCGCATCAGGGATGATACGATCTTTTGCCCAGTCCCCCCCACCTATTACGTTGCCAGCTCTTACGCTTGCAATTGCGGTGTTTTGTTTTTGAAAGAACGATTTTCTGTAAGAATGAATGACTAGCTCTGATCCGGCTTTACTGCTTGCGTAAGGGTCGTTCCCTCCAAGGGGGTCAGTTTCTTTGTATCCCCAGGGACCATCTTGCTTTTTGTAACATTTGTCAGTTGTGATACCAACAAAAACTTTGACGCTCTCGGACCCTCGAATGGCTTCGAGCACATTGGCAGTGCCAATCACATTAACCATATAGGTCTCGATCGGATTGTCGTAAGATTCTCGAACCAGCGCTTGGGCTGCCATATGCAAGACGATGTCTGGTTTATATTTGGCGATCGAGGTTTTTAGAGTGTCTAGATCGCGGATATCACCTTCTATATTTGTTATCGAGTCCTCTATATTAGAAGATTGATATAAACTAGGGGTTGTTGGAGATGGTAGTGAATAACCAATTACATTGCATCCTATCTTAGCTAGCCAGATACTAAGCCAGCTTCCTTTGAAGCCAGTATGGCCCGTGATAAATACGGTTTTGTTTTTCCAAAAAGACTTATTCATTTATCAATTTTCCATGGAGCGTCACCATTTTTCCAGAGTTCTTCAAGAAGCATCTTATCTCTTAAAGTATCCATTGGTTGCCAGAATCCACTGTGCCTGAAGGCTGAAAGCTTGCCTTCATTGGAGATTCTTTCGAGGGGATCTTTCTCCCAAACTGTATCGTCATCATCTATATAATCAATAGCTTCCGGCTCAACAACGAAAAAACCGCCATTGATCCAAGCCCCATCTCCTGCTGGCTTTTCGCTGAAGCTGGATACTTTTGAATTTCCTTCGTCGAGGGTAAATGCGCCAAATCGACCTGGAGGTTGCACTGCGGTGAGAGTGGCAAGCGATTGTTGGCGCTTATGGTGAGCTACCAATTCGGTTATGTTAACGTTAGATACACCGTCCCCATATGTTAAGCAAAACGTCTCGTCTCCTATATACTTCGCAGCACGTCTTATTCGACCGCCGGTCATTGTGCTTTCTCCAGTGTCAGCGCACGTGACTTTCCATGGCTCTGAAGCGTTGTTATGAATTTGAATGTCTTGATTTTTTAGATCAAAGGTTATGTCGGAACGATTTAAATAATAATTGGCAAAATATTGTTTTATTATATGTCCTTTGTAACCGCAGCATATAATAAACTCTGTTATGCCGTGGTGGGCGTACATTTTCATAATGTGCCAGAGAATGGGTTTGGTTCCGACCTCAATCATTGGCTTTGGTTTGACGGAGCTTTCTTCGCTAATTCTTGTTCCGAAACCTCCTGCTAGTATTACAGCTTTCATTTAGTTAGGATTTCAATTGGTATAGTTATTCAAATCTGTTGTTTCGAGAATCCGCTTTTTTTATTAACAGTCAAATTACTTATCGTATCATAGTGATTTTACGTTAAATTCTCAAATTTGATTGATACAATTTTTACGGTGTATTCGCATTGTGGAAACTGTCACAAAAGCCTCATGTGCTTTAAGCACCTCGACCGATTTCGTTGGGAGGATTGGAAGCGATAATAATCAAAAGATTATGGAAGGCGTTCCATTTAACTCATTTCGAGGGTTTGTAGTTCTTTAAGCATTGCCATTTACTAGGGTGTGAATATTCGTTAGGTATTAGTTTGATTATTCTAAAAGGAAGTATTGGGTGATCATGATGGTTGATGATCTTGAGAAACTCCTATTGCACTTTGGGGTATTCTAGGTGATGTTTGCTAGATGGCAGATATTGGTGCGCATGCTATGCGTGCCTTTTTTAGGAATCTTCCTTGTGGCGAGCTTAGACGCGAGATCGATTAAGGAAGAGCGGCTTGTTGCAGCTATGAGCCTCCAGGTGCTCAAATTTACTGCTTGGGAGACTTGGGAAAAGGAAGGTTCGACTATTCTGATTGGCGTGCATGGTTCAAAAGGGCTAGCAAAGGAGTTTGCTGCAATTGCAGTAGCCAATGACTGTGAAGTGGAGGTTGTCGAAGATTCATTCGCAACCAGTGATTTGTCTCGTTTTGACGTGGTCTTTTTTTCTGGAGAAAATTTGGGACTATCCGCTCGTTTGATGGCGAAGGTGGAAGGGCTCCCCGTATTGTTGATGGGGGATATTGAAGAGTTCTTAGAGATGGGGGGAATGGTGTATTTTCACTCGAAGCAAAGTCGGCTGACTTTTGATATAGATTTATCCAATTCCAGGAAAAAAGGTATAGGGTTTAGAGCGAAATTACTCAGACTCGCTGATAGGGTGGTGAATGATGAATAGGGCTACAGGCAGGTTAACCGCTCTTTATCTGAAGTGGAAAGGGTCGCTTTCTTTGAGGGAGAAGCTTGTTTATCTAATCTCAGGTGTCAGCATTGTGGTAGTCTTCATTTCGATGGCCGCTTCCTTCGCTATCGAATTTTACTTTTTTAGAAATAGGCTGGTAGACGAATATACTGCGACTGCTCGAATGGTGGGAAGCAATCTTGAGGCAGCTATAATTTTCAATGACGCAAGGGATTCGAGAGAAGTTCTCGGGAAACTTGATCGTTACGTGAATGTGGAGTCTGCTGGTTTGTACGTGGAAGATAGTCGATTGTTGGCGACTTACATTAAGGAGGGCGCCCAGTTAGATCGAGCTGTTTTAGAGCCAGATGTTGACACTCTGATTAATTATAATCGAATCGTAGTAAACGAAGCGATCTATGATGAGACTGGCACTCCTATGGGGCGTATCGTTTTGGAAGCCAATTTAGGGGAAGTTTGGGCTTATCTCTCAGCAAGGATTGGAATATTTGCAATTCTGTTGTTATTTGTATTTGCTTTTACATTATTGCTGGCTTGGCGGCTTGGACGAGTGGTGGCTTTACCCATTGTTGAGTTAACTCAAACAGCGAATCGTATCGCGAAAAACCATGATTTTTCCGCACGACCCGTTAGCACGACTGATGATGAGACTGGGCAGTTGGTAGACGCCTTTAATGAAATGATGACGCAAATAAACGCTCGAGACGATGTCATACGGTCGAGCGAAAAGCGCTTTCGCGACTATTTCGATTTGAGTGTTGTTGGCGCTGCTATTTTGGATATTGAGTTTAAATGGATCGAGGCAAATGACAGGATCTTGGAAATGCTTAAATGCTCGATAGAGTCCATTGAAGGCGTTTCTCTTTGGAGTTTATTGCCGAAAGGAGGCGTAGGACTAACGCTCGAGCAATTTAACAAGAAGGTCGAGGGTAGCGGGGATCGGATTGCTAATCGGGAATTTTGGTTACGCCGGTTCGACGGACTAATGATCTATGTTTTGATCTCGATGAGATATGTACCTTCGACCAAATATCAATCGGAGCATATTGTCATGATGGCTCAGGATATTACCAATCGTAAGCGCTATGAAGAAGGGATCTTGAAGGCGAAAGAAGAAGCTGAGGCTTCGAGTAAGGCGAAAGATGAATTTTTATCGGTGATTAGTCACGAGTTGAGGACGCCTTTGAATCCAATCATTGGATATGTAGACCTACTGATTGAAGAGAGAGATGTGCAAAAGGATCCAAAAAGACTTAGGCTAATCAAAAAATCGGCAGAGCATTTATTGGATTTGATTGATGATGTCTTGCATTATAGCCGGATTGAGCGAGGCGTCATTTCTCTTAATAAAGAAGCGGTAGATTATCAAGGTGTGTGTAATGGCATAGTCGAGCTAATGACCCAAAATGCCAACTCATCGGATTTAAGAATTAGCTGCCAGCATACTGTCGCGTTTGATGAAGCAAAATTGTGCGATATTGCGATTGATGGCGTGAAATTCCAGCAAGTCGTACTCAATCTTGTATCTAACGCTCTGAAATTTACCAACACAGGATTCGTAGAATTAAGAACGGGACTAAATAAAGAGGCTGATGGGAGCAGCTCTTTAAAGGTCGAAATTGAAGATACAGGGATTGGAATCGACGAGTCTGATTTTGATCGCGTTTTAAAGCCATTTTCTCAGATAGATAGCAGTTTGACAAGACGCCATGGTGGAATGGGGTTAGGCTTGGCTATTTCAAAGAAAATTGTAGAGGCCTTCGGAGGGAAGATTCTTTTTAAAAGTCAAAAGGGAGTCGGTAGCCTTTTCTACTTTGAAATTCCGGTGGACCTGGTTGAGAAAAAAGCAAACCAGGAGATTTTGGGATCTAAAAAGAGAGAAAACGTTGGTAGTAAACCTCAGCATCCTATTCTCTTAGTTGAAGATGAGCCAATCAATCTGGAGTTAGCTAAATCTCTCTTGTCAAGAATTAGTCAGGATGTTGTTTGTGCAAAAGACGGTGTGGAGGCAGTTGAGAAAGCATCGAAGGGCGAATTCTCATTGATAATAATGGATGTGAGGATGCCGCGTATGGACGGTTTGGAGGCAACCCGCGAGATCAGGAAATTAGAGAGTAATGGGAAGCGGGTGCCGATCGTCGCCGTGAGCGCTCATGCAACTGAGCGTGACAAAAGAAAGTGCTTCGATGCGGGTATGGATGATTACATGCCGAAGCCATTAAGTATCGAAAAACTGAATAACCTCGTTAAAGACTGGTTTTAGGAAACGCTACTAATTTCAGTTGGGACGTCAGTCCACTTATCGTGTTCCTTTATTAAGTCGATCAATCTCTGATCCGCATCCGCTGCGGGGATGTTGTATTGCACACACTCTTTGCCAACGTATAGATTGATCTTTCCTGGCGCTCCACCGACGTATCCAAAGTCTGCATCCGCCATTTCCCCGGGGCCGTTGACAATGCATCCCATGATGGCTATTTTTACCCCTTTTAGGTGCCCGGTCTGGGCTCGAATGCGTTGCGTTGTCGATTGGAGATCGAAAAGGGTTCGCCCGCAGCTTGGGCAAGCAACGTATTCTGTTTTTGTAATTCTAGCTCCGGCTCCTTGTAGGACATTGTAGGTGAGTTTAATAGAAGTCGTGAAGTCTTTTTCGGTTTCTATACTAACGATGTCGCCTAATCCATCGCATAGCAGTGAACCCGTTAAGATGCTTGCTTCTAATAAGCGGTTGAGAAATGACACATCTTCTTTGATGGATGAAGAGGAGGTGTTTCTAAGCCAGACAGGAGCATTTATGTCCGCTGCTTTTAGAGAATCAAAGAGTTGTCGATATCTACCAATTGCATGATCAGAGGTGGTCTCGTTTGAGGAAAGAGTTATGATGGTTTTCGAGTCTCGAAGGATCTCTCTAAATTTTGAGACGTCTTTGTGCTCTAATGAAATTATCGGCGTTGCATTGGCTTCCTCGCAGGAATTCAAAAACGATTTAAGCTCTGTCAGATTTGATAGACTGAAATCCTTTAAAAAGGCGACTGAAGATCGCGTTTTAGGCAGCTCAGAGAAATCTAAATTTTTGGAAAGCTCAATTACAAGGAACTCATAACTTGAAGTGTCATTCGTTCCCAATTGAGTAAGTGTATCCAAATCCTCTTGGTTGTTTGCTTTTAGGAAAATCCCTTCGATTGGTGTGTCTACCAATTTGTTTTGGATGTTTTTGAGGGAATCCTCGGTGGAATCAATAGCCTCGGAAACTGCTTGGTGCGTATTTAAAATTACACGTGGAGGGGAGTCAGGTCCGACTAGGGTTCGAGAGGATATTTCAATGGCGTCGATTGCTCGCTTGTTGAAATCGTACGGGTCTATTGCGTCTTGGTCTCGCCGTTCATCACCATCTTCTTGGTCCCATAGCGTCATTACTTTTTTCGCGAGGGCGTCAGCGACTGGAATTTCGAATTCGGGATCTTCGGTAAGGGAAACTCGGATAGTATCGCCTAATCCGTCAGCAAGCAGGCTGCCAATGCCTATCGCGCTTTTAATTCTGCCGTCTTCTCCGTCTCCTGCTTCAGTTACTCCTAAATGGAGAGGATAGAACATGCTTTCTTGTTCCATGCGTTCGACGAGCATCCGATAAGCAGCGATCATTACCTTCGGGTTGCTCGCTTTCATGGAAAGAGCGATGTTGTAGTAGGAATGGCTTTCCGCGATTCGTAGAAATTCGAGGGCAGATTCGACCATGCCCAAAGGTGTGTCGCCGTATCTGTTCATGATGCGGTCTGAAAGAGAACCATGGTTGGTTCCTATGCGCATTGCTCGACCGAGCTCTTTTGCTCTTAAGACAAGTGGACTGAAGGTCTCGTGAATTCGATCAAGTTCTTCGTCGTATTGAGAATCGCTATACTCGCGGGTCGCGAATTTCTTTCTATCAGCATAATTGCCTGGATTGACTCTGATTTTTTCCACGTGCTCGACTGCAACCATGGCGGCAGAAGGAAGAAAATGGATATCGGCAACTAAAGGGACATGAATATTTTGGGCATCAAGTTTTGCTCTGACGTCCTTGAGCGCTTCTGCGGCGGCCTTATTTGGAGCTGTGATTCTAACGATCTCGCAGCCAGCATTTACGAGACTAATCGTTTGTTTTACGGTGGCATCGACATCTTGCGCATTCGTCGTTGTCATGGACTGAATGCGAATAGGGTTGTTTCCGCCAACACTAACGTTGCCTACGTTGATTTCTCGACTCGCTCTACGAATCGTCTTGTATCGAGAATTACAGTATCGATGATTCATCTGTCGCTCGCGAAAATTACTCGGCTTCTACCTTCGGCTCCCCAGTTACTGAAAAATTAGGCTCTATGTACTCGATTTGCGTTGCATTACTCGCTTTTGAGTCTCCGACCCAACGACTAATATCGTTGCTACTAACGTAAATCATCAACCCGAAAAGTAATATCATGAAGGTGCCTTGCACAGATGCCACAAAATTGATTGGCAATGGCTTGCGGCGAATTTTAGCGATCGTAGCGAATGCCATGTGGCCGCCGTCTAGGACCGGGATAGGTAAGAGGTTGAAAATCGCTAGATTGATATTGATCAATACTGTAAACCAAAGAGCGATACGGTAATCAATTTGCGAGGTAACGTATAAGATTCGAGCGATTCCTGGAGGTCCGGACATGTGCTGAATTCCAACATCTGATTTTGGATTTATCAGTGCGGAGAGCGTGCTAACAGTGCTTGTTATGTGTTGCTCTATCTGCTTGAGAGGACTCGGGTTGATTTCAGTCTTTTGGTAAAAGAAACTCTTTATGCCTATGGAAGCTGTTTCATCTCCTGCAGTTGTGATCTTAACAGTGGCGACTGTTATCTTTTTACTTAAAAGTTCGTTGCCTCGTTTTATTCCGAGTTCGATTTCTTTATCCGCGTTGTTGAGGATGTATTCACGAAACTGTGTTGGCGAATGGAGCTTGATGCTGTCGACGGATACTAGCTCATCGTACTGTTGTAAACTTGCGAGGTTTGCCGGTGAGCTCGGGTCGAGGAAAAGTTCGTTTATGACAACTGGTAGAGCCGGCGCGATTCCGATTTGCCGAAATTTTGTGTCTCCTGAAATCTCAGGATAAATCAGTTTTTGAATGATCTCTCCATTTCGCTCGATCTCTAATTCGGCTGTGCGTCGGCCATCGTCTGTTCGGCCGCTTCCGGAGATGAGAGCTTGCGAAAGTTGAGACCAATTTTCGATTTTGACACCGTCAATTTTTAGAATGGTGTCGCCCAGTTGTAAGCCTTCTCGTTTTGCCGGACTTTCGATGAAGTTGCCGTTCTCGGTTTGAATTTCATCTACAATGTAGCCGATTGTGTGGCTTGTTTCAGCGACGTTGGTTGGATAACCGATCAACCAAATTACAGTCGCGAGTATAAGAGCAAATATTACATTGAAGACAGCTCCCATCACAGAAACGATCATTTTTGAAGCGTAATTGATCGGAGGAAGTTCATTTACCGAAAGCTCGCTTTGGCCTTCGATTCCTTTCATATCTGCCAATTGTGGCAGGGCGACGTACCCGCCGAAAGGGAGGAGAGATATGCGATATTCCACTCCGTCTCGGTTCCAGGAAAACAGCTTTGGTCCGAATCCAATGGAGAAGCGGTCAATTTGAAGGCCTCTTTTTTTGGCCGCTAAGAAATGTCCTAGCTCATGGATGAAGATTGATCCGCCGAAAAGGAGGATAATCATTATGATGGACCAGGTGCTGGAAAAAAGTTGCTGAATAATTGGCATGAAATTGGAGGCTACTTAGCTAAAACTTGTGATGCCCGGAGGCGTGCTTGGCGATCATACTCCAAGACTTCTTCGATAGAGTTTGGTTCTATATTATCGATGCTTTCTAGAGTTTTCTCAATAATTTGTGGAATTTCAATAAATCCGATCTGGTGATTCACAAACGCGTCCACGGCGACTTCATTGGCTGCGTTGAAAACACCGGTTGCAATTCCACCCGCCTGCATTGCTTGTTTGGCGAGGCCTAAACAGGGGTAGCGTTCTTTTTCAGGTGGCCGAAAATCGAGCTGCATCGCTTGTGAAAAATCCAATGCATCCACAACTCCAGCGTCTCTTTCTGGATAGAGAAGGCAATGCTGGATGGCGAAAGTCATGTCTGGTGGGCTCAAGTGAGCTAGTATTGAACCATCTACAAATTGGGCCATCGAGTGTGCAATGCTTTGGGGGTGGATTACAACGTCGATTTGGCTCGGATCCATATCAAACAACCAGCGGGCTTCGATCATTTCGAGCCCTTTGTTCGCCATTGTCGCGGAATCGAGTGTTACTTTGGGACCCATGTCCCAGTTGGGATGTTTGAGAGCCTCTTCTAAGGTTACATTAGCAAATTGATTTAACGGCAAGTCACGAAAGCTCCCGCCAGATGCCGTCAAAATGAGTTTTTCGATATGCCTTGATTGTTCGCCGTGAACACACTGGAAGATTGCATTGTGCTCGCTGTCTACGGGGAGAACAGATACTCCCTTTTCTCGTGCTTTGGCCATGACGAATTTTCCTGCGAGCACTAGGATCTCCTTGCTGGCCACGGCGAGAGTTTTTCCCGCTTCAATGCATGCGAGAGCTGGTTTGAGTCCAAGTGTGCCAACAACAGCGACGAGGACTGTATCGCACTCAGGAAGAGACGCGAGCTCCTCAAGACCATCCATTCCTTGGAGGAGATGAGTTCCCGGGCGAAATGCTCCGCTGGTTTTTGCTTCGACGAATGCGTCGTTGTCGAAAAGAGCGATGTTTGCGACGTCGAATTCGCTCGCGATTTCGCTTAGTTTTTTTAAGTTTTTATTGGCTGCTATTCCGACGAGCTCAAGTTTATCGCTGTGTGTTCGGATGACCTTTAAGGTGCTTTCTCCGATAGAGCCGGTCGCTCCCAGGAGTACGACTTTTTTCCTAGTTATCATTTGAAGTGAACCCAAAACTAGATTACCAACTGCAGTAGCAAGAACGCTGTCGGAGCAGTCAGGATGAAGCTGTCGGTCAGGTCGAAGGCGCCGCCAATGCCAGGAATAAATGCCCCTGAATCTTTTTGGTCTGCCTGACGTTTAATCATGCTTTCAACCAAGTCCGATATGATTGAGATTATTGAGAGCGGAAGAGCAAATAGCGCACCCCAAAGTGGTGTGAAGTTATCTGGGAGTTGATCTTGCAAAAGGTATGTGAATACGAATCCAAGAACGATGGAAGTTAAGCAACCGCCGATCGCTCCTTCCCAGGTTTTCTTAGGACTTGTATTGGGAGACATCTGATGACGGCCGAATATTCTACCAAAAACCAAAGCTCCAACATCACAAAACTTTGTAGTTATGACAAACCATAGGATCAACAAGAGTCCTTGATCGTCATTTCCTGGCAAAGTGAGAATACGCACCATGAAAGTTAACATGAACGGGATATAGATGAGCCCGAGGGTGGTAGCGCCGAGAGTCTCGATGCGTTCGCTAATCTTACGCTCTGATAAAATTCTAAGGCAGCAGGCAACAATGGTCACTGCGATAACTCCTGTTTGGATTCCTTCGACCGGAACGCCTGCAATCTTTTCAGCATAGTAGGGAGTAAGGAGCATGATGACCCCAAGTGACGTCCCGAAAATTTTGAATGGGCGCCGGCCCATTTTTTCCAGGAGGCTATAAAATTCCCATTGCGTTGCTACGCACATGACTGTCAGAAGCCAAACGGACCCTTGGCCACCGAGAAAGTAGAGAATCAATCCGGTCAGTACCCAGATCGCGAGCGTGCTGAAAAATCGACGTATCACGTGAACTGATTAAGTACTTGCAGGTGTCTTTTCAATTTGCTCGCCCGTGAGGCCGAAACGTCGTTCTCGTCTCTGGTAGGACGCAACCGCTTCCTCCAGGTGCGTTTTTGTGAAATCTGGCCAATGAGTTTGAGTGAAGTAAAACTCGGAGTAGGCACTTTGCATAAGCAAGAAATTGCTTAAGCGCGTTTCACCGGAAGTTCTTATTATGAGGTCAGGGTCAGGAATATCTTTTGTGTAGAGATACTTTGAAAATCTTTCCCAATCGAGGTTCTCAATTTTGCGCGTACCTTTGACCGCAGCTGTAGAGAACGCTTTGACCGCATCGATAACCTCGTCCCGTGAGCTGTAATTGAGGGCAAGGGTAAGATTCCATGAATCATTATTTTTTGTCTTCTCGATTGCAGACTTAAGCGCTTTGCGTGTTCGATTGGGCAATTCGTCGATTCTTCCTATGGCACGTAGTCGAACGTTTTTCTTACTTAGTGTTTTTAGTTCCTTTTCGATGAAAAACTCGAGCAATTCCATCAAGGCGTTTACCTCGGTCTCGGGGCGGTTCCAGTTTTCGGCTGAGAAGGCGTATAGGGTGAGGTGCTCGATACCAATATCTTGGCAGGCGTCGATTATGGACCTTGTTGTCTCTGCGCCTTGGCGGTGACCTTTGATTCGGGATAGGCCTTGCTGCTTCGCCCAGCGACCGTTGCCGTCCATTATGATGCCAATGTGTCTAGGAATGCTTTTATCAGGATTTATAACGCTCATATTCTTACGCGAAAATCGAAAAGGCGGAGAATCCACAGCACTCTAGCAATTTGCAAGGGTTTATCTTGCATAATAAGCTCTAATTGTAGGTTTGATTTTGATGTCATAATTGGAATTCATATTGCGTTTCCGAACCCCATCGAAAGGCTATCTTTTAAAGGCGACAGATATTATGAAAAACGGAATTATTGCGGTACTTGGAATTTGTTGCGTCGGGCTTGGCGCCTATTCTATCAAATTAAAAAGTGATATTTCTTCGCTCGAGGCCGATAGGTCTCACGCAGAGCTTCTAATCCAAAAGGCACAGGCAGAAGAAATTGCAGAAACAGTCGAGGAAGACAAAACTGCGGATGAAAAGGCTGGGCAAGAATACGTAGCGACTGCGACTGAAGTAGTTCCTGATGAGCTTGAAGAAGCCGAACGTGAGCGGACTCGCGACGAAATTCGCCGTGAGCGGATGATGGAGTTTGTGGCTCGATTCGATGATCCAGAATCTCGTTTGAATATGATCGACGATCGCTTGAATCGAGTTGATGGGAGATATAGCGATTTCTTTAAACGTTCAGGGCTGAGCAGCGATCAAATTGGAATTTTGAAGACTATGCTAGCGGAGCGTGATGTTTTGCGAATGGAGGGGCAGCTTAAGCGCAGAGCTGCTTATACCGATGCTGAACGGGAAGCTCTCGCTGCGTCCATGGCCCAGAAGAATTCGATTATTGATTCGGAAATCGCTAGTTTAATTGGCGAAGATTTAGCGGAATCACTAGAGGTCTACAACGAAACTGAGCCTTACCGCCGCAGTGTTGACTCTTTGTCTCAATCGCTAAGCTACACCTCAAGTCCGATTAGCGAAGAGCAATCGGAGGCACTTGTTGGAATTATGGCTTCGGCAGCAGATTCTTTTGAATATTCCAACGATCTTTCAAATGCACGCGGCCGATTTATTAATAATTATTCTGAAGAAGAAATCTCAACTTATTTTCAGGAGAGAGAAGCTTACGAGCAGCTGTTGATAGCTAATGCCAGGGAAGTATTGGATGACGAGCAGCTAGCGATATTCGTAGAGCAGCAGGTTTCTGAACGGGAAAGTTTGCAGCGCAGAGTTGAAGGCGGGCCAGGCGGCGGTCGTTTTCGCTAGTAAGGAAGTGGTTCCCCTACAATCTCACCATTGTCGAATACAAGTTTCCCGTTAACCAGAGTCTTTTTAACCCTGCCTTTAAGCGTTCTTCCGATCCATGGAGAATTAGACGATTTGGAGTGGAATTCTTTATTTCTTGGAGTCCATTCTTCGTTCGGGTCAAAAATCATAACATCTGCGTTTTTTCCGATTTCCAATGCCCCTTTTCCAAGGTTCAGAACATCGGATGGGCGATAGGTCATAAGAGCAAGGGTTCCTAGAAGAGAAAGCCGTTTGCTATGGTAAAATTGCTCTAACGTTATGCTTAGAGCTGTCTCTAGCCCAATAATACCAAAAGGGGCATTGTCGAGCTCGACGTCTTTTTCGTAATCGGTATGCGGAGCGTGCCCAGTTGCGATGCAATCGATTGTTCCGTCTTCCATGGCATCGAGGATCGCTAAGCGATCTTCCTCCGTTCGCAGAGGAGGACGCATCTTGAAATTGGGATCGAATGTTTCGAGCTCGCTATCATTCAGTGCAAGGTGGTGAGGAGTTGCCTCTGCGGTAATATTGATTCCACGAGCCTTTGCTCTACGAATGATGTCGATGGCGTTTTTTGAGCTGATATGTTGTAGGTGGATATGAGCCCCGGAGTGACTCGAAAGTATTATGTTACGCGATACAATAATCTCTTCTGCTTCTCTCGGCATTCCGCGTAGACCTAGTTTTGTGGATATGAAGCCTTCGTTCATAACTCCACCCTCGGTAAGCGAATAGTCTTCACAGTGGTCGATTACCGGGATGTTGAACATGTGAGCATACTGGACAGCTCGCCGCATCAAGCTATTATTTTGGACACACCTACCTCCTTCGGAAATTGCGACGATGCCTTCCTTGCTAAGAGAGCCTGTTGGTGAGAGGGATTCGCCTTCGGTAGCTTTGGTGATGCAACCGGTTGGAAAAACGTTTACCAACGCTTCACGACGAATGGCAGCTTGTATTTGTTTTATCGTACCGGGATTGTCGGCGTTGGGACTTGTGTTGGGCATGCATACCACGCTGGTGTATCCACCGGCAGCTGCCGCGCTGGTTCCAGAAAGAATCGTCTCTTTGTGTGTTTGACCGGGAACTCGAAAATGGACGTGTAAATCGACTAGCCCGGGGGCCACAACCAGACCAGTAGCGTCTATGATAGTGGCGTCTGCGAGTTCAGTGCTGTCCGGCTTCGTTGCAATTTTTCCGTCGCGAATAAACAAATCAGCTATTTCGTCTTGTTTGCTTTTGGGATCGATTAGACGTCCGCCTTTTATCCAAGTGATTGTTGCCATTTCTCTAGTTGTAAAGTGTTATTCCTAAGCGGATACAGCGTCTGCATTTCCTCCTGTGCATAGGTAGAGGGCGCCCATCCTGACTGCGAGTCCGTTGGTCACTTGTTGGAGGATTACTGATTGTTCGGAGTCGGCTAGTTCCGAGTCGATTTCCACGCCGCGATTAATCGGTCCTGGATGCATGATCACGGCATCTTTCTTTAACCACGAAAGTCTTTCTTTGTTTAGGCCGAACATGCTAGTATACTCATTCAGGGAAGGGAATGCGGATGCATTCTGTCGCTCATGCTGGATGCGTAAAAGCATGACTGCATCTTTGTCGGCCAATGCGGATCTAAGATCATGTGAAACGGATACGCCCATTTTTTCGAAATGACGGGGGACGAGAGTGGAGGGGCCAACGAGAGTAACCTCTGCTCCTAGTTTCGTCATCGCCCAGATATTAGATCGAGCCACACGACTGTATTGAATATCTCCAAGAATCGCAATTTTCCGCCCTTCGAGACTGCCAAATTTTTCTCTAAGCGTGAAGCAGTCGAGTAACGCTTGTGTAGGATGCTCGTGGGCTCCGTCTCCGGCGTTTAGAACTGGAATGTCGAGTACATCGGCGATATAGCGGGCTGCCCCAGGAGCGGAGTGACGCATGATGATGATATCAGCAGAGAGAGCTCGAATATTTTCAACAGTATCTCGGAGCGTTTCTCCTTTAGACGTGCTGCTGATTTTCATGTCGAGCGAAATTACGTCGGCCGAGAGTCGCTTGGCGGCCATTTCGAACGCGACACGCGTGCGAGTACTGGGCTCGAAAAACAGATTTACGACGGTTTTTCCTCGAAGTACTGGAGTTTTGGCTACGTTTCTTGTTAAGAGACCTTTGAAGGCTTCTGCTGTTTTGAATACAGTGTTAATCTCTTCGACCGAGAGTTCTTCAATTCCGATAAGATCTTTTCTATGCCAACCCATTGTCGTATTTATTATTTAATTTCGATTTTGCTCTCGGTAGAACGATCTAAATCGATGTGAACCTCAACGTTCTCTTCAAGGGTCGTTTCGATTGTGAAGCCACTGTAATCAGGCGCGATAGGAAGGCGTCGATTGCCGCGATCAACGAGTACGGCGAGTTCCACTTTGCACGGGCGTCCAATTGTGTGAATTTCGGCGATGGCGGCACGTACGCTTCTTCCGGAAAAAATCACATCGTCTACTAAAATAATTAATGACTCTTCAGGGTCTTGTAAGACGTGCGTGGGCACAATGTCTTTCAAAATAGGTTTTTGCCCCACGTCATCGCGGTGGAAAGATATATCGATTGTACCAGTGCTTAATTGGCCCTTGTACGATTTTTTAAGTTCGGTGAATAGCCTGTTGCTGAAAGCGATTCCTCCATTGGCAATGCCAGCAAGAACGATGTTGGGAGTATTGCTGTGAGTTTCTGAGATCTGATGGGCGAGGGAAGTGATCGCACTGTCTATTTCGTTTGAATTGATTGTTCTCATTTAAAAGCAAGGTATTGAATCAGCAGTAACAAAAAGGCAGGGCTGCTTAAACGACATGTGTCTTAGGACTGCAATGATTTTATTTAATAGCAAGTGGGTTTGTTTAACCGGTTGTAGATTCGGAGCTGAGCCAGTCTTCGAGTTCATCGCCTTCCATTATCCAGTGCCCTCCGCGATAAGGCGTATCGAGGAGTTTTTGTGTCTTGGGCTCAGCAAATCGATTGCACGCAAGTAGCACTTTGACATGTTGACCCGGAGCTCGGACGAGCCGACCGAGGGCTTGGTTTACTTTTTGAATGCCAGGCTGCTGATAAACGCGTTCAAATGCGAGTTTTCTATTTCCTTTATACTGCTCCATCTCTGCGTCTCTGAGCGGGTTAACTTCGGGTAGAGCAGGACTCACAACAATTGCGAGTTTTAGTTTTCCGCCTAGAAGATCTATCCCCTCGGAGTAGCTGCTGCCTAGTACAAGAAAAAGGGCATCGTTGAGCATTAATGAAGATTCGATGTACTCACGTCGCTCTTGCGGGCTCCCTTGGTTGGTTTGTATTTCCACTCGAAGGAAAGGGCTGCTGGCTCCCAATGCTTCCATAGTAGCGTTAGCGTAGGCATAGGAAGGAAAAAATACGACGATTGGCCCCTGAGATTCGGCTAGTTTCGCAATTGTTTGAGCAAGTATCGGTGTACTTTCTTGTCGGCTGCGAAGTCTTGTGTCGATCCTAAGGTCGATAGCGACATCGTATGCTGTATCCCGCCAAGGGGCAGGCGGTGTGAGCAAAATGGGTGCGCTTCGTTTTTCGTCTGAATCATCGAACCCGATTGATTGGCAAAAGCTATCAAATGGGGGCAATGTCGCAGTGAGAAAAAGAGTGTTTGAGAAGGGGGATAACGTTTTCCTGATGACTTCAGAAGCATCGAGGCAAGATAGGGCTACTGTGCCGTCTGAGGGAGCCCACCCGGTAAGTTTTAAGTCGAGTTTCTTTCGGTATTGGCTTAAATGCGCTATCGCCCAGAGGAGTTCGTTTGTCGAGGGAGCAAAGCTTTCGTAGTCGATAATTTCTTCAAGAACGATTTTTGCGAGCGAATCGATCGCATCGAGTATTTTTTCTAAACCATGAGGCCCCAATTTTTGCCCTTTTCTGATTGGAGATATTTCTTGAAGGAGAATAGTAGCAAAAAGTTGTATACGGGCGGTGTGAGAAACGGATTGAATCTCCTGGATCGCATACTCTACTACTTCCCTCTCCAGTTTCAGTGAATATATGGAGCGTACCCGATCGGCTAGGTTGTGGGCCTCGTCGATAATGAGAAAAGTGCGTTTCGGGTCAAAGTTGGGTTGATCTGAAAAGAGTTTGGAGGCTTTAGGTGAAAATAAATAATTGTAATCGGCTAACCAAATATCGCGAAAACCGATACCCGCTCGCATAAGCTCATAAGGGCAGATTTCTTCTCGTTTGCCTTCGTCCCGAATCTCATCGATGTTGATGTCGTCGTTGGAAAATAGGTACAATCGCTCCATGCCTTTAGCATCCCATTTTTGCTTTATATTACTGAGGAAGCGACAGCTTGAAAGGGAACAGCGAAATTCTCCATTGATGCAGTGCTCTTGCTTGTTTCGGATGTTCCAAAAGGAAGCGGATTCGTTGTCCTCCAGGAGCGCTTGAAGTCGGTGCACCGCTTCTATTTGGCCGGTGGTCTTACTCGTTAAGTAGATGATTCGATCAACTTCACCGCTTGCGAGTTTCTTCAGTCCAGCTTCCCAAGCGACGCCAGTTTTTCCGTATCCAGTGGGTGCGACTAAGCAGGTGAGCTTTGATTTTGTAAAGGATTCGGACAAATCATCTTGAATTGATTCTTGGCCTTGTCTGGGTACTTCGTAAGCGGGATTGTGTTTTAGCGTGCGAAGAGCGAGAAGTCGTTCTCGGTTGGCTTCTAGGTATTCGTGCAGTTTGGTGAATTGGTCGTGTAGAAGACTCTCTGCACTTTGGGGTAGGGTGTGGATTTGTCGCTCGCCGGTCCCAATGTTTACGTAAAGTAATTCGAGTGTGAAGCGTTTGTCTTTATACTCTTGGTTGCGTAGTAGAAGCTCGCGATAGGTTAATAATTGGATGAGGTGTTCGGGGTTTAGAGATTTGATTTCCTCGCTTAAAAACGGGAGAGGTGTTGTTGTCGTTTTTATTTCGCGAAGAGTGATGCATTCGCTATCATTGGCTAGTTGATCGATTCTTCCTTTGAGGTTGAATTTCCAAGACATCCAATCGATGCTTCCACTGACGGATTGCTCGTTGAGCCAGTTTGGTTCGTCCGGGGCCAACTTAAATTCGGATTGAATTTTGCTATGCCAGATTTGCCCTGCTTGAGCGCGAAGCAGCGAATTGGAAGCCGATGTTGAAACTGACGAGACGAGGGAAAAACGGGCGAATTCGCCAACGCTCATTGTTACAGTCTTTTTCCAAGCATCTATATTCATTTAAAATCGGGTGTGATCGAATGTTGGTCCGACAGTGCAGGCAAGCGTTGATTTTACCCGCTTAAATGATTGGGTTGAGATTTTTCGTAAATTGCCGTTAATTGTTTAGTCATGAAGATTCTCTTTTTATGCTTGGTTGCGTTGTTTTTTACAGGTTTGGCCAAATCGGAGTACAGTATCAGCGTTTTGACTGAATTGCCTGGAGTTGGCTTGGAGATTCGAAACCTGAACCTCCAGTCTGATGCATTTGAAATCGATGAGCAGGGAATCGAGGATTTCATGATGGAGAAAATGGAGGAGTATGACATCCGCCTCTTGAGTGCCATCGAGTTGGATGTAATGCCAGGTCAGCCATATTTGGAAGTTGTCGTTGATATCGCTCATGCTCAAGGGCCGAGTCATTTATACACGGTTGAGCTTGAGTTGCGTGAACTGGCGCAATTGCAGCGGCCTAAATCAAGCGTTGTGGTAGTTGCATTGAGCACATGGGAACGCAAGACCTTGGGTGTCGCCAATCGCCCTGCGGCGATTTACGATGCAATCGACAGGCTTTTGCGATTGTTTTCGGATGAGCTCAAAGATATGAATTCTTAAGCTCGACTATATTTGAGCAAAGCCGTGTCTTCAGATAGCTTTTCTAAAGATTTGAGTTTGAATGACAGGTCGATTTCCCCCGTTGCAAGTGGTTTCCCAGAGCCGAAGAGGCGTGGCTCAAGTGTTAGCCAGAGTTCGTCTATAAGGTTGGCGGAGAGATATTCGGAATATATCTGAGTTCCTCCCAGCAGTGCGCATCGCTCAAAGCCTCTATTTTCGAGTTCGTTGATAAGGTCTTGGGGAGTCGCGTTTGAAAATTCTATACAATTTGTAACAGTCTCGTGGGTCCACTTATCCGGGTCATGTGTTACTATTTTACGCAGACGTTTGAGTTGTATTCCTTTTTGTATGGCACTTTTATTTAAATTGTATGTGAGCCTACCCATGATCATACAGTCGAATTCTTTCAGTGCGTGGACGAAAAATTGAAAGTCTTCCTTGGAGCAAAAAGAGGTACCCTCTATTTGGTGTTTCGTGATGAAGCCATCTAAGGATTGTGCTGCTATGAGTATTGTCTTAATTTTTTATAAAAGTCGTTGGTGTTGTTAACTAAATGGTTGAGTATTGAGCGGCAAACAAGTTCAAATGTCAGCTCGTTTGGTGCATTTACGCGTGTTCTATAAAATAATATAAACCTAAAAGATTAGTCGCGCAATTTTATGAAAAAAGCTCTCATTACCGGAATAACCGGCCAAGATGGCTCATACTTGGCAGAATTTTTACTGTCCAAAGGGTATGAAGTCCATGGAATCATTCGTAGATCTTCTACGTTTAATACTTCGAGAATTGATCATCTGTATCAGGATCCTCATGTTAATGGAGTTCAGCTGTTTCTTCATTACGGAGATTTGACTGATTCTGTTAATTTGGTGAAGTTGTTGTATAGGCTTCAACCTGATGAAATCTATAATTTGGGCGCTCAAAGCCATGTGCGTGTATCATTTGACGTTCCCGAATACACAGGTGATGTCGACGGCCTCGGAGCTCAACGCATTTTGGAAGCAATTCGAGAGGCAAATTTGGTGGAAAAGGTCCGCTATTACCAAGCTTCTTCATCTGAAATGTATGGAAAAGTGCAGGAAGTCCCACAAACGGAAACAACACCTTTCTGGCCGCGCTCGCCCTACGCTTGTGCAAAGCTGTATGCTCACTGGCTAAGTGTTAACTATCGTGAATCCTACGGTATGTACGCCTGTAGTGGAATTCTTTTTAACCACGAGTCCCCTCGTCGTGGTGAAACTTTCGTTACGCGTAAGATAACTCGAGCTGCAACGCGGATTAAAGTAGGTCTGCAGGACAAACTTTATCTTGGAAATTTGGATGCAAAACGCGACTGGGGTTATGCTAAAGAATATGTTGAAATGATGTGGTTGATGCTCCAACAGGATAAGCCAGACGACTATGTGATTGCAACGAATGAGACGCACTCGGTTAAAGAGTTTGTACAGGAGACGTTTGCGTATCTCGACCTGGACTGGGAAAAGTATGTTGAATACGATGAACGTTATGAGCGCCCGGCTGAAGTGGATTTGCTAATTGGCAATCCTGCAAAAGCCAAAAAGCTTTTGAAGTGGGAGCCCAAGGTTAAATTCAAGGAATTGGTTGAAATTATGGTCGATGCGGATCTCAAATTGGCTGAAGACGAGCAGAAAATCAAAACTGCACTCGCTTAAAGGATTCTGGGTGAGGAAATCGATTTATGAACTCTGAAGCTAAAATTTATGTAGCTGGTCATAGAGGGATGGTGGGTTCTGCCGTAGTGCGAGCCCTTCAATCGAAGGGTTTCGAAAACATCGTTACGCGAACTAGTTCGGAGCTTGATCTAACTTGCCAATCGGATGTGGGAGCCTTTTTTCAAGAGGAAAACCCAGACGTAGTCGTAATGGCTGCAGCTAAAGTAGGAGGCATTCATGCGAATGCGACTTATCCGGCTGAATTCGGATACGAGAATCTTGTGATCGCAACTAATACGATTCATTCGGCCTATAGGTCGGGGGTATCTCGGTTTTTGTTTCTTGGAAGTTCTTGTATCTATCCTAAGATGGCTCCACAGCCGTTACAGGAAGGTGCTTTGCTTACAAGCGGATTGGAGCCTACAAATGAAGCGTATGCGATCGCCAAGATTGCAGGTTTGAAGCTCTGCGAGTATTATCGTAGTCAATACGGTGTCTTGTTTCATTCCCTGATGCCGACTAATTTGTATGGCCCTGGCGACAATTATCATCCCGAGAATTCCCACTTGTTACCGGCGTTAATTCGCCGATTTCATGAAGCGAAGGAAGCAGGGCTAAGCGAAGTTCTCGTTTGGGGCACAGGAATGCCGAAGCGTGAGCTTATGTATGCTGATGATTTGGCGGAATCTGTGCTTTTCGCTCTTCAAATGGAGAATCCCCCGAGCATATTGAATGCCGGTACGGGAGTGGAGCACACGATTCGTGAGATTGCTGAGCTCGTCAAAAAGGTAGTCGGTTTTGAGGGCGAACTTGCGTTTGATTCAAGCAAGTCGGATGGCACGCCTCGAAAGATTATGGACGTGTCTCGTTTGCGCGATGCGGGGTGGTCGGCGAAGGTGCCTCTGGAAAAAGGAATCGAACTCACGTATCCAATATTCCTAGCAGAGCAATCTCAAGGGAGCTTGAGGGCGAAGTAGTTTTTCTATTCAGGCTGGCGCCGTTGGGCGTCAGTCTCTGCTTTTTTTGGTTCAAACACGATGGTCTTCAGATCGCAAAAGCTCAGTTTCAGGCCTGTATACTCTTCGATTTTAGGGATCATTCTAATGATTTTTTTTCCTCTCCCAATAGGGAATGAGTAGGTCGCCGAATAGGCCGAGGAAAAGAATCCAGTATAGGAAAGAAAACGTATAGAAGGGGACTATGGCCATTGACAGAATATGGAGTGGAATCGTTTTAACGAGTAACTCTCTTTTCCTCTTCTTGAAGGAGACCATCTTTCCCAAATTCTCGATAAAGCCATGCACGAGGTATACTTCGCAATTAACATCATCGATTGGGGTAAACAGGAAATGAATGTCAGCGTAGGCTGTACCGAAAATTCCAAATTCAGTCTCAGATGGAGTAAGGCTGTTTTGGGTTATGTACTCTATTAGAAGCTCTTGCTTCGTTTTTGCTACGCTTCCCATCTTGTGTCGGCTGCTTTTTATCAAACCCTCGCTAAAAGATTGATTGAATTTTTTGTAAGCTTACAAAATTTTATTAGTCACCCTGTCTTGAATACAAGGTATCGTATTTTTCGAGTGCCAGAAATTTTATGCAAGTTCTTTAAGAGGATCGCTTTGTTGAACTGAAGTTCTTGACGGAGAATTGGGTTGGCTACCGATACGATGAGTGTGTTTTCTCGTTCGATACGACTAGGAGAACAGGAGCGAGCATTGGCGGCTCCTACGATTTGAGTCCAATTCTCGTTGATTAAGTCTTCTACGGATTCGATACCAATTTTGTACTTCCGTTCAATTCGATCGATAATCGAATCAATTCCTTTTTCGCGGGATTTTGCTTCCGGTTTGTAGTTTTCAGGAATCCCACGGAAGTTCGCGATTAGGTTTTCTACCTTACGAGAGAATTTATGTGGTTTGCCTGCCATTGCTTGCTAGTTATGAGTTTAGTGGCGAGTTATGCGAGCGATTGTGGATTTTTCGCCCGATTTGTAAGTCAATTGGACTGTGATGTATTGGGTGGAGCTTGGGGCGATTATATGGGTCGGCACGGTTTCATCGATCAAGGCGATTCCGGCTTTGTTCCATGCGGGGAATTTGAATTCTCGATTGGGTGTTTCTTCATTTGCACCGTATTCGATTTTACTCAAGGTGCCTCGATAGGCCATCAAGTGGGAAAAATAGAAAAAGACCTTTCCGTCGTAGTCACGGAAACTGCCCCAACTGTTTTTCGTCATTTCAAGGATGCGAATATCGGAGCTGTTGCTTTCCTTTTGAGCAGCGTATTCAAAATCGTAGGGGCCGTGTTTTTGGCCGGCTGCATCTGTGTAACTGATTTCAATCGTGCAGTCTTGCTGGTTGGTCGGAAGGTAAAAGAATTGGTTAGGAGCAGGCTTGCCTGTTTGTGGGTTATTATATGTGCTTTGTCCTACGCTTTCTGGGGAAGACTGTCCTTTTATATTCCAAAAAATATCGAGAGCTTGCTCGATGATCTGTATATTGGCTTGAGCTCCAGAATTGGTATTCATCCAACTAATCGATACCGGATTTTCTAGTGCGTCTATTCCCGTTGTGTTTTCGATTGTCCGTTTTCTGCTATTTGCATCTGTGCGCCATTCTTGTGCGAGTTCTTGGTCGATGAGGTGCCGCAGCAAACCTCCTTGCTCATCTGCTTGCTGGAAAGCCGAGATGTAGCGGAGTTCGTCGCGTTTGTTGGCGATGGTCTGGCTTCCTAGTCGAAGCTCGGAGAATTCGAGACTCAGGTGGTATGCAGCCGGTGCGAAGCTTGGATTTTCGTCGAAGTAGTCTTTGAGGTTTTGTTTCCGGCTTTCGGTAGGCAAAAGCAGGATTTTTGCGTAGGGAGCCATTTTGCTTGGACTGCGGGTAGCGATGGCGTTGTAAGTCTCGCGCGCTCCTGCGGTTCCCTCTTGCACTTTTAAGAAGGTGATGAACCTGAGATGAGGATCGAGCTTCGGGAGGTCGCTCTTGAAATACTCGAGGTAAGATCGACGGGCCGCGCTGTAATCGCCCCCAAGTTCATGAATACGGGCGTTGTGGTAGTGTTCTTCAGGCGAGCTTGGGGTGTTGATTATACCGTCTGTTTTGAAACTAGCGATTGTTTCTTTAATCGTATCGAGTGACTCGATCACTTGATCGGACTTTGATTCAATTCGGGAAGTTGTATCTTTGATCGTTTCAGTATCTTCTTTGATGGCATCGATCTTTTCTTCGATCAGGCCAAGCTTATCTTGCAAGGTGGCGATTGTGGGAATCGTTGTCGCTACAATGCCACGCTCTTCAGATTCGTCGCCTTGTTGTAAAAGCGTGAAAAATCCCATGACTAAGCAGGCAATAGCAGATAAAACGAGGGCTCCAACGAGTCCCTTCCTGCCTTTGAAGCACAGAAAGCTAAGAGTCGCGGTTGTTACTAGAGATAGGAGGAAAACGTAAAAAGCGAAGGGAGCGAGCGGCTGTAAAACGTCGGCTACCAGTCCACCAACTGTACAAAGCCAACCTGAGGTAACGATGCTAGTTTGGCGAACGCTTTGAAAGGATGAGAGGCTGCTGAGGGACTTTAAATACTTCATGCAAGAGGGAGGAGGAATATTTTAATTGGGTACCTGTTTAATTCAAAGCGTTGGATGAGGTGGATATCAAACTATTATATTTCGCTAGTTTTCCAATCGTCTTTGGTGCATTCCTGAGTCTCGTCTTGTTTATGAAAAATTTGAGGATGGATTGTGAGCGCTTTTCTCATCTAGTGTGTAGATTAAATGAATAAGAAGACGGTTTACAATGCTTTGGAAGAGCAAGGTGAGGAATTGGCCGCGGGGCGGTGGATTCGCATTGTGTTGTTAACCTTGATTTTGCTCAACGTGTTTTTCGTTGTATTGCAGAGCGTGGAATCGATCAACGATCGATATAGCCAGTCATTTTATTATTTTGAGCTCTTTTCCGTCGTTATTTTTGGAATTGAGTACCTTGTGAGAATCTGGGCGATTAATGCCGGGGAAAAATACCGTGGGGCTTGGGGAAGGTTGAGGTACGTTTTTTCACCACTCGCCTTGATTGATCTTTTTTCTATTTTGCCGTTTGTGCTTTCGATGGGATTTGTAGATCTGAGATTTTTAAGGATTGCTCGTCTGTTCCGCTTGTTGCGTGTATTCAAAATTGGGAGATATAGTAATACTTTGCGTAAATTTTCCGAAGTTGCGGTAGATACGCGGTCGGAGATGATGCTAACATTTCTGACTATGCTTTTATTGTTGGTCGTAGGCTCAGGCGCTATGTATTTTGTGGAGCATGAAGCTCAGCCTGAAGTGTTTTCGAGCATACCGGCAGCAATGTGGTGGGCGGTGATGACGATGACAACGGTAGGATATGGAGATGCTTATCCGGTGACTGCATTGGGCAAGATTGTCGCTTCGTTTGTATCCTTAATCGGGATTGGCATGTTCGCTTTGCCAAGCGGGATATTGGGAGCGGCGTTTTTGCGCCGGATACGAATAGACCAGGAGCATGGGTTGACGTGTCCGCATTGTCAGAAGAAGATCGAAAAAGATGATCTTTCTTTGTGATTTTCTCTTAAGTCACAAATTGGGTTTAAAGAGAACTTTTCCTGTCTTCCCTGTTTTGTTGGCGTGGGCGATAGCGTCTCTGAATTGCGAAAGTGAATACGATTGGCCGACCTCCACTGAGATTTTATGCTCACTCATAAATGAGTAGAGTTTATCGTGAAGCTCTTCGATTGTTTCTCGCGAGGTTTCCTTGTAGAACTTGCTTACCCAGAAGCCCCGAAGACGGATGTCGTTAAAAATAAGATAACGAGTTGGGAAGGGCGCTAATTCGCGATCCATGGCTCCAAAGGTTACTAAACTGCTATGATCTGCGAGCGCCTTTATCATACTGTACGAACTAACTGCTCCGACTGAATTGAGCGCAAGTTTTGCAATGGGAGATCCGAGCTGAGCTAGTACTTCTTTTGCCGCATCCTTGTTGTCCTCTAACACGATGTCCGCCCCGAGGGATTTTAATTGTTCACTCCTCTTTGCGTCGCGAATTAGGTTGATGGTTTTTATCTCTTTGGCTTTCGCAATTTGTATGACCAGTTTTCCAACGGCTGATGTTGCGGCATTTTGGATGATCCAATCACCTGGTTTGAGATCGGCGAAGTCGTGCAGGAGTTTCCATGCGGTTGCTGGGTTGACCCAAGCCATTGCGGCTTGTTCTAGAGATAAGTCTTGCGGGGCCTTGAAAAGCTTAGATGAGTGAACTGCAGCGTAGCTTTGCCAGGAGCCCAAGCCGTCAGGTATAAATACGCGATCACCGATTTTCCAACTTTTGCAGTAGCTGCCAACGGCGACTATTTCGGCGACGCCTTCAAGGCCGCCGACAGCTGGGAGTTCTTCGAGACTGCCATAGCTTCCTCCGAGTTTTCCCATGTCTGCCGGATTAATAGGAGCGGCTAGGGTTTTTAGGAGGACTTCGTTTGGCGCGAGTTCTTCGATGGTATTGGACCCTAGTTCCAGGACATCGTGCGGCTTTCCGTAGGATTTGTAGATTAGGGCTTGGGATACGATCGGAAAATTCATAGTTAGCTATTGGCTTACTAAGTCCTAATTTGAGGAAGGATCAAGGTTCTCTTTCAGCAGGTTGTTGGTTTAACAAGTTCAGTAATTTTCAATATTATGAATGTTTATATTCGGAAGCCCGAGGAAGGTGATTGTGAAGAGTTTATTGCGAAAACCAAGAGGAGTCATGCCATGCACAGGCCTTGGGTTTTTCCGGTGTCTTCCGAAATTGGGTATCGGAAGTTTTTGGAATTTAGCCAAAAGGAGCGTTTTCGAGCTTTCTTAGTTTGTCGCGTGAGCGATGGAGTAATGGTTGGCCTAGTCTCATTGAATGAAATAACCGAAGGTTGCATGCTCTCTGCTATGATCGGTTATTGGGGGGTATCTGGATGTGAAGGAATGGGGTATTTGACGGAAGGCGTGTCGCTTGTTTTGGATTATGCTTTTAATATTTTGTCGCTTCACAGGATTGAGGCCTGTGTTCAGCCGCCAAATACAAAGTCAATTGCTCTTGTTAAGCGTCTTGGAATGGAATTCGAAGGCGTGTCGCGTAAGTACCTTTGCATCGGTGGCGAATGGAAAGACCACGAACGCTGGTCAATGCTTGCGGAGGACTGGCGAGCGGGAGGCGGCTCACTGAAATTCGCCGCGATCTAGCATTCTATTTTTCGCGAGAGATTCCTTTTAGTTAGTACTGTCGCCTTAGGTTGCTTGGCAGAATTCCGAGCTCTTCGCGGTATTTAGCTACGGTGCGTCGGGCAATCTTAATTTCTTTTTCCTTGAGGCGATGTACTATTTCTTGGTCACTTAGCGGCTTCGAAGTGTCTTCGGCTGTAATTAGATTTTGGATCATATCTTTTACGCTGGTATTGGAAATGGACTCACCATCTCCTCCCTTGTAGCCGGGGGTAAAAAAGAACTTTAGATCGAAAATGCCGTGCGGTGTTTCAGCGTACTTGTTTGCTATTGCTCGACTTACGGTAGTTTCATGAACACCAACGGCTTCAGCTACTTGCGTCATAGTGCAAGGACGTAGTTTGGAAACGCCTTCTTCCAAAAAGTCGGATTGGAGGCGAATTATTTCGTTGGCAATTTTTTCAATAGTTTGCTGCCTCTGTTCGATCGAACTGATGAGGAAGCGTCCGGAGCGCATCTTTTCTTGGATGTATTCTTTTTCCTGTTTTGAGAGGTGCCCTTTGGCGATCATTTCCTTATAGGTAGGGCTAATACGAAGTCGTGGTATGTAATCACTATTAAGCGTTACCTTCCACTTGTCATCGACCTTTACGATGGTGAGATCGGGCAAGATTGATCGATTGTTATCTTCAGAAAAGCGACGTCCAGGGGCTGGGTCAAGGAGGGCTATATCTTTGATCGCGTCTTGAACCTCTTCGACTGTAATACTCATTTTACGAGCAATATCTGGAATGCGCCGGCGAGTGAGCAACTTGAAATGATCTTGAACGATATCGTACGCATCGGTGTTGCGTTTGTACTTTAGTTCGAGTTGCGTAAGCAGCGAGTCTTGAAGATCGAAGGCAGCGATTCCGGGAGGGTCAAAGCTTTTAAGAATAGCGTGAGCCTGTTGAACTTCGGATAGAGGGAGCTCAGATATGAGCGCTAAGTCAGAAAGTGAGCTGGTTAGGAAACCGCTGTTGTCTATGCTGCCAACAAGAAACTCGATTGCGTTGCGTTGGTGGATAGAGATATCTGCGAGGGAAGCTTGATCGAGAAGGTGTTCCTGTAAGGATGTTTCGGTTACGAGGGAATTGAAAAAATGTTCTCTGCGTTCTGCGTCCTCACTTGTGTAAGATTGAACACCACCGGCTTCTGACATAAAAGTTCGCCAGTCTTCGTCGAGCTTGTTCAGGATTTCAAAACTGTTGTCGTCGAACTCAATTTCTTCATTGCTGCTCGATTCCTGCGAATTATCTTCTGACTTTGACTCCGGGGGAGCTTCATCGAGGCTCTTGGTGTCGACAGGGAGTTCTTCTATGGAAGGGTTTGTTTGAAGCTCTTCTTGGATCGTCGTACGCAAGTCGAGGGCAGCGACTTGAAGTATCTTTAGGGAATGCCGGAGCTGAGGGGCGAGTACGAGTGACTGCGTTTGCTTTTGCCTGAGCTCTTGGCTAAATCCTTGTGCGCACATTATGAATTAGTGAAAATAAAATAAGTCTGAAGTGATGATTCGAAGCCTTGCGGTTTCGGCGGTTTTGCTAAAGTTGAAATCGACGTTATCTAGCTTTTTTTTGAAATTGCAAGCTGCTTGAGGATAATTAGCGCGATTTATGCTCTATATCAATTATTCCCCTTCGAATTACATATTATTTTAAATTGGAAGACTTCCGCTAGTTGACTTTTCTCAGTCAGTTTTGTTGTTTCTAGAGATATGATTACGCTTACTCCAGCTGCAGCACAAAAAATAACCGCTCTCCAGTCGGAAGCGGGTGAGGGCAAGTTATTGCGAGTTTTTGTCGAATCAGGGGGGTGCTCCGGATTTCAATACGGAATGTCTTTCGAAGAAAAGAAGAATGAAGACCAAGTGCTTGAAAGCGAAGGGGTTAGCTTTTTGACAGATGAAGCTAGCTTGGCTTATATGAATGGCAGCACCATTGATTTTGACGATGGCCTCCAAGGTAAGGGCTTTGATATTCAAAACCCGAACGCGGAAAGTACTTGTGGCTGCGGTAAGTCGTTTAGCTAGTTAGGGCGAGTACTTTAAGAAATGCCCATTTTCTTGGGCTTGCAAAGGTTTCCACTGTCGTTGGCGACACGTGCGCATTTGCAACAGATATACCTCGGATTCGAAACGAAGCGTTGCACTTCCATAAGGTTGTCCTTGAGCGATGTTTTTTTAAGCCCGCAAAGAGTCTTGATCTTGAGTTTCATGGGAAAGATTGGTCGCTTTCCAATGTAGCTGAATAGAATCGACAACTCTGCTCCGAAACGGATTTTTAAGACCCCGAGACGGATTTCTTTTGATGGTCTTGCACTTTGGGCTTCGGCTATCGTTTAAGCCTGGCCGACGTGGAGAGCTACAGATCCAAGAGTCATAGGTATTGCATCTAGAACTTTGAAGCCTTGGGTTTTCATTTCTTTAGAAATACCTTGGCGGTCGGGAAAGGCCTCAATTGAATCACTTAAATAGTTATAGGCCGCTTTGTCGCCAGTGCAGAAACCTGCTATCATTGGAAGTAGATTCTTTAAGTAAAAGTAGTAGAATGGCCGATACAAAGGATGTGGCTGGGAAAACTCGAGGATCAAGAGTCGACCAGTTCCCTTTTTTAGAACGCGCTGAATTTCGCGTAGGCCTTGAGCCCGATCTTCAAAATTTCTGAAGCCGAAGGAAATTGTGACTAAGTCTACGCTGTTGTCCTTAAGTGGAAGGTCGAGAGCGTCGCCATGTTTGAACGCTATTTTACTTTCGAAACCGGTTTTTTTCTTTTCGGCTTCTTCTAGCATAGGCAGGCAAAAGTCCATGCCGATAATTTCCGTTTCTGGAGGGAGTGCTTTTTCCAAAGCGAAAGCGACGTCGCCACTGCCGGTGGCGAGATCAACCACGGTTTTGGGTTGAGCGTCTTGGGCTTCCGCGACGAGTTCGCGTCGCCATTGGCGATCGATTCCAAAACTGAGTACTCGATTGGCTAGATCGTATTTTTCGGCAATACGACCAAACATGCTATTAACTTTCGAAGCTTCTGGCATTGGTGAATGATGAAAAGTGAGTAGTTGAAATTTAGACGGCTCTATTGGCTGGTCGTGTTATCCGTACCACGGTAGCTGGCGACGACCCAGGAGGAGAGCTCTTTTTCGGAATTTTGTACGACTGTCTTGTTTATTTCGAACTCAATTTGTCCTGTGTTTCTGGATATGAGTGTGAGACCGTGGTGAAAATCGCGAAATTTCTTTTCGCAGAGAGCTCGTATGGTTTTGTCTGTATCGATGCTCTCGTCGATTAGCGTTTCGACTGCGTCGTAGGTGAATTTTAGGGTAAAGGAATATTTTTCAGCAAATCGTTGAGTGAATGCTCTAATCTCCGCTTGAAGGACGCCGCGCTGGTCCGTCATGTTTTCTTTGAGCAATCTTTTTAACGAAGTATCCGGGTCGAGCACTGCTTCTTTTTCGATGTCCAGCTTCTTGATACTCGTCGAAGGTAGTTCGAATTTGTAATTTCTGAATACGCGTTCGAGTACAGTGAGGAGTCCGCGAGCTCCAGTTTTTTCTTTGTATGCTTTTGCCGCGATTTCGTGAAGCGAGTCTTCGCTTATATTCAAATCAATTTCGTATCCAGAAAAATCGGATATGTATTGGTTGAGAATACTGCCTTCGGAGGTTTTTAGGATTTCTAGAAGGTCGCTTGATTGTAGAGGATTGCAGGCGACGCGAACAGGGAGGCGTCCGACAAATTCTGGCTCGAATCCGTAGTCGATAAAGTCTTTGGTTTCGGCTTCATTGAGGTAGCTATCGCGATCTTCCATATCCTCGGGCGATTGTCCAAAGCCAAGGGATGTGTTCTTGATGCGTTTTTTTATGGCATCTTCCATTGTGACGAAAGCTCCGCTGACAATGAAAAGCATGTGGCGGGTGTTGATAGACTTGGGTTGTTGTTTTTTCGAGCCGGACCCCATATTCATCATGGCTTGCATTTGGCCCATGATGTCGGTCTGACTTTGGAGGTTTACGTCCGTTTCCTCCATTAGTTTTAGGAGGTTGATTTGCACGCCTCGACCGGAAACGTCACGTCCTCCTGATTGATTGCTACTGTTGGCTACCTTGTCGATTTCATCGATGTAGATTATTCCGTATTGAGCGAGCTCGACATCGCCATTGGCCGCTTTTACCAAATCACGAACGAGATCTTCCACATCGCCGCCTACGTAACCGGTTTCAGAAAATTTGGTGGCATCGGCTTTAACAAAAGGCACGCCAATGAGTTTGGCCACGTTTCGCATCAGATAGGTCTTACCGACTCCGGTAGGACCTAGTAAAATGGTGTTTTGCTTGGCGTAATCCTTTTTCTGTATCTCAGGATTCTTTAAGCAGCTGCGTACGTGGTTGTAATGGTCGCAAATGGCTACGGATATGACTTTTTTAGCCTCTTTTTGTTGGATTACGAAACGATCGAGGTAATCGCGAATTTCCTTTGGCTTAAAATTAAAGTCCCGGATGCGTTGCAAGATTTCGTCCCTTTCAGGATCATCCTCTTCTGGCTTTTCTATGGCGGGTTCGTTGCCTGTCGGAGCCGCTGCTCCCATGTTTCCGAGGCCTCCACCTGGGAACGGCATGAAGCCTTTCCCTTGCTTTAAAATGTCCTGCAAGTTCTTTTGTAGCTCTTCGATTGGGTTTTTAGGATCCTTTTCGTCGCTCATCGGCGCCAAATTGCATGGGTTTGAGATTGACGCAACCTAAACTGTAAAAGTAATTTAGATGTAGAAACTGAAGAAAACTTGCTGGTATAATCCAACTGCTCATGTCCAACAATCTAACCAAGCGCGATATCGTACTGAAGATCTTTGAGAAAACCAAAGATGTTCCACAAAGCAAAATTCAAGATACGGTGCAAATGACGCTAGACATCATACTCGATGCCTTGGCGGAAGGGCGCAACGTAGAGCTTAGAAATTTTGGTGTGTTTGAAGTCCAAAAACGTAAGGCCCGTGTTGGCCGTAATCCTAATAAGCCAGAAACGGACGTCGTAATTCCAACGAGGGCGGTGGTGAAGTTTAAGGCGGGGAAGGTTCTGAAAGCTCGAATCAAGGATATCGAATTAGACGAACTCGATTAGGATCGAGAACTTGACACTTTTATAAGGCGGCTTATGCCGCCTTTTTTTATTTTTAGATACAATGGCCAACTTTAAAACACTGCCCGGGTTTCGCGAATTCTATCCAGAGGACTACGCGAAGCGAAAACATATCTTTCAAATTTGGAGACAGGTTGCCCGTCGCTTTGGTTTTCAGGAGTTTGACGGCCCGGTACTAGAATCTTTGGAGTTGTTCAAGGCGAAGTCGGGAGACGAGATCGAATCGCAGTTGTTTTGCTTCACCGACAAGGGGGGGCGCGAGGTGTCGCTTCGCCCGGAAATGACTCCGACGCTAGCCCGAATGGTGGGTGCAAAGGCCAATGCATTGAAACGTCCGATCAAGTGGTTTTGCTTGGGAGACAATTTTCGCTACGAGAAACAGCAGCGTGGGCGTTTGCGGTGCTTCAGTCAGTTGAATGTTGATATCCTCGGCGAAGCAGGTCCTTCGGCGGATATTGAGTTGATCAGCCTTCTTATCGATATGCTAACTTCGTTTGGGCTGACACATGAAGATTTCTATATTCGATTGAGTGATCGGAACATGTGGTTTCTATATTTAGAAGCCTTGGGAAATGACGAGGCTCAGGTAACGCAGATTCTTGGCATCGTGGATAAGTGGGAGCGCTTGCCTGAAGACGCGGTTCGGGAAAAGTTGACTGGAATCGTCGGAGACAAAGGACGTTCTTTATGGGAAGCGATTGATGCCTTTATCAAAATCGATTCGTTGCCGGCTCTTCGAAAAATTTTCGATGGTTTAAATGTCGAAGGGGAGTCGGCTGAAAGACTTCAAGCTCGCTTAGACGATTGGAGTGCATTGTTGGGTGGGCTTGAGTTAATGGGCTACAAAGAGTTTTTACAGTTAGACCTTAGCATCGTTCGCGGCTTAGCCTACTATACAGGGTTTGTATTTGAAGCCTTTGATCGAAAAGGAGAGTTTCGCGCTCTTGCAGGGGGTGGTCGCTATGACACGCTTGTTAAGAAAATGGGCGGTCCCGATATGCCTGCGGTTGGGTTTGGTATGGGTGATGTTGTATTGGGCGAGCTTTTGGCTGATCGCGGCTGCATGCCGCAATTTGTGGATACAGTAGATGTGTATGCCGTTATCGGAGGAGAGGAAGAGCGCAAGGCCGCTTTGGCAGATATTGGCTCTTTGCGCCAGGCAGGGTATAGCGTAGATTATGCATTTAAGAACCAGAATTTTGGCAAACAATTTAAGGCGGCGAGTGCGGCTGGTGCTCGCTTGGCCGTGATTTACGGATCCGAGGAATTGGAAAAAGGCGTCGTGAAAATTCGTAATATGAGCGATCGGTCGGAAGAGGAAGTGCCTCGAAGTCACTTGGCGGAAGCAGTTCGGTCCCTACTATAAGTAAATGGCATTGGAACGAAAAGACCGCCACCCGAAAGGAGCCATGTTTAACATGATTGCGATCATGTTCGTGTGCGTGGTCTTTATCATTATGTTGGCGGAGCAGTTGACTGTAAGTCTGCTTTTCCAGCCGCCTGAAGCTTCTTACGGTGAAACAGATGGCGTTATTTTTCTTCCTAGAGAAGACGGTGAAACGATTGCTGCGTTTTGGGGCGAGGCTCCGGGGGCGAAGCAGACGGTCTTTTACTTTCATGGGAATGCGGAAGACCTCGGGCATATTCGCGGGTTTTTGAATACCTATCGCTTAAACGGGTTTAATGTTTTCAGTTTTGACTATCGTGGCTATGGGCTAACTCCAGGCGATCCTGCTGAATACAATCTTTATCAAGATGCTCTTACGGCGTTCGACTATTTGACGAGTGAATTAGGGGTAGACCCAAAATCAGTCATCTTGCACGGGCGCTCTTTGGGTGGAGCTCCTGCAATACACGTAGCAGATAATCGTGAGGTGGGGGCACTTGTTGCAGAGTCGACCTTTCGAAGCGCTCACAAATTGTCACTGCCCATGCATTGGATCCCTGGTGATAAATTTCGCAATGAGAAAAAAATCGCTAAACTGAGCTTACCGATTTTGCTGATCCATGGAATGCAAGACGAGGTTGTGCCGTTTAGTCACGCAAAAGGTCTGGAAGAGGCGATTGAGACCTCAATGCTTGAAACCTATTGGGTCGAGTCGGCCGGGCACAACGATTTGGTCGCTCGCGAAGGTGTTGCGTACTGGCATCGAATTAGGGCGTTTGCAGGAAAAATCGCGGATTTGGAGTTGTCGGATTCTGGGGAGGCAGCTCTAAAAGAGGCATCATTAGTAATTTTGAGAGACTATTAGATCTCTCAAGCTTATCTTTCTTTGTTCTTTTGGCTTCTATCCTGCCAAGCAATGTTGGTTGGCAGGCGTTAACTATACGCCTTGACCAGACTGTAGGCTGTGGCCCCTGCAAGAAGAGGTGAGCTTTGCAAAAAGTGACCTGCTCTCGAATCGCGACTTGAAACGTAGAGAATGTGTGATCAAGTTTGCGCCCTTTATCTTGGAGGAGCGTTGCGATTCCTTGATCTTACAAACACATGGAGACCGAGAATAAACGTAATTTCAGCATCATAGCCCACGTCGATCATGGCAAAACAACCTTGTCAGATCGTTTGCTCGAGCACACCCAAACGGTAGACACGCGTGTTCTGACATCTCAGCATTTGGACTCCATGGATCTTGAGCGTGAGCGTGGAATCACCATCAAAAGTCACCCAGTGACTATGAATTACAAGTGCAAGTCGGGCACTGTCGTTCAGTTGAATCTAATGGATACGCCGGGGCACGTAGACTTTTCGTACGAGGTGTCACGTAGTTTGGCAGCGTGCGAAGGGGCGGTTCTTTTGATCGATGCAGCGCAAGGGGTGGAAGCTCAAACAGTGGCGAACGCTGCATTGGCAGTGAGTCAGGATCTTGATATCATTCCGGTGATTAATAAGATTGATTTGCCGAGCGCGAACTTGGAATTGTGCCTGAAGCAGCTAGAAGACATTTTGGCGATTCCTGCGGAAGATGCTATCCTTGCGAGTGGAAAAAGCGGTATTGGTATCGAAGATATTCTGGAGGCGGTGGTGAGTCGCGTCTCTAAGCCGCGTTGGAATGATTGCGAGCAAACGCGCGTCTTAATATTCGATTCGGTGTATGATGCCTACCGCGGAGCTATTATATATATTCGCTGTTTCTCGGGTGAAATTAAGCCAGGCGACGGTATTTTGATGATGAGCGACCACACGCGAGCAGAGGTCAAGGAAGTGGGTGTTTTCTCTCCGCACATGGTTAAGACGAAGTCCCTACGAGCGGGAGATGTGGGGTACTTGGTTTGCAACATAAAGAATGTTTCCGAAATCAAGATTGGCGACACGATAACCAATGCGATGAAGCCCGCGACTGAAATGCTTCCTGGGTATCAGGAAGTGCGGCCGATGGTATTTAGCGGAATTTACCCTGTAGAGAGTTCAGACTATGAAAAGCTGAAAGCCGGTTTAGGCAAACTTCAGCTTAATGATGCCGCTTTTAGCTATCAGAGCGAGAGCTCGATCGCACTTGGTTTTGGCTTTCGCTGTGGTTTTTTGGGATTGTTGCACATGGAGATTATCCAGGAACGTATTCGCCGTGAGTACGATGTTGAGATTATCTCAACGTATCCAAGCGTTGTTTATCGAGTCGAAAAAGCGGATCGAGAAACTATTGAAGTCGATAATCCGATAAACCTTCCAGACCCCTCGCATATAGAGCGCATTCTTGAGCCTACGATTAGGGCCACCATTCATATTCCGAACGAGTATGTGGGTGATATCTTGAATTTGATAATGGATAAGCGTGGTGTTTGCCACAACACAGAGACGCTTGATGGCTCGCGGTTGATGTTGGAGTGCGTCGTGCCGTTGAATGAGATTTTGATCGATTTCAATGATCGCTTAAAGAGCATCACTCGTGGTTATGGGTCCATGGATTACGAACTGGGCGATTACGTAGAAGCGAAACTTGTGCGTATGGATATTATGGTGAATGGAGATTCTGTGGACGCGTTTTCCTGTATTGTTCATACGGATAAAGCTAGGGCTCGAGGCAAGGAGCTTTGCGAGCGTTTGGCTGAGATCATTCCATCCCATCTCTTTAAAATAGCGGTTCAGGCGGCGATTGGTGGAAACATAATAGCTCGAGCTAACGTGAGTGCTATGCGCAAAGATGTTACGGCGAAGTGTTATGGTGGTGACATTTCTCGAAAGCGGAAACTTTTGGAGAAGCAAAAAGAAGGTAAGCGCAAGATGAAGAATATCGGGAATGTGTCGATTCCGCCTGACGCGTTTATCAAGGTTTTGAAGAGTGATTAGGAATCAAGCCGTTTGAATGACAGGATTATTAGTTTGAAGGTGACTTTTCTCTTTGACCCCTGGGCCTAGACGTTTGCATATCAAGCTACCTCATAAAATATGTTCAGTTTTCTTCAGTCGGAAAAAAGCAAGTTACGCCAAGGCGCTAAGCAGTGGTTGTATTTGGGAAAGAAGGTCTATAATTTTCGCAAAGACGAATTGAATGATTCCGAACTGAGCGAGCTCTCTTCGAGTATCGAGCAGTTGAAAGTGCAACTTTCTTCAAAGGGTTCTGATAATTCGAAGATGAAGGCAGCCATCGATAAGATGGAAAGCATTATGCGTGAGGTCGGAGGTTCGTTTTTCCCAAGAACTTCAATGGGAGAGAATGTCGATTTTTTCTTTATGGCCCTGATTATATATTTGGGCTTCACCGCGTTCTTCGTGAAACCGTTTAAGATTCCGACGAATTCCATGTGGCCGACCTATCACGGTATGACGGCTGAAGTTTGGACGGATGACGAGGAGACTCCGTCAGCTCCGGCTCGCTTAGCCCGTTTAGCTGCGTTTGGGGCGGTTCGTTATGAGTTTCGTGCTCCAGCGGATGGGGAATTTACGATCCCTGTTTATCGAGAAGCCGGAAACGGGCTTTCAAGAAGGCCAGAGGTCGTTACTAAGCGGAAGTATTTTGTGATACCTGGAAAAGGATGGCGTCATACGTTTGCTGTTGGCGGAGAAGTCGGATCGGTGACCGTGCCCTTGGATTTTCAGCTAGATAGCCAGGTCTTGCTTCCTGCCTTTTTTCCTGATGCTCCGGATTTGAATTCTGCTCTAAATGGCTTATCGGTTGTAGACCGTCGATTTGAGCAAGTTCGCGGACAAGATGGTTCTACTCGAAATATAGAGGCCGTGTATTTTGGAACCGGTAGGACTTACAAAAAAGGTGATCTCGTTTTTGCTTTTGATATCTTAACAGGTGATCAGCTTTTTGTGGACCGGATGTCTTACCATTTTGTATCGCCGAAGACGGGTGATGGATTCGTATTCCGTACTGGCAATATCCCACGCCTAAAAGGCGAGGGGGATAAATTTTATATCAAGCGTTTGGCGGGTTTGCCTGGAGATGTTTTACAGATCGAAGAAGGAGGTCTAATAGTTAACGGAAAACCTGCGGAAGGGTCCATTGCATTTGATTTGAATGCGACTCAAGCTGATCCCTACAGAGGGTATGTTAATAGTGGAAACTTGGCTTCCGGTCGCACGCTCGAAATTCCCGAGGATTCGTATTATGCCCTTGGGGATAATAGTAACAACAGTAAGGATGGAAGAAATTGGGGCTTTGTGCCTGAAGGCGATGTGATCGGTAAACCGTTCTTGATTTACTATCCTTTTACAAGTCGTTTTGGCTTAGCAAAATAGGGGGAGGGATCTTCTTCTGGCCTTTCTTAAGTAGCTCATGCTTCAGCATCTGCGCAAGTTCTTAGAAACAGGCTATTTAGCCTTGACAATAGGGTAGTTGAGAAAGGTATTAAACGGCGTTTATAACGCTCAGTAATAGGCCTGATTCTGTATTTTTTGACCTCTATTTTGGTTCAATTGCACGCTTAGTTCTGCTACTGGTCTGTATAAGTTAATTTAATACGTATTTATCTAGTATATTCCCGGCCGAATCACACAAATAGGAACTTGAAATAAACGAATAAATCCTATGCTTCCGAAAATAATATCCAAAAAGACCATTAAATTCTTGGCAACTCTCGCAGTTGCAGTGTCTGCGACTGCGGTAGCAAGCGCTGAAGATGCAAGAGGTAAGCAACTGTATACAAATTGCTTAGCTTGCCACGGACCTGATGGCTACGGGAATCAATTGCTCAACGCGCCCGCTATTGCTGGTTTGTCTGAGAAGTATATCGTTAACCAACTACAAAAGTTCCATGATGGAATCCGTGGTGGAGATGTGCGTGATGCCGCTGGATTGCAAATGCGTCCTATGGCGATGACCGTACCAACAGAGGAAGATAAGACAGCAGTTGCGAAGTATGTGGCATCTTTGCCTGTGAAAAAGCAGGAAAAGACGCTCGAAGGGGGCGATCCAGAAAAGGGTAAAATTTTGTATACAACCTGTGCTGCATGCCATGGGCAATCCGCGGAAGGCAACGATCTTATGAATTCTCCTTCGTTGCAGGGCCAACACGACTGGTATCTCGCGAGTCAGTTGAAGCACTTCAAGGAAGGTATCCGCGGTGCTAATCCGCAAGATATTTCAGGTGCTCAAATGCGCCCGATGGCTATGATGTTGACAGATGAGCAAGCTATTAAAGACGTCATTGCTTATATCGAGTCTCTCTCTGAATAGTTTCAGTACTAATCACAACGCATTTTTTACCAACCCTCTCAACTAAAAGATAAAGACTATGAGCACTAGCAGCGATCCTGTTTACGACAAGGAAGCCGAAGAAAAGGCTTACAAAATTACACGTAAGTTATTTGTAATTACAGCCATTGGCACTGTTGTTTTCTGTGGCGCAGTGCTTATCTTCATGCTCTGACCACAAGATTGAGCACCTTTCAGTTTTCAAATTCCTACAACGCCGAATTCTAAAACCATGTTAGAATATCTAATACCAAGAGCATCCTCCTACGCGGGTGACATTGACCGACTCTTTGACGTGATCACCTATCTCGTCGGGTTTTGGTTCATACTGACACTCGGTTACTTCTTCTATCTTGTTTTCCGTTACCGTGCAAAAGACGGCCAAAAGGCTGAATACATCACGGGTGAAACGCACAAGCAAAAGATGGCTGTCGAAGTGCCACACTATCTTATCCTCGTATGTGATGCAGCGATCATCATATTAACTTTTATCGTTTGGCATAAGGTTAAGATCGATAAGCCTGAGGTTGATGAAGAAATTAGGATCGTTGCTCAGCAGTGGGCCTGGTCGTTCTACCATGCGGGACCTGATGGAGTTCTCGGTAACGACGACGACATCCCGATGGTTAATGAACTGCACGTGAAGAAAGACGTAACGTACCGATTCTATCTAGAAGCCACGGATGTAATGCACAGTTTTTCGGTTCCTGTATTCCGTTTGAAGCAAGATGCAATTCCTGGCCGTATCATTGAAGGTTGGTTCCAACCGACAAAGACAGGTGAGTGGGACATTCAATGCGCTGAAATGTGCGGTGTCGCTCACGGCATTATGGGTGCGCGAATTTTTATTGAAACAGAAGAAGAACATAATGAATGGATGGCTTCGGTATCCGAGCTTCCTTCAGTTAACTGGGTAGCGAAAAACGAGGCGAAAGACCTTCAGGAAAAGGAGGATAAGAACAATGGCTGATACAGCTCAAGCAACCGCTCTTCATGGTGAAGAAGATCACCACGAAGATTCCTTTTGGAGTAAATACGTTTTCTCAACGGATCATAAGATAATCGGCTTTCAGTACTTGTTTACTGGAATGGCGATGGCTTTGATCGGCGGGTTTTTCGCATACGTTTTTCGTATGCAATTGGCTTTCCCAGGTTCTAGCGTGCCATTCTTCGGGATCGTATCGCCAGCAGCTTACAATTCATTGGTTACCAATCACGGTACAATTATGATCTTCTGGGTAGCGATGCCAGTTTTGATCGCTGCTATGGGGAATTTCCTAATACCGCTCATGATTGGTTGTGACGATATGGTGTTTCCTCGGCTGAACCGCCTTTCGTATCAAATTTTCTTGATTAGTGCGATTGTACTAATCGCTTCTTTCTTTGTACCAGGTGGTGGTTTTGGGGGAGCATGGACCGCTTACCCGCCTTTATCTGCTGAAGCTAAGTATAACGCGACGGAATTTGGAGCACCCATGTGGCTGCTGGCCGTCACGCTGGAAATTGTGGCTTTCTTGATCGGAGGTATTAATTTTATCACCACAGTTATGAATGCCCGAGCTCGCGGCATGAAGATGCATGACATCCCTATGATTGTTTGGATGATCGTTATTGCTAGTATTCTTTTCATGGCTTCGGTCGGACCTTTGATCGCGGGAGCAGTGATGCTATTCTTTGATCAGACGATGGGTACTACATTCTTTGACCCGACAGCTGGAGGGGATCCTGTTCTCTGGCAGCACTTGTTCTGGTTCTTTGGTCACCCGGAAGTTTATGTGGTTCTTTTACCAGCGATGGGTATCGTAGCGGAGATCATTTGTACTTTCGCGAGAAAGAAGCTCTTTGGCTATAAGATGATTCTTTATAGCTCAATCGGCCTTGGCATCCTATCATTCTTTGTTTGGGCTCACCACCAGTTTATTTCCGGCGTTGATCCTCGAATGAGTTACGTATTCACGACGACCACGCTTCTCATCTCTATTCCGGTTGCGATCATGTTGTTTGCATTTATTGGAACCCTTTACGGCGGACAGATTCGATTTACAACGGCGATGCTCTTTGCCCTCGCGTTTATCGCTGAGTTCTTACTTGGAGGTGTTACGGGAATCTGGCTCGGGTCGAGCGGTACGGATATTTTCCTTCATGATACCTATTTCGTTTTAGCTCACTTCCATTATACGTTTGTACCGATTGCGATCATTGCGACATTCGCAGCGATATATTACTGGTTCCCGAAGATGTTCGGGCGTAAGATGAACGAATTCTGGGGTAAAATTCACTTTTGGGGTACGATAATCGGCTTCAACGGGATTTTCCTTCCGCTCTTCGTTCTCGGTTCTGCAGGTCAGCATCGCAGAATCTACAACTACCAGCATTTTCCAGATCTAGCGACGCAGAATCTTCAAGACCTTCGAGTATTTGCTACGATCTCTTTGATTATCATGCTGATTTTCCAAATCATCTTCATTGTGAATTTGCTCGTCAGCATCCGTAGCGGCGAAAAGGTAGGCCGAAATCCTTGGAAAGCGAATACGCTCGAATGGGTTGCGCCATCTCCGTCACCTCATGGAAACTTTGGGGCAAATCCACCGATGGTTTATCGAGGGCCTTATGAGTTCTCTCACCCTGATCACAGCAAGGACTTCTGGCCACAAAATGAGCCGGATGACACGACTGCAAAAGAAACCAACTAAACGCATTACTCAAAAATGGGACACGGAATATACGCAACAGGTCGTAGCGCAACAGGCATTCCAACTGGACGTTTAGCAGTCTGGTGGGTGATCGGTTCTGAAATCGTAATCTTTGGAGGCTTGATTGCTGCTTACCTCATGAATCGTTTTCTACACGGTTCTTGGGCTGAAGAAGCGGCCCTAACGAATACTCTTATTGGAGGTATCAATACATTTTGGCTACTCACTTCTAGCTACTTTGTGGTACTCGCTCACGCAGCTGCTGAGAGAAGAGATGCTAAAGAAACCCGTAAGTGGATATGGTGGACGATCGCGCTCGGCGGTTGTTTTATGGTTTTTAAGAGCTATGAATACTATATCGAAATTTCTCACGGAAAGACGCTATTCACGAATAATTTCTGGAGTTTCTATTACGTAGCGACAGGGCTCCACGGATTCCACGTTGTCTGTGGAATGGTTATAATGGGAATTATTGCTGAGAACGACGTTAAGAAGGAGCGAAATTGGCACCGTGTGGAAAACATCGGCTTGTACTGGCACTTTGTAGACGTGGTATGGATTTTCCTATTCCCACTTCTTTATATCGCTAAGTAATTTTAAGAGAGGACACTTACAATGGCAGGACATTCTACAGAAAAATATAGAAAGATATACATCACTCTTTTGGTTCTCTTCGTAATCAGTGTTTTAGGACCGGAATTAGCAGAGATTCTCCATTTGGAAGGCGCTATTCGAATGGCGCTTGTATTGAGCACCGCATTTGGTATCGCCTTAGTTAAGGCCTATATGGTGGCGGCCCATTTCATGCACCTGAAGGTGGAGAAGGTTTATGCTCCGTACATTTTGGCATCTTGCTTGGCTATGATCTTCGTTTTCTTCTTCGGAACAGCGACAGATGTAATGAAAGCTGATGGTCATAATTGGACAAAAGAGTACGTTGAACCGGAGCCTAAGGAATCACATGGCCATGGCGACCATGGGGATGCTCATGGTGACCATGGAGATCACGACCACCATTAATAATTTCATTAGTTGAAGTCGGCTATGAACACACCTAGCGCAACACCCATTGGTAATGCAGGATTCTCAAGTGAGCGTCCTAAGAACGCAATATCAAGCAGCGTGCTTGGTGTGATCATCTTCATCGCAACTGAGATGATGTTTTTTGCAGGCCTTGTAAGTGCCCACAGCGTCATCTCGAATAGCGTAGTAGACTGGCCGCCAGCAGATCAGCCGAGACTGCCGATCGAAGCGACGGCGTTAAATTCGCTGTTTCTTCTTGCAAGTGGCTTGGTCATTTTCTTTGCGTGGAAGGCCTTTAAGGTAGAGCCATTCAGCAAGAAGAGCCGAAACCTGCTTGTATTGAGTATCGCTTTAGGTAGCCTTTTTGTTGGCTTACAAGGAAGCGAGTGGGCAGGTTTGATCTCACATGGCCTTACAATTAATTCTAGCGTGTACGGCGGCTTTTTCTATCTGATAATTGGGGCTCATGCTATACACGCAGTGGGAGCAATATTGGCGTTACTACGATTGTTCTTCATGTTTCAGAAGAAGAAAGTAACTACGGAATCTTTTACGGCTCATTCACTTTTTTGGTACTTCGTAGTTGGGGTTTGGCCAGTGCTATACGTTTTAGTTTATTTGTAAGGTAGCTATGAGCATTAGGACCACGATCACTTTATTTCTGCTTAGCCTCATGGCGGTTCCCGCTAAGGCGTGCTCGGTGTGTTTTGTTACGACAGAGGCTTCGCGATACGCCTATTATGCGACGACTGTTCTGTTAAGCTTCTTGCCCCTGGCGTTAATTGGTGGGCTTGTTTACTATATTGCTAAAAACAGCAATCGCTAAGCCTGTTCTTATTTTAAAACTAAGAAGTTCCGGCATTTCTGCAGGAGCTTTTTTGTTTTAGAGGTGTGTGTAAATTGTTTATCGTTCGCTTAAGGCGTTCATCTTGGCTCTAAGGAGTGGTTTCATTAGGTATCCAAGAACCGTTTTCTTACCTGTAAGTATGTCAACTTCAACGACCATCCCCGGAATTATAGGTAGCGTTGTATCCGCGTTTTGTAAGGACCGGTCGCTTGTTGATACATGGATTTTGTAGAAGCTTTCGCCTTTCTCGTTGGTATATGTATTTGAAGCTATGTGGTCGACTTTGCCTTTAAGTCCGCCATAGATTGAGAAATCGTATGCCGTTACCTTTACAGTCACTTCTTGGCCGGGATGAATGAAAGCGATGTTTTGTGGAGTTACGTCCGCCTCAACGACAAGATTGCCGTGCTGTGGCACTATCTCAAGAATAGGTTCGGCTGAGCGAATGACCGCTCCAATATTTTTGCTGTGAATCGTATTCACAATTCCATCAATCGGTGACTGAACCGTTGCTCGAGTAATCTTATTTTGAATAGATTTGAGGCTTTCCTCCAGCTGAGCGATTTGCGTGCTCGTCTCATTTCTCGTTTCGATTGATTCAGTCAAGAAATCGTTTTTAAATTGGGTGATTTGTCCCGTCGTTTCGCTAACAGAGGTTTGGAGCCTAAGAAGTTCAATTTGTGACACGATTCCTTTGTCTGCCAAAGGTTTGGTGATTTCCAATTCCTTGCTACGTAATTCTAGCGAGGAGTTTAAGTTATCTAAATTTGTCGTTCTGCTTAACGCTCGGGCTTCAAAGAGAGCGATTTGTTCCGCAACGAGGTCTGGTCTTTGCTCTGAAATCTCACTAGGGAAAGCGATCGTTTCTAAGCCTTTGATTTCAGCGTTTAGGCGAGCCTCTATTGCAAGAAGAGATTGCCGTTGCAATGCTTGCTCTGTCAGAGCGGCTCGGTAGGCAGTGTCGTCAATTTGGAGAAGGATATCTCCCTTGGCGACTGTTTGTCCTTCTTGTACTCTAAACTCTGATATAATACCACCTTCGAGATTCTGTACGGTTTGTGTCGAACCGACTGGAATTATAGTACCTTGACCACGGGTTATTTCGTTTACTTCTGCAACACTTGCCCAAGCTACAAACGCGATGATGAAGACGATGATAGTCAAAATCGCTAGGTTTGCGTAGGACATCTTTTCTTCGAGAAAGGCTGCGCGGCAGTCAGAAACGAAATCAAGATCGTCAGGTTGAATTTTTTCCGGAGTAGTAGCTGATGAATCACTCATGTCTTTAGTTCGTTAATACGATATCTAGTTTTTACCCGCACCGCTTGAAAGTTGTCTGAGGACTTCTGTCTTTGGCCCGTCGGCTGCAATGCGTCCTTGGTCCATAACTATTATTCTGTCCGCTAGCTTTAGCATAGATGGTTTGTGAGTGGAGATGATGAGCGTTCTTTTTCCACCTTTGGCGTAAATTTCCATACTTTTGATGAACTCGCGTTCAGCGTTCGCGTCCATGGCACTCGTTGGTTCGTCCATGACTAAGAGCTCTGGCTTATATAGAAGTGCTCTAGCGATATTTACCGCTTGTTTTTGACCGCCGGAGAGGTTTTGACCACGTTCGCCGACTTCGAGGTCGTAGCCCATTGGGTGTTTGGACACAAAGCGTTCTACGCCTGATAAGCGAGAAGCTGTGAGCATATCTTCCTCGTCCGACCAAGGAGCGCCAATCATAATGTTTGCCTTAAGAGAGCCATTAAAAAGTAAATTGTCTTGAGAAATGTATCCAATACGCCGGCGCACTTCCGCAGGATCTAGTTGTCGTAGGTCGGTCTCATTGAGGAGAGCCATTCCATTGGTGGGCTGGTAAAACCCCATCAGCAAGCGAAGTAACGTACTCTTACCGGAGCCAACTCGTCCGAGGATTGCTACTTTTTCCCCTGCCTTAATGTCGAATGTCGCGTTTTTGACTGCCGGAGGGGCGTTTTCCGTGTACGTGAAGTTCACGTCTTTAAAAGATATGCTTGGCTCGAAATTGTCTTTTCGAATGTAATTTCTGCTTTCATCCCGTTCCTGAGGAAGATCAATCATTTCGTTGAGGCCTTTGAGGGAGACGATTGATTGCTGCAAGCGAGAGAGTAGGGCGGCCACTTGACTGATCGGGGCCATCGCTCTACCGGAAAGGATTGTACAGCCGATAAGCGCGCCCATACTCATATCGCCAGCTTGGATACGATATACGGAAACTGCCACGATTGCAACGGATGCCATCTGTGTTACCAACATAGTGAAGTTGCTAGCAAAAGTTGAATAGCGGCGGCTTTTAACTTCACTACGTGCCGTTTTGCCGAGACATTCTTCCATTTTTCTCTGGAAATACCCAGCTGCTGAGAGTCCGCGGATTGCCTCAAATCCATTGATTGCTTCTACCAAAAGAGCATGCTTCTGAGCTCCTGCTCCGTGCGCTTTCTCCGCTGCTCGCTTGAGAGGTATGTGCATGAATGCGCCAACTCCGAGTATCAAGGCGATCCCTATGGCAGGAATAAATGCTACCCATCCCCCGATCATTCCCATGAAACATAGGAATAGAAGTACGAATGGAATATCGATGATCGTTGTAAGTGAAGCGGAGGTAAAAAATTCTCGTAAGCTCTCGTATCCTTTAACTTGATTGGCGAAGCTGCCCGCGGATCCCGGTTTATTTTCCATGCGAATACCGAGAACGCGTTGGAAGATGAAGCTAGACATAATCACGTCTGCATTTTTTCCTGCTTTATCAATCAACATCCCTCGGAGGGATTTGAGCATAAAATCAAAGGCATAAACGATGGTGACACCGACTACGAGTACCCAAAGTGTATCTGTCGCGTTATTTGGTATTACTCGATCGTATACATTCATAACGAATAGAGTACCTGCAATTGCAAAAATGTTGATGAAGAGTGCTGCTAGACCAACGTTTGCGTAAATCTTCTTATACTTCCAAAGTGTGCCCCAAAACCAATTTTTTGAGTTTAGGCTCTCTTCCGCGCTTTCGGCAGCTGCTTGATCGAATTGATAATCAGGCTTAATGAAAATACAATTCCCAGTGTAGGCTTCTTTGAGTTCTGATTCCTCAATTTCTGATTCTCCGGTGCCTGTCTCTGGAACGATTACACGGTATTTTTTGTCGTGGGATTTCCCTACTAGCAGTGCTGCTTGATTGTCCTTAAGAAGCAAGATGCACGGGCATACAAGGGTAGGTATGTCATTGAGAGAGCGTCGAACGATTCGAGAAGAAAAGCCAGCGGTTGCGGCAGTTCGGACTAGAAGGCGAGGAGTTAGTCTGTTATCAACTAAAGGCAGCCCTGCAGTAAGCATGTCTTCGCTTAATTGGCGATCATGCATTTTTCCGATGATGATCAAACAATCTAGCAGGGGATCTTCAAGTCTGCCCGACCTTTCGTTATCGAATGATTCATCGCATTCTTTTGGAATACGATTTTCTGCCTTTGGCGTTGGCTTTTCTGTTTCGCTTAATGCCATTATAAATTACTCGTTAGGTCGATTATCGATTCATGGAGCTGCTCCATTTCTCGAAGTTTGCGTTCGATTTGCTTGCGTTCTGTAATGTCCTCAATGGTACCTTCTAAATAGGAAATACTCCCACTCTCGTCTCGCAAAGCCCACACATTGATGTTGGCCTCCATGATTGAACCGTCCTTGCGATGGAAGATACCTTCGAAATTTCCTTTGACCTCAGCTTGTTCACGGATGCTCACTGTATGAGCCTCTCGCGTATCCGGATTATGAATTTCTGGGACTAGAGTAATGGCGGATCTTATGAAATCTTGAACGCCTTCGTACCCCATAGATTGAGCGAGGTTTAAGTTTGCGTCGGTAAGAGTGCCTTGTTCGGTGCATCGGAAAATTCCAATTGCAGCATTCTCGAAAAATCCTCGGTATTGAGCTTCGCTTTCGCGTAGTGCGTTTTCTAAGCGTTTTTTATCTCGACGGCTAGCTGCCTGCTTAAGGTGGCTTTTAATAGCTGGGATGAGGCGAGCCGTATTGCCTTTCATGATGTAATCATGGGCTCCCATTTTCATAAGATCTACTGCGGTTTCTTCACCAATTTTTCCCGAAACCAAAATGAATGGGATATCGATTTCGCGCTCCATGAAAATCTTCAAGGCTTCCATTCCACAGAAGTCCGGCATTTGATAATCCGAAATAATTATGTCCCATTTGCGGTTATTAAGGGCTTCGTTCATCTCCACCGCAGTCTCGACTCGTTCGCTAACTACAGCGTATCCATTTTTCTTAAGTAGATTAGCTGTGAATTTTGCTTCGATCTTCGAGTCTTCTACGATGAGGACTTTTAATTCGTTTTCTGGAGTTTGGACACTGTTTTCTTGATGGGTATTCATTTTATGGATTTGGATTCGAAGTTTTGAGCGAGATGGGTTTTCAAGCTGCCTATAGTTCTCATGACTCTGTACGCAGATTGCAGTCGTACTATTTCTTCTTCCGCGAGTGAAGAACTTGCGTTGAAAAGTTCGTTTTCTACATCGAGCACATTAATTAAAGCACGCTGCCCTAGGTTAAATTGTTCTTTATACGCAGATACTACTTTTTCGATATTCGCTTTGTATTTCGATAGTTGAGCTATACGTCCTTCTGATATTTTAAGGGAATTGAGAGCGTCTTGGTACTCTCGGTATGTATCTAACTCTATATTGTATCGATCGTAGCTAGCTCTTTGTATTTCGTAATTCGCTTTTTGGGTATCGTTTCGACGGCGACCACTGTCGAAGATATCGTAGGAGAGGCTGATGAACGCTGAATTTTCTTCACCGACGCTCGAAGCCCGTGATGAGTCTCGGTATGTCGATTGAAGCGAAAGGCTAATGCTGGGACGGAACTTTCCTTTAAGTTGATTTCGCTGAATTTCAGCTAGGCTCTCGTTGGATTTGGCGACTTGTATCGATGGGTTGTCTGCGAAGTCTTCGATATTGAGATTAGTTAAAATCTTCTCTGTTGGGAAGTCAGGCTGGGAGAATGTTCCGGGGGCTTTACCGGTTAGGTTTTGGAATTGGGTCTCAGCGGACTTCAATTGAAGGTGTCGGCTTTCCAGCGTCGCTTCTGCATTTGATTTGCGTGCTTCGAGCAAGAGCACGTCTGCTTCTGGCGTTGCTCCACTTTCAAATTTTTCCCGAATTTTATCGAGAGCGATTTGGTAGGTTTCGATGTTCGCTTCTGAGAGCAGTATGAGCTGGCGATAACGAATAACGTCCAGGTAAGTAGTCGTTAACTGAAATGCGCTTGTTTCGTTAACTTCATATAGCTGGAGTTTACTGCTTACATACTGTTGCTTTGCAGCAAGGACGCGGTTGCGGCTTTCTCCTCCGTCGTAAATAAGTTGATCTGCAGATAACGTGGCTGTGTTGGAGGGCCCATCTGAGAAATCATCACTGATTGAATCTTCGTAGCGTTCGTATCCGCTGCTAAGACTGAGCCTAACTGATGGACGCCTGGACGATTTTTCGCTACCTATGGCCGACTCGCTAGATAAAGCATTCGTCTCCGCAGAGTGGATTTGGGGATTGTATTCTAAGAGGTCTGCAAAGGCTTCTGCTAAGGTTTGTCCATGCATTTGCATGGCATTGTTAGCAATAAGAAGGGTACAGAACAATGTTCTGAGAACCAGCCCCCAGTTAGAGGAGATTTTCTGTTTGGTTGTTTTCAGCGTAGTTCCTTGGATCAAAATAATTCGCGATGTATAGAGAATATCGCTCATTATCCTCGGAACTTGAGGTGTACTATTACTGTAGAGTAAAAGGTTTCGCTAAAAAACGGTCAAAGAAAGTAGCCTAAATACATTCATTTAATGAGCATTTGGTGAATGATACTTAGGCTTTGTTGTTATCACTACGCTGATGCGATAACCGCCTTTATGGTGGCGTCGTGAACCTTCGCAGAAGTGGCTACTACTCCTAAATTATTACAAAGTGTGCGTCCTTGTGAAAAGTCGAGCGGCGCTCCATTTGTATCTGAAATTTTGCCGCCAGCTTCTTGTAATATGATATGGCCGGCTGCGTGATCCCAGATTTTTTCTTGGTAACCGGGACGAGTTGGAAGGCGGAGGTAGATGGAGGCTTGTCCGCGTGCGACGGCGGCGTATTTGCACTGACTGTCGATCCTGACTGGAGTTGCGGTGGTTCCTAGCTGTTTTGTAATAACGCTAGAGCGGTCATGAGACGTGTGGCCTGACTCAACAGATTCGCAAAAAGAAGCAAGTGCGGGATCTGCGACATCGTCTGTAGAAATGTTGGTTACGTTGCTTGGCGATGAGAGTGCGTATTGAAAAGCTCCTTTTCCTTTAATTGCGTATTGAATACATCCTTTCTCGCCATCTGGATTTTCTGGATTTACAGGAAGGTTCGGGCAGCCAAGAACTCCCAAAATAACCTCGCCATTTTCAATGAGCGCAAGCGCGACTGCGTATTGTTCTCCGCGAAGAAAGCCTTTAGTGCCATCGATTGGGTCAAGCGTCCAAAAACGTTCGGCAGTGCCGCCTTCATAATTTCCGCGGTCTATGATTGAAAGGATTTTGCTTTCATCTAGATCGGGGGTTACGGAAACGACGTATTCAACAATCTTTTGCAAGAGAGCTTTATTTTCCGGTTTGTTAAGATCGCCCGAGTCTTCTTCGCCTACTGCTTTATCGTTCGGGAATTGTTTAAATATCGCGTCGAAGATAACTGCTTGAGCCCCGTAGTCAGCTACTGTGACTGGAGATTTGTCGGCCTTGTCGTGTTTTTCCTGTGGCACGAGACCTTTTTGAGCAGCAGCGCAAAGCTGACATGCTTTTTCAACTGCGGAACGAGCGATTGAGAGTTCGGATTCTAAATTCATCGAAGAGCTTGTTACACAACCAAATATTTTCAGGCAAGCCTTAGTAAAAGCTTAACATGCTCAAATTAATTACTCTTATTAGACTCTAATGTTTAAAAGCATCGCCCCGTGTCTCTTTTCTTTTGATCTTGAGTGGATCCCGGATCCTTTGTCCGCAAAGATTCTTCATGGGGTAGAAATAGGAGATGCCCGCTCGGACGAGGAGGCCATGAAAAGGCTTTGGCGAGAAGCTGGAGCGACTGAGGAATTGCCTCAACCGTACTTAAAGACGGTATTGTGTCGGATCGTATCCGTTGGCGGCATTTTCCGTGAAGTCGTTGATGGAAAGCCGAAACTTAAGCTCGTTTCGCTGCCAAATGATCCTTTCGATGAGGAAAAAGCGAAAGAGAAGTCTATCCTTTCGAATTTGCTCAAAGCGATTGGAACGCGAAAACCACAATTGGTAGGATACAATTCTCATAACGCCGATGTACCTATAATTGTGCAGCGAGCGATTGTTAACGGGCTTTTGAGTCAAGGAATGGCTGAGCGGCCAGATAAACCCTGGGAGGGAGTTGATTACTTTAGCCAATCAAGTGATTACAACGTAGATATGGCGCCAATTCTTGGGAAGTATGCCATGACTCCGAAGTTGCACGAAATTGCAACCCTTTCAGGAATTCCGGGGAAAGTAGATACAGATGGAGGGAGTGTTCCTAATCTTTGGCTGCAAGGAAAGCTTAAGGAAATTGTAGACTATAATGAGTTTGATGCAATGACGACTCATTTGCTCTGGGCAAGGATCGCACATTTCGGAGGACTCCTAAATGAAGTGGAATATGCATTGGAGCAGGAATCTGTTCGCGAGTTGATGTTATCGGAGATTGCCAATGGGAAATCTCATTTTGCAAGGTATATAGAAGAATGGGATCGTTTGCAGAAACTCATTGGCGAGTGCTGAAGAATGGAGCATGGGCGTCTAATGAGTCGATTTTAAGTGATAAGATTAGGGGCAGTTGCTTAGATTTCGATGAAGCCGAGAACACCTTATCAGGCAATACATTAGAAATAGGTTTTTGGCTTGGGTAGGAGTGCTTACCGTTAGGATTTCTTGCTAATTAAAATTGGCGATTGATCGGGAAAAACGGACAAAAATGGCGGTTTTGGACTTTGATTTTTACCGTTTGAGGGCTCAGTAGTCTCAAATAAGTAATTCTACACTGGGGGTTCTCTAAAAGTGGTGTAGTGTATCGGACTAAAAGTTTGATTTTGACGCGTTTTTTACAAAAAATGAGTTTTTAACTTTTGTTTTAAAGATGCTAGTGGCATCTCAGAGGTATGTTAAATCAAACGAACGACATGAAAAAGGCACAGTACGTGAAGTATATGCGAGCATATACACGAAGCGTTTGTTCTAGCATAGGCCTAGTTCTTCTAGCCTCATGTTCGACAGAACAAACTGACCTATCAGTTCAAACTGAAATAGAAGAAATCGAATCAAGTGCGGAATACATTGAAGCGGTAAGGGAGAACGAGAGCGACGATTTGCTTTTGGCCGAAGCTGCCGATTTGTTGAATTCGCTTGAGCGCGAAGAGTCCAATCTGTATGCAGCGGTTAGCAACGAGGAGAGTATTGAAATCGACAATACGCTTTTAGCGGTTTCCGATGAACCTCAATTACTCGCAGCTCTCCCAACATCTCGAGTTGATGAGTCTGCCTACCAAGCAACTCGTACGGCTGCGAACACGCCGGAGGTCGCTTTTGCCAACGCTGCTTTTGAATACGAAGAAGCGAAATCTGCCTACGAAAGAGCAGGATCAGCATTCGAGAATGTTAAGGCAGAGCTAAATCGTGCTGGCGAGGTTGTTCAGGCTGCCAAATTAAATCATTCTAAAGAGAGTGAGGCGTTTGACGCAGCTGAAAAGGTGTTTGAAGCTGCCCAAGACGATTTTGAAAAAATGAAGCTTCGTAGGGACGTTTATGAGCAAAAGCTCAACGATTCAGAAGAAGCTCTTAGCAATGCGGGACACGCCCTTAACCGAGCAACTCTCGATGTAAATACAGCTGAAGCACGGGTTAGTGAGATTACAGCTGAACTCGAACAGTCCAAGAGTGTTCTAGAGAGTGCCGAAAAAGCAAAGACATCTGCCGAACGTAAGCTTGGCGAAACTAAATCAAGTTTAACAAAGGCTGAATACGCTGTCGAGGGAGCTGAGTCAGCGTATGTAAAGGCTGGGTTGTTGGTAAGCAATATCAAGGTCGCATACGAAAAAGCGGGACAATCTGTGGAGATCGCTAAATCAACGCATATTGCTGCGGGGCTTGAACTCGAAAGTGTGAAGGAAGCGTACAGTTCAGCTACAAAACAATTTCAGCGCTCTAAGATGAAGTTTGACCAAGATGCGAAGGCACTTGAGTCAGTGAAACAAGACTACGCGATTAAAACCGTGGAAGTTGAGCAAGCAGCGATTGCTGAAAAGACTGCGGAGAGCGAGTTCATTAAAGCGGGTAGTTTGGTAAAAGGGGCAAAAGCACGGTTTGGTAGAGCGGAATCTGCCATTAGATCTGCTAAGTCCAGTCACTCCAAGGATGCGTCTCTTTTAGACTCGGCTCAATTCGAACTCGCAAAAGCGACGGTTGAATTAAAAGAGGCTGAGTCTGCGTACAAGACAGCAGAAAAAGTCTTGGAAGACGCGAAAGTTCGTTATCGCAATGCAAACTCGAATTTTGCGCAAGCAGGTATGGCGGTAGAGCAGGCTCAGAACAAAGTAGCGAAAGCTCTTGGAGAAGTGTCTGAATCGAAAGGAAATTTGGATACAAGGAAAGCGAATGTTGCGGCTGCAAAAGCCAAATACGACGTATCTAAAGAGGCTGTAAATGATGCAGAAAGTAGTTACTCAAAGCTAGCAGTCGATATCAAGAACGCAGAGACGGATTACGCGAAACTGGCGAGTGCAGTTAAGCAAAAGAAAGATACCCACAGAGCGACAAGAGCTCAAGCGGAGCAGGCGAAATCTTACTTAAGAAGTGCGGAGTCGTCATTTGCAAAAGCTAAAGGTGTTTTTGATATGGCCAAGTCAAAGTACTCTCAACAGGAGTCTATGTTGGAAAAAGCGAAATCTAAGCATTACGATTTGGGCATTAAAGTAGAGAACGCAAAATCGGTACTTGCGAAAAGCGGAATTGAACTTGAGACAGCTCGGGCAAACCAATCTAAGGCTGGTCTGAAGGTGGAAGATTCTAAAATGGAATTGGCTAAAGCCGAATCTGTATTCAAGCAAGCTGAAGAAAAGGTTCGTGAGTCAGAACGTTATGTTCAGCAAACTCAAAATGCTGTTGTGAGTAAGGAACAAGCCCTTAACTCAGTGAAAAACGAATACCGCAAGCAGTTGGCCTACTTAGAAGATTCGAAGAGCAAGCAGAAAGCTGCGGTCAATACAGTAGCATCGGCTGAGAAAGCGTTGGATCGTGAAAATGGCGCTGTAGACAAAGGCGAGAATAATTTCGCTGGCGATCAGGCATCATTCGAAGAATCTAGATCAATTTACGAGCAATCCGGAATTAGTGTAGTGAAGGCCCAAAAAGCCTACGAAGTTGCTTCTCGCTCAGTTGAGGAAGCGAAAAGCAACTATGCTCGACAAGGTGAATTGGTCGAAAAAGCAAAGTCTAACTATGCTCAAGCGATGTTGGCCTATAAAGAGTTTAGGCAAGGTTCAAATTCAAGTGTCGCAAATACCTCAGGTTCGTTTGAACCAAATTATCCTGGGAATAGAGCCTTTGCTGATGAAAAAATATCTAGCGGATCTTCGTATTCAAACAATGAGACACCTTCGTATCGATACGCAAACAATGCTCCTTCATACAATGATTCTGAGTACGCGTACCGATTGTCTGTAAGCGACTTGGTTGAGGTTTCCATCTATAACGAACCAGATTTGTCGGTTAAGCAGAGAATTGACCGTAATGGGGCGATTAGTCTTCCATTCTTGGGGAGTGTAAATGTTTCCGGTTTGAGTTTTCGATCCGCGGAACAGACGATCCGCCACCTTTATATTCAGAACGAATATTTTAAGGATCCTCAAGTCTCAGTAGCGGTAATGGAGTACGCGCCGCGTGAAGTCGCGATCATTGGACAAGTTGGGAATCCTGGAGTGATTGACATGGGGCTGGACAAGCAGTCAATGGACATTCTTGAAGTTATTGCTCGAGCGGGAGGATTCTCCAAGTTTGCCAAAGAAGATCGTGTTCAAGTGACACGCTACGTTGACGGCAAGGAAACAATTTTCACGTTGGACATCTCAGATGTTCGCAAGGGTAAAATTTCGAGAGATGACTATAGAAGACGTATTGTACCTGGTGATACGATATTGGTCGCAGAACGCTTCTTTTGATCCCACATACACAGAATCCAAACTCAGAATTTAACCTAAAAAGGTTTGCTATGATTTCTAACGAAAACGAAGGGAGTAACGAACGTCAGAAAGACGAGTTGCTCGAAATACCAAGCATAAGTACGATTATTCAACTATACCGGACCTATTTGTGGTGGGCTCTTGGACTTGGGCTAGTTGTCTCAATCGCATTTGTTTTGGCCGTTCTGTCTTTGCCGAACGAGTACACAGCGACTTCAAGAATCGTTGTGGAAAACACGGAAAAGCGGATGATGGATGTCCAAGAGGTTGTGGACGAGACCCTGGATAGTCAGTTGATTGACCAAATCATGGTAACACATGTCGAGACAATCAAAGGGAATGATTTCTTGAAGTTTGCTTGGGATGGAATGAATCCAAAGATGCGTGAACGTGTATCTCGTTCGTATGTTATGGATGCTGACAATCCTGATGATGGGGTAGAATTGTTAAGAAAGTGGCTCAAGGTTGAACGAAGCGGTTTTTCACTCTTCGTAGACATCAAAGCGTCTCACCGGAACCCAGTTCTAGCCAAATTCATTGCAGACGATATAGCAAAGAGTTATATTGACTTCAATCTAGTCTACAGGGACGAGTGGAATAATAGTGCAGTTCGTTTTTTAAGAGCGCAAACAGAGCAACTCCGCCAAAATTTAGAAAAATCTGAGTTAGAATTGCAGGCATACCGCAGGGAGTCTGAGCTCGTATCGCTCGAGGGAAACCAAGACATTCTATCAGAACGTTTGAAATTAGTAAGCAACAGTTACACCCAAGCTAGGCTAGGGCGTATACAGATAGAGAATACTATTAAGCAAGTTTCTGCTGCGGAAGAGGGAGGCATTGAAGGCCTTATTTCACTGGAAATGGTCTATTCGATTCCAACGATTCGTTCATTGATGAGCGAACGAGATACTCTCTTGAGTTCACTTAATGTTCTCTCAGAAACCTATCAAAAGAACCACCCTAAGATTCGGGAAATTCAAGAAGCTACAAAGACTAATCGAGTTCAGCTAGAAGCCGAAGTAGATCAAGCAGTTCTTCGGTTTAGAAACCAATACAATGTTGCGAGAGATTTTGAGAAAGGCTTAGAAGCCGAAATGAAAATCTTAGAGAACGATACTATGGAGCTAGCCGACAAAGCCGTTGAGTATAATATTCTCAAACGAAGAGCTGAGGTTAAGCGTAGCGCTTACAACCAGATTCTCAACCGGTTGCTTGTAACCGAAGTGACGAGTAAGACTGGAACAACAACTGTGACTGCTTCTGATCGCGCTATTACTCCTGACAAACCATCTTTCCCTAATAAAATATTTACGCTAGTGGCAGGATTTGCATTGTTTTTATGTGTATTCATTCCGATTCCACCTTTGCTTAGCCTAGCCAATAAACGATTAAAGAATTGGGATAATCTAGAGGAGATTTTCAATGTCAGTGTTTGGGGTACATTGCCGAGACTAGGGGCTCGAAATCTTAAAGCGTACCGTACTGAAGGCGTCTTATTTGGGATGGTTCCTTGGGTTAAGAATGGTGATAAACTCCTCCTTAGAATCGGAGATTCATCACTGAAAAATCTACCAGGTTTTAGAAAAAAGGATTTAGTGATTCTGGACTCAAAGAGGTCTGCTTTTGCTCGTTTGCCGATTTTTAAGGCAGCCAACGACGGGGTTATTGATATTGAAAATTCTGATGACGCGGCAGCAAAAGAATCGTTGAAGAGCCTTCATTCAAGAGTTCACTTGAATTCAATTTCTCATGGGTCGAACGTGCTGCTATTTACAAGTACAAGTCCGAATGAAGGGAAAAGTTCGATCGTCTACAATTTGGGACAAGAGTTGGCCAAGAGTGGCAAGAGGACTTTGGTTATCGATTGTGATTTCAGAAGGCCATCATTGCACAGAGCGTTTGTATCATCAGAAGAAGATGAAAAAGAACTCAACGAATCGATCGGGTTATGTGAATGGTATTCACACCTTAAAACCAATGAGAATTCGATTAAACCATCAATATTTGACAGTAAAACATCAAGTGGATTGAGCTTTATCAAAGCTGGGAGCACGAATCGAGAACCCGCTAATTTGATTTTGTCGAAAGAATTTTCTGTGTTGGTTGAAGGACTGAAATCTGAATATGATATGATTCTCCTGGATAGTCCTCCAGCTGGCGTATTTTCTGACACACTACTCTTAACAACGATAAGTGACGAGGTTTTCTGTGTCGTTAAGTATGGCGCTGCGCGTAAGAAGGAATTAGTGCATACTGTTGAACTTCTTCAAACTGGCCATGCCAAGCTGTCTGGATTTATTCTTAACTCGATGACCAAGAAACAACTCGCGACAATGGGGTATTACCGAAAGGATTCGGACTATGGATATTCAAACGCAAGTGTTGAAGGTTCTCGGGTTTAAAAAACTAAAAACATAAACAAGGAAGAATTGATTAATGACCTCCAAGTATAATCACATTCCTGTCATGAAGCCGTTACTCCCAACGGTAGACAAAATTGCTCCCTATCTATCGGAAATTGATAACAATCGGTGGTACTCGAATTTCGGACCGCTTGTTGTTTCATTAGAAGAACGATTAGAAGAGTATATGGGCTTAGAGCGGGGAACCGTTGCCCTCGTATCTAGTGCGACCTCTGGCCTCACTATGGCGCTTCAGGCGCTCGGTTGTAAAAGCAATTCCAGTTGCGCAATGCCTTCGTGGACTTTTATAGCCACAGCGGCTGCAGCGCGTAATGCTGAGCTGACTCCTCACTTCGTTGATGTGGATCCGGACTCGTGGGCCATTAATCCAGCGGATGTATTACCGATCAAAAACAAAATATCGGCAGTCGTTCCAGTGGCTCCCTTCGGCTCAGCGATAAAGATTGAAGAATGGGAAAATTTCTCGAATTCGACAGGGATACCTGTCGTCGTGGATGCAGCATCTTGCTTTGATTCTTTTTCTCAGCAGAAGGACTTCAGAATATCTGAGATTCCGGTTGTTCTTAGTTTGCATGCAACCAAGGCTTTCGCCTGTGGCGAAGGTGGTATGATTGTTTGTAAAAACAAGGAGTTGATTTCGAGATTCAAGAGTATGTCCAACTTTGGCTTTATCGGCGAAGATGCGATAACTGGAGGTGGAAATAGCAAGTTGAGCGAGTATTCTGCTGCGGTTGGGCACGCTGAGCTAGATTCGTGGGAATCTAAAAGATCAAAATTCGCCGAACTCGGTGCAATGTATCGTGAGAAATTGGGCCGGGTCGGTGTTGAATATTTTGCATCAGATAAATGGATATCTCCTACGATTAGTATCAAAGTTGAGCAGGAAAATACATTTGAAGTGGCTCGAATGATGTCAGCGGAGGGTGTGGATACTCGTAGATGGTGGCGCCAAGGGTGTCACTATTTTGAAGCATTTCATGAATGCCCACGCGAAGATCTTAAGGTTACAGAGGGGTTGGTGAAATCTGTCCTGGGATTGCCATTGTGGATAGGTATGCGAGAATGGCAGGTTGATCGAGTAGTAGAGCGTCTAGAAAATACGCTTCGATTGCCGGTAACAACCGCCATGGGATTTTGATTACAAGAGACTCTCGAGCTAAATTATTAAGTTCGAGGGTTTTCTTTTTTCAATCGCGCGATCTATCAAATCTTTCATATCTGTACCGTAGCGATCCCATGTGTAGTGAGTGGCTACTATTTCAGATCCATGTTTAGAAGCCTTTCGGAAATGATCAGGCGCTGCTACGATTTTTTCGAGAATTGACCTGAGGTCATTGAGTAATGCAGTTTGGTTTTCAACCCTTACACCGTATCCGAATTTTCCGGAACAAAGGTGGTGAGGGCCTCCGCATTGTAAGTAAATGGCGAAGGTGTTCATTGCCATTGCTTCTTGTACGATAAAAGACCCTGAGTCGTGAAGGCTGGGGTGGATTAATGCATCCGCTTCATTTACCATCTGCATGGCTTTAGCTCTGGGAATTCGACCAATGAAGTTTACGTTGGTCATTTTGTGCTCAGCTGCGATTTTTTTCAGCTCTTCAACATAAGGTCCATCTCCTGCAATATCATATGACCAACCTGCTGGATCCATTTTTGCCATGGCTTTTAGTGCATATTGAATTCCTTTCCAGTAGATGAAACGTGCGATGCTGACGAATTTAACTTCAGACCGACTAGGCTTTGGAGGTAGTCTGGAGAATTCGCTTAAGTCGAGACCTATGTTTTCGCGGGTGAGTACGTTGGTAAAGCCGAGTTTTCTAAGCTCTTTGCTGGATTCGTGAGTAGTTCCAAGAGCGTAGTCCCATGTGTCTTTGTTGTAGTTGAAGAATGGGTCAAACCGTATCACCTCAGGTATTACATATCGAAGGACCTCTGATAGTTGATTTTTAAAGGCATAGTTTTTCAGCAAACCGCTTGGGCATTTTTCGCCTCCTCCTACGGGACCGAAAATTTTTGGGATATCAATCTCGGCCAAAGCTGAAGGCATCCAGTAGCGACCGTAAGTCGCGTGAATCGCAGCGTCGAACGAATGCTTTTTGTGAAGTGCTTTTACCGTTTTTCTCCAAAAATATTGCGTTAGATAATAGCGAATGTCGTGGGAATTGGTATCTATTCGTTTTTCTAAAAACTGCGGAAGCTCGGCAAATTCAAATTGGACATTGGGAATAGTTATTTTTTCTAAGGCTGCTCTTTGCCCTTCTACATTTCCTGTGACAAGGCAAGTGACGGAAAAAAAGCGAGAGAGTTGCTGAACGGCATTCCAACCCAAAAAAGGTTCCGAGCCGTTTGTTGGATGGCAAGCATAGGCTAAAAGGAGGATTTTTTTTCGACGCATCTTGGAGGGAGATAGGAGGTGAAAACTATTTAGAGTGTATGTAGTGTAGTGCGTTATCTATGTTTTCGTAGTAGCGTTCAGTTGTGTAAAATTCCAAAAAACGCTGTCGGTTGTTTTGGGCAAATTGGCTCAATTTTTCATTGTTGCTCATTAGTTTAATCAAAGCATCGGCAATTAGAGAAGGGTTTTGAGTCTTAACTATGAATCCGTTTTCTTCCGTGACGATATCGGGGCAACCCCTCCAATCTGTAACTACGATTGGCATGGAAAACGATAAGGCTTCTAGGAGTACAACTGGAAAAGCTTCGTTTTCGTAGAATGTCGGAAAACAGAATATATGACAGTTTTTAAAACGCTCCCATTTATCGTCGCCTCTAATTAGCCCTAGAAAACTCACAATGCCTTCCAAATTGTTGTCAGCGACAAATTTTTTGGAGAAAACCTCGTATGTTTCTTCGGCGAACTCGCCAGCGATATCTACTGAGAAACGGAGGCCTTTTTCCTTAAGAATTACAGCGGCTTCCAAAATGTTCGTTACCCCTTTTGACTCGATGACCGCTCCCATAAAAAGTATCCGCTTTTCCGCAGGGAAACTTAGCCTTTCGAACCCGCTTGCGTTATCAAAAATACCATTGGGTATTATCATCTTTTCTTTGCTATCTAAAAACTCAGCAAGCTGAGGTTGGCTTTGGGAAAGCGTCACAGCCAAATCTGGTGAATGATAGGCTAACTTGAATAGTGGCTTTAAAAGCGATGGGAGTTTGTTGTATCCATCTATTAACCCAGATGCGTGAAAGTGAAACAAAACCTGTTTAAAGAAAATTCGTGTGCAGAGGAGGATTATGATGTCTCTGCAAATGGGTATGACTGTTCCACCTGCTGGTGGGTAGTACAAAGATGTGGCCTTGTGCTTAATGCGGGCATGGATAATTCTGACAATGAGACTTCCTAGTTTAAAAATTTTTGCTACGGAGAAGGTGCCAACTTCATTGATTTTTTCAGAAAAATCCATTCGAACATGGACCAGGTCTGCATTGGCGTAATCGCCTTTAAGCATAGTTTCTATCATGATTGCTTGACCATGATAAGGTGGAGGCGTTTGTCCCACCACTATAAGTTTTTTCATATTCGACTTTCGGAGGTTCCGATCATTTCCCGTCATTTCCGAGTCGATACGTTTTACGAATTTGTCGGTAGTATAACGATCTGTAAATCGCTTTCGGTTGGTTTCCCAGTATGGGGAAAGATCAGGTTCCTGCAATAAGGCTTCTAACTTTACTGCTAAATCTGCGCTATCTTTCGATTTGCTATTGTAGCCGTTTTCGGGCTCGGAGATGATATCTGTGCTTGCTCTCCAATCAGATGAGACTACCGGCAGTCCAAATGCAAGCGCTTCAACGAGTACAATCCCAAATGATTCGTTTTCGTAGAATGTGGGAAAACAGAAGATATCGTTTACTCTATATTGTTCCCATTTTTCCTCTCCTTTGCACAATCCATGGAATATGACTTTGTCACCTAAATGGTTTTTGGATACAAATGAACGAGCTTCTTTTTCAAAATCTCTAGTGGCAAATTCTCCTACTATATTCAGTTTGAAGGCGAGGTTTTTATCTAGCAAGATCCTTGCTGCTTTGAGGAGAACCATTACTCCCTTGGATTCTCTAACCGCGCCAACGAATAATATTTGGCGAATATCATTCGAACTTGATCGCTTAAAGCCTATAGCTGGATCATCGATGCCATGTGGGAGTACTGTATGCTGCTTGCTCTTTAGGAAATGGGAAATCGGCGGAAGCTTTTCTGAAATGTTAAGACAGTTGTCTGGTTTTTTATAGGCTAGATGGAAAAGGGGGCGTAGGATTCTGGGAATCTTGTTGTAGCCGTCGAGGAGACCTGCTGCGTGAAAGTGAAAAACCGTTTTCTTAAAAAATGGGCGTATTGTACAAAGTATTGCTATATCCCGAAGAATGGGCACGGTGGCGTCCCCTGCGGGTGGATAGTAAAGAATCTTTGCCTTGCTTGAAAAGCGAGTTTTTAGAATGTCGAAGATTAAAGTGAAGAGTTTAAAGATCTTCTTGATTTGGAAGCTCCCGACTTCGTCGATATTCTCAGAGAAATCCATCCTGACATGAATGAGCTCCAGGTTTTCGTAGTGCCCCTTGAGCATGGTCTCAATCATGATTGCCTGACCGTGATAGGGAGGAGGGGTTTGACCAACTACAAGTATTTTTGTTTTTGTAGAGACGTTTTCCATGTTTGTAAGCAGCGAACCACTATTTTGCGACTTCGCTTTTGCGGTCCTTACTTATAGGAATTGTGTTATTCGATGTTAGAGTGATTAACAAAAACGGAATTATAAGCGCTTGCGTAAATTCGAAATAGTTTTCAATCGCGGAACACGCTATCAAAAACGCGATTGTTGATAGATGGAAGGTTGTGAATGGGTTTTTATTGAGTATTCCTTTTATCCCTACATATATCAAATATCCGATGAGAGAGAGCACCCCAAGCACCCCAAATTCTGAATAGAGGTTTAATAGGGAAAAGTAGGGTTTAGACATCGCACTCCCTTCGCCTCGTTCTAGCATTTTTTTCATTGGTACTTCGAAGTCTCTCGCAAATGTCGAATGCCCACTAATGGAAGCGGGAAGTTTTCTTTTCGAGTTCATCACGTTACTCGCTATCATAGAGGCACGAGTTAGGTATTGGCCAAACCCTAATCCAAAAACGACTGCAGTTGGCTCTGCTGTGTGCCAATCAAGTGTTTTCTGGACTGATGCTTTCTTGGGCGAATTGTCGTTTTGCACAATGCGTTCAAACCAAGAGACCCCCACAGAATAGGTTTCTGGAACAAGTATGATTGCGGATACGACAACAATCGTTCCCGCTGCGATGCTAACGAATAGAAGCTTAATATTTGTTAGATATCGAGAAAGCAGTATCGCCATCGGCAGGCACAAAAAGATCAGCTGGTGTCCCGATTGGGCTAATACAACAGTTATGAAACCAATTAGAACTGATACGAAGCCGAGTTTATTGAGGTCCTTTTGCGAGATGAGATAAAAGCAAATGCCAAGTATGTTAAAGGTAAACCAAACTTGAGATATCGTAATGTTGCCGGTTCTAAAGTCCAGTAAGCCAAAGGTTCCGCAAACACAGTCAACGTTCCCTGATAGTACGAATTGAATTACTCCAAGAACGAATTGGACGATGATATAGATTGAGAAGAATTTATTTACCCTAAACCTGAGGTCGTCGCTAAATTTTGTAAGAGGATTTTTAAACAGAAGAAGGGCAAATGGAGCGTGTGTTAGAAAGCCCCAAACGTACCCGGGAATGTTAACTGTATAAGCTTCGCTCTTAAGGTAAAATATGTGAGCTAAGTTTATTACTAGAAGTACTCCTGAGAGAATCACTCTTTTTGTTAAGAGCGTTTTGGGAAATATTACACAGTAGGCGATTACAAGCAGCAGTGTCACCAAGGCGTTTGCTGACTTTAGTGGTATGGCATTGAGTAGGGTGTAGCCCACAATCACCCAATAAACGGCGTCGTCTCGCTTGATTTGCATTTGTCCACTCTCCGAATTCATTGCTTACCAGTTAAGTATTTTGTTTCGTCAACGGTTCTTGGCTCTTAAAATAATTCTTAAATACGGTGGCAAAAAAGACTGTTTCTATGAATGGAGTAGCCATTTCAGCTACGATTGGGGCGAATTCTACTTGGAGCGCGTACAATATGAAGAAGAGTCCCAACCCGAATGGAATTGCATAAGTATTGAGTTTTGAAAGCTCCTTCAGGTTCAAATCTTTAGAAAAGGAAGCTTTGAGCCCGTTTGTAAGGGTGTAGAAAATTATATTCAACGACGCTAATGTTATCACAAAAGCACACTCGTTTATCGAGAGATCAGTCGACTTAAACAAATAGACGGGCCCTAAGAGAATGGCAACGGCAAGTGATGCAAAAGTGTAAGGCTTAGCTACATTGATGTAGTGGCAAAAACCGGCTCTGTAGTCCTTAGGGTTTCCGGAATAGCTCTTTAAAAACAGGTGCAATAAATTCCGACTCAAGAGTTTCAAGGGCATAGATAGATTGATGATCATTTTCAATAGCCCGTTGATTTGGAACGAGAATAAAACGACTGTGAGTGAACTTATTGTGAAAGGGTAAAACCAGGTCGTAATTTGCTGATAGAATAAATTTACGATAAGGGACCGTTGTTCAATGAAGTACTTGTGTGGCGCGCCTTTGCGGATATTGGCCAATGCTAAACGCATAAACGGCATATCAAAGATAATTGCTGGTATATCTGATGCGAAGTAGAAAATAAGAGCAGTGTAGCCGTTTAGGTAATCTCTAAATATAAACATCATCGAGAGTCTAGTGACGATGCTTGCAATTGAGATGGAAAACAGAAACCCGTAGTCACCATTTTGATACCTTATTCTACGCGAAAAGACTCGCCACAAACTTATAGCGCAGAGCGTGATTAGTAATGGAGTTTCTTGCCAGGTTATTGGGTTGAAAATGGACAACACGCCTACGAACACTAGGGAAAGAAACAATGAATAAAGGACGAACGGCGGGATTACCGGTTTTTGCTCAGCCTGGTCTTTTTCTTTGTTTTTCAACAGTACCCAAGGATCGAGTACAGTTGATTCCCATGTGGATAGGAAAAAATAATATATTGATAGGAAATAGGTGAATTTTCCAAAGTCCTCCAGTGATATAATAAAGGGGAGCAGTAAGCTGTAGAGAAAATTGATACCAGAAATCGAATACTGTTCGAGCGCTGGAATTGCGCTAAACAGCTTCTTTTTCAGGTTGTAGTTTGGCTTGGCTGACATCTTATCTTATTGAGTAAATGTCGTATTTTTACGGCATTTCTTATTGATGTTCAAAAAATCAATAAGGTTACGAACTCGCTTAATTGTTCCAACGATTCTCATGTTGGAAGATTAAACGCAATTAGTAAGATGATTTAAGCGGTCTAAAAACCTGTTTCACGGTTTTTAGAGTTAACGTAATATCGACGAAGACATTCCAGTTTTCTAAGTAGATGATGTCGTGCTTGATTCGCTGCTCCATCAATTCTTTCTCTGCGGTTTCTCCTCGGAATCCTTTGCACTGAGCCAGTCCTGTTATGCCTGGTTTAACATAGTGGCGAGACGTATAGGAATCGATTTTTGTAGAATATGAGTCGTCTAGCTTAAGTGGATGTGGGCGAGGGCCTACTACGGACATCTGACCTAAAAGCGCGTTTACGAACTGAGGAAACTCATCCAAGCTCGTTTTGCGAAGGAAGGCTCCAGTCGCGTAGATTCTTGGGTCTCCTTCGGTGGCTTGCTGCAAGGCTCTTCGAGCCTCCGCCTCAGGAGAATCGTCAAAGTCGTGATGCATCGTGCGGAATTTCCAAATATAGAAAGGCTCCTGGTTTCGACCATAGCGTCTTTGCTTGAATAGAAGAGGTCCGGGTGATTCACGTCTCTGACGAAACCATACGAATAGGCAAAGTGGAGGAAGTACGAATAGAACAACCGGAAAAGAAACTACGACATCAAAGAAGCGTTTGAACAAACGATTTGCCGGGTTTTCCAGTGGCTCCTTTTGCAGAGTAAAAAATTGGTGCTCGGCTTCGGAGAAATACCTCAGTTTCCGCCCGACCATGTTTTCCAATGGGTTTTTGATGACTAAACGGCAGCCGTTGGCTTCTGCTATTCGAGTGATGTGACGAAACCATGAGTTGGAATTAATTGATTCCAACAAGACGATGTGGCTAACGTTGAACTTCTCGATAGCCTCTGTCAGTTTCGTTATATTGCCAGCGTAAGGAATATTGTCGAAATCTTTGCCTGTGGATTTGATGCTGAGATGGCAACTGACTTCAGCTGAGAGTTTGCGTTCTTGCTCTATCCACTCGCTAAATACTTCCAACGACTTTTCAGAGCCAATCAAAAGGTAGCGACGTTTGAGGTCTTTTGAAATACTCAACTTCAGAAGCAAACCGGGAAGGGCGTAATTTGCGGGCGTTAGTACCACGCAAATGATGGCAACGAAAATCAAGATAAAGGACCGGCTCAAGGAGTCCTGATCAAATGCGAATAGGAAGACTCCTAACGTACCAACGGTAATGAGAGATTGATTAATAGCTATGATGAGCGAGCGACCCCAGATGAATTGGCTAACAGACGGGAGCTCTTTCTTTAGGCGCCTGTAGCAAAAGTAGGACGCGGTTAGTATAGCTGTAAAACATACGACAAAGGGAACTTCGCTAAAAACGATCAAGTCGGTGAATGAAGAGTAAACAAACGCCCACGCTAGAAAAACGAAGCAAGTCGTGATCGCTAGAATAATGCTTTGTATGGCTGCTAAGCCTTCTTTTCGCGTATTCGTCATGGTATACTAAAAGTTGGATCCTGACTCTTTGCATCTTTAAAAAATATGTCAAAGAAAAGGTAAGCTTAATGCACCTGAACGCATATTGAGGCATTCTTTGCAAAATTGGAAATTCTCGTACTAGGAAGTATTCGCGGTCGGAGTTAGATCAATCGCAATGCTAGGTGATGGAGCTGGTTGTCACTTCTTAGCGTAGCTACACACACGCTCTGCAGGTGCTTAGAAGTTTCGCTAATCACTTAACAATAAATTGCTTATGAGTAAGTGTTGTTTAGTGCAAAGCAGTTTGCCTTTAGTGATGTGCGCTGACACTAAGGAAATCCTGATATATCTGCGCAAGGAACACCTATCAAATGCATTTGGAGCCATATCGGGGCTGTGACAAATGTAAGATCAATTGCTCAATGATGTCGGAGTAGCGAGTCATAGGGAATCGGAGGTCAGTGGCGTGGGAAAAATTTGCTGTAAAACCACCATGAAAATGTGAGGGGAGTTCTCTCTACTGGTTGACAGAAGCTAGAAATAACGTCTTATAGAAGATTGCCCCATTAAATTGTTAAGCAGATGATCTGATAATTCGAGATGCTCATCTGCAACCCCTTCAGAATTATATGTTTTATCCTAGAATACAGCTTACCGTTTCAGCTGAATCTGAGAACGATGATAAGGTAGAAACATGGCTTTTTACCTACGAGGAGGATCAGGTCGAAAAATCTGGTTACATCACCTTGAATTTTTCTAACCCAAGCACAGGCTGTAAAACCAGCGTATGTGGAACTGATGGCCTTCCAATTGAAGGCTTGGGTTTAGATGAAACGCTGATGGAAGTCCGTTTGTCTGATTTCGTGACTGTTCCGTTTGCGGAGTATGTTGAAATGACTAAGGCACTGACTTCACATGCCATGGACGCAGGTAGCGAATTGGAGCAGAAAGAGCCTTATTGTTTGCCTCAACCGGATTTCAGTCGATTTGCCAAAGAGCTTTTCAGCGTAAGAAATTAAGAGCAAGAGACTCTTTAGCTTGAGTCGGTTCGCTGGATTCGTGATCTAAGTAAGGACAATTGATGTCCTTGCTTAAAAATGTCTGATCGGAATCCAATGCCACCCACAATCAAAGTCCTCGATATTCCCATGTTTGATGGGAATATACCAGATGCCTGCGAGATAGTGAAATCTGAGGTAGCCGGTGGCCAACGTCTTAATCGCTGCGTAAGCGCAACTGGGGCTCATGGTCTAGTCACAAGCAAATCTGATGAGGGTTTCAAGTCCGTCCTTCAGTCCTTTTTTATGAATTTGCCAGATGGCATGCCAGGGGTCTGGGTTGCTCGAAAAAAAGGGGCTAAGCGGATTGAGCGCTGTTACGGACCCGATTTTTTTGAATACATCCTACGGCACACAGCAGAAGGAGGCATCAAGCACTATTTTTGTGGCGGAAAAGAAGGTGTGCCCGAAAAGCTAAAGCAGGCATGCGAGGATAAATTTAATAACCGAAACGTCGTTGGCACTTTGAGCCCGCCGTTTCGCGAGTTGTCGGATGATGAGATGAGAGGTTTGGGCAAAGAAATCAGCGATCTCGGAACTGATATAATTTGGGTTGGTATCAGTACGCCGAAGCAAGAAAAATTCGCTCTGCGATTAGCTAAATACGCCAACGTTCATTTCCTCGTCACGGTAGGAGCAGCTTTTGACTTTCATATCGGCGGAGTGAAACAAGCGCCGAGCTTTATGCAGAAAAACGGTTTAGAATGGCTATTCCGCCTGTGTGTAGAACCCAAGCGCTTGTGGAAGCGTTACGTTCACATCGTCCCGATGTTTATTATTTATAATTTGCGAGAGTGGTTGGCGGGAAATAAGGCGTAGTTGGATCGTAGAGTTTACGGTTGTAAATCGATATGCTTGATCGTAGAGTTTAAGCTCAATTAGCAAATTTCTTACTTCCCCTTGCCAATGCACTTTTCTCCGAAAGGACACACTCTCATCGAAATTATGGTGGTCGTAGCGATTATGGTTATTCTTAGCTATATAGGGTTTAGCGTAACAGTTGGGGTATTTGATTCGAACAAGCTTAAACGTGCTGAAGCTGATTTGGTAATCATTCAAACAGCGTTAGAAGAATACAAAATGAGGTTTGGCGATTACCCACAAGAACAGGCGACGTACTCTGGGGTTTTAAACATTCAAGAATTTTTATTCAATGCGCTTAATGGCAAATTCATGCCTGACGGAACGTCCGTTGCTGATAAGCCATTCCTAAATAATATTGCACTGGAATTGAAGTCCAATGGTTTGTTGCCGAATCCTGCAAGCGCCACGGCTGTATCCAATTATATAATAGACCCCTGGGGTGCTGCTTACGTTTATCGATACGATCCGAAGAATGCCGCTAATAGCGGTCCATGGAAGAACTTTGGTTATGTTCTCTATTCGATGGGGCCGGATGGTCTGGATGCAGGCTTGACCTCGGATGGACACAAGGACCTGGTTTCTCCACAAAACCTCGATAATGTTTTCGCCTTTTAGTTAAGTTTAAACTGATTGTATCCAAATATTTCGCTAAAGATAAAAAATACACCTGATGATTCCCTCAAAAGTCGGTTTTACTCTATTCGAAATGCTCGTTAGCATAAGCGTTATAGCCATTGTTAGTACGGTGACTGTGTTTAGTTTTAATGTTGGCGTGGAAAAACAAGCGTTGGCAAGTGCGAGCTCACAACTAAACGCAATGCTTCGTGCCGCTCGTGGGCAGGCAATACTTAATGGAACCGATGCCCGGCTTATTATAAATTTTGACAACTCTGATCAGGATAAATTTCTAAGGTTTGTTGGAATTGTAATACAAGATAAAGATGATTCGACTATGTGGGAAGCGGTTTCGAAAGGGGCATTCCTTCCTCAAGGCATTTATTTTGTTCCGCAAGGTAACAAGGTCGGTTTTGATTCTTCATGGTCTTCCATCTCGCCTGGTGACCAATTGAGTGAGTATCGGAGCACGAATGGGAGTACGACGAGTGATGCGGTGATGAAATTGCCTTATCCGGAAATTGGAGCCTTGAAAGCAGATCAAGCTGGTGACCCGGAGTGGATTTGTTACCAGTTCGCTCCTAATGGAGAATTGGATTATGCAGTTATAAATGGAAGCGGAGGCGGTATCCCTCCATTTTCTAACCACATTGTAATCGCGGCAGGGAAGAAAGATAATGCAGGAAAAATAGTATTCTCAGACAATTTTTCCGTGAAGGGCATAAAGTTTAAAAGAAACGGTCATACCTATGCAGTTGATGAGGTGAGTGTGTTATGACTGGAAATCGATTTAGAGTATCAGGGTTTACTCTGCTAGAGGTGGTTGTTGCGATGGCATTATTTGCATTAATTTCTATTCCGACGATTGCGTTAATGACAATGACAGCGAGAAAATCAGATGCTCGTTTGGGAGTCGGGAAGGCATCTGAACTCATAGCTCTTATTGATGCAGAAGTTACAGCTTCTTTCAGAAGTGGAGGAATCAACAATGGACAAGATTTGGAAACAACTCCGCTAACTCTGTATGCCAGCGAATTTTTGGACAAATTTGCCTTTAACGGTGTAGGGTTTCAGAATTCGGAGAAGTATTATAGAATAAAGGTTACGGAACCAACCGGATATTCATATTCCCAAGGAGATGCGTATCGAATATTTGTCTACAAGGTTATTTGGCCTGCCTTTGTTGAGTCAGGAGGCGGAAATTATGCTAGCAATGAGAGCACCCCAGCTAATTTGGAGGAACTCGTGAGCCCGTCGGTGGTATTGGTTCGATGATGAAATTAAAAAAAACAAAGGCGGGATTCACTCTGTTGGAGTTAATAATTGCAGTGAGCATCACGGCCTTATTGTCACTCGTAGCCTTTCAAATGCTCGATGGGATCGTTTCAGTTTGGAAAATTGCAGATGAGAATATTTCAGTTGAGTCGGAAGCGCAATTCGCTCTCGAACAAATTGGCAGAGATCTCGAGTCAGTAGTTTTCAAAAAAGACAATGGTCCAATGTTTGCTGTGGATGTGTTAAAAGACGATTTGAATTCAGGAAACTGGGATTCAACTAACTACAATTTTGGCAAACCTGCTAGTAATCCCACTCACTTTGATCCTGCGGACAACCGTTATGGCTGGGCGGGTTGCTGGGTTCGATTTTTTTGTGCATCCCCAACTTTGAACGCTGTTTCTTACCAGATAATTAGAGCAAAGCCTGAATCTGGAATTAATGAGCCAAGATATTCCTTGTTCAGGACGGCTGTGAGTAATAGATTTACCATGGAGAGCGGTTATAATATTAAAGACGCAAATTCGTATGAATTGCCGAATCCACAAAGCGAAGTACATCCAGGAGCAATTAAATCCCCGGATACCTACCAGAGCATTTTAGCAGAGAATGTTATCGATTTTGGTGTTCGTTTGTTTGTATACGACGACGCTTTCACTCCCAGTGCTGCTATTGATGTTTACACTCCCACAGGTATGAGGCTTGTATTTCCTTCAGATAGTAATGGAGTATTGGATTCTACGGATACAAGTCATATCGCTCCGATTTTTAACTCTGTTTCAGCTGATTACCCAGATGCGGTTGAAGTTTACATCAGGGTAATTAATCCACTTGGAGCAGAAAAATTGAGGGAGATTGAACAGAATGGCCCCAACAATTCTGCTTGGTATTCAGTTGTTGAGGAACACTCTAAGCTGTTCACCAAATTTATTCGGATACCCTCACAGGCCTTTTAATTAGGAAATGAAGTCAATTAACGGAAATCAGGAAAGCAAGCATGGGTTCGCAATCATTGTTATGATTGGCTTGGCCGCGATGGTATTGCTTTTAGGGGCTTCTTTGTTGACCTTTGTTCAGATCGAAAGTGGTGCGATGGCATATGACCAAAGGCTTCGGACTGCTCGAGCGAATGCTCGGCTCGCGTTAAATATGGCTTTGGGCGATTTGCAAAAGGTGGGTGGTCAAGATTCGCTTTCTACGGCGCAATCGAGGTTTTATGGAGCAGCTAATGATGAACAATATTGGACTGGGGTATATGATTTTAATAGTACTTCAACATCATGGTTAGCGACTCGTCCGATGTCGGGAAGCTTTACCGCAATACCGGATACACGAGATGCCACGTGGTTGAAAATTGTGGGTTCTGGTACTGCTGGCAGTGCTGTAGACTCGTCTGGAGCGCCTGTTACTACGGATATTGATGCGGCCAATTTTGTCTATGTTCCTTTAGAAGACGTAAAGGCGGGTCCTGTCCGCGGTAGCTCATCGTTAGACCCAGCATTAGGGCAATATGCGTATTGGGTTGGGGATCAAGGAGTCAAAGCATCCTTTGGATTCTGGGATGAAACTGGCGGGGTTGGATACGGCAACTATTCGGGAATCTATGATAATGAGCTAATCCCTCAAATTCTTGGGCAAACGATTCGCATAACGAACTTCAATCCTAATGATACTACGACAAATAATCCAGTGTTGTTAGGCAATAGTTTGTCAGACCTCCAATACCGCTCTAGCTCTATTCCCAACGGGTTGACTGAAAACGATATCAAGGATGGTTTTCATGATTTAACATTGATGACTCGAGGTGTCCTCGAGGATAGGAACGTCGGGGGAGGGTTAAAAAGCGATGCGAGTTCGGTGAAGGGTTTCTTGGATACAAGGAAATCGACCTCAAAAGAATTGGAGAGGTATCACAATATTGATGTACTAGAGAATCAAGGAATTCTAGACAGGAGTTCGGGAAATGTTGCCTACAATATGACAATTTCTAAAGAAATTGATTTAGGCACCGGAGACTTAGCGCTTATTCCAAATATAAGCCCAGTTATCACAGGTTTTAACATTGTTTTTGATCCATCGATCGATGATTTAGGAAAATTCTCAATAACTTATAGCGGGTACGTTGAACTGTGGAATCCATACACAAACCCACTACTTGTGCAGGACTTGTATTTGAGAATCGATAATCTTCCCGAATTGAAATTACTAGATGTCAGTGGAGGTGCTCCCGTAGAACTTAAGAGTACGCTCTTGTCTACAGAGCTAAATGTCGAAAGCAATCAATCAGCTTTCTCGCTTCCTAAAGATTCTCTTTGGTTAAATGGCACAGATTATGAGAATATTAAAGGCGGGCGTATTATTTCGTTTTCTGGAAATAAAGTAATGAAGAAAAGTGGTGGATATGTAGCTGAGTTCACTCAGCTACTTATTCCGAATTTGGACGGTCCGGCTAAAGGAAGTTCTGGCGAGGATCGAGAGTTAGTTCTCTCTGGTGATTCCGTGTCGCCAACTGTTAAATTATTGAACGCCACCGGCGAAATTTTATTCGAATCGTCTCCGAATTTAAGCTTTTCTGGTTTTTCAATCGATTTAGTTTCAGCATCAGGAGTAAGTGGGGCGGCAAAATTTGGATACACTTGGGATTTATCTGATCCGTCTTTATGGTTGGCAAGAAAGGATCCGAGAATTTATTCGGAAGCGAATAGTTTACTGGTCGTTGATAATTCAAATCCGAATGCATTAGATAATACTGGATTTTCGGAGCCCGGTTCTCAGAACTATTTCGTTTATCATGTTGATTCTTCTGGTTCCCTTGGGGACGAAGCTTTAAATCTTGCGAATGAGATGCCTCTATTTGAATTGCCATTTCAGGAGCAGCTTTCGTTATTGAACTTTCGTCATGCTAGTTTGGACACGCCAACTCCGCCAATTGGTGAACCCAATAGTAATTTCAATCAGTTTTTGGATGAATATTTTTTGTCGAGCCTACCGATCGTGAAAACCGATCCAGCTTCGGCGGCATCAGTCCTTTGGAAACGCGGAGACCAGCTAGCGAATACTAAAATTGAGATAATTGAGGACATAACAAATACGACCGCTGAGGCGGGAGATGCAGCTAGCAAAATGCTCCTAAAGGGGGCTTTTAATATAAATTCCCTCTCGGCGAAGGCATGGGCATCGCTATTAAAATCGATTAGGAAGGAAGATTTTAGTCCGAGTGTTCAGTTGAGCATAACCGCTGGCTCGACCTCAGCGTTTTATGTTCGCTACCCACAGACCGCAATTGGTCAGTTTGTAGCAGACAATAAGGCTCATGCTTCCCATGCTAAAGCTTACCGGGAAGGAGTTCGCTTTATCGATTCAGCAAAGATCGACACACTTGCTCAGCATATAGTTAATGCGATTTCGCTTCGAACAGTACCTTTTAGGACAATCGAAGAGTTTCTGAACTCAGGGATTGTTAATGCTGCGCTTCAAAGCGCTAACGTAAACGGTACGGCTTATACTGTTGAGGAGCCCGCCTATCTTACTCAAACGGATATTTTAGCTGCGATAGCCCCTTACCTAACGGTACGAAGCGATACTTTTTTGATCCGGGCTTATGGAAATGCACTTAACCCAAATGACCCCAATGACATCTGGGCAGAAGCTTACTGTGAGGCGATCGTACAGCGGTTTCCAGAGAAGCACCCAACTGAGACTGACTCTGACCCAATGAGTGCTACGTCGGGCGGGTTTGGTCGTCAGTTTAAAATTATTGCATTTCGCTGGATGTTGCCTGAGGAGATCTAGCCGTGAATCTCTTCTTTGTATTGTTTAACGCATTTTGTGCGCTGCTTCTGGCTGCTCCGTCGACTCTTGGCGAGGAAGGTGTCGCCCGAAATGAGGGTAAAGAAGAGGGGTTCTTATTCACTGCCATGGCCTTTGGTGACCGTTCGTTCAAAGGGATCAAATTCGTCAATGTAGATGACGAATTGGAGGAGTTGGACTTCAATCCATATGGTCGATCGCGATCCTATCGAATAGATGAAAAGGATCGAGTGATTGAGTTCGTGAGCGAGAGAATCAATCACAAGGGAGAATCCATTTTGTCGCCCTTGGCTCGTTTCGATAGAAGTAAACTATCGGACAGGGGCTTACTGGTTTTTTTTCCGAATTACACAAACGAAGCAGAATTACCCTTTCGAGTTATCGGAGTAGAAGAGGGCGACTCAGCGTTCACAGCGGGAGACTTCCGATTCTTGAATCTAACTGGCACTCAATTGTTGGCAAAAATAGGCAACGAAGAGTCGGTTTTAGAAACGGGCTTTTCCCCGGTATTTCATTTTGATGTCGAAGACCGAAATCCCATTGGCTTTCAATTTGCTGCCAAAGTAAAGGACAAGTGGAAGCGTGTTTACGCGACGAGAAGGCAGTCCGATTTAAAGCGTGGAACTCTGTTTATTTTAAAGCCGCCAGCTCGTTTAGATTCATTGAAAATCCGTGTTGAGGCGTTGATCGAAACCTTGCCGTGAACCCTTTGCCGAGGGGAACTGTTTCGCCCTTTGTAAATATTGATTGAAAGCTCCGGGGTAGGCGCAATCAGAAGCAAAGCGATAGAGTAAACTGCCGATTACATCGTAGTGATACTCAATGACCAACAATCTCACCTAGTTACAGGGCGAATGGCTATGTCTCAACGTCAGAAGGAGGGGTGTTAGTCACGCAGGTATGAATCTTGATCTCGGCGAACGTTTGCAGTTTGGCAGGTTGTCTTTCCGTAAATTCGGTGCTTCCGACGGAGTTCCTGTCCTCCTTATTCACGGTGCTCCCGGGAGTTGGCGAGATTGGGAATCGGTTGTTTTAGATCGAGATGCTCAGCAGAAATATCACTTGTATGCGGTCGATCGACAGGGGTATGGGGAGTCAGCCAAAGGCAAATTCGAGTCCCGTTTCGAACCTCAAATGATCGAGCTTTGTTCATTGGCTTCGCATATAGCCAATAATGAAATGAGTCCTATCATTGTTGTAGGGCACTCCTATGGAGCTCCATTAGCCGCTTACGTAGCTCAACACCTGGCGAAGTCAGATCAAGCCCTCGGGGCTGTTTTCCTCTCTGGCGTGCTCGCTGCCTGGAAAAATCACCCGCGTTGGTACCACCGCTACAGCTTGAAGAGCCTAATTCGTTCTTTGGTTCCCGATCGGTACATAAAGGCATCCTCGGAGATGTTTTATGTGAGGCCGTCTTTAGTAAAGCTTCTCGGTGAATGGGAACGTTTCCCGTGCCCGATTGCGTTAGCTCATTGCCAGGACGACCGCCTCATTCCTTTTGAAAATTCGGAAGCAATCAATGAAAGAGCAGCCGAAAGAGTCGTACACTTTAAGAAAATCGAAAAAATAGGACACCGTCTTCCTCACAAGTCTCCTCAGACCGTTATCGATGCCATTGATTCCATTGCGAGTCACGCGACCATACAAGCTGCATCGGTAGACTAAAAGATTTCAGACCAAAATGACCGCCACCTCTACCACAAAGTCGCAACCCAAGAAATGGACTAAATGGATCAGTTTCCTCGCTATCCCTGTGTTTGTTTTTCTTCTATACATCGCATTCGATAAGATATCGAATTTTAACTACAAAGATGTTGTCCAAAAAATGAGAGAGATTCCGTTGTACGCATCTGCTCTTGCGATTGTATTTACAATTTTGAGTTATGCGGTCATGTCAGGTTACGATTGGCTGGGACAGCGTTATGTTGGGAAAAAGGTTTCATTTCTCAAAACCGTTCTCGTTTCATTTTATAGCTATGCGCTCAGTTTGAATGTCGGTGTTTCTTGGCTTAGTGGATCCGCTGTTCGTTATCGGATGTATCAAAGCTGGGGATATGAGCCTGGTCAGATTGGGAAGTTAATTGCCTTCGCATCTGCAAGCTTTTGGATTGGCTTGGCAGCTCTCTCCGGTGTGGCTCTCTTGTTTAGTAACCTCTCGCTACAAGGGGCGTATCCTATCCCCGATTATCTTATGAAGCCAGTTGGCTTGGCTATCTTTGTTGCGACAATCGCATACTTAATTGCGTGCTACCGTAGCCAAGGCGAAGTTACACTTTTCAAAAGAAAATTCTCATTTCCTACGCTGAGATCTGGAATCGCTCAGTTGTTACTTGCTGGAGCAGATTTGCTATTTGCCGCAATCGCATTGTTTGTTCTTGTTCCAGACCCAAGTTTAGGTTTTCTCGCATTCTTGAGCGTATATTGTCTGGCCTTTTTTGGGGGCTTGCTCAGCAACGCCCCTGGGGGGATCGGCGTATTCGAAACAGTCTTTGTTCTATTTCTACCAACTCAAGTATCCTCAAGTGAATTGCTCGCTTGCCTCGTCGTATATCGAGCGATCTACTTTCTATTGCCCTTGTTGGCAGCATGTGTGTTGTTTGCTGTTTTGGAAGGAAAAGACCTGCTAGGAAAACTTTCCGGGAAGATGTCCACAGCTCAGGCTTGTTTGACAGCGATCGCTCCCCGAGTGTTGTCCGCACTTGTTTTCGTTTGTGGTTCCATTCTGCTTATCACAGGTTCATTGCCAGCTGCAGCGGGACATAAAAATTGGATACAAGAAGTCTTTCCTTTGCCCGTTGTGGAGATTTCCCACTTTATGGGAAGTGTACTCGGATTAGGATTATTGTTCCTGGCGTTTGCTATCAAAAAACGTTTGGACACTGCGTATTACCTTACTTTGGGCGCCGTAGGCATGGCTGTTCCAATATCTGTTTTGCGGGGTGATGGTTTCTTCACTTTTATGGCTCTCATTATAATTGGGGCCGTATTCGCTCCGTGTAGACGCTTTTTCTATCGAAAGTCATCGATATTGAATTTGCCGATGAACCAAGGCTCATTGTTGGCGATCATGTTGACTGTGATCAGCACTATCTATGTCGGGCTTATTGCATTTCAATACGAGGGAAGCGGGACTTCTATGTCTTGGTGGGAATTTGGCTTCGATGCGGACAAGCCGCGTTTTCAGAGAGTATCCGTGGCCATTGCATTGCTTTCTGGACTACTGGCTGGCTTGAAGCTAATTCGAGCCCCGCAGGTTGAAATCGGCTTGAAGCATGAGGAGTGTGAAGACCGTGTTGAAAAGGTGCTAAAAGGGACATCTCTCGCTTGGGCAAACTTAGCATTAATGGGTGACAAGCGCTTTGTGTTTAGCAAAGACGATTCAGCTTTTATTATGTTTACCATAAAAGGCCGTACCTGGGTTGCTATGGGAGACCCTGTAGGCAACCCCGATGCATGTGCAGACTTGGTTAAAGAGTTTAAGGAGCTGTGTGATGAATACAGCGGAATCCCAGTTTTCTACCAAACAAGTAAAGAGTATCTACACAATTACGTGGATTTGGGCTTGCGTCCTGTGAAGGTAGGGGAGCTCGCTCGGGTGAGATTGGAAGATTTTACTTTGGAAGGTTCGAAGCGGCAGAGCATGCGTTCTCGACTGAAACGTGTATCCAAAAAAGGATGTTCATTCGAAATATTAGATCAAAAGGAAGCGTTGCTTTCGATGGGGCGTTTACGCGAAATATCGGACGAATGGTTAGCTGCAAAAAAATCGAAAGAAAAAGGATTCTCGCTTGGGTATTTTGATGAGCGTTACTTGTCCCATTTCCGCTTTGCCGTAGTGCGTAAGGAAGGCGAAATCGTGGCTTTTGCCAATCTCTGGGAAACTTACGGGCATAGTGAGATATCCATAGACTTGATGCGCTATACTGCAGAAGCCCCACCCAGCACTATGGAGTATTTGTTTGTAGAGATTATTAAATGGGCCAAAGAGGAAGGCTACGAATATTTCGATATGAGGATTGCTCCACTTTCGGGCATAGACGCCGGTCAATCCGCACCCGTCTGGAATAAGCTATTCGACTTGCTCTTTAATCACGGAGAACGTTTCTACAATTTCCGTGGATTGCGAACTTACAAGGAGCGGTTCAATCCTGAATGGTCGCCCATGTATATCGCTAGTCCTGGAGGATTTAAACTTCCAAGAGCGACTGCAGAGCTTACGATGGCAGTGTCTTCACGACCGAAGGAACTGAATTCTTAGTTGGGCAGATGTTTTTCAAAGTAGAAGTGGCATTTTGGGGTATAGATCGCTACTGTACTAAGTTACTTCCTGTTTTAGAATTTTAAGAAATTCGTCGCTGCGAGGCCCAGCCCACGGGTAATGACCTGCTCTTTCTAAAGCATAGGTCTTTACATGAGAAACATGCTTCCGAACAAGTCTGAAAAGGGATTCGGGGCTAAGAACATCGTATGTCCCGTGAATGACGGTTAGAGAAGTTTCAATTTTTTCTAGGGCTTTTCCGTGTTCGTTTTTGGATACATATTCGTCAGACTCACACATTGTCCTATATGACCCTTTGTAGTCCCAGTGCCGTGGTTGAATTTCTAATCCGGAGTTGGGATCCATTTGGTAAATCTCCATAATGTTGTCGATGTACTTGTTCGCTAAGCTCTGTTGCTTCAGCTCGTCTTTTTCCTCGTCGATTGCATCCCAAAGCCTGTCGTAGTAATCTTTTTTATCACCAAAGCGTACGTTAAGTGTCTGGAGGAATTCGTCCCCTTGGGTTTTGTTTAGAGGCCCACAGCCAGTAAGAATCACTTTTTTAAGAGATTCCGAGCGACGGCCTGCGAAAAGAACAGCTAACATAGATCCCCAGGAGTGACCCACGATGATTGGTTTTGATTCTTGGGAATAGTGATCTACGACGCGCCCCAAATCCCTGATATGATCTTCAACCCCTATATTATAATCTCCTTGTTTGGAACCTCTCTGTTCGTAGTATACAGCATTGCAGTAGCTGGAAAACGAATGACAAAAAGTTTCCATGTATCCATACGCTCCAGGGCCACCGTGAAGAAAAATTACTCTCGGTCCATTCTGGAGGGCGCCAAATTCTACTATATCGAGATCGTCAATTTTTTGATTTCTTTTCTGCATAACGTGATTTGCGAGGTTTGATAATCGTTTTTTAGGCAGTTGCTATTTTTGTTCGCGTCTTAGTTTCCTCTCGATTTCGTCTACAGCCAACTTGAAGATGTATTCGTCGTCTGCGGTCTCTCTGACTGAGAGCGCTATATCGGGTTTTTGTCCATTCCCCTCTAATCGCCTACCTTCGGGTGTTGCGATTTCATAGATCGGGTGTTGGAGCGAATACCCAAAAGGAAGCGCTTTAGTTCTGGAGGCGATTAGGGCTCCTTCGGTTTTTCTTCCAATTAGCGTAGCTCCAGACTGTTCCTTTAGAACGGCCGGAAAAAGATCACCTCCGCTCGCGCAGTATTCGTCGATTAAAACAACTATTGGTCCTTGATAAACAAACCCTTGTCTCCAAAAACCAATTTTTTTGGCAAACGGAAGCATCTCATCCCAGCTCGGATTAGCTGTGTTTAACTTTTTTTGAGATCTTCTTTGTGTGGGTTTGTCAATACGGTAGTTGAATGTTTTTCCATTTGAAATGAAACGGGAAGCGAGATGGCGATAATTATATGTTAGCCCTCCGAAATTTCCTCGTAAATCGAGAATGACACCTTTTGCATTTTTTACTTTCTTTAGGAGCCTGCTTGTTTGTTTTCGATGGTATTGCTTACTGGCAAACGACATGATTTCGATAACCGCAATATCTTCGCCTATCCATCGAAGGGAAGGAGGGTCATTGGGAGTAAATGGATAAATGGAAACAGATTTTTCGTAAGAAATTCCGTTTCGTATCCACTTGAGTTTTCTTGTGGTGGCATCCGGCTTGTAATATTTGTGCGCTTCTTTGGGAGGGTGACCGTCTATCTTAACTATTGTATCGAGTTTACGGATTCCGGCAGCATATGCTGGAGAAGAGCGTGCGATTTTGTTTACAATATACTCTTCTTCATGTTCAGACATGTAGATCCCGATTAGGCCAACTTGTTTGGCTTGTCTCCGTGCTTGAGTTTGGACAGGTGGACTTACGTTTGTGTGAGACACTCCGAATTCGGAAAGCGCTTTGCGAACGGCCTTGGCGAAAGCCTCAGGAGTTTGAGCTTCGGCTATGGGGGTGCGATGTGTTTCGATATGCGTGTTCCATTCAGAAAAATCTGCCTCGAGAGCAAACGCTCTTTTGTTGAGGATATTATCAATAGATTCTAGAATTCTGTCCTTTTTCTCCGAAGTGAGCGCCGAAGTTGGATTCGCTTGAAGAAAAATGGGGAGTATTAACGTTGCAAGCAGGGAGAGAAGAAAAGTAATCCTAATTCGCTTTGAGAGTGATGGCATAAAATTACGTTGTATTGAGAAAAATGTGTCAAATTATTGAACGCCATCTATAAAAGAAATTATAAATCGAAACCAATGACATTATTGGATATTGCAAATTGATAGTGGCTCCTAATTCTTTTTCAAATGCGTTTCTTCGTTTTCTTTTGTTGTGTCCCTTTTTTAAGTAGCTTCGCTTTGGCCAAAGTGTCTGATGAACCATTGCCATTTGCTGAACGCATTGCAGAAAAAATCGAGCCGAGCAATATAGTGATTGATCTTGAGTTGTTTGCCGAAATGCCATCAACCGGCAACGCTCCACTTAGAACCCGAATTAATCAAATGGTAGCATTGCGGGATGGATCGGATCGCCTCTATTTAACTGATCTCAATGGTAAAATTTATGAGATATCTAGTGGGAAAGCGAAGTTGTATTTGGACTTTCTCGAAAAAATTCCGGATTTTACTTACAAAAATGGCTTGGGTGAGGGCTTGGCTTCACTTGAATTTCACCCAAATTTCGCTGAGAACGGACTGTTCTACACATCATCCTACGCTAAACTGGATGAGACTATACTAACGGAGGAAATTCCAGATCTGTTGAGACGACGCTTTCGAACTGCGGTGATTACAGAGTGGGTCGATACGAATCCCCATGACGATACCTTCACCGGAACCCACAGAGATATCTTTCGTGTGATTATTCCAACACCGGTTCACGGAATTCAGCAGATCGCGTTCAATCCGTATGCGACTCAAGAAGACCCAGATTTCGGACTTCTCTATATTTGTTTGGGCGAGTCTGGTTCCTTGCAAACTCAACGCAGCAATTATTTGAGAAGGTTAGACTCGCCTTTGGGTTGTATTTTGAGAATTGATCCAAGCGGCACAGGAGGAAATTTTGGTGACTATGGAATCCCAGCAGGGAACCCCTGGGCAAATGACGATGATGAGAGTACTCTGGGGGAAATTTGGTGTTACGGAACGCGAAATCCGCATCGCCTTTCATGGGACCCTGAGGGTACGGGACGCATGTTCTTTGGAGATATTGGGGAAATGCGTGCGGAAGAGATCAATATTGCAGAGGCTGGTCGAGACTATGGTTGGCCAATTCGGGAAGGAATGTTCCGCTTCGATCCGCATGGCCTCCGTTTTCAAGTTTTTGCCCTAGACGATGAAGCGATCGCAAATGATACGGAGTTAACGTATCCAGTCGCTCAATATGACCATAGAGAGGGCTATGCCATATCAGGTGGATATGTTTACCGAGGATCAAAATTACCGCACTTGTATGGCAAATACATTTTTGGAGACATCGTGAACGGTCGAATTTTCTTCGCGGATGAGAAAGAGCTGCAGTTTGGCTCATTGGCCCCAATTAGTGAATTTTTCGTTCGGGTAGACGGGGAGAGTTCTTCGATGGCCCGTTTATCAGGTGGAGGACGAGTTGATCTGAGATTTGGATGCGATGCAGATGGGGAGCTTTTTCTCTTCGAAAAAGGCTTTGGTCGAATATACAAAGTAGTCTCTTCGAGTTCGACAGATGATTCCGGTGCATTGGCAAAATCTGGGCTCGATCTACAATTGAACGAGCATGCGATAAAGGCGGACCCGGAGCGGGGTGTTCCTGCACGTTCGATGATCGATGATTTTGAAGATGGAGATATTCTCGGGGAAGACTTGGGCGGTGGAAAAGGAAAATGGCAGCGTTTTGTCAGTGATGAGCCGGGTTCTGTCAAAATCGAAGTCGTGAGCGTCGAAGATGCTCCTGGAAATGGAGACAAGGTGTTGCGGATAGCCGGAACTGGTTGGGAGGAGGAGGGCTCACGGGTGATTTTGCCACTTACACTGCTTTCTGAAGATGCGTCGGCCTTGCATTGCGATGCTTCAAAATTTGATGGAGTCCGATTTTGGGTAAAGTACACCCACCGCGATTTCTTAAGACCCATCGCTTCTACCGTTTATACCGTTTCAAGCGATCGAGGTGGATTATGCGATGGAGTGAATTATGAATGCGAAAATTTCTATACGGCCAGAGTTACTCTGAAAGATGGCTGGAACCTGCTGACTTTGCCATTTACTCAATTCACTCAAAGCAGTTACCCGAACGATGGCCCGCTCGACCCTTCAATTTTGAAGGAAATTGGAGTACGTTTACGGCCTGGAGCAAACTATGAATTCCTGATAGACGATTTTGAATTCTACAAGGAAGAGGCCGTTGAATAGCCTTTAAGTTAGAGGCTATTGGGCAAGTGGTTGCTGTTCGAATATTTAGGTTGCCCGCTAGGAATCGCCTCTGTATGCGTCTCATCCTTTACAGAAAATGAAGAGCTTCTACATCACAACCGCTATCGATTACGCCAATGGTTCTCCGCACGTCGGACATGCCTACGAAAAGGTGCTGACAGACGTCGTCGCACGATTCCGACGTTTAATGGGTGACGATGTGTACTTCTTAACAGGCTTGGACGAGCACGGACAAAAGGTGCAGCAATCTGCTCAAAAACGCGGTATCGAGCCAATCGAGCTCTGCGACGAAGCAGCGGAAGCCTTTAAGGGGCTTTGCCAGAGCTTGGATATTTCCAACGATGACTTCATTCGTACAACCGAGGAACGCCACAAAGATGTGGTCCGCACTCTCCTGCAAAAACTCTACGACGAAGGCGAGATTTACAAATCTGAGTACAAAGGCTACTACAGTGCCCGTGCCGAGCAATTTTTGCAGGAAAAGGATAAGGTCGATGGCGAGTGGCCTGAGATCTTTGGCGAAGTTACTGAGATCACGGAGAGCAACTACTTCTTCAAACTTAGTAAGTATCAAGATTGGTTGATCGAGCACATCAAAACGCATGATGATTTCATCTTTCCGCGTTTCCGTGCGAAGCAAGTGATGGAATTCCTCAAGGAGCCAATCAACGACCTTTGTATCTCCCGACCGAAAGAGCGTTTGGAGTGGGGCATCCCATTGCCGTTTGATGAGGACTTTGTCGCTTATGTTTGGTTCGACGCTCTGATTAACTATATTTCCGGCGTTGGCTATGGAACCGAAGAATTCGATAAGTATTGGCCAGTCGACTACCATGTGATTGGAAAAGATATTTTGCTACCACCGCACTCTGTGTATTGGCCAATTATGCTAAAGGCTTGCGGCATTGCATTGCCTAAAAGCCTCTTGGTTCACGGCTGGTGGTTGAGCTCGGGAGAAAAAATGTCTAAGAGTACTGGGACTGCGATCAATCCGCTCGATATGATCGATCAATTTGGCACGGACGCATTCCGCTACTTCGTGATACGCGAGATGAATGTAGGGCAAGACAGTAACTTTTCTTTCGAACTGTTTATGTCACGCTACAACAGCGATTTGGCAAACGACTTGGGCAACCTCTTGAATCGTATCTTGAACATGACCGCTCGATACACTGAAGGTCAGATTCCTGCTTGCGAAACCGAAGGCGATCTCGAGAAAGAACTCTGGACACTGTGGGAGAATACTGGAGACAAGGTGATCGGCTTGTACGAGGATTTCCAGTTTCATACAGGCTTGGACAAAACCTTTGCTTTTATTAGCTCGATTAATCGATACGTAGAGCAGACCGCTCCATGGAAACTCGCTAAGTCAGAAGCGGAGGACGATCAAAAGAAATTGCGTACGTCACTTTATGTAATGGCAGAAGCCTTACGTCTTGCGGTTGGTCTGCTTGAGCCAGTGACTCCGGGTGTGACTGAGAAAGTATACGCGCTTCTCGGTTACGAATCCAGTCAAACGTGGAAAGAGCGTCTGCAACGTTCGGATGCCTTGACCGGTCGGTCAGTCGGCGAAAAAACGATTCTGTTTCCGAAGCCCCAGGCTGAAGGCAAGTAAGTTTAGCATCCGTTGAAAACGCTTCCGCTAGATTACTCTGAAACACCGACGCTTGAGATACTTCAACTGTTTCTTGAGAGCGTTCGAGATGAGGCAGAGGAGCAGGAGCATGCTCAATTGATTAGTATTACCATGCCAGCGGACCATCTCGATCCGCTGGCAGTTCTGGAATCCATTTATGAGCCCGAGGAGCTGCACTTTTATGTGGAGCGACGTGGGGAAGGGCTTGCAATAGCGGGAGCTGAGTGCGCTTTGAGTTTTTCCTCTCAAGGAGAAGACCGCTTCGCACAGAGTAAGGCGTTTGTTGAAGAGACCTTGGAAAACACCATTGCAGTGGGTGATGAGGACTTGGAGTTTTTCGGCCCACATTTCTTTTGCGCTTTTGGTTTTTTTGCAGATGAAGAACCTAGCAGCCCGTTTCCAGCAGCTCGGCTTTTTGTACCAAGTTGGCAAGTGTGCGCTAGCGAAAATCAGTGTGTTGCGATCGCCAATGCTCTCGTAGAGGCGGATAGCGATGTTGAAGCCATTGCTCAGCGCATTTGGAATGCCAATACCAAATTTCAATCGATTGACTATTCTTCTGTCGATGAACTGCCGGAACAGCAAGATCGTCAACCCTGGGAAATTTTACAGGAATCCGAGGCGAAAGAGGCCGACAAATTCGAGTCGGTCGTCGAACAAGGCTTGCAAGCGATCGCTGAATCGAAAGTGGAGAAAGTCGTCTTGGCTCGAGCCTTGGATATTAAGGCAAACCAAGAATTTCACCCGCTTGAAATTTTGAATACGATCCGCGAACGTTACCCGGATTGTTATTCATTCTCGGTGGCAAATGGGGAAGGGCAAAGCTTCATCGGTGCGAGCCCAGAGCGTTTGCTTCGAGTGCGTGAGGGAGAGGTGCTTACGGAAGCCTTGGCCGGATCGGCTCGACGAGGCGCAACTGCGGCCGAAGATTCAGCTCTCGGTAACGGTTTGTTGCGCAGCGAAAAAGATAAACACGAGCAAGCGTTGGTCTTACAATCCATATGCAGGCGATTTGAAGCTCTCGGGGTCGAACCACAGTATCCCCTTAAGCCAAGATTGAAGCGCCTGCAAAACGTGCAGCACCTGCATACGCCGATAAAGGCCAAGCTGGAAAATGATGTAGGCATTTTTGGACTACTCGAAGCCTTGCATCCAACCCCAGCGGTTGGAGGCACGCCTCGGGAAGCAGCGGGATCATGGATCAAGAAGCTTGAGTCCTTTGATCGCGGCCTCTATGCGGGAGCGATTGGCTGGGTCAATTCAAAGGGCGAAGGAGAGTTTTCCGTTAGCATCCGCTCGGCTTTGATCGAAGGCGATAGGGCTCGGCTTTATGCCGGAGTCGGGATTGTGAATGGATCAGACCCGGATAAGGAAAAGCAGGAAACCGACTTGAAATTTCAGGCGCTTAAGGAGAACTTACTCTAAGAAAACAATGTCGAGCGAAGTCCCCAATACGAATTACCTCTGGTGTAGCGTTATCGCCAAAACGCTAGAGAAATGCGGCTTGGAGGAAGCGGTGATTTGCCCAGGATCACGCAGCACTCCCTTAGTCTATGGGTTTGCGCGAGAAAGCTCCGTGGAAGCTACCTCGGTCTTAGACGAACGTTCTGCGGCGTTTTTCGCACTCGGGATGGCTCGGACTTCCGGGAAGCCGGTGGCCTTGGTTTGTACCTCTGGAACGGCGGTCGCAAATTTTCTGCCAGCGGTGATCGAAGCGTCCGAGTCAGGAACACCCTTGTTGCTCTTGACAGCCGATCGTCCTTCAGAGCTCCGGAATTGCTCTGCGGGACAAACGATTGATCAAGTAAAAATCTACGGGAGTTATGTGAGGCATTTCCATGAGCTACCGGTGCCAGAAAACGACTTGTCCTTGCTGCGTTCCGTGCGGCAGCAAATTGCTTTCGCCTATGATCAGACATTGGGCAGCAATCCTGGGCCCGTTCATTTGAATTTGCCGTTTCGCGATCCATTGCCCCCGATTGCTGAAAAAGATTTCATACCTGTTTTAGCAAGAAGTGATTTGGCGAGTTTTACGAAATTGCCGGCAGCCAAATTAGAGGCAGCTTCGACGACTTTAGACTTGGAAGGGGCGTTTGCCGCTAAGAAAGGCATAGTGTTGATCGGCCCATGCAACCTTGCGAGTAACGAACGAGCTACCTGGATTGAAAATGTATCCGCTTTTTGCACGCAATTGAATTGGCCCGTGATGGCGGATGCCTTGTCGCCAGTCCGCTTGAGTCGCGTTTCCTTTCCTGGGTTGGTAGGCACCTATGATTTGGTGTGCCGCAGTTCAAGTCGTCCTGAAGTGCCTGAGGCAGTGATTGTTATTGGCGATATGCCAACGAGCAAAGTGTTGCGGCAATGGCTATCTGAAGTGGAGCCAGAGCTTCTCATAGTGTCGAAAATGAATCGCCATGGAGATCCAGTCGCAGCCCGAAGCAAGAATCTGTATCATGATTTTGGGACAGGAGCGCTCACTCTATTGTCGGAACGCGGCGATGGAGAGTATAAGAAGGCTTGGTTGAATATTGATGCAGCGATGCGGGACTGTATCGATTCGGAGCAGCAAAGCATTTCAGACCTAGAAGAACATCGCGTAGCCTGGTCCATGTGTCGGAGTCTACCTACAAATGCGACCCTCTGCGTTTCCAATAGCATGGTTCCACGTGACTTGGAATTTTTTGCGACCCCACGCCAATCCGAAATAGAAGTCTTTTCATCGCGCGGGGCCAATGGAATCGATGGAATTCTGTCAACTGCCTTAGGTGTGGCAAAGGACCGAAAAAATACGTATTTGCTAACAGGGGACTTAGCCTTATTGCACGATAGTAATGGTGGTTTGATAGGCAAGGGAGCCGCTATCGATCTAACCGTAGTTGTTGTGAACAACGATGGTGGAGGGATTTTCGAGATGCTACCCGTGTCCAATTGTGGACCAGAGTTCGAAACCTACTTCGGCACGCCACAATCAGTTGATTTCGAGAAATGGGCCGAACTCTACGGCTTTGACTACTGCCCTATTTCAGATTGGGAACAGTTCGAAAGCGAGATCGCTAAATCGGTTGCTGGACTACGATTGATTGAAATCAAAACAAGCCGAAAGAATTCCGCTTCAGCTCGTAAGAAGTTTATCGAAGAGCTTGTAGTTGAATTGTAGGTTCTATCGCGAAATAACCCACCGATTTTTTAGAATCTCGTTCATTCTCTCGGACTTGCGTAACTTCTTGCGAAGCTCTTCTAGAGCATTTTTCTTATGAATAGACGTAGACGTACCGTTAGTGATAAGTTCTGCTGCGTGCCGGGCCGTTACGCCCTACCTTTTCAGTATCATACTAAATGAAAGATGCTCAAGCTCTGTAGCCATCTTCTTGGGGCTGGGTTGTCCTGCTTCGGAGGGAGTCCACATGCTCGCTCTTCCAGCGGTAAAGCAGGTTACGCTGGATTCCCAGCTTTTCTGTAAGTTCGGACGTGGGCCGCCCCTCGATAACCATAACCCTGACGGCTTCTTTCTTGAACTTTATGCTGTATCGTTGCGACCTTTGGAAAATTGTGACCTATGTTAGTGAGCCATGTACGCATCGTCCATTATTTTGAGATATCGTTGTACCATGCTTCCATGGCCATTTCGTGAAATCCGTTTCGGAAGTAGCGGTAGTCTCCGAGCGAGTCTGAGAGAGTGAA
>JAKYXN010000049.1 GCA_022538095.1 Puniceicoccaceae bacterium K14 | reverse complement strand
GAAACTGCCGAACCTAACCAACTTTGAGGCGGAAGCCCTCACGCCAGAAAACTGGAAGCAAAACAGAGTCAATACGCTCTAGGACGGACGATTACCTTATAGGATATTCATTCCTCTAAGGCTTTTTTGTGGATTGTCGCTTGGCCCTATTGGAATTTTAGCGAATAGTTGATCAGTGTGATCTGCATTGGTAAAATCCAATTAAGGTGCAATTAAATGCAACAATGACTTGACTGGAGTTTGTTAAATTGCTTTAAATTGCATCATAAATTCTCATGATGCCGCAATTGAACTAATTTGAGTGCGGGATTCGGACGGAATTTATTGGGGGTCTAATAAGCCCACAAAACCACCCCTCGTTGCTGGTGTTTACCTGCGTTAATCCGTAGTTTTTCACTGCGACAAACCAATAACCCAAGCAAACTACCTTACCTCGCTAATTATGAATACTCTACTAACCCATGTACCCTGGAAGAGCGCTTTTTGCGTAGCCGTCGCCTCTTCCATTTCCCTTGGAGTCGTCCAGGGACAAGATGAAGATCCTGAAAGTGAAGTTTATGAATTGTCGCCTTTTGAGGTGGATACATCTGGGGACTCCGGTTACAGAGCGACAAATACAATTTCTGGATCGCGTTTGAATACGAAATTGAAAGACATTCCGATGCCTATCGAGGTAATTACGGAAGAATTTATTGATGATATCGGAGCAACGGATCTTCGTGAATCTTTGCGCTATAGCTCGGGTATCTTAACGTCGTCTCAGAATGATGCGGGGTCAAATAACAGTACTGTGGGAGCTGGTGGAGTTCACAATGCAGAAGGTACTACAGCTAATAAGACGAATACATCGTATAAAGTTCGCGGATTTATTACCGAAGCGACTCTGAGAGATGGATACAGAAGGCAGGTGACTTCTGATGCAGTTAATGTAGGGCGAATCGAAGTGATTCGCGGCCCATCTGCTTTGTTGTACGGGATTGGGAATTTTGGCGGGATTGTTAACTATATCCCTAAGAAGCCTGGGGATTCTGCAAAGAATGTAGCTTCAGTTTCTATGGGAAATAACGGCCATCGCCGTGGTACATACGAAGGCCATATGCCTTTAGGGACACCGTGGGACTTTAAGTTCTTGTTTACAGCTGCGTATGAAGAAAATGAAAGTTATACAGAGCTAGCAAAGGACGATCATTTGTTCTTTTCGCCAGTTTTGACTTTTAAACCCACAGAGAAAACGGATGTAACAATCGATTTTGAAGAAGGAGACTACAATTCTTCGGGAAATGGATACAATAGTTTACGCGTTAATTCGAGTTTGAGCTTAGAGAATGCTGCTGATCAACAAGACAGGCTCGAAAATTCTGGTTTCCTCGTTTTTCCAGGTGTTGCGGAATTACGAACAATGCGTCTTAGTGGTAATGATACGTATTTAGATACAGATTTTGATAATATTCGCACGCAAGTCACACACAGTTTCAGTGAAAACCTAAATATTTTAATTGGGTATAACGAAGCGAATGTTGAATACGATCAATATGATATGGGCGGATCAATTGCTCAGGTGGATATTGAGCAACCTGACGGATTTGCATTTGAAACGTATGTTATGACAGCGGAGGGCGATATTGCTCTTGCTGCAGATGACGATGGGACGCCGCTAGTGATGATAGGTCGAGGTACTGAATCATATACGAATGAAAAGCTGGATCGTGCCCAGTGGAGAGGAGAGCTTAACTATAGTTTTGATACATTCCCAAATTCTGATTCGCTAAAGATGACGCATAGTATTTTGCTTGGACAATCTCGCGAGAAGTTCAATCGCCATGAGTACAAAGAAGAATTGGATGATGGCGAATTTAATTACTTTGATCCTTCTCAGTACATCTACCGGGTGAGAGGTCAGAACTCAGACGGATCCACAGGTTTCTTGCCGTCGCCTGCGAGCCGCGTGGTATCTGAAGCTAGAAACACAGGTTCCTATTTTGTGTACCAAGGCAAATTTTTCAACGATCGTATAACTGCAATTATAGGCCGCAGAAAAGACGAAAACGAAGTTTATTCATCAACTTCTGATCTTCGAACAACGGATCCGGCTAATATTGTGGATGCGCCTGAACAATCGAAATACACGAGTCAATTTGGTTTGAGTTTTGAGATTATTCCTCAATTGACGATCTTTGCACTACAATCGGAAGGAATAACCCCAAATTTCGACGGCGATTTAGATGCGGTAGGAAACCCGATCGATGCTGCAACTGCGGAGAGTCGTGAAATTGGTATTAAGTTCGAACTAATGGAAGGTAAGTTATCGGGTACTATTAGTGCTTACGAAATTGAGCAAATTGGTAGACCAACTTCATATTGGTGGGCACCTGCTCCGGGTAAGAATCAATTCGATCGAGATGCAGATATCATTTACAATGTTGGAAACTTTAACCCAGGTAACAATGGCGGAAATGGTGCCGCAGCCGCTTCTCAAGCTGAATGGGATGCAGCGGTTGCATCAGGCGCTGCGTTTGAGGCTATTGCGGACGCAGCAACTGACGCTACTTGGTACGTGAACGCAAGCACAGGTGAAGGTGCGGCTTACCTCAACTCGGTCTTCTATAAGACTCGGGGAGTCGAAGAGGGGCCGGATGGTGAATTGGTGAATGTTGATTACGGCGACGAAGGTAATCCTTATGGCGGTTGGCCTGGGTGGCTGTATACCCAGGATAGCATTACAAACAATGCAACTATGGATTGGGGATCTGAAGATGGGAACACCTATACTGCCCATTATCCAACTAACGAAGAATCGAAGGGTGTTGAGCTAAACCTTCAATACCAACCAACCGATAACTGGCAAATTGTATTCAATTATGCAAAGACAGAAAGAGAAGTTACTAAGGTTGCAGATTTTCCAAGATATCCGTGGGCAGAAGGTAATGTTGATAATTGGGCGGTATGGTACTTCCCAGATGGCAACTGGGGGCTTCGCGGAGCATTTGGTCCGAATGAAGCCTATTCGGACCCAGAAGACACGTCAACTTGGCAAGCCGTTGGCTTGTTGCAGGGCGAGCCACAAGACGATACTCCGGAACATGAGTTGAGTGCTTGGACTACCTACGCATTCGATGAAGGGGCTTTGGATGGGTTGATTCTTGGGCTTGGAGCTTGGTGGCAAGATGAGCGCGAGTTTGAGTCCGGTATTACTGACGGTTCCGGACAAATTGCGACTGATCCAGATACGGGATTACCTTTCAATCGCGTGCATGACCCTCGCTACGAGGTTAATTTGATGGCTAAGTATAGCTTCAAAGTCAGTGACCGCCCAGCATATGTTCAATTGAACCTGGACAATGTTTTGGATGACAAAGACCGTTATGGTTGGGTTTATGCTCCAGGAATTAGTTGGAAACTTCAGTATGGAATGGAGTTCTAGTAAATTCTGTTTAGTGTTTGATTTGTAGTAAGAATTGCGACTTCAGACGTTGAGTTTGAAGTCGCTTTCATTTTTAATTATTGAACCCCCACAAATTTAATGTCGATTACTAGCCAACCTTTACGGTTTTCGGAAAAACTTGGATATGGACTGGGCGATGCTGCTTCCAATTTCTTTTTTCAGGTATTCAATATTTTTCTACTGTATTACTACACTGATATTTTCGGTTTAGCGCCGGCAGCAGTGGGTACGATGATGATCGCTACAAAAGCTGTGGACGCAATAAGCGATCCTTTGATGGGAATCGTTGCAGATCGCACCAATTCTCGATGGGGAAAATTTAGACCGTACCTGCTTTTTGCTGCGATTCCTTATGGGTTGCTCGGGTATGCGATGTTTGCAAATCCTGCCTTGGGAGATGCGAGTAAGCTCGCCTACGCGTATGCGACCTATACGTTAATGATGTTGGCTTATACCGCAATTAACATTCCCTATTCAGCATTAATGGGGGTGATTTCGCCTGTATCAGAAGAACGCACTAAGGTGTCCACCTACCGATTTATTTGCGCGTTTGGGGCTGCTTGGTTGATTGGTACGTTTATAACTCCACTTAAAAATATCTTAGGTGGTGAAGACGAAGCGAATGGTTTTCGACTGACGATGGCTATCTTTGCGGTTATCTCAATATTGCTTTTTTGGATAACCTTTGCGACGACGAAAGAGAGAGTGAAACGCTCGCCAAAAACGTTGGACCTGAGAAAGGATTTTGAAGCGTTGTTGAGCAACAAGCCTTGGATTGTTCTATTCTTTGCGGGAATTTTTACCTTGATGAATGTCGCAGTTCGCAATGGGGCGATCATGTACTACTTCAAGTATTACGTTGGTGATGATGGGGCCGCGATATTCCTAATTTTTGATAAAACAGCGGTGTTTATGTCATCCGGCCTCTTTGCTATGATGATCGGGATTGCTATGACTAGTAGTCTTAGTAAGCGCTTTGGGAAACGAGGTTTGCTTATAACATTGACACTTCTCAATGCGGTTTCAATGGCGGTATTTTTTGTTATACCACCGGAGCAGTATTCGATGATGGTATTTGTGAATTGTATTGGAGCGTTGATTGCAGGGCCTACGCCCGCTTTGGTTTGGGCTATGTATGCAGATTGCGCTGACTATGGAGAGTGGAAATCTGGAAGACGTACAACGGCTCTTGTTTTCTCCGGCGTACAATTTGCTCAAAAAATGGGCTTAGCCGTGGGGGCGGGCTTGTCCGGCTATATTCTTTCGTTTTTTGGTTTTGTCGCAAACCAAGCTCAAACAGGTGAATCCATGATGGGGATACGATTGATGTTTAGTGTCTTTCCTGCGATTTTAGCCACTCTCGGTGCGGTTTCGATCTTCTTTTATTCTATATCTGAAGAGGATGTAAGCTTGATGGAAAAAGAATTGAGCGAAAGAAACTCTTAGGAGTTTTTGGGTATCTTATGGAAAAGGCTACTCTTTGACTGAATACAGTCTTTGGTCTTGTTGTTATGTAAGGGCCTGTTTTGTTTATTGGCGTACTCGAACAAATCCACCTGGTGGCTTTAGCGTGAAGCTGCAGCTGTTAATTCGATATATATCCGGTTTTGGCTGTTGATATTACAGATCTTGGGTCGTTGGCCGTTTGAAAAGGCGTTAAAATTCTATACCGACGAAGCTAGTTGTGGGGGAGCGGCAGTCGATTTGTCAATTAGTAGCTCGCCTGAAATTTGGACATTATGCCTTTGAGCAGTAGGGTTTCCCATTTTTCTTATCAGAGAGGATATCGCGGAGTGGCCCATATCCTTAAAGGGCATGCGAATTGTTGTTATCTGATCAGCCCCTTCAGGGGGCTCGATTCCGTCATACCCAGTAATTGAACAATCCTCGGGTACGCGTATTCCGCGTTTTTCGAGTTCATTTCGCAAATGGTAGGCTTGGTGATCCGCTGCACAGACCCATGCTGTTACTCCGGATTGAATACGGTCAGCCACTTTATCTACAAGCTGGCTGAGGGAAAAGTTTTCGTCTTTCTGCAGATTGATGATAAGGTTTGGGTCCAGCTCGATTCCAAATCGAAATAGGTTTTCGACATAAGCTCCTAAGCGGCGTTCTACCCAAGGAGTTCTAACTTCGTATTTCCAGCTCATGAAACCGATCCGATGGTGGCCAATATCATGGAGGTGTTCCATTAGTTTGCTAATTCCTCTTACTTGATCTTGGCTAATACAATCTACATCAATGGATTGGTAGTCCTCTAGAACTGACACTGTAGGAAATTTTGCCATCACATTCGTGACTGCTGCTTCTGAGAAATTGTATATTAGTACGACGCCTTTCCAGTTTGTGCAGCTCACGTTTTTGATGATTTTGCGTGAGCGTGGTTGCGGATTGAAGTCTGCGGGATTTATGTAGTGGACTTCGATTTCGAGCCCGGCGTTTGCCGCTTTTTCGCTGATTCCTTTGAGTACGTTGCCGGCTGTTTTTACAGCGTCTTTTACCGAGCGATCAATACCTACGATGACGGCGATCGTATTTCTTTCAGAGTCTTCGCGTTGGCCAGTGCTATTTCTCTGTTGCGAATAACTGAATCCCATTTCGGCAGCTAGCTGAAAAACTTTGGCGCGGGTTTCTGGGTTTATTTTAGGATGGTTGGTGAAGCATCGAGAAACGGTTGTTCGAGAGAGCTTAAGTTTTTCTGCGATTAGCTTTTGGTTCGGTTTGGCCATTGAATACTTATAATTTTGATAAGCCTAGTGGAGGTTTTGCAAAGGGTATTTTATCGGAAAAGGATAATGCAGAGTTTTCAAGACACTTTTAGGGGAGAAGTTGAAAATTATGAATTGGTTAGATGTAAGCAGATGCTAACAGTTTTAGAAGCAAATAAATGGGTTGTTGAACATCTCTAAATTATTGGAGTGTAGACGGTAAAAACATTGCTTCTACGAATTGGAGAGGGTCTTAAATGAAAAAGATTGCATTAAATTGCATTATAAGTGAGTGATTAATCCTTAACTTCTTCATTTAGTCATGAGTCTTCAAACCCCTCCAATTGAACCATCTTTGCAAACACCGCGTCCACAAATAGAGAAGTCTTTTTGCGGATTTGTTGAATTAGACGACAAACCGTTTTACCGCATAGCGGATTCTGATCGGCTGCCCCCCTTTTTGATGAATATCGTTAGCGGTTCGAACCATTGGATATTCGTATCGAGTAATGGCGCGTTAACGGCGGGTCGTAAGGACGCTGACAATGCTTTGTTTCCTTACTGTACGCAAGATAAGCTATTCGAGTCCGCGAATACGGTGGGGAGCTCGACTTTGATTTGGGTGGAAGCAAAAAATGGCTCTGCAGTTTTTTGGGAACCCTTTTGCAGTGACTATTGCAAGGATCGTATTCAGAGAAATTTGTATAAGAGTATCGACGGCAACAAAATTATATTTGAGGAAGTCCATTTGGAACTCGAAGTTGCTTTTCGGTATTCGTGGGAAACGAGTGAAAGGTTTGGGTTTGTTAAAAAAGCAACAGTCGAAAACTTCGGGGATAATTGTAGCTGCATCCGATTATTGGATGGTATTCAAAATTTGGTCCCTTATGGACTAAATCAAACGTTCTTGAATCTCTATAGCAATCTGGCTGACGCCTACAAAAAGAACGAATTGCTTGAGGCGGAGAGGCTTGGGATTTTCTACCTAAGTTCAATTCCGACGGATCGAGCGGAGCCAAGTGAGGGACTGCGTGCAACCGTAGCATGGTCTCTAGGTATCGATGCGAAGACTGTGCTACTCTCTCCAACGCAAGTAGAAATATTTCGGGAGGGCGGTGAAATTGAATTGGAACCTGAAACGCGTGGATTACGCTGCGCCTATTTCGTCGAATCTACTTTTCAGGTACCTTCGAAAGGCAAAAAAGATTGGTGGATCGTGGCAGATATCAATCAGGATGCGAAGCAAGTGGAAGGATTGCGTGTACAGCTTGGGGATCAAGGAAAATTGTGCGCGGAATTGCTTAATGATATTCGAAAAAATGATGAAAAACTTCGGAAAAAAGTTGGGTTGTCGGATGGCTTCCAACTGACATCGGATCGCTTGCGAGACGCGCGTCATCATTCGAATACATTGTTCAATATTATGCGCGGTGGAATCTTCGATTGCGGTTACGAAATTGATGTATTGGATTTAATTAGCTATCTAAGGACCTGGAATGGGGATGTTTCAGAACGGCATGAAATCGCTTTGAACGGCTTGGGCCGAACGATATCACATAGTGACCTGATCGATTGGGCAATGGATTCAAGTGACCGTGATCTGGTGCGCTTAGTGACTGAATACTTGCCTTTATCTTTTAGTCGTAGGCACGGTGACCCCAGTCGACCATGGAATCAGTTCTCGATTGAAACTCAAGACGAAGAGGGAAATCCTATTTTGACCTACCAGGGAAATTGGAGAGACATTTTTCAAAACTGGGAACCCTTGGCTTATTCTTTTCCAGATTTTATCGAGGGAATGATTAGTCGCTTTCTAAATTCGTCAACGGCAGACGGATACAATCCTTACCGGGTGACTCGCGATGGGTTCGATTGGGAAATTCTGGATTCTGATGAGGCTTGGTCAAATATAGGCTATTGGGGGGATCATCAAATCATCTATTTGCTCAAATTGCTTGAAGCATTGGATAAGCATAAGCCTGAGGCATTGCAGGCTTTGTTGTCACAGGAAAATTTTGTTTTCGCTCACGTTCCGTATCGTATTAAAGGATTTTCCAAAATATGGGAAAACCCTCGTGACACAGTTGATTATGACGACAAGGCTGCTTATGAAATTGCGAATCGTGAAAAGAGCGTGGGGGCAGATGATAAGCTTTTGCGTACATCCTCTGGCAATATCGTTAGGGCTAATTTAACAGAGAAACTGTTTGCTCCGTTATTAGCCAAAATGTCTAATTTTGTACCGGATGGTGGTATTTGGATGAATACACAGCGGCCGGAGTGGAATGATGCGAATAATGCATTGGTGGGATATGGCGTTTCGGTTGTGACTCTGTGCTATGTCTACCGTTATCTGCAATTTTTAGATAGCCAGTTAGCTAATTTGGAAGCTACCAATGCTGTTTTGTTTGATCGATATTTGGCTGAGTTTCTCGAGGATCAACTCGCATGTCTCGAAGAGAAGGAGAAGTTGATCAATGACGAATTTGCGGCTGCAGAGCGGTTTGCGATGCTGGAGTCTTTAGGAATCGCGGGCGAGAATTTCCGAAACTCAGTGTATGAATCAAGGTTTGGATTGGAGCGCATAGGTGTATCTGTAACAAAATTGAGATCCTACGTCTCTCATGCTTTGAAGTTTGTTGGGCGCTCTATCGATTCCAATGAACGCTCAGACGGGATGTTTAATTCCTACAATTTACTTCGTCCTATAGGAGGTAGAGGTGTTGAAATCGATAATTTGTCGGAAATGCTGGAAGGACAAGTAGCTGCTTTAAGTTCGAACCGACTGACACCAAGGAAGGCTGTCGAATTGTTGGATAGTTTACGGTCGAGTGCCCTCTATCGAGAAGATGTCGAAAGCTATATTTTGTATCCAGATCGTGAATTGCCTAGATTCTTGGAAAAAAACAGGGTGTCTGAAGACAAGATCGCTCAATCAGAACTGCTGAAGTCAATGATCGGGCGGGGTGATGAGAGGATTATCGCAAAAGATGTCTCGGGAGGTTTCAGGTTTAACGGGGACTTTCGCAATAGCTTGGATGTGGCTAGGGCAATCAGCGATATTCGTGTTGACTACTCTGCTGTTGTCGATGCGGAAGAGGAAAAAAAACTGTTGTCCATCTTTGATGACACTTTCAATCATCGTAGTTTTACGGGACGCTCGGGAACTTTTTTCGCCTATGAGGGCTTAGGGAGTGTTTATTGGCACATGGTTTCGAAGTTGCTCTTGGCAATACAGGAGAATTATTACAAGGAATGCTGTTGTGGGAACTGTAGTGATGTATTGGATTCGTTGGCTTCTCACTATTTCGCAACGCTGAATGGACTGGGTTTTGATAAGACGCCGATGCAATACGGAGCGTTCCCGACGGATGCCTATTCACATACGCCAAAGCACGCGGGAGTGCAACAACCTGGGATGACTGGACAAGTTAAGGAGGATATTCTTTCTAGATGGGGAGAACTCGGAGTTTTTGTGGAAAAGGGAGTTGTTTCCTTTAAGCCTTTGCTATTGCGAAAGTCTGAATTTTTGAAGGAAGAGAAGGTCTTTGATTACATCGGGCAAGATGGCGTAGTAAGTTCGGAAAGGATACCTACTGGCTGTATTGCGTTCACCTATTGCCAAACATTGATTCGATACTCTCTAGGAAATGAACCTGGAGTCGTAGTCCATATGGGGAATGGCGAAATTGTAAGGCGCACTGGCTTTTCATTATCGAAAGAGGAATCACGTGTTCTATTTGCTAGAAACGGATCGATTTTAAGCATTGAAGTTAATTTGCCAGAAGGAGTTTTAATAGACAGATGAAATATGTATTGAAAAAACTAGTTCAGACAACTGTCTGCGGATGTCTGTTTATCTCGTTTACGCCTACTATTTTTTCGAAAGAAATGACGATGCCAACGATTTATCAGACTTCCCGTGCGGGAGATTCTATGACTGAGCTGAAACTTCATTCGCAGCCACAGGCTGTGCCACAGACCGCGATAACGGTCGATTCGAATAAGAAGTTTCAAACGCTGCGTGGTTTTGGGGGAGCGTTCACCGAGAGTTCTGCTTACGTGATGTCGCTATTGAGCGATGAGAAGCGTCAGGAAGTGTTGGAAGCTTATTTTTCTCCAAGCAAGGCCGGCTATACATTGATGCGCTCGCATATTGGCAGTTGCGATTTTTCCTTGAGTAACTATTCCTATGCTAGGGTGGAGGGCGATGCGTCGTTGGAGCATTTTTCGATTGATCATGATCGAAGATGGGTTTTGCCGTTAATCCAAGATGCGATGCAAGTGGAGGGCGCTGATTTCAAGATTGTCGCTTCACCGTGGACAGCGCCTCCATGGATGAAAGACAACAACGACTGGAATGGCGGATCGCTTAAACCTGAGTATTCTGCGACCTTTGCGAATTACATCGTACGTTATATTAAGGCTTATGCTGATGAGGGAATCGATATATGGGGGCTAACGCCTGAGAATGAACCTCAAGGAAACGATTCAAATTGGGAGAGTATGCATTTTTCGCCGGAAGAAATGACAGAATTCATCGCCAGAGATTTGGGGCCATTGCTAAAGCAAGAAAAACTGGATACGAAAGTTTTCGTATTCGACCAAAATAGAAACCACGTTGAGGAATGGACGGATACCATTTTGGGTAACGAAGATGCTGCTCAATATGTAGCCGGAACCGCGGTGCATTGGTATAGCAGTACTGTGGATTACTATGGGGAGATTCTGGACCGGGTTCACAATAAATTTCCTCAAATGGAGATTATTCAATCTGAGGGCTGTATCGATGCTTTAGGAGATGACGAACCCGAAGGTGTTTGGTTGGAGAGCGATTGGTATTGGCGCAAAGAAGCGACGGATTGGGGCTACATATGGGCAACTGATGAAGAGAAGCCAGATCACCCAATGTATGCGCCTGTGTATCGCTACATCCGCGATATGATTGGTACGATGAATCACTGGGTCACAGGTTGGATTGATTGGAACATCGCACTGGATTTTAACGGAGGGCCTAATCACGCTAGTAACTTTTGCGGCGCGCCGGTACTGATAGATGGCAAGACGCAAACGGTCTTTTACACGCCTCTTTACTACGCGATGTGCCATTTCTCGCGATTTATTCGACCTGGAGCAGTGCGCATTGACATCGATGTCTCTGATGATTCTTTGATGGCGACAGCCGCTTCTAACGCAGACGGCAGCACAAGTGTTGTTGTGTTCAATGAGGGAGAGTCCGACAAAGTTTACTCCCTTGTGGTTGACGAAACCAATACGGTTGAACTTTCGATCCCGGCGCAAGCGATTCAGACACTGGTGTTTAAGAACTAAGATAGCTGCCTTTGTTGAGATTCAAGTGTTGCGCAGCCAAAAAAATGAGTTAGTCCATGCTAAATGAAACTGGCATTTGGTATCGACATTGGCGGAACGAATACCCGCGTAGGCGTGGTGAATAGAGACGGGAGGATTCTCGGTCATTCTTCATTTAATACGGCAGATTTTTTCGACGGCGGGCTTTATGCAGACCAGTTGGCGACGGTAATAAAGTCGCTCAAGAAGGAGGTTGAGGAGTCGTATGGAGCTGATGCTTCCTTGGAGTGGGTCGGTGTCGGTTCAGGTGCTCCAAACGCTAACTATTGGACAGGAGCAATCGAGGAGCCTCCGAATTTGAACTTCAAAGGAAATACACCTCTTGCTGCGATGCTGAGGGAGCGACTCGGAATGGATAGGGTTGTGCTGACCAATGATGCCAATGCAGCAGCCATCGGAGAGAAAATTTTTGGGGGTGCAAAAGAGTACACGGATTTCATTATGATTACTTTGGGCACTGGCTTAGGGAGCGGCGTGTATGTGGATAATAAAATGGTCTATGGGCACACCGGTTGCGCTGGTGAGGTGGGGCATATGACTTTTGATCCCGGGGGACGTTTTTGCGGGTATGGGCGTCGGGGTAGCTTGGAGAACTATTGTTCAGCGACAGGAATTCGCCGTACTTTTTTTGCCAAAATTGCTGAAATGGGGATTCCTACGATGCTCGATGAGAAACCTATCAATGCGGTGACATCTAAAGAGATCGTTGAGATTGCTGAGAAAGGCGACGAGGTCGCGAAAGCGACAATCGAGGAAACAGGCGAGCGCCTTGGCCAAGCATTGGCATCAGTTGCATTGGTCACGAGCCCGGCGGCCTTTTTCCTATTCGGCGGGCCTGTTCAGGCTGGAGATATTCTGTTGGATCCGATTCGAAACGCATTCGAAGAGCATATGATCCCGATCTACAAAGGCCGAACCGAGATCATTGAAAGCCAGCTTCCGATGGGTGAAGCAGCGATTTTAGGCGCTGCGGCATTGGTGTTTGCGGAGGTAGAGTAGGAGCGCCCGGCTAGGAAGCCAGGCGGGACCATTATCTACTATTCAATTACGAGTTTGGGTGTACGATCGATTTCGAATATGCCCCAGTGTTTTTCTGCTCCAAGTGGGTTGTTGTCATTGCCTTTCCAATCCTCGTCAAAGGCTTCGAACCAAAACAGAGTAATGTTGTTTCGTTGGGCAAAATGCATGAGTTCCTCGAAGTGATTTTTTTGTTTTTCTTCAGTCGCTCTTTCACCAAATTCGGAGGCGACGGTGGCCCATCCTGCTTCAGCGTAGTCAATTGTCATAGGTCTTTTATTCGTTAATTTTACTAGTTCGAGTTACGGTACTGAATCCTAATTTTACGTAAAAAAGGACAGCTGGTTTAGCTGCCCTTCGAAATATATTGGATTGGAGATTTCTAAATCTGCTCAGCTCTTTTTCCAAACAGTGACCTGGGCGATTTTGTGATCGTAGGATCGCTTGTTTTTGCGAAGTACGAATGGAACGTCTTGAGGTTTTACCACTTGTTTGAAGTTTGTTCCTAAGATCGATTCTAGCTTATCTTGTGTCGTTACATTTTCTCCATCGACCTTAAAGCCTCCGAGCCAGTTTTCTCGTTCAGTGGCGTCTGCTTGCCAATCGTAAGTCGAGGATATTACTAGAATGCCACCCGTATTCAATCGCCGGTGAACGGATTTGAGAAAGTTCTCTGGTTTATATGTCCTTTCAAGAATTGTATCCACAAGAATGAGATCGTAACCTGAATAGATATCCTTCATATTAGAGATATCTGCTTGCATGAATTCTACTTTTTCTCGGGTAGCATCTAAGCCGAGCTCTTGAAGATTTCGTTGTTTGAAAGAATGGATTTCACCTTCTTTTGGAAGAACATACTGGGTGTAGCCTTTGTCTTTCATTTGTACGCCGATGCGAATCATGCGGGCGGTAGAATCAATTCCGGTTACATTTTTGAATTCGACCGCTAGTTCGAATGCAGAGCGGCCAGTGGTACATCCCAAGCTTAATGCTTTGCCTTTATTTATTTCTTGCGAGTGGGCAAGGCAGATTTGGGCAATTTTTTCCGGGTAATTGTCTGTGTTAAAGTAATCTGGGCCGTAGTTAAATTCGCAGTATGGAATGACTTCGGTGTCTGTTTCGTAGTTGTCGTCTGGAATGACTACCTCGGCATCGGATTCAATATAGCGGAAACCGGCGTGTTGATAAAAATGCCTTCTGAAGGCATAGCGTGATGCTTTCAAGATTTCGTTTCCTGTTGAAATCCAAGAGCCTCCTTTTATTATATTGTGCTTGGTGTCGAAGGTAGGCGTAGAGAAATCGTCGTAAAGTGGATGAACTTGGAAGCCTGCGAATCCTCGAATTGGAGTTTCAGTATGCTGCCAAACATTACCCATAACGTCGAAGAATCCATGATTGAATTCGTGGGTATTTACTGGAACGGCCGATGCGGGTCCTTCCAGGTTTAGGTTGCCTGGAGCTTTTTCCCATTCGATGGCATCAGCTAATTCAACGTATTCGTGCAGGCGGTACCATTCTTCCTCGCTCGGGAGGCGGATTGGCTTTCCGGTTTTGGCTGCTTTCCAATTGCAGAATGCCTTTGCTTCTAAGTAGTTTGTTTCAACCGGCCAGGACCATGGCATTTCGATCACGTCGAGCATCGAGCGGTATTTGTATGCGCCATCTTCCTCAATCCAGAATCGTGGAGAGGTTGCTTTTTCGTATTGATTCCAATTCCAACCTTCGTCGGTCCAGTAATCTTTGGTTCGATATCCGTTGTCATTTATGAATTCTAGAAACTCCTTATTGGATACAAGGAATTTGGATGCTTTGAAATCTTCAACCTGTTCGGTTAGTACTCCGTATTCATTGTCCCAACCATAGACGTTTTGATCTGATTGCTTGCCGATTGTGACAATTGCCCCAGGAACTTCGATTAGTTTGTTCTCTGGCGCATCTGCGAGGTTATTGCTAACTTGCCAGCTCGAATGTCTGGCATCCAAAAGTTCAATGGGTAGTTGCCGGATGAGTACGGATGTTGTCTCGAGGTGAATGCGCTCGTGTTCGATGCCCATCATAATCGTCCAGAATGGGCTTTCCCAATTGATTGGAAGGGATATGGGGGCGGAGGATATTAAGTCGTCTATGATTTGGCGAACTTGCTGTCGGTACTCGGTTACTTCTTTTACTTCTGGCCAACTATAGTGGCCATCGTTCAAGTCGTCCCATGACATTTCATCGACCCCGATTGCGAACATAGACTCAAACTTCGGGTTGATGCGTTTATCAATGAACTTGCCGAGGATGAGCTTGTTCATGAAAAACGTGGCGGTGTGCCCATAATAGAAAATAATTGGGTGGCGAAGCGCGTCTGCTCGTTTGTAGTAGGCTTGGTCGTCAATTAGAGCTTCGAAAAGAATTTCGTAAGCGTCGTAGGTTTCGTGGAAATAGCGTCTTATTTCCTCCCTTTTCTCCTCGGGGTCTCCTCCGTCTAGTTTTACTGTGTAAGGTGTTTTGAGTTCCTTGAGTTCAGTAGTATTCATGGGTTGGGTGATTTATGATTAACGTCTAATTCGATTAGTATTTGTTCGACTTTCAAGTTGAGCAAAAGGAGCGGAGGAGAGAGATGTCCATACACCAGGCTATCACTAAGATTGGCGCAAACGCAATTTTTGCAATCGGCTGTAACCGATGGTACTGGTTGTTCGTTTGCATCAGAGTTGGAGCTGATGTATGACTGCCTTTGTAGACGAATGTGTGGGAGTATTTCATGCGCCGAATTAAATTAAACACGTAAATTGTTAAGAAATGGAAAAGCAGAAGGGGGTCCCAGCTGGGAATTCGAATTAGAATTGCGTATCAACTGGCCTGAAAATCTCTGTGCAGTTGACTTGCAGCGGCGGTGGTGGGCGGTGTAGCGTTGTTTTGTAAAAGTGTGGGTGATATGAAATCACAGTGCGGAGTAGCTGAATTTTCTGGTATCTCGAGATTTGCGTCTTGGGAGGATACTCTGTTGGTGGAACGTTCTTTGGAAGGAGACTTGGCTGCGTTTGATGAAGTTGTGCATCGGCACCAGGTCATGATAACGCGCTGTTTGTATCGATTCTGTCCTCATCAATCTGATTTGGAGGACTTGGTGCAGGATACATTTATTAAAGCGTTTCGGAAATTGAACCTTTGGAAACCGGAGGCACCGTTTGAGAACTGGTTAAGAAAGATCGCATATAATACGGGTTATGATTATATTCGAAAGACGAAGCGTGAGTCCGAGCGAGCTCGGAAATTGTTAGATGAGGAGAAAGGGTTGGTTGCGGATGAAAGGCGTGGCCAACGAAGCGCTGTAGCGATGTTTGAGAAATCGGATTTAGCTCAAATGATTTTGTCTCTCTTAAAGCCTGAGGATCGGCTGGTGCTAACTTTGCAGTATCTAGAGTCGATGAGTTTGGATGAAATTTGCCAACAGATGAGCTGGAGCCTTTCAAAAACAAAGGTGAAGAGCTTTCGAGCTAGAAAACGTTTAAACAAATTATTGGAGGAGTATGGAATTTCACATGAAGCACAATAACATGAATTGGGACGACCTGGTAGATGCGAACTTGAAAAAAAGTATTCCGGAAATCGATGTTCGCTATTCGGTGCGGTTTGCCTTGGAAGGGGCGTTTCAGGAAACAATGAAAGGAAATGTTTTCGATGCGCTAGTGGGACTGTTTGAATCCCCATCTCGAAAATGGGCTTTGGGTGGATTTGCTTCTGTTGCCGCGATTTGGGCGTTTTTCGGATTGGTTCTAGTGAAGGAACGTTCCGAGTTTAACGGCCAATATGATGACTCGATTTTTATGGATGAAGCGGCCAACTACGTTGAGGATTGGACGGAATTATTATGAGCGAATCTAAGAAGAATAGAGCAGTTTTTATTTTGCTGGCGACCTTGGTTGTCGGGTTTTTGTTCGGAGTAGGAAGCATCGCATGGCTTGAGAAGCCCGAAAAAGTAGAAGCCCCCGACAATAAGACGCGCCTAATTCTGCGATCTCTTGATGAGTCGAGGGTCCAGAAGCTCTTGGTGAAGTATGACGAAATGCTAACGCTCAGTGACGAGCAAAAAGAGCTTGTGCAAAGCGTTCTTGGCAGATGTGCAGACGCCTATTGTGACTTGAACGATGAGATCCAGGCAAAACATCATTCAATCCGAATGGAGAAATACGATTCGATCGAAAAGGTACTAAACGAAGAACAGCTCATTATCTATCGTGCTCATCGCGAAGAGCGTCGCAAAAAGCACGAACTGAAAGAAAAACAGGATGCTGTAGAAGCCTCTCAATAGGGCTTATTCGTCCTCAACGGTTATTTCCGGCAACTTGTTGTCTGTTCGAAGTACAGTGACGGGTAGCTTGGTCTTGATGGCTATTTCTTGTTCCTTGAGGAATTTTTGCCCAACTGCTTGGCAGGCCTCTGCGACAGTCTTGACTGGATTTTTGCGCCCTTTCTTGGAAATGTTGAATTCAAAAGCCGCTCGGTTAAGGCGTTCAGTGGTAGTCGCAATATCTTCCGACTCTGGAATCTGGGCTACAAATCCGACGTAATCTTCGTCTTCTGGTAGTGTGCCGCGTGGGTCCGAAACGATGACGACCCATTGTTTTTTAACCGGCGCTTCGCGGGTCGCTTTCTCTTCTTCAGCGACAACTTGTTGCTGAGATTCGATCTCTTTGATGAGCTTGGAAATTACGTCAGGTTCGAATTGATTGTTGATCAATACATCTGCGATTACGTCTACGTCTACTTTTGCCATTTAAAAGGTTTGAAATTTTTTCTCGTGTTCGGTGGGCAAATATCGTTTGCCTACTTGTTAGTTCAACTCAATTTTGTTCAAGCGATAATCCATGCAAGAAGATATTTTCGACGTAGTAGACGAAAACGACCAGGTAACTGGCCAAATGGCTCGTTCCGAGGTTCATGAAAAAGGCCTCATGCACCGTGCGGTGCATGTTTTGATTTTCAACGGAGAAGGTGAAGTTTTCATGCAAAAACGTTCGCAAAACAAAGATACGTGGCCGGGTGCTTGGGATTCGTCCTGCTCAGGGCATGTAGATACCGGGGAGGATTATCTAACGGCAGCTCTCCGTGAGCTTCAAGAAGAGTTAAGCTGGCAGCCCCAAAATGAACTGGAGTCATTGTTTAAACTGACTCCAAGCGATGAAACTGGAAATGAGTTCATTGAGGTGTACCGGACGGTTGGTGACGGGCCATTTCGCTTGAACTTGGATGAGATTGAAGTGGGCGAGTGGATGAATATTCCGAATCTACTAGAGCGTGTTGAATTTACGCCCAAGAAGTTTAGCAGTGTCTTTCGTCTGATTTTAGATCGCCTGCAGGCTTTACAGCTTCTACCAAAGTGATTACTGTCTGTGGTTAGTAATTCGGTTATTTATTTAATGGCTGAGTAATCTGATCGCACGCATGATAATTCCGAAGAAAACGAAGCTGTCCGACGACGAGCTGGGTAGGGTTGTTAAGATAGCAGAAGACTTTGGTTGCCGAATTCAGGTAATCGAAGGGGTTGCACAAAGTATATATGCTCTTGTTGGGGATGAGAGGCATGAACTTTTGATCAACCGGATCGAAGGGTTACCTTATATTGATAGGATCGATACGATTCAATCGCCCCATAAATTATTGGATATTCGTTCGGAATTACGAAACCATCCAATAAGTTTTGGCGGCGTCGAGCTTGGGAAAGAATTATTGTTGATTGCTGGTCCTTGTACGATTGATCCTAGAAACCCGCAGCGTTTATATGAGACGGCTCATGCATTGAAAGAGGCGGGAGCACAGGCGCTCAGAGGGGGTGTTTGGAAGCCTCGGACTAACCCGTATTCCTATCAAGGAGACAACAAGTGTCTTGATATTTTGATGGAGGCATCTCGTAAGACCGGACTGCCAGTAAATACGGAAGTGATGGATGAAGGTCACTTGGAAATGGCAATCGACGCTGGGGTGCATATGTTGCAAATTGGAACTCGCAATGCGTTGAACTATTCGCTGCTCAGCCAAGTCGGGAAGGCGATAGACGGCAAGGATACGTTCGTATTGCTAAAGCGAGGACGCCATATGGGGCCGATTGATGAATTTATTTCCGCTGCCGAATATGTGGTTAATTATGGGAATCCGAATATTATGCTCTGCCCAAGGGGGACTCTCCCTGGGCTTGAGGGGTATCGAAATCATCCGGATGAATCAATTACGCCTTTACTAAAGGAAAAGACTTGGGCCCCTGTGGTTGTCGATCCTTCTCATTCTGTAGGGAAGGCGGTGTACGTCGAGTCTTGTTCGATGTCAGCAGTTGCTTACGGAGCGGATGGACTTTGCATCGAATGTAATATTGAACCGACTCGCGGTCTAGGTGACGATCCTAAGCAAGCTATTAGACCTGACGAGTTCAGGAGGTTGGCTGAGAAATGTCGCGAGATTTGGAAGTTGAGAAGTTTATGAAATAGCGATTAACCGGATCGCATTTCTTCGGGCTTCGGAGTGCTCAACGCCTTCGACCGTATTCGCATTCATTTTTAGGACATTGTTAGCAACTCTGGCGTTCGTGAGCTGGAGCCCTACGATTTGGCGTACGACTTTGTTTGCGTTAAAATTTCAGTCTCAAGACGTTTTATCTTTCCTTCTTGGGAAGTCTTGGCGTTTCTTTTGAAGACATGGGATTAGAAGAGCGCATATCGTTTGGAATTGAAGTTGTGGGAGGCCAAATTGGTTACTTTTCAAAGATGTTTGGGCTGGTCGCTAGCGAATGGAAACACGATGGCTCTCGAGTTACGGAAGCTGATTTGACGCTTTCAACTTCAATAATGGAAGAGATCAAAGAAGCGTTTCCAAGCGATCAGTTTTTCAGTGAAGAATTGGAACCGGAGTCCTGCCCAATAACCGTTAAGCCGGGTTATTCATGGATGTTGGATCCGATCGATGGAACTAACAATTTTGCTAATGGGATTTCGCTGTGCGGCATTTCCTTGGCCCTCTTGAAAGATGGTGATCCTGTGTATGGATTCGTCTATGACCATGCTTCACGGAAATTATATCATGGCGGTGAAAATAAGGGGATGTTTGCTGGTGATACTCCAATCAAAATTGATCGAGAGTCCGTTTCCTCACAAAGTATAATTTCCGTGCAGACTGCGGCGAGCGAGGAATCCGTTTCAGATGTGAGCAAGCTTCAAATGAAGTTTAAGGTCCGAAGTTTCGGCAGTAGTGCTCTTCACCTTACTTACGTTACAGTGGGACTCGCGGATGGTGTGGTTGAACACAGCATTAAAACCTGGGACATAGCAGCAGGTTACGCGATTCTTAAAGCGAGCGGAGGGGAATTCCGATTTTTTGGCGAGCCGCAGTTTCCCCTACGCGAATTTCATGTACAATCGAAGGGCTTCGGTTTTATGGCTGGAAGCCCTAGCGTGTGTCGTGAATTAGCGAGGACAACAGGTAGAGCCTAATCAGCAATATAAGCTTCGATTAGTGCGATCCCTGTGGCTCCTTCAATTCCTGACAATATGACTGTGTAGATTCCAGGCTCGAGTTCTAGGTATAGAGCAGCGGAAGTGCTATCACTGACGAGTGTTGTAGATCCCAGGGAGTCGGCTACAGCTGCTTTTACCTCTTTATTCTCAACTTCCCAATCATCGTTACTCGCAATTATTTCGTTTTCTGAGTTTACCAAGAATATAACGGGATCTGACAGGAGTTTTTCGCTATCGATGCCGACGAGTTCTTGCCCGACTCCTTGTATCAATACATTTTTGCTTGTATTGCCTTCAATTACGAAGCCACCGATCATTACGTCACTTTCGATTCCAACATCTCCGCGAGTTGAGATGTTTATTAATTCGCTATCTGTGTCATTTCCTTCAGTTGCATCGTATACTTCGATTAAGGCGATGCCTTCGGCTTCTTGCACACCGTAAAGAAAGACTGTGTAGATTCCTGGAGAGAGTGTTTCAAGTAAGGCTGCAGATTTGCTACCAGTCTGGAGTTCGGTTGCTCCAATACGTGTCATTGTTTGAGCTTTTAATTCAGCGTCGTCGGATTCCCAATCGTTGTTACTGTGTAGTACGTCACCCGCTTCATTGACGATAGAAATGAACGGATCTGCTAATAGCGAAGACTCGTCCAATCCAGATAACTCTTCAGCGACTCCTTGTACGAGGACAGTGAGGTCGTCGTTTCCTTCGATGACAAAACCACCGATCATAATGCTATCCCCCGTTTGGACTTTGCCTCGAGTGGAGATGTTTATGAGTTGGCCGAAGGGAATCACATCCGTTTTTCCGTTGATAGTTATTGTGAGTTCAGCAGAAGCGGTTTCGTGGGTGTCCGTTATTGAATACTGGATGATATCAGCCAGTGTCTGCCCGTCGTTGAGCCCTTGCACATCAGTGTTGCTTGCGTCTAGGGTGTAGACAAAATTGCCATCTGATTGGACGCTGATCGTTCCGTAAGTAGTTGTGATGGCTGTACCCACATTGGTTTCTAGATTGGCTACTGTGGCTACTGACAGTTGTGCGTCTGTATCGCTGTCCGTATCGTTGTCTAAGACATTGCCACTTGTATTTATGACGCCCTCGTCGATTTCAGCAGCATCATCAACTGCTATTGGAGCTGCGTTTGTTCCAGAAACTGGATTAACGATGAAGACCGGCCCGCGTTCTATTCCATATTCGTCAAAAATAATTCCTTGAGCTTGGAGGGCTACTGTCGCGGACCCCGACGGTGCAAATGAGAAATTTGTGTTTTCTGATATCTCGCTTTCAATTGCATTTTCTACTTTGAAGACGTTTGTAAAGGTTATGTCGTCAAAAAACCAACCTTCCAAGCTATGTGGATTGGTGCCGATGAACGCAGAATTTCCTTTTAAGAGCAGACCAAAACGGATGTGAAAGGAAAACCCTTGGTAGTCGGATAAGTCTATAGATCGTTGTGAAAAATCAGATTCTCCGCCTGAGCCGAGTCCTTGCTGGGAGTCTATTGTTTGCCAAGAGATGCCGTTGTCTAAAGAAATTTGAACTTCTGCGAACTGTTCATCAGTCATTGCCCGGATTCGGCTATTAAAGCCAATGGAGCTTGATTCTGTCGCAACGAATTCTGTATCGATTTCTAGATACTGATTGTTAAAATCGATTTGAATGAAGTGGTAACTATTAGCCCCGTTGTTAACAACCTCGGATTGAGTCACATCATAACCGTCATCTGTCACGAAGGTTGCATTGAGATCTTCATTTTCCGCATCCCACACATTTGTTTCATTTTCTAACGTGAAAGACCTCCACTTAAAATTGTCTACCCAATTACCTGGACTTTGAATTGAGTAATTATTTCCGATTCCAATGAGAGGTTCTGTGGCGCCCGATATTGAAGTCGGGACAAAATCGTCACCGATAGTCGCTGGATCGAAAACGGTAACTGTGTAAATGTATTCGCTCTGTGGAGCATTCGCGATGTTGGATACTGTTACTATGTATTCAGTGTCTTCAGATGGTTGAGTATGAGAGATGCTGTCATTGCTATTTTGGTTATCGTAAACCCAAACTAAAGTGTTGTCTCCAATATTAAATGCTTCGTCTTCTAGCACAACAGCGACGGTTTCTCCGTTTCGTGTCATTGTGACAGTGGCACCTGAGAAATCTGCATCTTCAATTGAGAACGACCAACGAGGATAGACCACTTGGTAGGGAGCGTATCCGGGGGCGGGGTAGGATACAAAGGGCCAAGAGGTTACTGGTCGTGTTGAATTGAAGTCTGTAATGACTTGGAGCGAGTTGGCCGATCTCAGAACGTCGTTGTTTGGAGCCGCCCCGAGAAAATTGGTTATTTCGGTTATTATTGAGTCTGGTGCGGTTCCACCTGGAACGTCGCCTGTGCCCATTTTGTAAGCAGGTGGGTATAGTATCCAACGGCGGTGACCTGCTTTGTAATTGCTGGCACCTTTGTCTCGCATGTAACCGACAATGGAATCGGGACCGCTAGACCCGATGGCGATGTTGGATTTGCCGGCAGTCTCATCACCGATGATTGTTAGGTAGTTGGGAAATAAATCTGTTTGCGGGAAGTGTGATAGAGAATCGTTTCCGCTCATTATTAACGCGGCTAACTGGCAATTTGCATTCAACTCTGGATCTAAGATGATGTCAGCAGGCAATCCGCACATCGCACGGAAATAATTGATGCGAAGAAGCGTGGCCAGTTTGAAGTTTTCCGAGATATCGCCTGCTGCAGTTACAGTGTTGTCGAGGTTGAAATAGTCGCCAGTCCATCCCATGTCGACATTTTCGGATGTCATATAAATTGAATTAAAGAATGCTCTTGTTTCCTCTCGATTCAGGGTATTGACCTCAAACGAGCCAAGATCGAGTGTTTCGCCTTCAGATAGTAGAGAAACGATATCATTATTACGCCATTCGAGTAATTTTGTATCGATTACTGGTTGTGCGAGAACGGCTATACATCCGGATAGAAACGTAGCGGCTAGGACAAAGCGTTTGAGGGTTGAGCGCATCATTTTTTGTGTGGCTGCTCGATTTGCCTGCAGAGGCTACAGTGTGTTGTGCTAAATCTGTGAGGCAATTGATCGAGGAGTAGAGAGTTTTAAGTTAGAAAATTCCTTATAACTTTTCGGTGTGCTTTAAGGGAACTTGAGCACACGTCATTGGTAGCTATAGATGAATCTTCATGTGGCGAAGAATCAAGAGTTTACCAACATCGATCGATTTTCTAACAATCTCTTTAGATTTATTCGATGCTTATACAGATTTAGGATTCAGAAAACGAGATCGCTGTAAATTAATCTAGCCCCAATTTCTTTAGTTTTGGGTGAATTACATAGCGGCAGTAGGGCTGGTTGCTATTAAGGTTATAGTAGTTTTGATGGTAACCCTCAGCTTTGTAGAAAGTGCCTAATTCTGTGATTTCGGTAACGATCGGGTCGGTGAAATTAGGAGCCGCTTCTTTTATCGATTTTTCTGCTAGAGATTTTTGTTCATCGCTGTGGTAGAAAATTGCAGAGCGATAATGTGTTCCCACGTCATTTCCTTGACGGTTCAAGGTGGTCGGATCGTGCAACTGCCAGAAGATTTCCAAAATTTCAGCAAATGAAATTTTTGAAGTATCAAAGCTGATTTGAGCGACCTCAGCGTGTCCGGTTCTACCAGTCGTGACATCCTTGTAGCTTGGGTTTTTCAAATGGCCACCTGTGTAACCGGAGACGACTGTTTCTACGCCTTCGACTCGTAGCATTACTGCTTCGATGCACCAGAAACATCCAGCCCCTAGAGTAGCGACTTCGATATTTTTTGAGGATTCTTTCTCTTTCATGGCGTAAGTAGTGGACATACTAGCGATGGCGATCGCGTAGGCGAAGAATTTAAAGAAATTTTTCATAGCGGCTGACAGTGGGAAAGAAGAGAAAGGTGTTTGTTCCAATTAGGAATGTGTTTCGCACTGCCAATGTAAACGGCTGAAAAGGCAGTCTGATTTCAGAATAGTATTGCCACGTTCTGTGAGCATGCAAACGTTGGCTGCCCTTTTTTAAACGAATTGTCTTTATAATTTAATTACGAATGACACAACGAGTACCTTTAGAGCAAATTGATATTTATTCGGGAACGCAAACGCGCGTTACGACGGTTGACGAGGCAGTGGATAGCTACTCGGAAGCCATGAAAAATGGGGCAGAGTTCCCACCAATTGATCTCTATTTTGACGGTTCCAAGTACTATTTAGCGGATGGGTTTCACCGCTTTCTTGCGGCAAAACGCAACGAGGAGAAGGACATTCCAGCAATCGTAATTGAAGGCAGTCGCTTGGAGGCATTGAAGCATGCTCTCGGGGCGAATGCGACCAATGGGCTTTACCGCACAAATGCTGATAAACGGCATGCGGCTGAGATTGCCCTCGAAGAGTGGCCCGACCTTTCTAATGCCTATTTGGCCGATCTCTGTAAGGTATCTATCGAACTCGTTCGCCGTGTGCGAAAAGCGGTAGGGCTTGATCACCCTGATCATGTTCTAGGAAAAGACGGCAAAAAATATCCAAGTAAGGTCGATCGTACTCCTCGTGGTGGGGCTGCAGAATTAGTCGATGGAATTTCAGAAGGCGGTTCGTCGGGAGAAGGCGGCGGTGGCGGCGGTGGAAAGCCTTCCAAGAAAAACGCTAATTACAACGACGCCGTTGGTGGAGGAACTAATACTGAGCTCGAAAACGAAGCTCGCCAGATGATTCGCAATGGCGAGATCGACCCACGTGAACTCAAGACTTTACAGACCGCTTTACCGACTGACTATGCTTTCGCAGCGATCAATCTCCTCGAAGCAATGGATATCGGTGACTCGCGCTACAAGGAGGCTTTGGAGCAATTAGAGCGTTGGGTGTCTAAGAAAAAATCGGCGATGTTGCATACAGTCTAGCTCGTTTCGTGCTCTTGGCTCCTAGTGGCTTAAATTGGTTTAGGTACTAGCTTGGATTTTTATCTAAGGTACTGAGCGAATGTTTGATCGAGTATCTCTGGGTCTACAGGTTTGGTGAGCACTTCGTTAAAGCCGGTTTTTTGGAATGTCTCTTTCATCTCATCGCTTGCGGTGGCACTGAGAGCGATGATAACGACTTTTTCTTCAGGGCCATAGCTTTCGCGAAGAGCTTTTGTGGCTGTTACACCGTCCATGACTGGCATTTGAATATCCATTAGGACAAGGTGATATGGTTGTTCTTGAAACGCTTGAATGGCCTTTTCACCGTTCTCCGCTACCGAAACTTCAAGCCCTAGCTTTTCCAGCATGATGGTAGTGAGCTTTTGGTTAACGACACTATCTTCCACCAGGAGAATGCGCTTGGCCTCTTCTTTGCTGAGCTGGAGATCGAAATCCTGCGAACAGGCTGTCGTTTTATTTTTTCCGAGGAGTTTGTTTTGCCTAGAGATTTTCGCTTCAGCGGCTTCGAGCTGTAGACGAAGCACTTTTTCTTTCTCTTCGGCTTCGAGGAGCAGCTTTTTACGCTCGATACTGTAAGTGATCGCTTTCGCAAGAAGACGGGCGCTGAGATCGGATTTAAGCAGATAATCCTGAGCACCTCTCTTCATGGCATTTAGTGCGAGCTGGTCATTCGAGGAGCCAGAAGTGACGACGATGGGAATATCGGGAATGATCGAGTGAAGGCGCGAATAAGTGTCATTAGCCGCGCTATCTGGTAACGTGAGGTCAAGTAAGACACAGGCATATTGTTGAGTTTCAAGTAGTTGTTTCGCTTCTTTAAAGGAAGCGGCGGTCGATACTTCGAACTCGATTGAATCGGCTTTGTTTAAGAGGGACAGGATGAGCTTCGTTATAACTTTACTGTCTTCTACTAGCAGAACGGAAATCTTCATTGATCGCTATGGAAATCGTGTGAGAAGAGAAATCTGACTCTCTCAAGCATTTGTCTCGTTGTATTGCGTTTATCGACGACCTAAACTGGAATATCTTTACGGTCTTCCCCAATGAAACGAAATTAATTTCGAAAAAAGGTGGGCTGCGTCATTGGGCACATCTCAAGTATCGAATGAATTATTACAAATTGGCTATGTAGCCAATTTTAGCTTTTCCAAAGCGAATACGGTTTTAGCGACACTCTTGGCAAACGCCGTAAAGTTCTAGTACGTGTGTGATGTTGCTGAAGCCGAGTTTGGTAGCAATTTCTTCGAGTTCGTGGATATGGCACTCATCGAGTTTTTCAGCTTTATGGCAATGACGACAAATGATGTGATGGTAATGTTTTTGCTCGTCATTCATTTCGTACAAGCCCTTGCCAGATTCCGTAGGGATGCGACTGACTATACCCGCTTTTTCGAAGGTTTCTAAATTGCGGTATACGGTGACTAGATCATATTGTTCACTGCCCAAAGCTTCGTGTAACTCCTCAGCCGACAATGGTTTATGAGTGTCAATAAGTAGCTTCAAGAGTGCTTTGCGCGGTTCGGTTATGCGTAGGCTCTCCTTTTTTAGGTTTGAGATAGCATTTTCGAGTTTGTTGTCTGTTGAAGCCATTTACACGCAGGCTCGGTAAAATTTGGAAAAAGGACAAATCCTAAATATCTCAAATTTGGTCTTTGCGCTTGTGGGGAGAGAAACGAGATTTGTATAAAAGAGTTGCCGTATGATTAGCCACCAATCGCCCGCCCGTTTTGTATTTCCCATAGTTGCGACAGCTTTCGTAATATTTATTCTGAGCTTTGTAGCCAATCGCTACTTTGCGAAGGAGGGCGACCACTTCGCGCCGTCGCTGGCCACTGGCGAGACTGCCGAAGATTTACTAGCCTATGAGAAAAATACGATAAGCGTATTCCAGACGGCATCTCCTTCGGTTGTGTTTGTTCATAATTTGAAGGATTACCGCAGTTTTTTCTCACGCGATGTGTTTGAGGTTCAAAAGGGTACCGGGTCTGGTTTTCTCTGGGATAAGGACGGGCACATTGTTACGAATTTTCACGTAGTGCAGGGGGCATCCCGCGTAGCGGTTACGCTTATCGATGGTAACACGTACCAAGCCGATCTTGTGGGGGCAGAGCCTCGGAAGGATTTGGCAGTGCTCAAAATTGAATTACGGGAGACAAATGTGATTCCGTTTGGCGATCGGGTCGCCGATTCTTCTAAAATCCAAGTAGGACAAAAAGCGATAGCGATCGGGAATCCTTATGGCCTCGACCACACGTTGACGGTGGGTAATATATCTGCTTTAGGGCGAACAATGTCTTCTATTGTCGAAGGATTTAATATTCGAGATATGATTCAGACAGATGCGGCTATTAACCCAGGAAACTCAGGGGGGCCGCTGTTGGATAGTCGAGGTCGTTTGATTGGCATGAATACCTTGATTCTCAGAAATTCGACAGGAATCGGATTCGCTGTACCGTCGAACAACATCAAGCGAATCGTTTCTCAAATTATTGAATACGGCCAAGTGATCCAAGCGGGGATCGGCATAACCATTTTCAAAGATCGAATCACTCAATCTGTCGGTGCAGAAGGAGTCATAATCAACGAAGTCTATTCAAGGTCTCCTGCTGAAGAAGCTGGCCTTAGGGGAACTTCAATGCAAGCGAGTGGACGTTTGAGTATTGGCGATATTATTTTGTCAATCGACGGTCAACCGATGCGAACTCAGGACGATATGTATAACCTATTTGACTCCAAGAAAATCGGAGATGAAATTGAGCTTATCTACACTCGTGATGGAATTGAAAATACGGTTACGATGCCACTAATCTCGATTATGCAATAGAATTGAGGTAAGCCCTCCAGCCTCCGAAGTGGGTGACCTCTTTAGCCCCCTCTGTCGCCCATGTTTCGCAGCTGAACCCTTTGACAAAGCTGCCGTCTTCGAGTTCAATATTCCCGATCCCAAGTGGGGAAGGAATACAATCGATAAAATGTGCCCATTGAGTTTTGGGGAGATCCCAAATTTCGATTTCGATGGCTGCACCCTCTGCATCGTCGCGGATCATTCCAGGTTTTGGTGGCGTCGTTCCGGGGAGAGCGAACAAACGGTAGCAGCCTTTTGATTTCGTTTTTACTGATAAGGTAGCTCCAAGGCTTGTTAGCTGGTGATTCAAAGGAAGTCCGCTAAGGTGAGCTCCGCAGACCGCAATTGGAAGCGTCTCGAATACTGGCTTTTTCGGCTCAGGAAAGCGCTTATGCTGGGTGGCTCCTAAAGGCAAATCAGAAGCTGTTTGGAGCTCATGCGACAGAGCGAGAAGTTTTTCGTCTTCGAACGCTTGACCGATTAATGTAATGCCGAATGGCATGCCTGAATCGGTGAACCCTGTTGGTGTGGCCACGGACGAAAGATCGAGTAGATTCATAAAATTGGTATAGTATCCAAGGTTTGAATTAAGCTCGATCGGATTACTTTCAACTTCTGCTATTGTGTAGTGAGTGCCTGCAGTTGGCGTTACCATGAAGTCGATATTTTCCCAGACAGTTTGTGCTGTCTGACGTAGTGCCTGCAATTTGTAGAGTGCATCGAAGGTGTCGACAGACGTGTGATCGATGCCTTTTTCGATGATTGTTTTTGTGATCGGGTGCAACACATCGGGAGCGTTTTCGATGAGTTCACGAATTGCCCAATAGCGTTCAGCTACCCAAGGACCTTCGTAGAGTAAACGAGCAGCAGCGAGCATAGGCTTGATATCAACTATTATCGCTTCATGCCCCAAATCTTCTAGGCGCTTTACTGTTTTAAGGAAGAGTTCTTGGTACTGAGAATCGCCAAAAAAGTTCAGTTGTTCAGGGCTGGGTACCCCGAATTTCATTTTTGGCCGTGCAAATGCTCGAGTAGACTGGAGTTCTGTTGGTGCAGAACGGGAGTAGGGATCCTTATTGTCAAAACTTCCGGCAATCCTTAACACTGCTTGAGCATCGCTTGCGTTGAGTGAAAAAATGGATACGCAGTCAAGTGATTTGCACGCAGGAATGACACCATAGTTACTCAAAAGCCCTCTGCTTGGTTTTAGTCCGACCAAGTTGTTGAAGCAGGCGGGGACTCGACCAGAACCAGCAGTATCCGTTCCTAAAGAAAAGCTTACTTGTCCGAGCGCGACTGACACGGCGGAGCCAGAGCTTGAGCCACCCGGGATATACTTAGGATTAAATGAGTTTCCCGGAACGCCATAGGGCGAGCGAACGCCGACAAGCCCGGTTGCGAATTGGTCCAAATTCGTCTTTCCAATTGGGATAGCCCCCGCTGCTTTGAGGAGAGCAACGACAGTGGCATCTTCTTCAGCGAATCGTTTATAGTCGGGACAGGCTGCAGTTGTAGGCAAGTTAGCGACATCGATGTTGTCCTTAACGGCGAATGGGATTCCGTAAAGAGGTAGGGAGGATGGGGCCTTCGCCTCAAGCTGGTTGGCTTGTTTGAGTAGGTTCTCACGCGAGTCGAGTGATATCCAAATTTTGGAATCGCCGGCTTCGATACGTTTGAGAGTCTCTTCTATTACCTCGCTTACGGTTATGCTGCCATTCGAGTACGCTTCTTGCAGCGATGTTATATCAAAGGAAAGTGTATTCATTGAATTTATTCGCCTGGATGCAAAATGCATAAGTTCTGGGCAGCTGAGACAGATGATCCTTCACTCACGAGCAATTTGGTTATCACACCGCTTTGTTTCGCAGTGACTGGAATTTCCATTTTCATTGATTCTACAATAATGAGGGTATCGCCCTTGTTGACCATTTGACCTTCTTCGATGTTAACTTTCCAGATATTGCCTGGAACATTTGTGCTTAGGGCTTGGTGACCTTCTGGTATGGCGTTGTCCGAATTGATCAGATTATCTAAGGGCGTATCTTCTTCGAATTCAGCTTGGCCGGATTGTATCCATCGTTCGCGCTCTTCGTCAAACGCAGCTTGCTGCTTCGTTTTGAAATCTGATATCGAGTTTTCGTTCGTTTCCAAGAAATCGATGTATTGAGCGAGGTCGAAGGTGTCTTCTTCAACTTTAAGTTCGAACCTACCGTGTGGAAAATCCTCTCTCATTTGATGCAATTCTTCTGTGGATACTTCGTAGAACCTAATTTGGTCGAAGAATCTTAAGAGCCAAGGTTTCCCTTCGATAAAGTTTTGAGTCTGCTTGTATTTGTTCCACATTTGGACGGTGCGACCGACAAATTGGTAACCACCGGGTCCTTCCATTCCATAAACGCAAAGGTAGGCTCCGCCGATTCCGACGGCGTTTTCCGGTGTCCACGTTCGAGCAGGATTGTACTTTGTTGTCACGAGGCGATGTCGTGGATCAACAGGAGTAGCGACCGGAGCGCCGAGGTAGACATCGCCTAACCCCATTACAAGATAACTTGCATTGAATAGGATTTCCTTAACATCTTCGGCGGATTCGAGTCCGTTGATACGGCGGATGAACTCAATGTTGCTCGGGCACCAAGGAGCGTTCTTTCGGACGGATTGCACGTATTTTCGAATTGCAAGCTTGGTGGCTTCGTCATCCCAAGAAAGTGGCAGGTGAATAATACGAGTGGCTACCTTTAACTGGTCGAGAGGCGGGAGAGCTTGTTCGATTTCTATGACAGTCTCAATGAGCTCGTCGGCAGAAATTCTCAAGCTATCGTAGTGAATTTGCAAGGACCGTATCCCAGGCGTAAGTTCTAAGATGCCCGCAATCGAAGTTCCGTTGACCGCTTCCATCAATGCGTGTGCTCGGAAGCGCAATTTCAAATCGAGTACGATGGGGCCAAACTCGATCAGAAGGTTGTCGTCTCCTGATCTACGATAGCAGACCTCAGGTAGGTCTTCCCGTGCCGGACTGGTGTGCAATATAGCGTCGTCCTCGCCGTACTTTGAGATGGTTAATTCAGGTAGTGGAGTTTTCCTGAATACTGATTCCAGTTCTCGTTCTAGCTGGTTGGCTTTGGATTGGCTTACTTTGAGAAATTGGATGGTGTCGCCTGCTTTGACTTGTCCCATTTTCCATAGGTCCGCTTTGATTATGGTCGCTGGGCAAACGAAACCGCCCAAGCTGGGTCCATCTGGGCCGAGGATCACTGGCATGTCTCCGGTGAAGTCAATCGCTCCAATTGCGTAGGCGTTGTCGTGGATGTTGGATGGGTGTAAACCGGCCTCGCCTCCATCGCTTCGAGCCCATTCGGGTTTAGGGCCTATGAGTCGAACTCCTGTACGAGCCGAGTTGTAGTGAACTTCCCAGTGAGTTGAGAAGAACATATCGATATCCTTTTCAGTGAAGAAATCAGGTGCTCCGTGAGGACCGTAAAGAACTTTTATCTCCCAATGGTTATCGTACTTGGGGAGTTTGTCTTCTAGCTTGTCAACAGTCTGAATATCTAACTGTTGAGTATCATGAAAGTGGAGAACATCTCCAGAGCGAAGCACTCTTCCGGAGTGCCCTCCGAATTGACCTAAAGTAAAAGTAGATTTACTACCAAGGTAGTCAGGGACATCGAAGCCGCCCAGGATTGTTAAGTAGGCCCTGCAGCCATTCGTTTCTGTTTTACCGCAGTCAAGTTCGTCGCCTTCTCTGACCTGGATGAGCTTCCAAAATTCTAAGGGCAAACCGTTAAGGGTCGCATTCATTTTGCTTCCAGTCAGGCAGATTTTGGTATCGCGATTAAACTTGAGAGTTGGCCCTGTTACTGTGATTTCCAAGCCCGCGCAGTTCTCTTTGTTTCCAAGGATTTTGTTGCCAAGACGGAAAGAATAGGGGTCGAAGGGGCCCGATGGTGGTACGCCGATACTCCAGTAGCCGACACGTCCTGGATAGTCTTGAATCATTGTTTGTGTGCCAGATTCAATTACGTCGATGCTGTGTGGGCGGTAGGCTAACGAATCGCAGAATTTGGTAGTGTGTTTCGCATCAAGAAAGGTTTTGGCTTCTGTAATTTGATGGAGATATTCGAGGTTGGTTTCGATTCCGCAAATTCTTGAGCCCTTTAGCGCTACCTTAATCTTCTCAATGGCTTCGTCTCGATTGTCTCCTTTGGCGATAATCTTTGCGAGGAGGGGATCGTAGTGAGGGCTTACATCGGTAGACGTCTCAATCCACGTTTCGACTCGAATGCCGCTTGGGAAACTTACTTCCGTCAGCAGACCTGACGAGGGTTGAAAATTTTTGTTTGGGTCTTCGGCGTAAACTCTTGCTTGAATTGCCCACTCGCTTGGTTCGACCGAGATTGAGTCGAGGTCATCCATTTCTCCTGCAGCTTGTCGAACCATCCATTCGACTAAGTCAGTTCCGGTAACTTCCTCGGTGACACAGTGTTCAACCTGGAGGCGTGTGTTTACTTCTAGAAAATAGAATTTCGATGCATCAACGTCGTAGACGTATTCGACTGTTCCTGCTGAGCGATAGTTGACGGCTTTGCCTAAGCGAACTGCAGTATCGAGAAGGTCGCGACGGAGTTCATCGGAAATATCCGGTGCGGGTGTCTCCTCTATGACTTTTTGATTGCGGCGTTGCACAGAGCAATCGCGTTCACCGAGTGCGATTACCTTTCCATTACCGTCTCCAAAAATTTGGGCCTCAATGTGACGAGCACGCTGAACAAATTTTTCTAGGAATATCCCGTTGTTAGCAAAATTGTTCGAGCTCAGTCGTTTTACGGATTCGTATGCTTCGCGTAGCTCTTCTTCATTCCAGCATAATTTCATGCCAATCCCACCTCCGCCTGCTGTGGATTTTAGCATGACAGGGTAGCCAATTTCTAAAGCAATTTTCGCAGCTTCTTCTTGGCTCGATAGAAGGTCGCTACCCGGTAATAAGGGAGCATTATTGGCTATGGCGATTTCGCGGGCAGTATGCTTAAGACCAAAGTTGCGCATTTGCTCTGGAGTCGGGCCTATGAAAGCGATCCCAGCTTTTTCGCAAGCTTCAGCAAATTCAGCATTTTCGCTTAGGAGACCGTATCCCGGGTGGATTGCTTGAGCGCCAAGCGACTTTGCAGCGTCTAGAATCGCCTCAATATTTAAGTAGCTAGTTTTTACGGGGGCTGGGCCGACTCTGACTGCTTCGTCTGCTTGGTTGACGTGGTCGGCGTACGTGTCGGCGTCTGAATAGATGGCTACGGACTTAATGCCCATTGCCTTCAGAGTGCGAATGACACGACAAGCGATCTCGCCGCGGTTTGCAATTAATACTTTAGAGAACACGGAAAGTGATGATTAATAGTTCTGCAACGGGGGTTACTTGTCAGTCCCAAATGAATACTTGGACAGGAGTCGGATTGTATGCGTTACAGGGATTGTTTAATTGTGGGCAGTTTGAAATAAGAGCGATTACATCCATTTCTGCTTTCATTTCGACGTACCGTCCAGGAGCGCTGATCCCATCTGCGAAGGTGAGCTTTCCGTCTGGGGTGACAGGAACGTTCATGAAAAAGTTGATATTGCACGTGATGTCCCGTTTGCCCATCCCATGACCCCATTCAGTTATACCACAGAGAAAAATATCCCGACAGGCGTGCATGTGATCTTTTTCTAAGTCATAGCGCATGGTGTTGCTTTCGCGAGAGCAAGCGCCTCCTAGTGTATCGTGACGCCCGCAGGTGTCTGCAGTGATTGTTAGCAAGGTATTGCCTTCAGTGGAAATAAGACCTGTACCGGTTGTTAGGTAAACAGCTGCTTGACGTTGAACAGTGTCAGACGCGCTATAGCGATCGCTTGGATCGTGAGCGTTATAAAAGAGTGTATCAGCTGCTTGATTACCTTCTAGATCAAGAATGCGAAAGGTTTGGCCTTTTTTAATTTCTTTCATCCAATGATCGCCAGCGAGAATAGTCTTGCTGTAGAGGGCATTAGATGGATCTTGTTTGCTTTCAACTAACATTTGTTGCGTGGGTGAGTGGTTGGAGATTAGGGTTACCCACGTAGAGCGTAGTAGTCCTCAGTATTTTCGAATGCACGTTCATTTTCTGGACGTGATAGGCGGCAAGCGTCTTCTTTGTCAGGCGTTGGCGACTGAAATACTTCCAACTTAACTTCCTTGGGTGCGTATTGGGGAGATGGATCAAGTGGATGTTGGCAGGTATTTATCACTACTATTGAGTCCATTTCGAAACGAAGGTCTATATGGTCGCCCGCTTTGCTTGCACCTTCGACATAAGAAAGTGATCCATTTTCGTCGCTCACTACCTTGCTAAATAGGTTTAGGTTCGGGACTAGGTCCTTTTTTCCCAATCCCCATTTGCCAAGTTCAATGAGGAAATTTTCTTTGGCATTGCGATAAAAGTCGTTACGAGAATCTTGAAAAGTGGATTCTCCATATTTTTCTTTAACGAGTTTTGCGTCTGAGCATCCGCAGACCGTGTCGTGCCAGCCTGCAGTGTCTTCTGTTATGGAGCAGAAGATTCTTCCCATGTCCGAGTGTAGACAGTAGGGGGCCGTTAGGTAAAAGATGTGCTGACCTTTGAGAGTGTCCGGCATGTTGTAACGCTCTATCGGATGTGCCTCATTATAGAGAAGCATGCCAACATTGGCTCCACCTTCGAGATCTGTAAGGCGTAGAGTTTTGCCACGGCCAATTACGTTCGACCACATAGCTCCTCTTTTGATTGTCTTAGTGTATAGAGGTTTTGATGACATTTGACTACTATTTTGAATGAATTGGAGGGAGGACAACCGTTGTTAAGTTGAGGTTGCCGGTTTTGACTCCTTTGCAGGTTATTAACTCGTCTGCGATTTCTCGAAGGTTGGCAGCTGGACCTTGTACCAGGATTACTTCCATGGTGTGGTTGTCTTCGAGTTGAACATGTAGTGAGCTTATGACTTCATTGATATGAGCTCGTTGAATTTTGGCCAGTTTGCCTGGAAGGCCCGAGCGAGCATTGTTATAAAAGAGCGTAATGGTTCCTGCCATAACGGTCTCATCAAGTCGCTGGTTGTATTCAACGAGCTCTTTGTTGATGATTTCAGTGATGGCTTGAGATCGGTTTGAAAAGCCGCGACGATCAACCATACTGTCCAGTTGTGACAGGGTCGACTTTGGCAGCGTCATGCTGATTCGCTCTGTTGTGTCTCGTTCGTTCATCGAATTTAGTGGGTGGAATGAAGCATTATTTGCCCCAAGTCTATATTATTTTTAAGAAAAAAAGTATTATTCTATGTTATCATTAACATTCGTCATACGAACAATGTTTAGCTCTTCGGATTCCTTATCGGACTTAGGGTGAATGAGCTCTTCAAGTCGGTTTTTGGTGGCTATAAATTCTGGGTTTAAAAACTGTTCAGGCGATCGGGGGCGGGAGACGGGTACTTCTATTACCTCCTGCACTTCGCCTGGGTGAGCCTTGAGGACGAGGATTCGATCTGAGAGATAGATGGCTTCGTCGAGGTCGTGGGTGATGAACAAAATGGTTATGTTGATATTCTTCCAGATTTGGAGGAGGTGTGATTGCATATTAGCTCGTGTTTGGGCATCGAGTGCTCCAAATGGCTCATCCATTAGTAGAATACGCGGTTTGTTGGCCAAGGCGCGTGCAATGGCGACGCGTTGCTTCATCCCTCCGGAGAGTTGATTGGGATACGCGTTTTCAAATTTGCTGAGACCCACTAGGTCGATCCATTGCTTGGCTTCGCTTTCGATTTCGGTGCCACTGCCTCCGGCCATTTCTAGGCCGAACATGACATTCTTTTTCACCGTGCGCCAGGGGAACAAGGTGTAATTTTGGAATACCATTCCTCTCTGGGGGCAGGGGCCAGAAATCGGTTCTCCGTCTAGGAGAACTTGTCCCCCGGTAGGGTCTTCCAAGCCTGCAAGGATTCTTATCAAGGTTGATTTTCCACATCCAGAAGGCCCGATGACTGAGATGAACTCACGCCTAAATGCTTTAAAATTGACCTTGTTGAGGGCGGTAACGCTTCCTTTTCGGGTGATGTAGTCCTTGTCGAGGTTCTGTACGTCGAGTAGGACTTCACGTTTCTTTAGCTCGTCAAAGCGTTTTTTGACTGCCTCGGATTGGTCTAAATAACTTGGTAGATCAATATTCATTGTCTGATTACGAAGAGGCGGTTTTTGAGGTGAGGCTTCTCAAGTATTTTGTAATCGATGAGAACATACGCGATAACACGCCCTCTTGAGTTCCTTTACGTGCGTTTTCCCAAGGGAACAGTCGGTCGCCTATCCAACCGAGAATGAGGTCTGTTGCGAGACCGATAAACCCGATCATGAAAATGGCTGCGTATACGTTTTCGTAGATACGGTATTTCGCTTGTTGGTTAATGAACCAAGTAATCCCCGTGCTCGTTCCCACTATTTCTGCAACAATTAGGTAGGTCCAAGCCCAGCCGAGTAAGATGCGTAGATCCTTATATAAATTAGGCAGTATTCCTGGAATTACTACACGTGTGAGCATTTGGATACGATTGGCTCCGAGGGTCTGGGCGGCTTCGATGAGCGACACTTCAAGCTTACTCGTAGTATTGGAAATCACGAGGACTTGTTGAAAGAAGGTTCCTATGAAGATGATGGAGACCTTCGGCGCGTCATAAATTCCTAATATTGCGACTGCCAAAGCTCCGAATGCCGGAGCCGGCAAATATCGGAAGAATTCAATAAACGGCTCGAAAAGTTTTTTGAAGAAACTGTAGCATCCCGCTAGGATGCCCAGTGGAACGCCTATTAAAGATGACAGAGTGAAGCCCCAGAAGATGATTTTTGCACTGTGTAACAGACTTTCGTGAAGCCATGGCTCACCTTTTCGCCTCGGTTTGGTGGTGAAGCCTGTATACATTGCTTTCGCCACTTGGTGCGGTGGAGGCAGATATATCGGGTTTGCAGGTTTGCCCAAAGCGAGCGTTTTTCCGGCTTCGAGCATCTTGTTGTTTTCCCTTTGAAAGACGTCTTTCTTTACTAGACGTCCTTCGCGGAAATAAGAAACATCTCCCTTATTCTGAATTTCCACCATTGGATGCCAAATCCAGGGCACATAGCTTACCGCGCACCATAGCAAAACAGGCAGCAGAAATGAGAGCCCCGTGAGAAAGGTACTCTGGCTAGGTGTGAGTTCCTTACGGATGGCAAACCAATTGGATCCAGAAGACATGTAGAGAGATGTTGTATTTATTCGACTAGTACAAAGAAGAATCTAAGTACTCTTCGATCTCTTGTGGTTCTGTGTAAACTCCGTTGGCTACATTGAAGTCGTCTACAATTTTTGAAGAGCCGTATATGGATTTGAATCCTTCAGCTTTTTTCCAAATGGAGTTTGCCTGGCTCTTGGTGACTATGTAGGTTCCTTTGACGAATGGAGCGTAGTCTTCTGCACTGAGATCAACTCGTGCTGACATGATCTCAATGGCATCCGCTTGTGTTGCTGGATCCTTGATGTAGTCGACAATTCTGTACCAAACATCGATTACTTTTTTCCATTCAGATGCGTATTCTGCTAAGCTGTCTGGGGATACCGCAAGCGTGTCGTATATGAGGCCAGGCTCGTCAGCTGACGAATAAATTTTTGTAGAACCGGCGACCGCTTTGAGCGATTCGCCAGAATTTGGCTGCCAGGCGACGATCGCGTCAACATCTCCCGAAGCGAGTGTTTGGGCTGCTTGGTGAGTTGGCATATTTACCAGTTCAACATCTGACTCGCTCAAACCAGCTTTTTCCAAGCCATTGAGAAGGAGGAGGTGGCCAACGAATCCGATTTCAACACCGATTTTTTTGCCCTTAAGATCTTTAATAGATTCGATTCCGGGGGCAGCGACAACCATATCGTTACCGTTTGAGAAATCGTTGATGAGGATCATCACGTTAGCAGCTCCAGTTGAACCTGTGACAAGCGCATCTCCATTGGTCATGCACACTGCATCGATTTGGCCAGCAGCGAAGGCATCCATAGAAGCGACGTATTCAAACCATTCGAATTCAACATCGACACCCGCTTCTTCGAACCAGCCTTTGCTGATACCGACTTCCCATGCTACCCAGCCTGGCCAGTCGCTGTATCCAACCTTGAGGGTGTCTGCTTGGGAAATTTGAGTGAGGAGGAGGGAACAAGCAGCCGCAAAAGTGGCAGCTGCGTAGCGGAATGTCTTTGGTAGTTTCATAGCTATATATTAATTTGTCCGTTCAGATGTTTGGGTATTACAAAAAATCTACTTTGTAATATGATCTAACGAAAATCTTAAGCATTCCTTATGCCATGGGTGGCTTCAGAAGAATTTTGTAGCGAAGTTGCTCAATTAAGTGCCCGAAGGGGGATTGCCCGTAACTGGAATCAGTGTAAACGACTATGGCTCGATTTATTTTGAGCATTCAAATGCTGTTGGGAAAGCCAGCGGGTCGCTTCACGATTGCCAAGTCGATTTGCGTCAGTTTTGTGAAGAGATGCTTGCTGTTTTTTCCCGAATTCTAGCTTTTTGTCTTATCGTATTTTCGATGGGATGCCAACGTGGGCAAGAGAAGCCAAGCGAGGTTTTTGAACGATTTAGAACGGCTCTCGATAATGGTGGAATGGAGGAAATTGGGGCTGAATTATCGACTTCGACGAAGTCGCATCTGAAAGGTTTGGAAGCTTGGGTTTATTATGGGAAGCGCAAGGACTTGGAAAAACTGAAGCGTTTTGATCTCTACCTGATTTTGAGAGCTCGCATGCTTCGGGAGTCGTGGGGAGAGCAAGCGTGGGCAATCGCTGCGGAGGGAAGCAGATCGCTTGGCTCTGGGGATGTGCACCCTTTGTGGCAACCATTGTTGATTGATGATTTTGTTGGAGATGACATCGAGCAAATTGATTTTTTCGATGGCGTTGCAGGTGGGCAGCTCCTCGTGAATGGGCGGAAAATTAGACTTCGTTTACGTTTTAGAAACGAAGGTAGTTGGAAGGTTGATATAATCTCCTATTTTATGGATTCATTTACGAGAGAGGTGGAAAAACTATCTGGTGACGAATATCGTAATTTGAATCTCGTAAATGAGGTATTGGGATCGAAATTTGGTGAAGCTTTTTCGAGAGAATTGTACGAGCCGCCGCTTGCTCGTTGATTCGTTTATTCCCCTTGGGTCTAATACCTCGAAGCTTGCTTCGGCTTTTTTTGTTTGGATATTGAGTGATGGAAAGTCGTTACGTTCACAAGAGGCA
>JAKYXN010000048.1 GCA_022538095.1 Puniceicoccaceae bacterium K14 | reverse complement strand
AAAAATCCCAAGCATGACAAACTTCGAAGCCGAAAAGCTAACTCCGAAAAACTGGAAAGAAAACCAAGTCAATACGCTCTAGAACGGACGCTTACGGATCAGGCTTAGGGTCATTGTACTCTCAAACGAATTTATAAGCAGCGCTATACGAAAGAGACGCAACTTTCCCCTTCGATGGACTCTGTCTTTGGCGAGCTTGCGAAGTTAACTCTACAAGCTGAAGACAGGGGAAAAGACCCAAGTGAGTTGAAAGCTGGCGTTAAAAACTCGCTCCATAGAGTTGTTAGCATTTCGTCGTGGGAGTTACTATGAGGAGATCAAAGAGCCTCATGACTTCGGTTGGACATAAAATTACAGTCTGAACTGTTTTCATCGTCCAGGTATCTGTCGGAAAGCCACCGAAGGGGAAGGGCTATTCCTAAATGCTATTGTGTGGACGGTGTTGATGAGAAAATCGATATGCTAGGCGAAAACGTTAAGTGCTGGAGTATGAAAGGCTGGCTTCAATGATACACCGATACCGAAACTGTAGTAAGGTGGGGTGAAACGATCTCGAAAAATCCCAAAGTGGAAATGATAATTTGATGGATATCCAAATTGTGGAAACACGACAAGAGGGCCTCGAATATAGCCATCGTTGTTCTTTCCTGAGACTCGGGCTAGGGCGTGTGTTTCTCTGTGGATCGTTTATTGGGAATATTGAGTGGGTGACTGTTCTTACTTCGCGGACAAGATCAAAATTCGAGTCGCTAAGAAATGAATATTTGTCGAGAGCTGAATCGATTACTTTGTTTATGCTCTAACAATAGAGTCCAAATTTTCAACTGAGTCTTGATTGGTCGACCTGCTGATCGATGTAACTTGAATTTAAGGAGGATAGAAGAGCGAAAATGCCTTCTATTTAGCCTATCTTATTTTTATACCCAAGACGATCGCTGGGAATGATTTTGGTACGTTCCGCTTTAAAGCGAACGCGATCGATGACCAAGTTGAAGTGTTGTTGTATTCTTAAATTAATTACCCTATTAAAGGTAGGTTCTGAGGCCGGGTAGGCTCGCTCGCATTAAGTGACGTTCATTGTAAAAAACGTTGGTGGTATTTGAGGAAGAGACTTTTAAAATGTATGCATCTCGATTGGTCGATATAGGATAGATATTGTTGAAAAGGCCCGAACTTAATTCCCTAATTTCGGAGATGTTCTTTTGGGCTAGTTTGTGTGAAAAGACCAATTGCGTGTCCGCTTCATTTACTGGTTGCTGAAATGGCTTGGAGTCCCGCTCAAGTTGTTGGACCTTCATTATCCGAAATATGATGAAAGTAGGGAGATAACGATGAGTTTACTACAAGATCCACTTTAAGTCTATTTAACAAAAAATTCACAGTATCCAATTTTCATCAACAAAGATATCGCTGATTTTATTCTTTGTTATGAGCATCGTAGAGTCTTGCTACTTTTTCTTTTTAGGACATTGTTGGTTCCTATGACCGAATCGATTATTTCATCGCACCGACTGTTCGAGATTGCCGATCATGTCAAAGTATCTGCCCCTGCTAACCTAAAGCTGATGACGCCTTTTATATTGCTTGAGCAAGGGGATTGGTTTGAGGATGAAATTCGATGGATGCGTCGAATCATAGAGCCGGGGATGAAGGTTCTGGATATAGGAGCAAATTATGGAACGTATTCGCTAAGCGCTGCTGCTGAAGTAGGCACTACTGGGAAAGTGTGGTCAATTGAGCCTACTCCTTCAGTTTTGGAACATTTGGAACGAAGCAAAGCGGCGAACTCGTTTGAGCAAATGGAAATATTACCTTTCGCTCTCGGGGCAGAGAATGGCGAAGTATCGTTTTACGTAAGCGACAATCCAGAACTCAATGCTTTGACTCAAGAATCGGAGGCTCATGTTGAGATCAAGGTGCCATGCCGAACCCTTGACTCTTTGGTTTCTGAATTGGGTATTCATTTTTTAGATTTCGTGAAACTTGACGCGGAGGGACAGGAAGAGAATATTGTTTCCGGTGGAAAAAATGTATTCGAAAAACAATCGCCTATAGTTTTGTTTGAGATTATGCATGGAGCGTCTATGAGCTTGAACTGTTGGCGCGCTCTGAAGAAGCTCGATTACGAGGGTTATACGCTTTGCCCGGGTACTAACGTATTGGTGCCTGTCGACCCTGATACTTTTGATGGTAGACTAACTTTGAATATGATTGCCTGTAAGCCTGACAGGGCCGCGCAGCTTGAAAAGGCGGGTCATCTCTGCAGTGATACTAAGTTGGCGATTGGAGATTTACGACAAATTGATGAAAACTTTTTCCAGTCTTATTTAAAAGAGAGTAGCTACGGCCAAGCGTTAGCGGAATGTGGATTACTTGACGAACCGATGATACAATCGGGAGCAGATAACTATCGCTTGGGGTTGAATATCTTAGCGCTCGCAGAGGAGAATGGATTATCGTCAATTGATAAGACGAAATATTTACTGCTGGCATTCGAATACGTACGTTCAGCGTGTGCTAAGCATTCGAGCGTTGCTCGCCTGCTCACTCTGATTCGTCTTAGCCTAGCAACACACCGGCGGGATATCGCTACAAGGCTTTTGGTGGACCTAGCAAAAGCGATCCAGGCTAACGAAAATCTTGCAATCGATGAACCTTTTATTGTTCCGGCTGTAGATTACGATGAAGTTGAAGTGAATGGTAATTTAGGTGAATTTATCCAATCTTCGATTTTGTATCAGCGGATTTTGGCTGTTGGGTATTCATCCTTCTATGACTTTAAACGATCATTCGAATACCTCCAATTACACCAAGCTCAAGGTATTCGACGCCCCAAAACAGATCTTCGACTTGCAGCTATCAATCAACTCCGTTTGTCCCTTTAAAGTATTCTGATTAAGGGTGGTTTGGGTTAAGTTTGACTACGAATATTGGGATTGGAGATGTTTTAATTCCGGTAGGGTGGTTTTCGATTCGAGTTTCAAAATTTTGAGCGTCCAGTGATTTTGTCCAATTGAGAATGGTGACTGCTTCTTCCTGCCCGCCTGGATGGGCTGGATAAAGGACTACGGTTAGCAGGCCGCCTGGTTTTAGGATTTGGAGAGATTGCTCTAGAGCATCGATACTTGTGTTTGCTTTTGTGATAAGCGCCTTATCACCACCAGGTAGGTATCCTAGGTTAAACACGATGAGATCGACCTCGCGGTGATGTGCGGAGGGGATTTTTTCAATAAGGGTTTCGTGGCCGGCTTGAAAGTACTCTGTTGGACAAGGGGTACCGGCCTCACTCAGTCGCTTCTTTGTATTTGCGATGGCCATTTCTTGTATGTCGAAGACGTACAACTTGCCACTTGGACCAACCGCATTTGCAATCCAGAGGGAGTCGTTGCCGTTGCCGGCAGTGGCGTCAATAACTATAGAGCCGGGGCCAATAGCTTGCAGGCTGCACTCACGAGCGACATCGGTTGCTCTCCAGCGTTTTAGTTCGGGCTTCTTGCTTTTGTCGAATCGAGCTGGGTGGGATTCTTTGAGAAGCGATCTATTATCAAAGACATATTCTATCAACGCATTCGCCATGTAGGGAATTTGCATGGCACCTTTGCTGCCGAACCCGTTAAAGGCGATTATGCGACCAGAAGCTCGCGATGGCCCGACGACGGGGTAGGCTCCGGCAGTTGAGGGGCGAACACCCGCTTGGTATTGGATCCATTCCCAATCGGAACCGAAGTTCTGGTTTAAGAAAGCTTCCAGTTCCTCAATGCTTGATTGATCTGGTTCGTCGCTTGGGTCATTCCAAGCGTAAGTGGCCCCTATTTTTACTGTATAGTCTTCGAGCGGAATAGCAAATTTGCCTTTGAGTACGATGGTTTGTCCGAGTTTGTGGGAAGTTTTAATCGTTCCGATGACTCCTTTAGCTGGTTTGTATGGGACGTAATCGAAAAATGGATTATTGGTGGCTAAGTGACCTTCGCAGAAAAATATATTTTTCGCAGACAGGGAGCCGTAGCGGATATCATTGCTGGAAATTTCGAGTTTCTTGTAGTCAAAATCTTCTTCTAAAAGAACTGGTTGAAATTCTGTTTTTAGATGATTGAGCATCGCATTTGTATCCAAGAAACCAGAGTCTTTTACTGAGAATCCATCTATTTGCTCTTTTGCAAAAATAGTTGGAACGGATTCTTTGTCCAGGGGTAGTACCCACTCTTCAAAGTTGGACTTCTCTAGATTAGCTTTCCAAGCAGCTTGTTCGTGCTCGTCTTTGAAAATTCGAGCAATTGGGCGTTTTTTGAAAACTTCGATACCGGAAGCTTCGGAGAGAGTCTCATAGTAGTCTATTGCAAATGGGATGAAATCAGCTGCTTTCCATACGAGATTCATGCGTTTGCCGCCTATGGGGTTTATTAGCCCAGCGGCTACGCGAGAGCATAGCGATTTTTGCGGATTGTCGATGATTATGAATCGTTTGCCGCGTCGCTTGAGTTGTTCAGAGAGAATAGATCCAGCGAGTCCGAATCCGACAATAATGGCATCTAGAGGCGTTTTACTCATGTAAGCTTGGTTAGGTTACGGCTTGTTTGGAATGCGTCAATCTAAGTGCAGCAGGGATTACCTTCTTGCTCTTGTTTCGATATTTTTTAGACCTCAGCGTTTAGATAGATTTATAGCAGAGCAAAGAATGACGAAAAAGAAGCAGCCTAATCTTTATTTAGTCGGTTTTATGGGAACCGGTAAGAGCACCATTGGAAGACAGGTAGCTCAGAAGCTTGGGTTTCAGTTTATTGATAGCGATCACGCGATCGAGGAAAAGATCGGGATGTCGATTGCGAAGCTATTCGAAACGGAGGGCGAGGCCGCTTTTCGGATGATGGAGCGCGAGTTCATTGAGAAGGGACACCCAGTTGAAGGGTGTTTGGTATCCTGTGGCGGGGGTCTTGTCGTCCAGCCAGGAATGCTTGATTTGGTGAAGTCGAAAGGCCCAGCTATTTGCTTGCTTGCGTCTGCCGAAACGATCTTTGAACGCACTAAGAACAATACGAATAGGCCTTTGCTCAATGTGGAAGATCCTTTGGCGAAAATTCGAGAAATGTTATCGATTCGTGAGCCAATTTATAAGCAGGTTGGAGCGGAGATTTTGACAGACAATAGAACAATCGCTGATGTGGTGAGCCACATTTGTCGTTCTTATAAGTTGGAATCTAAGTATTGGAAATGAGGCTAGGGAGCGAAGAGCGGGATTCGTTTCGGAAGGAGTTGTTTGAACTGGGATTTGACGAAGCTCGTTTTACGACTCTAGAACCAATCAGTAACACGCGGCTGCAAGAATGGGTGGAGTTAGGCTACCATGCTGATATGGAATGGTTGAGAAATTCCATCGAAAAACGGCAAAACCCAGATCTCGTGTTGGAAGGGGCCTGCTCGGCGATAATGCTCGGGGTTAACTATTTGCCTCCGGAGAGGGAAGATGCATCTAAACAAAAACGTTGGGGCAAATATAGTCTGTATTTGGATTACCATGATACTGTTTTGAAGGGCGTAAAAGCGGCTGGCGCGTTGTTGCAGGAGAAGTTCGATCTGGGGCCGCGTGATTATCGTTATTATGTGGATACAGGACCGGTTATGGAACGTGGTTGGTCAGCGGCCTCTGGAATGGGGTGGCAAGGCAAGAACGGCATGTTGATTTCCAAAACTCACGGGAACTGGCTACTTTTGGCTACGATTCTGGTGCGTCTAGATATTGAGCCGGATTTACCTCTTCGAAAGAAAAACACGGAAACGCGATCGGGTGATAGAACCGAGTTGGGGTTGCTGTGTGGCAAATGTACCCGCTGCATGGATGCTTGTCCGACGAACGCGATTGCTCAACCAGGGATGATTAACGCGAATCGTTGTATATCGTATCAAACAATCGAAAACAAAGGCATAATTCCGAGAGAACTAAGGAAACCGATTGGGACCCGAATTTTTGGTTGCGATATTTGCCTGGATATTTGCCCGTGGAATCGATTTGCGAAGGAGGGGAGGCAAATGCTTTTGGCACAACGCTACGGGGTGGTGGACTTGAGCTTGCTAGAAATTTTGCGAATGGATATGGAAACGTTTCGTGAGACTTTTCGTAAAATGCCAGTGAAGCGATTGAAATTGAGGGGGCTGCTGCGAAATGCCTGTATCGTAGCAGGGAATTTGCGTGACGATAAGGAGTGGCTTCCGGCTGGTATGGAAGAGTCCGAAGAAAACGCGTTTTATACTTCGGTTACGGAAGCCCTCAAGGATTTAGCGAGCCATGATGAATCCATGGTTCGGGTACATGCCGTTTGGGCTTTGTATCGGTTGATGGATGGAGTTCGAGCAGCGGAACTCTTAGCTGACATCCGTGCAAATGAAAGCGATGCAACGGTACTCGAGGAGTATGCTTATTGGGCTGCTTGTTGAGCTTGTTGGCGGGTTGCTAATATGTGACCAATCGAATCGATGAAGTGGCGCGGCGCCTTGAGCGGTTGGCCATCGCGATTCATGAATGCGTGGACGCTATAGCCGGTGGCGAGCAGCTCTTCGCCTCGTTTGACTTGGTAGTCTAGATGGATCTTAACTAGAGGTTTTTCTTTGAACTGAGTGATGACAGTTATTTCGTCATCGTATTTCGCAGGTCGTTTGTACTTAAGATTGATTTCGAGAACAGGCAGCAGGAGATTGTCTTCTTCCAGTTGTTTGTAAGGAAAACCAATTTCTTTGAGCAGTTGAGTTCGGCCGATTTCTAACCAGGGCATATAATTAGCATGGTAGACGATGCCCATGGCATCTGTTTCTGCATAGCGAACTGTAATTTTTGATACGCTTTCAATCATGATTCTGGTAGGGGTCCGTTTCTCGCTTCGTTTAGCTGGTCTTTGGAAAATTCGAGAGAGGAATCGATCTTTATGTCCCAGTTGTTGAAAAAAAGTTGAGCGGAATGTAGCCAACTGTTGCGACGTGACCACTCATAACCGTAGGTTCCCATTTGTTCTCTCAACTGAGGGTCCTCGATTAATTTTGCAAATGCGTCTCGTAGTGCGTCGCGGTTTTGGGGAGGTACGATCAACCCATTTTTTTCATGTGAAACCGCTTCGGGAGCTCCTCCTACTTTGTGAGCGATTACGGGAATTCCATGGGCAGCAGCCTCCAAGTAAACTAACCCAAAGCCCTCGACGCTTTTTTTGAAGTTCACACTGGTCATCGCAAAAATATCGGCCTCGGAGTAGAGCTTCATTAATTTATCGTTATCGACTTCCCCGAAAAATTTTATGTCTAAATCAGTTTCTGAGGCCATCTTTTTGAGCTGGGTCTCGTAGCCAAATTTGTTGCCGGTTCCTACTATCCAAAAGGAAATTTTATCTCTGTGCGTTTTTCCAAGGGCCGCTAGAGCTTCGATTATGAAAGCTTGGCCTTTCCTCGGGTGTAGTCGGCCTACGGTGAGGATATTAACTTTCGAACTCTTTCCTCTGCCTAATTTGCGTTCTGCTGGAATGAAGTCGGAGCGTAGGGCGCAGGGGGTGAGAAAGGTTTTGAGTTTCGCAGCAGAGAAATTGTTCGTGATTAATTTATGGGTGAATTCTGAAGGAGCGCTGATGCGGTCGGCCCGGCGGATGAGTTGATTGAGCATTTGTTTGCGCCCTGGGCTGGCTGCAAATTGCTGCACTTCGGTACCGTGAAAAGTTATAAGAAGTTTTTCGGGCCGAAATGCCTTAAAAAAATGGAGGTAAGACATCGCCAACACAGGACCTGGGTCGCAAAGGTAGAGTATGGTATCGCGGAGTCGGCGACGCTCCTTTATCAGTTCTTTGATGAGTTTATATTGGCAGGAAAGGTCCTGAGAGCCTTTTAGGGGGAGCCATTTTACAATAAATGGGAATTTCTGACAATTTTTGTTATGGTGTTCTGGGGCCCAAACTTCGACGGGGTGACCGATTTCGGCTGCAGCTCTAGCCATCTCTTCGGTGAAAGTCGCGATGCCGCCCTTGTGTGGGAAGAACTCGTGAGTGAGCATCACGATGGGCAGCTTTTCGATTTTGGAATTCATCTAAATCCTTGAAGTAAGCGTATATCCGCAAGTATTGGCAAACGATGCGAAAAGAATTGAAGGGGTGGCAACCATTTAAACGTATGTTCTAATCTGCGAGGGTGATTAGTTCTTGTTGGGCGAATCTTGATCTAAGTATTGTGCGTATAACCTTTTACGCCTCGGATTTGCTCTTTGAATAATAGCAGTTTTAACGCTGTTTAGCATTTACAATAATTAGGCACCCTCCTTTGTTACTTCAACTACGGAAAATGTCAGATCAGACTCAAACTACTACAGACCTTGGCTCGGCGCCTGCACCAGGAAGCGTTGAGCTGTTAAAGGATACTCTCAAGCGTTGCTCCCCAAAGACCATAGATGCTGCCCTTAAATTTCGCGAAACGAAAGACCCTTCACTTGTTTCGGCGATCGTCCTGGGAATCGTTGAACGATTTTTGGAGCCAGAAATGGCTGAAAAACTCAATAGCGGCGATGATTCACTCAATTTGATGGAGGACTTGGGCCTTGACTCTTTGACTATGATCGAAGCGATCATGATGGTTGAAGAGGCCTTAGGCGTATCAATTAAGAACGAAGAATTGATTAGCTTACGTACGATTCAGGATCTCAAGGAATTCATCGATATGAAGATGTCTGGGTCCAGAACAGAATCCAAAGGTGTTTTTTATCCACTCGAAGAAATAGCAGCTGAGATGCCTCACCAAGAGCCATTTTTGTTTTTGAGCGAGGCGAATTTGGATAGAGCGAGTGCTAATGGTTGTTACCGGATAACGGGCCAGGAAGCGTTCTTGAAGGGACATTTTAAGGATAACCCCGTTTTCCCTGCGTCGATTATGTTAGAGGCTTTAGGGCAACTAGCAGTATTTTCGTTGCTTAAGGGACAGATCGATGGATTGGATCGTAGCTCTGTGAATGCGTCTGAAGTTTACTTTACAGGAGCTGATGGAGTACGTTGTAGCCGAATTTGCAAGCCAGGCGAAACGCTCGATTTAGAAGTCTCATTGAAGCGATTGCACCTGCCGTTGGCAGTATTCAGCGGTAAGATTACCGTTGGTGGTGAGAAGGCGGTAGTAGTCGAAGAAATTACACTCGCATTTGCTCAAAAGTAGTTGCGTCGTCGTTCTCTAAGTTTCCGTTTGCCCTTCTTTGTCAGGAAGGGCTTCTTTTTATCTTGTTCATAATTAAGAGATAAAGATAACGTTGGACTCGAATTAAGGTGTAACGGATCGCATGTCTGTGGTGTAGTTTAGTTCTGAGTAGAAAATTCGTACGAGAATGCAGAGAAGAAAGGTTTATCTAACTGGGGTCGGTTTCATTAGCAGTATTGGGAATAGCAGAAGTGCAGTGCTGGACTCGCTCAAGGGCTTAAGGCACGGCTTTGCGAGTTATCCTCCGTTTGAAAATGATCCTAAAGCAGACGTAAAATTAGTCTCTGCAGTAAAAGATTTTGAGCTGGAATCGACTGATTTCGAAGATTGGGAATTACCGCCGCCTTATAAGATAAGACGCGAGTATCTACGCGGATTGCCTCCACATGGAGTGTATGTGCACTGTGCGATGCAACAGGCAATTGAGGATGCTCAGTTATCTGAAGAAGAGTATTCGAATATTAATACAGGCATTTATACTGCCTCGGCGGGTTCGCCCAAAAGTCTTTACCATAACATGAATCGCATGCGGCAGCTTGGGCCAATGCGTTGTCCTCCGACTGGAATTGTGTCTTCAATTTCGGGTACGCTGAGCTTTAATTTGGTCGCGAGTTTTAAGATTCAAGGTTCTTCTTGCGGGTTTTCATCTGCATGTGCGTCTTCAGGGCATGCCATTGGGTTTGCTTACGACGAGATTGTGCTCGGCCGGCAAGAACGTATGTTTATTGCGGCAGGTGAGGATTTGAATTACGAGAGCGTGCTTCCTTTTGCTGGGATGCGAGCCCTTTCCTTGGAAGGGACTCCGAGTCGAGCCTCTTGCCCATTCGATACGAAACGGAATGGCTTTGTTAGCGCCGGAGGAGGGGTGGTGCTTGTTTTGGAAAGCGAAGAAGAAATGATGCGCCGTGGAGCTACCCCTTACGCTGAATTAATGGGGTGGGGACAATCGAGCGATGGTTACAACGTTGCGATTTCACATCCAGAAGGAGTAGGACTTTCTCGTGCGATGGAACTTGCGATTTCTTCCTGTGGTTTGGTTGCATCAGATATCGATTATTTGAATGCGCATGCGACATCGACATTGATTGGCGATGCCAGTGAAGGAAAGGCTATCAAAGAAGTGTTTATTGATAAAGGAGCTTGTCCTAAGGTTTCCAGTACGAAAGCGATCACCGGTCATGGCCTGAGTTTAGCAAGCGCTCTCGAAGCGGGTATTGTAGGGTTATCGATCGCTGAAGGAATTACGCCAGGGTCTGCTCATATTAATGAGGTGGATCCAGTTTTTCAAGGACTCGATATTATTCAAAAAACTGAAAATCAGGCACCTAAAATAGCGATGAGTAATAGTAGCGGTTTTGGCGGTGCGAATGTTAGCTTGATTTTTAAAAACCCGAACTGAGAAATTTCTTGTCCGCTAAAATTGCGGTGAATCGACGAGTTTTTCTGTAGGGACTCAGTTTACTGAGTGCCTTTCCTGGGGAGGGGCTTCGTAAGCAGGAGTTAAAGGGGATTAAGCTCTAAGGTATTCTTGGAGGAGAGTGCAGCGGGTTTTGGAGTCGCTATTTCTGACTGCCATAGCGTATGCAGCGGGGTCGCCGACTAAGATGACTTTTCGTTTTCCGCGGGTGATTGCTGTGTAGATGAGGTTACGCTGTAGCATCATGAAATGAGCTTTTAGAATTGGTATAACAACGACTGGGTATTCACTTCCTTGCGACTTATGAATGCTAACACAGTATGCGAGAGATAGGTCGATCATTTCGGCTTTATCGTAGGTGGCTTCGTTACCATCAAAATCAACGTCTATGAGACCATTCGCACCATCGATCGCAGTGACTATCCCGATGTCTCCATTGAAAACGTTTTTATCATAGTTATTTCGAGTTTGGATGACTTTGTCTCCGGTCTTAAATTTCTCAAAACCTGCTGGGATGGATTCGTGAGACAGGTTGAGGGTTTCTTGAAGTCCTTTATTTAAATTACCAACGCCTGCTAGGCCTTTGTGCATGGGAGCTAGCGTTTGTGCCTGGGCGATAGGGTCTAGGTTAAGTGTATTCGAAATAAAATGTTTGAAAATGTCTTGGGTTTTACGTGCACAGTCGTCTTGGTCTTCGGCTCGTACGAATTGGAAATCTTTTTTGCTAACGAGCTCGCCAACAGATTCTACAGGTGTCGGCAAAGAAACTTGGCCTTGATTGATCGCGTGGGCGTAGTGAACGATACTGCTTTGTTTGCTTTGGCGGAAAACGATATCTAGTTTTGTTGTCGGAATCCTTCGCGAATTTATCAGATCTTTCAATACGTTGCCAGCGCCGACGGAGGGAAGTTGGTCAATGTCGCCAACTAGAATGAGATGGGCTTGGCTGGGAATTGCTTGTAGCAAGCTAGAGGCGAGGCGAGCGTCGAGCATTGAAGCCTCATCAACGATCACGATATCCGCGTTTAGCGGTCGGGACTCGTTGACGGTGAAGGTTGCTTGACTGGCATCGAACTTTAGTAGGCGATGAATTGTTTGAGCGAAGCTACTGGTGGATTCGGAAAGTCGTTTGGCCGCTCTGCCGGTAGGAGCGGCAAGTCGTGGACGTGCCTTCTTTGCCTTTATGATACTGACGATCGCTCTGAGGATAGTTGTTTTTCCTGTGCCGGGACCGCCGGTTAGAATAAATACTTTGTTTGTCAGTGCATTTTTGATAGCCGCTATTTGAGAGTCACCAAATTCGAAACCTGCTTTCTCTTGTGCCCATTTTACAGCTAAATCCACCTTGATGGGTGGTAGGACGCTGGGCGATGCTTGTAGGCGTTTGATTGAAGCTGCGATCTTTTCTTCTGAAAATTGATTAAGTGGTAGTTGAAGAAAGGATTCAGAGGCGAGTGTATCGATTTTTCGAAGAGCTTTGGATTCTAGCAATCTGACAACGCCATTCTGAATAATTCCAGCGTCGGCCTCGAGAGTTTCGCAGGCTTGAGTCATTAAGCTATCGACAGGGTAGGCAGTATGTCCGCTGTCTTGGAGCTCTTGCATAACGAATTCGATCCCGGCGTCGATACGTTGTGGGCTATCGTTGGGGATTCCTGTATTAATTGCAATTTTGTCAGCTGTCTTGAAGCCAACTCCGTGCACGTCTCGGGCCACTTTATAAGGCTCGCTCCGTAGAGTGCGAATGGAGTCAGTGCCGAATTGCTTGTATACGCGGAGGCAAAGAGCAGGTGAAAGACCATAGGTTTGGCCGAATATGAAAAGCTCTCGTTGAACGGATTGTTCTTCCCAAGCAACCTTTATTGAAGCTGCTCGTTGTTTGCCAATTCCTTCGACTTCTTGCAGCCGAGCGGATTCCTCAGATATTATTCTCAGAGTATCCTCGCCGAAGCGTTTAACTATCCTTTCGGCAATTCCCTTGGAGATGCCTTTGACTAAGCCGCTACCAAGGTATTTGCGTATTCCATACACACTAGCAGGCAATTCGGATTGGCTTGAGGATACTTTGAATTGTCTTCCGTGGGTGGGGTGTTGAGTCCAGTTGCCTGTTAAGCGGAGTGTTTCTCCGCATTGTGCGCCTGATAGTTGTCCGACGACAGTTATTCTTTCGCGGCTTTTATCTGATTTTAGTTCGGCGATGCAGTAATTGTTTTCTTCATTGAAAAAAATTATGCGCTCTAGGACTCCGGCTAGAGTATCAATTGTTGTTGTTGGCTGATTCAATTAGCAGTGGATGGGGAGAGCGGATTGCCTTTTTGTATTATGTGTGGCAAAGGTCGGGAAATACTTGGTCGGCGATTTCCTTAAGATTATTAAAGGCTCGGTCGGATCCAGAGGATATCAATTCGTCCTTTGTGTGAGACCCAGTGGGTACAGTGAAACTGGTCATGCCGACTGAAGTAGCGGCTTGGATATCAAATGGAGAATCACCGATCATAATCGTTTGTGAGGCGTCTACTCCTAGTTTTTCGAGGGCGATTTGAGAGAACTCTGGTTGTGGTTTGCGATATTCGGTATCTTCGGTTCCTAAAACAAATTTAAGGTACGGTGTTGCGCCGAGTGATTCACAGACACTACGAGAGTGACGTCCACTTTTGTTGGTGAAGACGGCTGCCGGAATTTCCAGTTTTTGTAGATTAATCAATAAGTCCATGGCCCCGGGCATAAGGTGGACGTCTTCTAGATAGATATCTTCAAAGTGCTCTCTCCAATGTCCTATCGCATCTTCGACGTGCTCTGGTTTGAAAAACTTAGCGGTCGTCACTGGCATCGAACCTCCGATGGCACGCTTAACCTCTTCGAATGTTGGAGCTGTGTACCCCATCTTTTCAGCAGCGTATTCGTAGCACCGTGATATTACTGACAAGTGGTCTAGGAGTGTCCCATCAAGATCGATTAGAACGCCTTTTATTGTTTCTTGGTTGAAGTTTGGGTTCAATGCCATGGCGGTTTCAGGCTTAGTCCTACAAGCGTTATTTTCAAACTTAAAACACGGAGGCTCGGCCTCATGTTTAAGAGCGAATTCGAAGCAAGAAAACTCTGAATTTTACGAATCGATTTACAAAATATTGATAGGTTGTTTAAAGGAATTTTCGGGTTGCTGACACATTGTGAATAACTTGCGAGTAAATGAGGACATTTTTCGATTTACACTTGGTATTTAGTGCTTTTAGAGGAGATCTCGTTACATAATTCACAATGAAAATGCCTCTAATTGTAAAAGGGTCTATTTCTTTTTCTCTTACTTCTTTGTGTGGTTCTATTTCAAGAACGTAACAGTGGAAATTCTTGCCGTTTTTCTCTTAGAGAAATTTATGTCTAAAGTCGTAATTGGCAAAGGAAGTCTTAAGTCGTTTATTATAAAGAGATTGTATGATACTTCGTCTGTAGGCGATGATGAATATGCTCAAATAGGTATTTTGAGGGAAAATTCCTTCGATCTGGGGTCACTTGATCGTAACAAGCGAATTGCAATGCGTATTAGTACTTTTATGGCATTCGGATAGAGTAAACGTACGCTTTTTTACAATTCTGACCCACAAATGGGACAATTGGGCTGAGATATTAACAAGCTTCTTTACAGCCAGGTATTTATCCAGATTCATTGTGAAGAAATTTGGAAAAGGGGCTAATAGAGAGGTTTTCTAATGATTAATAGGGGTGTTGATTTTTAGGAATTTTTAGAAGATTGAAGCTATGAAAATTTGTATAATAGGGTGCGGTGCAGTTGGCTTGTATTATGGAGCGCGTTTGCAAAAATCTGGAGCGGATGTTCACTACTTGTTACGTGGAGATTTTGATGCCGTGAAAAGTGATGGAATCCGGGTAAAGGCCCCCGATGGCAATTTTCACTTACCATGGGTAAATGCTCACCGAAAAAGTTCGCAGGTAGGCGTCTGCGATTTGGTGATCGTGGCATTGAAGGCGACGGCCAACAATTCTTTGCAAGATCTGATTTCGCCTATGATGGGTGAATCTTCACGAGTCCTTACACTTCAAAATGGGCTCGAGAGTGACACAACACTGGCGAATTTGTTTGGAGCAGGGCGGGTGTTGGGTGGACTTTGTTTCGTTTGCTTAAACCGTACGAGTCCGGGAGTTGTAGAAAATTTCCATCTAGGTTCGGTTGCTATTGGTAATTATAGAAAGGAAGCTGATGTTTTTTTGGGCGAGCTTGCCGAGCTTTTTGAAAAATCAGGTGTGGAATGCAAGACATATGACGATCTTCGTTTTGCTCAGTGGAAGAAACTTGTTTGGAATGTGCCTTTCAATGGACTCGCAATCGCGGCTGGAGGGGTGACAACGGATGTTATCTTGGAGAGCGAAAACTTGCGAAAGCTAGCCAAGTTTTTGATGGATGAGATTATTGATGCGGCAGCCGCTTTAGGGATGGAGATAAAACCTGGATTCGCGGATTATCAAATAGAGATCACCTATCCAATGAAAGCATACAAGCCATCGAGCTTGATTGATTTCCTTGACGGTCGACCTGTTGAGGTTGAAGCCATTTGGGGTGAAGCTTTACGGCAAGGGCAAGCCGCCGGCGTTGCTATGCCGCGGCTTGAGATGCTGTATGGCTTGTTGCGAGCGGTTTGCTCGAAATCCTAAAAACAACTACAGCGGAGCGTCGAAGCTGAGTAGTTCTTTTGTCTCTGGGATATCTTTGATGATCTGAGCGGGCATTGGGCCAACGCCGAGGTAACGAAGGTTTGGCAATTTGCCTGGCCATTCCTCCCCGTAGTAAGCTGAGTCCAATACGCTTCTAACCATACCGGCAACGTAAGCCTTCGCTTCAGCAGGAAGTTCATCGAACGTGCGTGCATGTGAAATATCTTCGCTCCAACCTGCGTACTCTTGATAGACAGGGGTGAGCATTTTACGCTCTGCTTCGGTACGCGGTACGCGGTAGATGATTTCTCCTGCTTGTGTTTTATAGGCGTAGCAAATTTGTAGGTTGCCACTCCAGTCGTCTCCGTGGGTGAGGGCGTCGATTTTGTTGATCATCAGATCGTCGAAGCCTCCGTAACGGAGTGTATCTGCTTTTTCCACAGCATCGTACCAACCCACCATACGTTGACGCCCAGTGGATGTGCCGAATTCTAGTTTTCTCAAACGATCGAACAATGGGTGCGGCCCGTCGACTTGAGTTAAGAATACGTGCGTGCCCACTTTGGTGTCGTAAGCTTTGGCTACTCCGAAAACGTGCAGTGGTTGCACGGGGATACAAGCCGAGTTGAAAAATTCAGGAGCGTAGGTATGAGATGCGGAGACGTTCGGCGAGAACCCTTGGCGCTTGTCTAGCCAGTAGGCTTGGCCGAACTCTCCGATGACGTACTTACCTGCGTTTTGAGTTTTGCGAACGAGCTCGCGAACGTCGCCAATTTTATTTGCTAGCTTCTGTCCTGCGTTCCAGTAAATCTCGACCAGAGCGTCGATATTGAGCTCGAAGGTGTTCTGGCCTTTGAAGGGGGTGAAGTCGAATTCAGTTTCGTCGAAAAGCCCTGCTTCCTTGGCTTCGGCATTGGCACGGTTTTCAGCTGAGGTGAGTGTATCGAAAAATTGATTCCAAGCTTCTGGCGTTACTTGGCAAACGTGTTGAATGATACGGCAGGCTCTGGCTGCTTTTTGAGTCAATTTTTGGGCGAAATCTTCTTTGCTAGCTAGGAAATCGGAATAGTAAATTTGGAATTGGCCTACTTCGTCGCAGTAGGATGGAGTGATGCCGCGTCCGGTGCTGCCACGCGGCTCTTCGTTGATAATGTTTACTCGATACCATTCCCAAGCAAGATCGAGCAACCTATGCGTCAAATCAGAAAGCATCGTACGTTGATCGATAACGAGGCGTTCCGAAACTTTGAAACCTTTGGCGTCTACTGGGATAAGCTCCCAGAGGAATTTACGGGGATCTGCCACTACACCCGCTCCGATAGCAAGATGGCTTACAGATGCGTCTACAACACCGGCGGGCAGCAAGTTTAGTTTCAACCCGCCAGCGGTATGGCCAGAATTAGCCCCGCCATTTACTTTGAGGACAACGTCTACGGGGGAGTCCATACCGGTCTTTTGACGAAGTTCTTCTATTACTTCTGAGATCAGGCGACCTTTCCCTTCGTCTCCCATGCTGATGCCACAGTCAGCAATGAGTTTACTCTTAAATTCGTTTAGTGCCATTTTGTCGGTTTTGAAAATCTGTCGTCGCTCGACTCAATGAGATTCCATAGTCGAGTGCCCAAAAAGCGAAAATAATGAATGGGTGTTTTCGTTTAATCCAGTAAAAGATAAGTATTCTTCCGGTTGGTTGTATCGGACTCAATGATTTGTTGAATCGGGTAAGCTATGTATACGACGACTTTTTCGGTCCTAAAGTTGACTTAAGGGGATAAAGGAAGATTAATGAGTAGGTTTTATAGCTGCGATGAACTAAACAATTCATTCAATATATGGTTAAGAAAAACGTTCTTTCCTCCAGTGGAGTTAGTTTGCGCTATAAATTGTTGATGCCGTTGGCGGCTTTTTTGATATTGGGCGAAGCTCTTGTGTTTAAGTTAGGAGAAGCAAATTCTATTCGAGAAATCGGTGTGTTGGGCGATGCTTTGGTTAACTCGGTGGTGATGACGGGTAAGGAAAGTTTGGAACAATCTGAAAAACGACTTGTATCTGTTCTTTCAAGACAGGATTTAGTTGTTAATGTCGCAGCCCTCGATGGAAATCCATTGACGGTCGCAATTTCTAGAGGCAGGGGCGATATTGCGGCGGATTCGGTATTTTTAGCCAAGCTATCAGGCTTTAGTATGGACCAAATTGGGTTGCTTCGCGTCGAAAACAAAAAAGCGATCTACTTGAAACCAATCGCACTAGAAAATGAAAATGTGGGTATGGTTGCATTGGAAATAGATGCAAGCGATGTGATTGAAGCGCGCAATAGTATCGCGTTAATTGGATTCTTAGTCCTGTTTTCGAGCTGTTTACTAATCTATCTGCTTTTTAAGATAATCATCCTCGGACCTGTCAGAAAGATTTATGAGGTCATTGATGATAACGTAGAGAATTATCAACCGACACGTTTGGGCAGCATACGTAAAGATGAGCTTGGCCAATTATCCCGAAGAGTGGATAGCATGTTGGATCACATTGAGTCGATGACTGTGGAGTTGCGCTCTATTTTAGACACGTTGCCGGCCTTCATATTTTATAAGGACAATAACAACAAGATACTTCGTTTAAACAAGAGAGCCGCTGAAACGATAGGGAAGCCGGTAAATGAAATTGAGGGGCGACAGACTGAGGGTTTTTTCCCGGAAGAAGATTCTAAGGCATATTTAGAAGATGACAGAAAAGTTATCGCTTTGGGTGAACCTGTGATTGGAATCATTGAAAAATATGAGACAGAGGAAGGCGTCACGAGAAAAATACGGACCGACAAATTTCCCATAATTGACCCAAGAGGAAATCGCAATCGCTTGGTGGCTGTGGCTGTCGATTTAACGGATACTGAGAAAATCGAAAAGGACCTGCGTGTTAAGAATCAAGAATTGGTCGAAGCTCTTTCGAGTTTAGATGCATTCAAGTATGCTATTGACGAGCATGCCCTGGTCTCGATGACAGACCTACGAGGCACTATTAAGTATGTGAATGACATGTTCTGTAAAGTCAGCTTGTATTCAAAGGATGAGCTCGTTGGGAAGAATCACAGAATTATAAGTTCTGGGACGCATGATCGTAGTTTTTGGACGAACATGTGGTCGAAAATTAATAATGGTGAAGTCTGGCATGGGGAAATTTGCAACCAAGCAAAAGATGGATACTTCTATTGGGTAGACTCGACGATTGTACCACTTAAAAATTCGGCAGGCGAAATCTTGGAGTACATCGCAATTCGTACAGATATAACGGATCAGAAAGAGACAGAGCGTTCCTTGAGGCGCACTAGTTACCTTCTGGAGAAAACGAGTTCGGTGGCGAAAGTTGGCGGTTGGGAATTCAATTTAGTTAGAGGAGAATTGCATTGGTCTGAAATGACGCGCCAGATTCATGAAGTAGGTGAGGATTTTGAGCCGAACCTTGAGAGCGGGATTGAGTTTTATAAAGAGGGATGGAGTCGTGACTGCATTTCTAAAGCCGTTCAGAGATGTATCGAAACTGGGGAAGCATGGGATGTGACTTTGCAAGTCGTTACTGCGAAGGGAAAAGAGATTTGGGTTCGTGCGATTGGTGAAGCTGAGTTTTCTGAAGGAAGATGTATCCGATTGTATGGTACGTTTCAGGATGTCGATGAGCAGACAAGGGCTCAGGGAGAGTTGGAGAAGTATAGTGAGTCGCTTCGAGTCGCAAGCGAGCGACTGTCATTGGCCGCAAGAGCCGGTGGTATTGGGATTTGGGACTGGGATATTCAAGAGAACAAACTCACCTGGGATTCTCAAATGTTCAAATTGTATGGAGTAGATCAAAACGATTTTTCGAGCGAATACGAAGCTTGGGCGGAAGGGTTGCATGCTGAGGATCGTGAACGGACTGACCGGGAAGTTCAGCAAGCTTTGAGTGGAGAGAACGAATTTAATACTCGATTCCGTGTTGTTTGGAAGGATGGGAGTATTCGCAATTTGAGAGCCTTGGGCACGGTAATGCGGGATGCTGAAGGGAGACCTGTTCGTTTGATTGGTACGAATTGGGATATTAGCGAGGCGGTCATGCGAGAAGCGGAGCTTTCGCAACTTGCCGAACAAGCCAAAATGGCGAGCGAGGCGAAAAGCGAATTTTTGGCTAATATGAGCCATGAAATTCGTACGCCAATGAATGGCGTTATTGGGATGACTGGTTTGCTGCTGGATACGACAGATTTGACGGGGGAGCAGCGTCATTTTGCAGAGACTATACGAACGAGTGGGGAGTCGTTGTTAGCACTGATTAACGATATATTAGATTTCTCAAAAATTGAATCTCGAAACTTAGAAATCGAAGCAATTGAATTCGATTTATTGGATACTCTAGACGATTTCGCCTCGATATTGGCATTGAAAGCTGAGGAGAAGGGATTGGAATTTATTTGTACAGCAGGTCCGAATGTACCTCGTTTTTTGAAGGGCGATTCCGGTCGATTGAGGCAGATTCTGCTTAACCTAGCTGGGAACGCTATTAAGTTCACGAAGAAGGGGGAAGTGGTTGTTCGTGCCGAGGTGTGTAGCGAAAGAGAGGATGAGGTCGTGATTCGTTTTTCTGTGAAGGATACCGGGATAGGAATCCCCGAGAAAATTCAAGACAAATTGTTTGATAAATTTACTCAGGCAGATGCCTCGACAACCCGGAAATATGGTGGCACTGGTCTTGGTTTGGCAATTTCAAAGCAGCTCGCAGAGTTGATGGGCGGTACTATTGGTGTAAATAGTAAAGAAGGAGAGGGAGCGGAGTTTTGGTTCACAAATCGCTTCGAAAAGTTACCGAATTTCGACAGTGGGTTAACGGTATCAGACCGTGTGAAAAACTCTCGTATTTTAATCGTGGATGACAATCAAACGAATAGAGATGTCCTCGCGAACCAGCTATCTTATTGGGGTATCGGCAATTCAGTATGCGAGAGCGGTAAAGATGCATTGAAATTATTGGAAGATGCTCGAATGAGTAATAATTCATTTGATATCGCTATCCTGGATATGCAGATGCCCGAGATGAACGGTATTCAACTAGCGGATAAGATAAAAAATCGATCCTTGATCGCTGACATCAAGTTGATCATGCTTACCTCTATAGAGGGATTCTCCAGAAAAACGAAAGGCGATTTAGGGAATTTTGAATCGAGCATGTCTAAGCCGATTCGGTTGTCGCAGCTATATAACGGTATTTCTGAATGCGTGAACCCGTCAGTTTCGAAAGCACAAGACTTGGCAAACGAAGCGTTGGATGAACTTTCTAATTCAAGAGTGCTGTTGGTAGAGGACAATGCGGTTAACCAATTGGTAGCTCAAGGAATCCTAAACAATATGGGATTCCGATCAGATGTAGCGGCAAACGGGAAAGAAGCGATTAAGGCTCTGGAGAGCTTGCCTTACGATCTCGTTTTGATGGATGTGCAAATGCCGGAAATGGATGGTTTGGAAGCGACCAGAGTAATTCGAGATCGAGGGTCAAGGGTGAGAGATCATAATGTACCAGTGATCGCTTTGACTGCTCATGCGAAGAGAGAGGATAGGCAAACTTGCTTGGATGCAGGAATGGATGATTACTTGAGTAAACCTATTTCTCCTGTGGGTTTGTCTCGTGTAATGAAAAAATGGTTATTGAAAGCCTCTGTTGGACGTATTGAGCAAGAGGCTTTAATTGATCCAAGAAAGAACGAAGTTTTTGATCATAAAGATTTTTTGTCTCGAGTTATGAACGATCGAGAACTCGGACAAACTATTGCTACTACTTGTATCAAAGATTTGGAAAGTAAGGACCAAGAGCTAGAAGAAGCGCTTGAGTTAATGGATACGGATACTATTAAGCAAATAGCTCATTCTGTAAAAGGCGCACTGTCTAATGTGGGTGGACATAGGCTCGTTTCATCTGCAGCCAATTTGGAGAATGTCGTTAAGAGTGGCGATTTTGAAGGGCTTGAGGAGGCACATCGAGACTATCAAAAGCAAAGCAAGTTATTTCAAGTTGAAGTAAAACGATTCTTTAGAAACTCCTAGACCGCAGTCTTGGTGAAGCAAAAAGAAAGCAGCCTTTGAGTGAAAAGGCTGCTTGATGGAAAAAGTCGTTTTTATCGATTATCCGCGTTTCGCGATCTCGATAACATCGTGTGGAGCAGATTCTTTCATACCCGCCGGGCTTATGCGAACAAAGCGGGCGTTTTTCTTAAGGTCTGTCAAATTTGCAGCTCCTAAATAGCCCATGCCTGATTGGATCCCACCTGCGTACTCAGCTAGTAAGTTTGCAACGGGTCCGCGGACTTCTTTCATGCCTTCGACCCCCTCAGCAGTAAACTTGCGGGTCTTGTCTTTTTTGTCATGACCGTAACGTGCTGCAGAGCCTTTTTTCATTGCACTGAGGCTGCCCATCCCGCGGTATTGCTTGTAGAGTTTTCCATTGATTTCGATGATTTCTCCGGGGGCTTCACGGCTGCCTGCGAGCATACTTCCAAGGATGACTGCGTCTGATTGCGTGAGAGCCTTTACCATGTCTCCCGATTTGGTGATACCCCCATCAGCTATGATGCGAACGCCCTTTTTCTTGGCACCTTGAGATGCCACATGAAGGGCAGATAGTTGGGGTATTCCAACTCCCGCTACGATACGAGTCGTGCATATGGATCCAGGACCTTGGCCGATCTTGATCGCATTCGCTCCGCAGTCGGCTAGGTATTCAACACCACTTGCAGAGGTGACGTTCCCGGCTATAAGAGTAAGGTCTTTGAATTTGCTGCGAAGGAGCTTTACTGTTTCGCCAACGCCTTTGCTGTGCCCGTGGGCAGTGGATACTGCTATCGCGTTTACTTTTTCAGATACAAGGTTGGAAACGTGGTCAACGATTGCGTCGCGGTCTAGTGTTCCGTCCGATTTCCAAACGGTTGAGATGGCGGCTCCGACAACGAGTCGAAAGTCAGAGTCTCGTGCTGCTTTTTGGGTGGAGTGTGAATCCTCAATGATGCGTTCGATATCCGAAAGAGCGATGAGCCCTTTAAGGTTGTTGCTATCGTCTACAACGATCAGTTTGTTGATCCCGATGTGGTCGTTGAAAAATTTGTCGGCAGTATCGATTGGGTTGGAGGCAATGTCTTTTTCCTTGATAGTGAAGACTTCGCTAAGGGGGGTCATGGCTTCTTGGACCGATAAGTGACGGTAGCGCTCTTTAACGACGCGTTTGTTGAGGAGGCCTGCTAGCTTGCCATTTTCTTGGATGACGGGGAAGGTGCGAAATTTGTAGCCCTTTTCTTCGATCAGCTTGAGGACGTCTGCAATGTATACGCTGTCCGAAATTGTGATTGGATTGGTTAAGAGCCCGTTTATATGGTATTTTACGCGGGTTACTTGAGAGACTTGTTCGCGTAAGGGCATATTGTAATGGATGATCCCCATGCCTCCATTTAGTGCCATAGCGATGGCCATATCGTATTCGGTGACGGTATCCATGTCGGAGGATATGATGGGTATCTGTAATTCCAAGCTATCGGAAAGGCTTGTTTGCAGATTTGCGAAGCGGGGGAGTATCTCGCTGTAGTTCGTCGCTAGGGAAACATCGTCGTATGTGAGTGCGATATCCCGCTGCGCGTGAAAGAATTCGTCAGAGCTTTTATAGAACTCGTTTTCGTTGAAGTCGTCTAAACCGAAACTTGCCATAGTGCCGACTAGATTATGAGTAGTTTTGAATCAAGTATTTTGATGAATTTGACTGAAAAAAATTGCTTGCTTGGCTGGGGAAGGATGGATTCCGGGGTATGCATCGTTTGGAATACAAAGCATACCGCCGCTCGTTTTCGAGGGAATGGTCGACGTCTCGCAAAGTCTGGTCTAAGCGCGAAGGAATCATTGTCCGTTTGCAATGCGACGAGGGGCGTGTGGGCTATGGTGAAGTCGCTCCAATCGAGTCGTTTGGAAGCGAGAGTTTCGTAACAGCTCTCGGTGCCTGTGCTTCGTTGGAAGGAGAAATAGAGCCTGAAAGTGCGACTAACGAGTTGTTAACTTACCCAGCGACACGGTTTGCTTTGCAGGCTGCTGTTGCTATGATTGATGCTCAAGATGACTATTACGCTGGCTTTGAAAAACCCTGGCCTGTGTGTGGCTTAGTTCGAGATTTGGCAGATGACTCAAGTTGGCGAGAGGCTGTGGAGCAAGGCTATCGATGCTTGAAGGTGAAGATAGGGGTGGGCGATGCGACTTCTGAAAAGAGGGCGATTGATCGGTTGGTAGAGGAAACGAGTGAGTCGGTGTCGCTTCGATTGGATGCAAATGGCGCTTTATCGCGAAAAACAGCGATCGACTGGCTGGAGTATCTTGCGGATGTTCCAGTGGTTGAGTTTCTCGAACAGCCGTTGGAGAAGGGGGAAGAAGATACGATGATGCGAATGATGGCGGATTTTCCGACTCGATTGGCCTTGGACGAATCGGTTTGCCATGTGAATGATTTGAAACGATGGCGCGATCAGCAATGGGAAGGTGTGTTTGTTCTCAAACCGCTGCTATGCGGTGGGTACGAAGAATTGATGGAGGAGTTGCGTGTTGGTAAAATGGATGTAGTGTTCTCCAGTTCCTTAGAATCTAAATTCGGATTGGCTAACTGCTTGGCAATTGCTTTGCAAAGCCGGAATGACAGGAGGGCTTTGGGGTTCGATACAGAAAAATTGTTTGCTGATAAAAATATGGGGATGGCGCTGGGGCCTTTCTTGCAAGGGCAACTTTGCCCGTCTATTGAAGAATTAGATACATTGTGGAGCCAGATTTAGACAGACTTGTGGATTTTGTTTCCGGAGGAAGAATGTTTCCTCAGTTTTCGGCTTCATGGGCGACGTATTTTGCTCGTGCCTGCAACTTGCGAAGCGAAATCAAGTCAGGTAGTAAAGAGCGTATTCGAGTGGTCATACGAACGGTTAATGAAGAGTCGTTCACGGCCCTGTTTCTTTCTTTGTGTCGCACCGATATCGATTTGTTTCTTTTCAATCCAAGGTGGGGAAGGAATGAGCAAGGGGAGGCGATGGCTATTGCCGAGCCTCATTTGGTTTTGGGAGATTTTAACAACGGGCAATTTGCGCAGCAGCGCATGGAATCAGGCTCTCGCCACAAAACGTCCGCTGAAGGGTTGCGAGTGATGATTCCAACAGGAGGGACGTCTGGCGCGATTCGCTTTGCTGTTCATAATTGGTCGACTTTGTCTGCATCCGCTTATGGTTTCCAGTCCTATTTTTCAACGGGGACGGTGCGATCATTGTGCGTGCTGCCTTTGTATCACGTAAGCGGATTCATGCAATTGATTCGTTCGATTTTGTGCGTTGGACAAATTGTATTTGCTCGTACTGAGACGTTTGCGGAAGGGCATGCTTTGTTATTCGAGGAGAGCAGCGATGACTGTTTTTTATCCGTAGTCCCAACTCAATTGGAGCGATTGTTGCGTGATCAGAAAAACTTCGAACGTTTGAGGACGTATCAAGCAATTTTTGTTGGCGGCGGTCCGTGTCCAATTGGCTTGATTGAGGAATGTCGCAAAGCGAAACTGCCTCTAGCGTTGACTTATGGAATGACGGAGACGGCCGCTCAGGTAGCGACTTTGAAACCAAATGAATTTCTCTCTGGTGAATCCTCAGTTGGGAGACTTTTGCCGCATGTGGCGGTTAAGATTGTAGATGAGGGGGGTGAAGAGCTAGAAAATGGAGATATAGGGCGTATTCAGATCTCTACATCTGCACTCTTTAAAGGGTATTACAGTGTGTCGGGTTCGGATCCTTCCAATGTGATTTTGACTTCGGATTTAGGTTACATAAATGAACGCGGTTGCTTGAAGGTAATGGGGCGCCGGGATCGGGTCATAATTTCTGGTGGGGAAAAAATCAATTTGAGGGAAGTCGAGCTGGTTTTTGAAGATACTGGGCTGGTGCGAGATGTAGTGGCTTTTGGCCTAGAAGATCGTGAATGGGGAATGAAACTCGGCGTGGCGTATGTACCCACTGAATCATTTGTGACCGAACAAGCGATCAAAGAGTCAATCAAGGGCAAGCTTACCAATTATAAGGAACCCAAAGTGTGTTTGAGGCGTACTGCGCTTCCGAGAAACGAGGCGGGGAAACTCTTGATGGAAGAGTTGTTGCAAGGAGCTGGGCAGGGGTAGCGAATTTGCTATGAGGTCTTTGTGTAAATTGGGTTCTTGGACTTGCTAATTTCGAGTGGATTGTCGAGGTTGCTGGCATGACGAAGAATGAAATCGCAGATGTTTTGACGGAAATTGCGACTTTGCTGGAGCTGAAGGGGGAGAACCCCTTTAAAATTCGAGCCTACCAAAATGGAGCCCGAAATTTAGAGGCTTTAGAGGACGATTTGGGAGAATTAATTTCATCGGGCGAATTGTCCAAGCTCAAAGGATTTGGTGATGCCTTGGTGCAAAAAATCACCGAACTGTTCGAGACGGGTAAGCTAGAATTTTATGAAAAGCTAAAGGCTTCGGTGGAGCCGGGGCTTGTATCAATGCTGGAAATACCAGGTTTGGGCGCGAAGAAAATCAAAGCGATGCACAAAGCGCTGGGGCTTGATTCGATCGAAGCGTTGCAGAAGGCGTGTGAAGAGGGCCGTGTGGCGGCATTGAAAGGATTTGGAAAGAAGACTGAAGAAAAACTTTTGCTTGGGATTAAGAACCGAGAGGCTTACGGAAAGCGGCATATCTGGTGGGCTGCTCGAGCAGTGGCAGATCCTATTCTTGCGGGTTTGAAAGCTCTACCGGAGGTTGTTCACGCCTCTCATGCAGGCAGTCTTCGTAGAAAACGCGAGACTGTGGGCGACTTAGATTTTATCGTCGGATCGGACGAGGCGAAGCCAATCATGGACTGGTTTGTCGCTCAAGAGGGTGTCGCTGAAGTCACTGCTCACGGAGAAACGAAGTCAAGTGTTCGCTTTGAAAGTGGTTTGCAGGCGGATCTACGAGTGGTTCGACCTCCGCAGTTCGCCTTTGCATTGCACCATTTCACCGGTTCCAAGGATCACAATGTAATGATGCGACAGCGAGCATTGTCGCGCGGATTGAGTTTGAGCGAGTGGGGTTTGAAGCCCGTTGAGGATGAAACGTTTGAGAATAGCTTGGTGGCTGAAACGGAAGAAGACATTTTCTCTCATCTGGATATGAAGTGGGTCCCGCCCGAATTGAGGGAAGGTTTGGGAGAAATCGAAGCGGCGGAAAAGGGTGAGCTCCCTAAGTTGCTTGAGTATTCAGAATTAAAGGGCGTCTTTCACAATCACACTGTAGCATCTGACGGGCGAAACACGCTTGAGGAGATGACTGCTGCAGCGGAAGCGAAAGGATGGGAGTACTGGGGCGTTGCGGATCACTCGAAAGCCAGTTTTCAAGCGAACGGCATGAATGAAGATCGTGTCTTGCAGCAGCTCGAAGAGGTCCATGCTTTGAATACCTCAGGGAAATTCAAAACGCATGTGTTCTCTGGGATCGAGTGTGATTTGTTGGTGGATGGATCCCTTGATTTGAGTGAAGCGTTATTGATGAAGCTCGATTACACGGTCGTGTCGGTGCATATAGGTTTCACGCAAAGTGAAGAGGAAATGACGGCTCGTATTATCAAGGCGATTGAGCATCCGGCGACTACAATGATCGGTCACCTGACGGGAAGGATTTTACTGCGTCGCGAGCCATATAAGGTGAATACTCAGAAAGTGATTGATGCCGCGATTGCTAATTCGGTAATAATCGAACTCAATGCGAACCCCAAGCGCTTGGACATGGATTGGCGGTTGTGGAAACGAGCTGCTGAAAAAGGATTGATGACGAGTATTAATCCCGATGCCCATCGCACAGAGCATTTTGAGTTTGTTGAAGCAGGGATCAATGCAGCGCGTAAGGGCTGGCTGGGAGCGGAAAATGTACTCAATACTCGTTCGCTCGATGAGGTAACTTCTATACTATCGCTCAAGAGGAATCATCTCAAGGAATCGCTTAGTTCGTAGCGATATCGTGGTCGTCGAGTCCCTCTTGGATGTCCTTGCCAAGTTGGAGATGATTGATCTCTTGTCGTATAAATCTACTTAAGAGGAGAAATCTTTTTTCCGGACACAACGTTTCCAACAGTTTTTGACGGTTTGCAGAATTCTTGCAAAAAGCATGGGCGGCTAGATCAGAAAGAGCGTTAATGTTTTTTAAGTTCCTGAAGACATTTTTCGCATCTTTGGAAAACTCGAGTCCATATTTCTCTCTCTCTTCGAGTAGTTTGATAAAGTCCTCTTTGGCTTTCGCGAAGGATAGCGTGGTAGGCGTTTCAGGGGTGAGTTCCCGCGCGACTTCTACCTTTTTGTAAGGAAAAGTTTGGACGATTTGCTTGATGCGTACGCGACAGATTCCCTGGAGCATAATGTTTGACGAGCCGTCGGAGTTCAGGCTCGAAAGTCGGATGAGCCCAGCGGTTGCTATCATATGCGGGATCTCGCCTGGTTTTTGAGGCATTACTTGCTGGTCATTTCGGTTTGCTAGGACGAACATGCGCTGATCGGAGAGAATATCCGCTAGCATGCGTTTGTATCGCTTCTCGAAAATATAGAGCGGCATGACCGATTGGGGAAACAAAACGGTTCGGCCAAGGATCATCACTGGAATGACCTGAGGAATCTCAATTGCAGCTCCGGCTAATGCCATAAAAGCCAATGTACACCAAATCGGCTGATATGCCAGCGATAAGGGAGTTTTGAGCTGTAATGTCACACATGTCACACGATGAGTGAAAAGTGGGACATTGGTGTGTCATCGTGACGTGTTTGGACCTTGTTATTCTGGAGGGGGATGTGTGTTTTTGATTTGTAAGTTGTTGATTAATAAAGCTATAAAATTTTATTGGTTTGTTTGGTATATGGTCTGCTGAGAGTGCAGGCATGGGAAGAGTATTAGGTATAGATCTAGGTACAACGAACTCCTGCATGGCAGTTATGGATGGCGATGAGCCAATCGTAATTCCAAACGCTGAAGGGGCACGTACCACTCCATCAATCGTAGCGTTCACGAAATCAGGTGAGCGCATCGTTGGCCAAGCGGCCAAGCGTCAAGCGGTTACTAATCCAAGAAATACAATTTTTTCGGCTAAGCGACTCATTGGTCGTAAGTTCGCAGAAGTTCAGGAAGAAGCGACTAGCATTCCATACAGCATTGTTGAAGCTGAGAATGGGGATGCGTACATCGAGTGCCAAGTTGGCGACAAGACAGAGCAATTTGCTCCTCAGCAAATCGCATCGTTTGTATTAGCCAAGCTAAAGGCGGATGCAGAAGCTTACCTCGGTGAAACGATCACTGAAGCGGTAGTCACTGTTCCAGCTTACTTCAATGACAGTCAGCGCCAAGCAACTAAGGATGCTGGAAAAATCGCAGGGCTTGATGTTCTTCGTATCATCAACGAGCCTACAGCGGCATCGTTGGCATATGGTTTGGACAAAAAGAGCGACGAGAAAATTTCCGTATTTGATTTGGGTGGAGGTACGTTTGATGTTTCCATTCTCGAAATCGGCGATGGCGTATTCGAAGTTAAGGCTACCAATGGTGATACCATGCTTGGTGGTGACAACTGGGACGAAGCGATCATCGATTGGATGGTTGAAGAATTTAAGAAAGAAAACGGAATCGACCTCAAGGGAGATCCAATGGCTCTCCAACGTCTCAAGGAAGAAGCTGAGAAGGCGAAGATCGCATTGTCGTCTGCTTCTAACTACGACATCAACCTTCCGTTCATCACAGCTGATGCAACTGGGCCAAAGCACTTAAACATTCCGTTGACACGTGCGAAGCTTGAACAGATCACAGATGACTTGTTCCAACGCTGTAAGGCTCCATTCGAAGCGTGTTTGCGTGATTCCGACCTCGATTCAGACGAAGTTAACGAACTCGTCCTTGTGGGTGGTATGACACGTATGCCGAAGGTTGTTGAAATCGCTGAAGAGCTTGCTGGCAAGAAACCACACCAAGGCGTTAATCCAGATGAAGTGGTTGCAATTGGAGCGGGGATCCAAGGAGCGGTTCTTAAGGGTGATGTTCGAGATGTTCTATTGCTCGACGTTACTCCGCTTACACTGGGAATTGAGACAGCGGGTGGCGTATCCACAGCGATGATCCCACGTAACACGACTATTCCAGCAAAGAAGTCTCAAGTGTTCTCAACGTACGCAGACAATCAGCCATCGGTTGAAATCAAGGTTTTGCAAGGTGAGCGTCCAATGGCGAATGACAACAAGGTATTGGGTACATTCCACCTTGATGGTATCGCTCCCGCTCCACGTGGCGTGCCACAAATCGAAGTTACTTTCGATATCGATGCGAATGGTATCTTGAATGTATCCGCTAAGGATCAAGGAACTGGCAAAGATCAAAAGATCACTATCACTGGTTCAGGCGGTCTTTCAGAAGATGACATCGACAAGATGACTAAGGACGCAGAGCTCCATGCTGAAGAAGACAAGAAGATTAAGGAACAAGCTGAAACAAAGAATCAGCTCGATTCCACAATCTATCAAATGGAGAAGATGTTGACAGAAGCCGGTGATAAATTGCCGGATGACAAGAAAGCTCCAATCGAAGCCGCTGTTAAGGATGCAAAGGAAGCTCTCGAAACCGGTGATCTTGAAAAGATGAAGGCGGGTCTTGAGAACTTGAGCAAGGTCGGCGCTGAACTTTACCAAGCTGCGGCAGCTGAAGCGGGGGCAGGCGCTCCAGAAGGCGGTCCAACTCCTCCACCAGCAGGTGATCCGAGCCAACAAGCTAGCAGCGAGCCAAAGCAAGCTGATGTTGTTGACGCTGATTTCGAAGTCGTTGACGACGAGGAAAAGAAGTAATCAAATTTTAATTACGAAAGGAGATGCTGCTAATTTAGCTGCATTTCCTTTTCTTTTGAAAAAATTAAACAGAACAATCTAACCAGATATAAATAATTCAAAATGAGCACAACTACATCAGTAAAAATTAAGCCTCTAGGTGATCGCGTGTTGATCAAGCACGTTGAAGAAGACGAACAAGTTCGTGGAGGGATTATTATCCCTGACGCGGCTAAGGAAAAGCCACAGGAAGCTGAAGTAATTGCATTGGGAACAGGCCGTAAGGATGAGTCCGGAAATGCAGTCGAGTTCAATGTTGCTGTAGGCGACAAAGTACTAATCAGCAAGTATGGTGGTACGGAAGTTAAGGTTGATGGCCAAGCTTACATCCTCGTTCGCGAAGACGATATCCTTGGTGTTATTCAAGGTTAATTTGTCGGTCTGAGCTAAAATCTAAAATAAAATAGTTAAAAATTAAATACAAATGGCTAAGCAATTAATATTTGATGAACAAGCTCGTCAGAGCATTCTAAAGGGTGTTGAAACACTCGCTAAGGCAGTAAAGGTAACTCTTGGACCAAAAGGTCGTAATGTTGTTATCGACAAGAAGTTTGGTTCTCCAAACGTAACTAAGGACGGTGTTACCGTTGCTAAGGAAATCGAACTTCCAGATCCATACGAAAACATGGGCGCGCAAATGGTTCGCGAAGTAGCATCTAAGACATCTGACGCTGCGGGTGATGGAACGACAACTGCAACTGTTTTGGCAGAATCAATCTACCGCGCGGGCCTTAAGAACGTAACAGCAGGTTCCAACCCAATCTACTTGAAGCGTGGTATCGATAAGGCTGTTGAAGCAGCTGTTGAAAAGTTGGCTTCTATCTCTAAGCCAGTTGAGTCTCGCGAAGAAGTTAAGCAAGTTGCTACTGTATCTGCTAACTGGGACGACACAATCGGCACTATCATTGCAGATGCAATGGACAAGGTTGGTAAGGACGGAACAATCACAGTTGAAGAAGCAAAGTCTATCGAAACAACACTCGATGTTGTTGAAGGTATGCAATTCGACAAGGGTTACCTTTCTCCATACTTCGTTACAGACAATGAGTCTATGGAAGCTGTTCTTGAGGATGCGTATATCCTTATCTTCGAAAAGAAGATCTCAAACTTGGCTGACCTTCTTCCACTTCTTCAAACTGTTGCTAAGAGCGGTAAGCCATTCCTTATCATCGCTGAAGACATCGAAGGCGAAGCATTGGCAGCACTCGTTGTTAACAAGATCCGTGGAACGCTCAATGTTTGCGCAGTTAAGGCTCCAGGTTTTGGTGATCGTCGCAAAGCAATGCTCGAAGACATCGCAGTTCTTACAGGGGGTCGTTGCATCACTGAAGATCTTGGTATCAAGCTTGAAAACGTTCAGCTTAGCGACCTCGGTCAAGCGAAGCGCGCTACAGTTGATAAAGAAAACACAACTATCATCGAAGGTGTGGGATCTGCAGCTGACATCCAAGGCCGCGTAAAGCAAATCCGCCGTCAAATCGATGAGACTTCTTCTGATTACGATCGCGAGAAGCTTCAAGAGCGTTTGGCTAAGCTTGCGGGTGGTGTTGCAGTTATCAACGTAGGTGCAGCGACTGAACCAGAAATGAAGGAAAAGAAGGCTCGCGTAGAAGACGCATTGCACGCAACACGCGCTGCAGTTGAGGAAGGCATCGTTCCTGGTGGTGGAGTTGCTCTTATTCGTGCGACTACGGCTCTAAATGAGCTTGGTCTTGAAGGAGATGAAGCGATCGGAGCTGATATTGTTCGCCGAGCGATCGAAGGTCCACTTCGTCAGCTTTGCTCGAATGCAGGTGTTGAAGGCTCTGTAGTAATCAAGGAAGTTCTTTCTAGCGAAGGAAACACAGGTTACAACGTCGCGACTGATACATACGAAGATCTTCTCAAAGCAGGTGTTGTTGATCCTACTAAGGTAACTCGTTCTGCTCTTCAAAACTCAGCTTCTATCTCAAGCTTGCTCCTCACTACAGAGTGCATGATCACAGACATCCCTGAAGAAAAGGGAGCTGCTGGTGGCGCACCGGATATGGGTGGCATGGGAGGTATGGGCGGCATGGGTGGAATGATGTAATCATTCTCCTGAAGCTTTTTACTTTAGAAAATACTTTTTTATGCCAAGCGTCCTCGAAATTCGGGGACGCTTTTTTTTGTTTTTTGTTGGGTGTTTAGCAGTCGATTGAGGGAGAGGAGCTCAAAGGGCATTGTACGTATACATCTTTGAGTCTCGCGATGTGGGAATTCGTCAATTCACGATGTGGGAAAATGTCTGCTTGAGTTAGAGGTTTTAGGAGAGGAATTGGCTTGCGTGCAATTTTGGTCTCGAATTTCATTGTGACGAAATATGTCAATTTATTTTTCTATTGGCGATTGACCAAGACCGAAAGATCGATTGAAGATATAGCGAATGAACCCCCCGTTATTGTACCTCGTTGTATTTATCGCTTCTGCGTTAATGTTTAACGCTCCTCTTTCTGCTAGTGAAGGTGAGCAGGATGATATCAAGGTAATGCTTCTTACGGGGCGTTCCAACAAGTATCATAGTTGGGAAGGCTTAAGTACAGCTTTACATCAGCACTTACTGGATGCCGGAATATTTTCTGTGGATAAGGTTGTGACGTCCCCGACAGGTGAGAGTCTCGATGGATTTTCGCCAGACTGGAGTAAGTATCAAGTGATCGTTATTGATTATGAGGGAGCTGAGTGGCCTGAGCCGACTAAAGAGTCTTTTGTGCGTTACATGAAAAATGGTGGTGGTTTAGTTACAGTTCATGGCGCTGATAATTCGTTTCCATATTGGCCAGAGTATAATGATATGATTGGATTAGGAGGCTGGGGAGGCGCTGGTTTGCATAGCCCGCCACTTTATCCTGATGACCCATCAAAGCATGCGAGTCGGGATGAGAGTTGGGGCCCGCGTGTTTACTGGCACAAATGCTGTATGGTTCACGATAACAGTTTACCGGGGAAGACATATCACCCAAAGCGTCATGATTTTCTTATGACAGTGAGGACATTTGATCACCCAATCACTGAGGATCTTCCAGAAATGTGGCTACAAGCGAGTGATGAGATTTATTCTAATCTGCGTGGCCCGGCAAAAAATATGACAATCCTAGCAACAGGATTTGCGAATCCAGCTTACCGAGGAGCGTCCCCTTATAATGAGCCGCTTTTGTTTACGGTCGATTATGGTAAGGGGCGTGTTTTTCATACGACTCTGGGCCATGTTGGAGCCAAGGAGGACGAAAATGTTCAATCAGTTAACAATGTGAGCTTTATCACAACGTTCCAACGCGGTGTTGAGTGGGCGGCTACTGGTCAAGTGAGTATCCCGGTACCTGACGATTTTCCGAATGCCTACGAAACTTCTGTTAGAGCGAGTGCGACTGACGAGAATTGGAAGTCGATGCTAGATCCAGAGCTCAGCCAGTGGGAGGTTTTTATGGGAGTGCCGCATTCGACGGTAGAGGATTTGCCAACTGGGACATATCAAAGTGATAAAGTAACTAGTGGTACGCCTATGGGCTTGTCGAATGATCCGAAGGATGTTTTTACGACCTACCAGAGTGAAGAGGGGGAAACAGTTTTCAAGATTTCAGGAGAAATCTATGGGGGACTTTCGACTTTGGACGAATTTGAGAACTATCACTTCAAAACCCAAATGCGTTGGGGCGATAAGAAGTGGGAACCTCGTCTAGAGGACAAGAGAGATAGTGGGATATTGTATCACACCCATGGCGAGCATGGCGCATTTTGGAAGGTGTGGAAGAGTAGTCTTGAATATCAAGTGCAAGAGAGTGATTTGGGGGATTTTATCACTATTGCCATCAAAGGAGCGAAGGCGCCTTTCAAAAAAACGGACAAGCGGAGCGTTTACGAGCCGAAGGCTAAGTACGAGGATTGGAAGGGGTACCTTCATGCGGAAGTTGAGCCGGATGCACCTCATGGAGAATGGAATACTTTGGAGATTTATGTTTTAGGGGATCAGGCGATTCATCTGGTAAACGGAAGGCTTGTTATGTCGTTAAAGGATGCCTTGGATAAAGAGGGTAAGCCTTTGCTTCGGGGGGGAATTCAAATCCAATCTGAAGCCGCTGAAGTTGAATATAAGAATATGAAGATCCGGCCTATCGATGCATTTCCCGAGATTTTGAAGCAGAAGACGGGATTGTAGATTGAGTCTATTTTTCAATAAAAAAAGCTCCAACCGGAAGGCTGGAGCTTTTTCATTTCTAGAAAGTATAAGAGAATTCCTAGTTACTAACTTGGTGCATATGCACGTCTTGTTGTGGGAAAGGAATTGATACGCCTTCCTTGTCCAAGCGTTGCTTGATTGTCTTTTGGAAATCGAAGAACACGCCCCAGTAGTCTGCTTTGTTAACCCATGGACGAACCACGAAGTTTACGCTGCTGTCAGCAAGTTCAGATACAGCGATTGTAACCGCAGGATCTTTAAGAATGCGATCGTCAGCTGCGATTACTTCTTCGATGATGTTCGCAACCTTGTCTAGATCGTCAGAGTAGCTAACGCCTACTGTCATGTCTACACGGCGAGTGTCGTAAGCGGTAATGTTTGTGATCGCCCCGCCCATGATTGAGGAGTTTGGCATGATGATCTTCTTGTTGTCAGGAGTCGCCATGATGGTCACAAGAACACCGATTTCCTTAACACATGCAGTTACGCCACCTGCTGTGATGACGTCTCCGATACCAAATGGTCGGAATAAGATGATAAGAACTCCAGAAGCGAAGTTGGAGAGGGAACCTTGAAGCGCTAGACCGACTGCAAGACCAGCGGCACCAAGAATAGCGACTAAAGATGTTGTTTGGAATCCAATCTTTTGCACTGCGGCCAATGTAACAGCGATGATCAACATATAGTAAAGCATGTTGGTCGCGAAGGAAACCAAAGCGGCGTCCACCTCTTTTTTCTCCATCAAGGATTTTACTTTGTTGCGAATGACTTTCGCTACCCATTTTCCGATAAAGAAAATGAGGATAGCAGCGAGTAGGTTCGTGCCATTAGCTATAAGCCAGTCCACGGCTTTTTCGACGTAAACGGGATCGATGATTCCGTTGGATTCTGTTGTTTCTGTAGGGATGGTTTCTTCGGCCATATATTGTATTGGTTAGATGTCGTTGAGTTAAATTCGATGTACAGGACGCACCGTTTAGTAAAAAAACATTAAAATGAAAGTTGTAAATACTTTCTTTGCAGATTGATGAACTTTAGATTTTTCATAAAATCATGAATAGCAGAATGTTAGATATTTTTGTAATCTTGAACTCTCAGTAAGAACTTGGTGTGGATTATCAGGTTTTACATTGCTAGCTCTGGATTGGTTTTAACTCAATAGACTCAAATGGCTAAAAATTTGTCACAGAAAACTTATTTTAACCTTAGATTTTGGGATGAAATGCAAGGCTGGCTGGGGAGAGCGTGAGTTTTTACTGTCGGTTGAAAACTTGAATTAGGTTGCTAGCCCAATCTCCGGAGAATCTAAAATAAATCGAATCATCCATATGCATGGAAAATAAAATGGCTACCCATGTGGGCAGCCATCTTTTCAAATCTGCGGATGGCACGTCTTTATGTGCGCCACGCGCCAAGTATATGATTTTAGGAAAATCTCGTTTTACACGGCTTTGTTTAGGGCCTGTTCGATATCGGCGAGGATGTCGTCTACGTGTTCGATGCCTATTGAGAGGCGAACCATCTCTGGGGAGATACCTCCGGCCGTTTGTTGTTCAGGTGTCAATTGGCTGTGTGTCGTGGTCGCTGGATGGATCGCCAGTGTTTTGGCGTCTCCAACATTTGCGAGGTGACTGATTATTTCGAGGGAATCGATGAACTTCGCTCCAGCTTCGGCTCCACCTTTGATTCCGAAGACAACCATAGAGCCTCCTTTGCCGTCGAGGTACTTCTTGTTGAGCTCGTAGTTCGAGTTGTCCTCCAGTCCTGGATATATGACCCACTCTACTTTATTGTTTTCTTTAAGAGATTTGGCGACCGAGAGGGCATTGGAACAATGGCGTTCCATACGTAGATGAAGCGTCTCGATTCCTTGAAGGAATATCCAAGAATTATCTGGGCTGATACAGGCTCCTAAATTTCTCAATGGAACAGTTCGCATACGGAGGATAAATGCAAGCGGAGCGAGGGGCTCTGGAAGATCGTGACCCCAGCGGAGCCCGTGGTAGGAACCGTCGGGTTGATCGTAGAGTGGAAATTTGCCGCTTGCCCAGTTGAATTTTCCGGAGTCGACCACCACGCCACCAATGGCTGTTCCGTGGCCACCAAACCATTTTGTGAGTGAATGGACAACGATATCTGCCCCGTGTTCGATTGGGCGCGTTTGATAGGGAGTAGAGAAGGTGCTGTCTACGATGAGTGGAAGTCCTTTTGCGTGGGCGACGTCGGCTACAGCTTGGATATCTGTAATGTCGAGAGCAGGATTTCCGACGGTTTCACAGAAAACAGCTTTTGTTTTGTCGTCGATTGCATCGGCGAAATTCTGTGGATTCTTGGGGTCTACAAATTTTACAGTGATGCCGAGCGAAGGAAGGATGTCGTTAAATTGTGTATACGATCCACCATACAAATTGTTGGCGGATACAATATTGTCGCCGGCTTGGGCAATGTTTATGATTGAGTAGAAAATCGCGCTGGTCCCCGAAGCGAGCGCGAGGGCGGCGGCTCCACCTTCAAGTGCTGCGACCCGCTGCTCAAGAACGTCTTGAGTTGGGTTCATAATGCGCGAGTAGATATTGCCAAGCTCTTTGAGCGCGAATAGATTGGCGGCGTGTTCGCTGTTCTTGAATACATAAGCAGCGGTCCGGTATACGGGAACAGCGCACGAATTGGTTGTTGGGTCGGGTTGTTGACCGGCGTGGAGGCACTTTGTGTTCAAATGCATAATTTAATCCTATCTCGTGTTTTGGGGGTTGTGTTGTTGAATTAACTAACGAGATAAGAACTGTACGAGTACGCTGGGTCAAACAGCGAATAGGCTAGCGGCGGACTATCGCTTGCATATGGGTACGGGCTTACTTGGAGTATTTCTCTTGCCAGGCATTGTGCGCAGTTTCGACGAGTGTTCTCTCGGATGAAGCATTCGCTTGTTTGTTCCAACGCTTGAGGGTGTTACCCCAAATCCCATCATAGAATAGGTACAATTTGCCTTCGATGATTTTATAACGTTCTGGGTTCACGTCGACTAAATCCCCATCGAGGAGGGCGTAGGCGCACCAGCCGCCAAATTGTGGTTCGTATTTCTCGGGAGAGGTTTTGAATTTTTCTAAATTAGCTTGAGATGAAAACTGGTAGGTGACTCCCGAGTTTTCGAAAGTGATACTCTCATTTCCCACCTTGGGAGTCTCTTCAAAATAGGAAACGGGGTCAAAACCGTAAAGGGCTACACTTTTTTCCTTCAGATTAAATTTGCTTTGCCGCAATTCTAAGTCGTTTGCGACTAGGGGATTAGCGAAAAAAATTGGCAGTGCGACAAGAATCAGAAGAGAGAATGGTTTCATTTTAGTGATTGGTAGTCGGTTAGCATGTAGAAGGATCAACGAGAAAGCTAAAGAGTCTATTGCGCAGACGAGTCACATCGTTGAAATCGAGCGTGATAATTTTTCTATCAACTTGCAATTATTGACAATTTAAGTGAAGCGAAACAAATAGTTTCTATTTATGAGATTAGTGGCTAAAGGCAGTGGTATTTGAGTTAGATTGCCTTCGTACATATGAAAAACCTAAATTGTATTCGGTTATTAATTATAGCTTCCTTCGCTGTTTTTGTTCAGAGCGGGACTCAGGCAATAGCTGGCAATTATAAGATCTCTTTCGGGTTGATGAACAAAAACGCAGAAGGAATGGCCTTCGTTTTTCATGAGACGAGACACATCGATTTTAGAGTAGATCCGTCCTATGCTCATGGTTTTACTGTTCAACGTAAAGGAGGGGGACAATTTATGGTATCGTATGCGGTTCGATTTCCGGAACCTATTAAAGCACCGGGCTCGTCAGACGCAGGCAGGTATTCGGAAGGAGGTCACGTGTATACCTCTTTGGACCAATTGGTTTGGGATAGAGCTTCTGTACCGTTTGTATTTGATGAAGGTGACCCAATTGGGATTTATGAGTTGAGCATTTTTGTGGATGGCAAGTTACGGGAGAAGGTTGTTTACGAGGTCGAAAGCACGGAGTCGGTAGACGACTTTGACAAGGACCTTGGTTTTTGACGAATGCGTTTAAGTCGCATTTTAGTTGGACAGTGATGCCACGGTGGACAAGGATTCGAGTATATGCAAAATTTGAATATTCTGGTCGTCAGCAGTAGCTTAAACCCAAAGAGTCGTAGCCGTGCTCTTGCAAAGAAATTTGTATCCAATGTTGAGTCAAAAGAAGGTTTGAGTCTAACGCTCGTAGATTTACAGGATACGGTTTTACCTCTGTGCGATGGAGGAAGTGTTTACGAGCTTCCGGAAGTAGCTCAGACAAAGGCGCTAGTCGAGAGTGCTGACGCAATTATTTTTGCCAGCCCCATTTATGTCTATGGTGTAAATGCTGCCATGAAAAACTTTGCAGAATTATTTGGACATTCAATGGTTGGGAAGACTGCTGGCTTTGTTTGTGCGGCTGGTGGAGCAATGAGCTACATGTCAGTCATGGGCTTTGCGAATAGTCTGATGCTCGATTTTAGAATGATTGTGCTGCCTCGCTTTGTGTATGTGTCTTCTCAGGACTGGGATGGCGATGCGCTTAGTGAGAAAATGGCGGAGCGTTTAACCCAGTTTGGCGAGGAATTCTTGGATTTATCTAAGAAAATAAAGGCGTGATTGTGATGCGCTACATCATTGGTTTTCTCGTTGTAGTTGCATTGAGTGGAATATCTCTGTGGGCGGAGGAAGAAGACCTCTTGTTCCGTGATCACTACCAAGCGGGTGGTTGGGAAAATGAGTTGGGGTATTCACAGGCGGTTAAAGTTGGAAATGTCATTTTTATTTCCGGTACTCGGGCTCCTGGCAAAAACATGGAGACCCAAATGAAAACGATCTATATGAGGCTTCAATCCGTCTTGGGCCGCTATGGAGCTACAATGAATGATGTCACGCAGGAGCGAATTTACACGACGGATTTGGCTATGCTGAAATCACTTAGTAGGGAGAGAAAGCGTTTTTATAACAGTGGCATCTATCCAGCAGTGTCTTGGGTTCAGGTTGAGGCCTTAGCAGATGAAGCGGCTTTGTTGGAAATTGAGTTAGTTGTGGTTATAGATTAATACGAAAAAATCCCCTGCCTTTAGGAAGGGGATTGGTTATTAATGGAAGTTGAGTTGTCTTACTTCGCGATACGTCGGCGTAGGCCAACCAATCCTGCGAGACCTAAGCCGAGCAATGCGGCAGTTGTTCCTCCATCTGGTACTTTAGATACAGTAACCGAACTTAAATAGTACCCTCGTTCGTTGTTCGAAGAATAATCTTTGTCTTCAAACAGGGCAATGCTTCCTAGGATGTTGGGGTCGAAGTTATAGCTATCACCTGTTTTTAAGCCTGTTTCTGAAAATACAGTTCCTAGTCCGTTTACTCGCACGTTAACAGTGTCTCGTCCTGCCCAGCGTACAGTGAAAGACTCAAATTTAACGACTTCGTCGAACTTTAGAAGAAGGCGCTCGCCAAAATCGAGTGTGTCCAAGTCTCCTGCGACACCGAGACCGTAGTCAGTACGGCTAGTTACAGAACCGACGTTCCCATTCACGTCGCGAGCATTTATTTGAAGTCCGTCGCCAAAAACTCTGACGCCTGACCCCCAAGATCCCTCTGTGAAGTCGTATGTGTACGAAGAAATTGCAGATGCAGCGCTTGCGAGGCAAAGAGTTGCTAGGATTCCTAAGGTTTTGATGGTCGTTTTCATAAGAATTTTCTGAGTTAGGATCTCGTTTGCGATCTCCTTTTTGATGGGATTGATCTTACTCTATTTACATAAAATTCACAATCGGGGCACCCTACGAAAGCGGGATAGGGTATGGGATTAGGTTCTGTTTTAAGGCGAGTAAGCTGTTTACTCTATTGTGTTTAAGCGCTTTTGTCTATTGATCGAAATATTGAATTCTGAGAATTGTGCCCAGTATTTGGATATGTATAGATTATCTCTTTAAGTCTGAAGGATACTCTTGAATCGGTTTGCTATCAGAATGAAACGAGCATGGCTGGAGCAGTTTCTTGCAATTTTCCAAACAGCTTGGCTTTCTCTTGCTCTATGAGTTATTGCCATCCGGCGAGCTGCTGGATAAGTATGTCGGAGTACTAATCAACTTTGCCTTCAATGGAGGGAAGGTGAAGGTACCATTGATAGCGAGTTCAGGAAGGCTGCGTTATATGGAGTGTAACCAAAACCTCTTCTCATTCTTTGAGATAATTTGAATTCCACTACCTGGAGAGAGGCTTGGTTTTACTTGCGTATAGTAATTCTTAGGTTCTTCTCCTCGCCCTAAACGATTGAATGTTCCAAGGCGTTTCTAGCGTGTTAGCGTAGGATACTTTTTAGTGAAACTCTGGTGCATCTTGCTTTGGCAGTGGAGTGAACTTTCGCCTAGTTGCAAAGCAATCGCGGACAATTATAACTCAAAGTCTGGTAAGTGCTTTGCATCTTTGGATCTGGGTTTCCATGCGTATTGATTGCGTTCAGGGCGGATGAATGGATCTGCTTCGGGTACGTCGATTGCTCGCATTCTAGCCGGATCCCAGCGTAT
>JAKYXN010000047.1 GCA_022538095.1 Puniceicoccaceae bacterium K14 | reverse complement strand
CTAGATACGAAAAATTGCCGGAAACTTACCTAGGATTTGTAACTATCGCTGCAATAAGCGATTGGGTGAAAATGTAATTTGTCCGTACGGCCTAATTTCATCTTATTTACTTATTAAATTGATTGATGAGTCTGAAAGGATGGGCGGATCGAACACGAGCATTCGACGAATGCATAACCGTTCGCTTCCGACTGTTGGCACGCAGCATCTGATTGCTTAGCAGCAACATCTAACCGATTCGATTCGTTCAGAGGATTGGCATTAGCCATGCCCCAAAATAAAGCAGCTGAGACTGCGCAAAAAATTAAGCAAGGAGGTAAGTTACTTTTCATTCGTTATTCTGGGGTTACTATCTTCACATCACATTTGCAAGAGATGTGCCAGCGACAACCAAAAAATACATAAGCCACTGATTGGTAGAAACATAAAATCTCTAAGCAATTAGCAGTTGATGCCATCCAGCCTAACTCGTCTCAGACTGAGACGATTGATTTCTCAATTTGAAAAATTCAATGACTCGTTCCCCTTGTACTTTTCAGTGGGTATTTTCAAATTCTATACGCAATCCTAGAGTTGCACCACAGAAGTTTCAAAATCGATGTGATCGCGACTCACTTACTCTAAAAAAAGAAAACGCCATGTACCGATCAAAAAGCGGAACTAAGTCGGAAAGATTTTATTTCTGTATAGGTTTTATCATTACTAGAAAGTATTTTCGATAGATTCTTCACTATTTACCCATTCTAAAATTGGTAGGGCGAGACCGCCGGGCACGCCGCAGATCCCAACCTCATAAAAGACCGCTGGATGTCCCTAATGTCGCATCAGAGCCATCATTTTCCGCGCGTGGCCAGGATGCACCCTATCATCTCTCGTTGAAGTGTAAAAGAGCGCCTCCGGATACTCGCCATTCTGCTTTAAATTTTGGTAAGGAGAGTACTCGCGCTCGTTCATAAGCCGATCATCTAGCTCATTGTATTTAAAATCCGGAGTAAGTATCTGGAACCAGAATGACACCAACAACAAATAGAGGTATTGCTAAAAGCCCCTTCAAGAAAGGTCCCTTTGTACTATCCCAGTGTGCTATGACAAATACTAGCGAAACCAGAGGGATAAAAAGGTAACCCGACCCCCAGAGGATGTGAGTCTGAAAAGCCTTCACCAGAAGACATATGCCGTAAAACAACGACACGAGAATAGCTGCGAGCAGAAACAATGATCCGACTAATTCCATATTGTATTCAATTAACTTCGTAAGATTAAGTTTGGGAAACTCCTACCGATAGAATCGATCAAACAATTAAAAATCAAAATCGACATACTTCTTGGCAATTTTACATTATCGAAAGCATGACGAAGAACACAACGACTCTGTAATCAATTTTGACATGTGACCCAGTGGCTTTCGGTTTTGTATCCAATAATTTATTATATTCTATTTTACAACAGGAGAATTTATATAGTCCGGTGGAATATTGTTAGTGCCATCGTTTTGACTTTGTTGTGATATGTCGTCGAAATAGCCAAAGACGAAATCGTTTATTTGAGGAATCGTAAGCAGCAGAGCAATGGTCAAAACAACGATGACAATCGTTAGCCACAAAGTTGATTTCTGTAATTTCTCGTTTATTTCTGAAGATTTCTTTGCTTGCTCAGAATATCGTGAAATTAGTACAGAAAAATGGGATAGCGGAACCGATACATTCATGGATTCGCGAAAATATGACTTCTGGCTTTCATGAAACATCTGCTCCACGAGCTCTTCGTTTGTCATTTTCAAGGCGTCCTGATGAATACGTTCAGCTTGATTTTTGGTTTGCTGATGAGTCATTAATTTTTTCGCGTTAAGCAAAGGCGACGAAGGCCTGACAAGATTTGTTAGTTTTTATTGTTTTCATATTTTTGCAACTTTTGCCTTTTCTGGTTTTGAGGTCATCATAGAACGTACAAAGTATGGATAGGGAATAAATCGTCCAACACCACCGCACGGTATACCTCTTCCCAAAAACGTAATTTGGAAAATTTCAGATCCCGCATCTAAAAACAGGGGACGCTCAATCGCGAACATCGACTGTCTGGGATGCTTCCATCTAAAAGAGAAGTCTTGGGGTCGTAATCTTAAATCAAAGTTATCGAACCAGTCTCTCGCATCGAAGACCCAAACAATACCTCCCCAGAAATTTTCTCTTTCTTGAATCTCTGCGAAAGAAATCGAGGAATGCTGAAATTCAATCGCAAGACCGTTTGCCGTCAGTATATCGGCTCTATGGCTTCCCTTAACTTTTTCTGTGAAAGCTTCTGGGAATTTAGATTTCCATTCTTGGTGCCATTTCGTTTCTGGCTCACTCCATGGATCACAATCTTTGCCTTCATGATGCCAATGCCAGGTTAGGACATCGCCGCAATGGGCTCGTAAGTTTGCTTTGCATATCGCACAAAGAGCCTTTGCTTGGGGGACTAGAGCTACCGGTTGTTCAAAGCTGTTTATTGCCCAGTTCATTTTCTGCCAACGTATCGACGAGGTAAGAGGACTCGCGCAGCGAGTACGAATTGGTCTCCATCGGCTGGTTCGACTTACTCTTTTAATACCCAAATTGCTTTTCCAGACGCAGTTTTATGCCTGGCACTTGTAGTCATGAAAACACCGTTGTTTATCGATCCAACTGATGCACCTTTTGTATTTCCAGTAGATTCTAATAGAATTCCGTTGGCCCCGATTCGTGCAGCTTTCTTTTTCATAACCTTTAAAGCGCTATTCGTTCTTCCCTGATCAGTCCACCCAAGATAGCCTGTCGTTTCTACAATGCCTAAAACCTCGTAGTTTTCAGGAGCCTCTATGTAAACGACGACATCATCAGGGTTCGTAGCTGGCCTTTTAGTGCCCGTAGTAATAATAGAACCTGTTCCTGCACATCCTAATAAGAATAGCACTGTTATTAGGGATACAGAATTGAATATTCGGTTTTTCATAATTTACTTCTAACAAGTTATTCTATGATTGTTTTTCGCTTCGCTGTCGCCCCTTGGGCTCGGTATCACATATCGTTCCTATCAATTATGAAAACTCAAGTTTGAATTAAGTCTAAATACCTATTCTCAATCACTAATCATACCAATCCGGTATGCTAACTAGTTTTAGATTCTTGTTCCACGATCACCTCGCCGCAAAGCGGATCAAGAGAGCGTCGCGAGCGATGTCTAATTGATGCACGTAGCAATTTATTGGAACCGCGAATGGACGCTAATTTACGCGAATCTAAGAATCGACGTTGCCGCACAAGAAGCTAAAGAATAAGTTCTTAATCAAAGCTATTCGTGTGTCTTCGCGTCCATTAGCGGTTCCTATTAACTGACAGGACAGAACAAATACCCAGTCAACGACAGGGCCTACAATTAAAGCTTGGCTACTTTGGCAGAGGGAGTAGCTGAGCGAGCTCTTCGTTGGAACTGAATGCGTCCGCAACTTGTTGATACGCTTGAGCCAATTGAGCTGGCGTGCCGAAGGTTGCGAAACGGACTTCGAGACTAGCGGAATCAAAATGAAAGACAGCATCGCAGTTCGCCAAACGCACGTCGCAGTGTTCGCAGTCGGATGGGTAGTCCGCTACCAATCCTGAATCGTCAGAATCTTCCACACCATCGATCAGGCCTTCGACTGATAACCTAGTTGAGAATCGACAACGCATCCTATCGAACAGGGGACCGATGCAATTATTGAAGGGTTCGTACATCAAAAGCTCGCTGCTGCCGAGATCCAACAATTCCGTCTCCACCAAGTAACTACTGGGAGTATCTTCAATCAGAGTATAGCAGCGTTGCAAAATAAAGTCTTTGGCTTCGAGACGAGCCAGTCCTGCTTCGCAGTCGAGCGAGATGTCTTTTCGCCGATACTCCATGGCCGCGCGGGTGTCGGCAAAAATCGACTCGCCCCACTCCTCCAACTCACCATGACAGATCTTGGCTAAGAATTGCTGAGCTCGGTCGCTGGCAAACTTTGGTACCGTATGGAACGATTTATCGAAGCCTGGCAGTCGCTTCACCTGTCCACTGAATTCGCCCACAAAACTTATTTTGCGAATCATAGACGGTTCATCGTTGCTAGCGCTGCTCATAGAGAAACCAACAAACGAACGAGATTAAGAGGCCATGGCAACGAAAGAGTCTGTTAGTCGGTAGCTTTTTAGTCAGTAGCGACAAGCTAAACACCTACGACCTATCAACCTAAACGCCTACAGCCTATCTACCTATAAGCCTAACCTCATACACACCCTTGACACAGAGCTCAGGTTTGCGAAATTCGGCAGAAATGCCAGGAGCATCAGACGCACAGATCCATACTGAAAATTCGCCCCGTAAGGCGCTGGTAACCGGCGTGAGCGGTTTTCTGGGAAAAAATCTCGCACTCTCTCTCTTGGCGAAGGGCTACCAAGTGCGCGGCCTTTGCCGCAGCCGGCAACCGGAGCTACAGGCCCAAGGCATCGAAATCGTCAATGCGGATCTCTCCGATTCCGCAGCTGCCCGAGCTGCTTGCGAGGGCATGCAAACCGTTTTCCACGTCGCCGCCAAGGTAGGCATCTGGGGCAAGTACGAGGACTTTCACGCAACCAACGTTCAGGGAACCCAGGCGATTATCAATGGGTGTCGCGATTTCGAAGTCGAAAAACTTGTCTACACCAGCACGCCCAGCGTAGTCTTCAACGGCAAGGACCTATCCAATGCCAACGAGTCTCTTCCCTATGGAAGCGACATCCCTTGCCACTACCCGAAGACCAAAGCCATCGCAGAAAAAGCCGTCCTCGCCGCCCACGGGATTCCACCAGGAAATCTAAAAACAGTCGCTCTCCGCCCTCACCTTATCTGGGGAAATGGCGACCCAAACTTGATCCCACGGGTTCTCGACCGTGCGAGCAAAGGCAAGCTCCGCATAGTCGGCTCCGGGCAAAACAAAGTGGACATGACTCATGTGGACAATGTGGTGTCTGCCCACCTTGCCGCCGAATCCGCCTTGGACAAGAGCGAGAACAATCCCGGCGGCAAAGCCTATTTCATTTCCAACGACGAGCCCATCGATCTCTGGCCTTGGATCAACCAACTCCTCGAACGCCACCAAATCGCTCCCATCAAAAAATCGATCAGCTTGAAACGGGCCCTTCGAATCGGCTTCGTCCTAGAAGTTATCTGGCAAGCGCTAAACCTCAAAGGCGAACCGCCGATGACTCGTTTCGTTGCCTCGGAACTCGCTAAGGATCATTGGTTCGACCAAACTGCAGCAAAACGCGACCTCGACTATTTCCCACATGTGAGTATGGATGAAGGCTTGGAACGTCTATTGGCAGCTAACAACCAACGATAACTCCAAAAGCCTCATACACCATACATGGAACAAAGAATCTACATCGCCAGACACGCTCACGCTGAAGAAGGAAGCCCCGACGAATCGCGCACACTCAGCAGCAAAGGCTTCAAGCAAATGGGGCGCTTGTGCAAATACCTCGCGAACAACGATATGGTTAAGGTAGACGAAATTTGGCAGAGTGGACTGGTACGCGCTACCGAAACGGCCCAATGCCTTCACGATGGCCTCGTCCTAGACGCCCCAACAAAAACGGTGGAAAACCTGAGTCCATTCGACAATCCAAGCAGCGTCGTAGAAGCGATCGATAGCACCTCGAACAGCATCCTAATCGTCGGTCACGAGCCCAACCTTTCTGCTCTCTATTCATTGCTCGTCTCTGGCAAAATCGACGAACAAAAAATTGTATTCAACAAAGCCTCAATCCTCGCTCTCAGCCGCCTCCGAGCCGGCGACCAGAAGACTAAGTGGGAAATCCAGTGGCACGTATGGCACAAGCTTTTCAAATCGTGATGTATTTTCCCAATAATGACACGAAGAAGCACAAAGTTTATAATCTAAAGAAGCTCTTCGTGTTTTCTTCGTGTCCTTCGTGGGAAGAAAAAAACCACACTAATAAAATTCATCATCAGTGGTCTTTCGAACGAAAAGTATAAATGAAGATACTTATAATAGGAGCATCGGGGCTGCTTGGGTCCGCCTTTAGCGCAGCAGCTAAACGGCGAAAGCATGAGACCATCGGGTTTGTAGGCAACTACTCCGAAAAGGTTCCTCACCTGGACGAGCAAATAAAGATCGATCTCCGAGATGAAGCGGAAACCGAGCGGGTGATTCTTGAGCTGTTCCCCGATGCGATCGTGAATTGTGCCGCAATGTCTCAACCGTGGCAATGCGTTGAGAACCCCGAAGAGTCTTATTATTTGAATACACTCCTTCCGGAAAAGCTGGCTCGACTCGCTCGCCACCTCTTCGCTACCTTCATTCATATTTCGAGCGAACAAGTCTTTGATGGGAAAAATGCTCCCTATCAAATTTCCGATAGCGTTTCCCCAATAAATAAATACGCTGAACAGAAAGCTGAGTCAGAAAAACGGGTGCACCACGCATGCGAGGAATTTGCTACCACACTTCGCATCCCCCTTCTCAACGGCAATAGCCTAAGCGGGAATCGTAGCCTACACGAAATATTGATGGCAAACTGGGCTCAAGGTAAAGCGACTCCACTTTTTGAGGACGAGATCCGCCAACCGTGTCTCGCAGACAACCTCGCTCAAGTAATGGTCGAGCTGTGCGAACGCCAAGACCTGAAAGGTATTTACCATTGGGCAGGAGCTCGCCCAATCAGCCGTTATGAGATGGGCGAACAGCTTATCAAACACTTTGGCTTACCTGAAGACTTTATCGTGAAATCCCAGCGTGGGGATGATCCACGCTTCGCCAATCGGCAAGCCAATCTCGCCCTCGATCTTCAACCACTCGATGGAAAACTGAAAACCAACCCGCAAACGTTTGTCGAGCAACTCGATTCGCTCATCGTCCCGAAGCCCGTAAGAGCTTGGTACAACGCACTCTAGTCTTTACTCCGAGCCTGGATTTACCGACGCTCTCCGGCACATAATGTCTCATACGCTACAAATACTACCAAACAGAAGCGGCAATGCCTCCGAAAATATGGCTTACGACTTCTTGCTGCTTCAACGGTACCCTGAGCCGGATGCAATCCGCATGAGACATTACGACTGGAACCAAAACGCATACACCTTTGGCCTCAGCCAAAAGATTTCCTACGTCGATTCCGAAATCAAAGATCACTCTGCAGAACTTTGTCGACGCCCAACTGGCGGTGGAGTTGTGAGCCACTTGGAAGATTGGACTTATTCAATTGTCATTCCAGCAAACCACCCTCTGTACAAAGCCCAGCCAATAGACGCGTATAAAGCGGTCCACCAGGCGATCGCCGATGCTCTTCAAATCGAAGGTGTGGATGCCATTTTGAACACGTCTCCGCCAAACAGCAAAACACCCAGCGTTTGCTTCAACAAAGCAGAGGTCTTCGATGTTGTCCTAAACAATCTTCCGACGAAAATCGCCGGGGCTGCTCAAAAGCGAACCAAAGCAGGCATGTTGCTCCAGGGATCTATCTGGAAACCTACCGCACCGAACGTAGATTGGGACAAATTCTACCAAACGTTTGCCGACCAGATTGCCAGAATCATGGAAGCCGAAATCGAAACCGTGGGATGGCCAGATTGGGTCGACTACGAAATCGAAAAACTCGTCGACCAATTCGATTCCGAGGAATGGAATCGCCGTCGATAACGCTAATTTTTCGTAAAACTCTCTTGCTGCCGCGTGCATCGCCCGCGTTATCGAACGCCCTAGTGTCACTTCCTTAACTCGTCCACAATCAAGCCGATAACAAAAGTGCTCATTTCCAATCATTTGAGGACGGCACTATGCTTGATAACCCTAGCTCAGAAACCACCACTTTACTGGACGCCCCACGTACGTGCGAAGACGCTCGTATCCTGATTGTAGACGACGACCGCATTGTTCACGGAATCGTTGGCAAATTCCTCAAACGCAGCAATTTGCAGTATCATAGTGTTTTTTCTGCAAGCGAAGCTCTCGAGTTCCTCAAATCCAATCCAATCGACCTCATCCTCAGTGATATCGTCATGCCTGAAATGGACGGTATTGAATTTTGCGAAAAGCTACGCACATTGAGTGACTTTAAAGAGGTCCCCGTCATCTTCTTCACAGGCTTGTCCGATTCCGAAACGCTCAACAAGGCATTTGAGGCAGGAGCAAACGACTATGTGGTCAAACCTCTGCGACAAGCAGAAGTGATTAGTCGCGCTAAGCGACACCTCGAAGAGCATTTTCGCAAACAGGCCGATAAGCAAAAAATCTCCAAACTCGATAAGGCTAATAAGTCGAAGACCAAATTCCTTGGCGTCGCTTCCCACGATCTTCGCAACCCATTGGTTTCTATCCGAGGCATTTCTCAGTACCTAGAGTCCGAACGATTTGGCGAGCTCAACGATAGCCAAAAAGAACTAACGCAGACAATTACCCAAGCTTCGGAGACAATGCTTTCCCTCGTCGAAGACTTGTTGGACGTATCCAAGTTCGAGTCAGGCCAAATAAAGGTCAGCCTCAAAAACGAAGACTTGGCTGAGATAATCAAAACCCGCGTTACTCTTCACTCCGCCAGCTCAGAACGCAAAGATATTAGCCTCGTACCTCAGATTAACACGGAGGACGCTGTTGCCTCTCTAGACAAGACGTTGGTCGCTCGCGTAATCGACAACCTCGTCTCCAACGCCGTCAAATTTTCCCCTCCGGGAACATGCGTCGAAGTCGTCGTCCAAAACCATGGCGAAAACCTGCAGCTCATTGTACAAGATGAAGGCCCCGGAATTCCTCCAGACGAATTCGATAAACTTTTTAAGGAATTTAGCCGAACGTCGAATTTACCTACAGCTGGGGAATCCTCCAGTGGAATCGGGCTCTATGTTTGCAAGCAAATCGTGAGCTCCCACAAGGGCTCTATTTCGGTGGAAAACCGCCCCGAAGGTGGGGCTCGATTCATTATCAATTTCAATCGCCAATCAACTTAATGCGCAAAGAACTCACAGCCCTCATCGCAGACGACGAAGCTCACATGAGAACCTTCATGAAGCTTGTCTTAATGGACCTAGGCGTCAGCAAAATTTATTTGATGCAAAACGGCATGGATGCCGTCGAAGCCTATAACGAGTACAACCCTGACCTCGTTCTCTTGGACATCAATATGAACAAGATGAACGGCTTGGATGCCTTGGAACTAATTCTGGAAAAGAATCCAAATGCTGTGGTGGTGATGATGACAGCCGTGTCGACTCGCGAAGCCGTGCAAATGTGTAGTCGAAAAGGAGCAGCGTATTACGTTTTGAAAACTCAAACGCCAGAAGTGATTAAGGAGCAATTAGGCGATGTAATCGACACATTCTTCACCGAATCCAACCCCGAAGCTGAGATCAAAGCGGCGAACGATGAATAATCAACCCTCAGATAATGAGTCTCCCAAAGACTCAAACGCTCCTAAAAGCTTAGAGGATCAAATCCTCAAGTACGATATGAAAGGGATGATTGACGAACTCCAAAACGAATTCGACGCCGGAGTCTATTCGCAAGAGCTCGTGAGCCAAAACGACATCAGTCTACACTTCAATTTAAAGCAAAAGAAGCTCGATCTCCATGCGCGAAATTAAGTCCCACAAATTTGTCGAGCTAATCGAAGAGAGTGAAAAACTGGAGACACCTGTTCTCACAGCTCTCACAAATAAGCATAACGACGACCACAGCGGCCTACTTCTCGAAATCATCGAGAAAGGCTACATGCGAAAAGATATAGCAGGCGAACTCTGGGCACGCTCTATCGGGTGTACCTTCGTCGATCCGCTTTCCATGACCATTTGTTGCGAAGAAGAGAACCAAATACCTGTCGACATGGCCAAGCGAATTAAGGCTATTGGCTTGTATGAATTCGATGGTTACGTTACTCTCGCAATGGAAGATCCAACGAATCGCCAGCTCATCGATTCGCTTGAGCGCTTCCTTCAAAAACGCGTTAGTCCGGTATTCGCGGTTCCCGACGACATCGATACCGCAATCGATCAACATTTTCAAACAGAACAATCATTCGACGAAGCGCTAAAAGAGCTCGAAAATGCCACCCAGGATTTCAGTGCGGATACAGACGACAAAGAAGCGATGCTCAAGCTCGTTGAGAGCAATGCTTTGATCGACCTAACCAACCGAATTTTCTACGCAGCATTCAAGCAAAACGCGAGTGATATCCATATCGAAGCCCATAAGGATTATGGGGTCATTCGCTTCCGTTCTGACGGCCAACTGAGAGAGCTCGCACGCATTCCTAAGAAAGTCCACATCACTGTAATGGTGAGAATCAAGTTCATCTGCCAACTTGATATTTCGGATACACGCCTTCCTCAAGATGGGCGCTTCGCAATGGACATTGGCCCATTCGAACAAAATTTCCGCGTAAACACACTCCCAGGACTCAACGGTGAAAAAGCTGTAATTCGACTACTTGGAAGTGCTGGTGACAAGAACCTACCCACTTTCGAAGACATGCTCTTCTGTAAAAGCAATCTCAAACGTTTGCGTAGTGCCGTCGCAAAGCCAAATGGAATTTTCATTGTCACCGGTCCTACTGGATCGGGTAAAACAACTACATTGTATTCTTGTCTCGATTATCTAAACGATCCCGATTGCAACATCATGACGATCGAGGACCCCGTAGAGTACCAACTTGATGGTATCAATCACTTCGAGGTTAAGCACAAAGTCGGACTGGATTTCAAACGAGTCCTTCGGGCCGCCCTTCGTCAGGATCCGGATATCATTCTCGTTGGAGAAATCCGCGATACGGAAACGGCAAAAATTGCTGTGGAAGCTGCTCTTACCGGTCACATGGTACTTTCCACCCTCCACACCAATAACGCGCTACAGGCCGTGATGCGATTGGTGGAAATCGGTGTGGATCCCTATATGGTATCTCCGGCACTGAATGGAGTGATGTCGCAGCGACTCGCTCGCCGTATCTGCGACAACTGCAAAGAAGCCTACATTCCGAAACCCGAGATACTTGAAAAGTACTTTGCTCCAGGAACCATCGTAGAAAATCACATGTTTCACCGAGGCAAAGGCTGTGCAAAATGCCACAAGACAGGATACAAAGGCCGTGTAGCATTGCATGAGCTTGTAGAAGTGTCTGAAGAAATCCGCGACCATATAGCGAACTCTAGCCCATTGAACGAGATCCAAAAAGCTGCAAAAAAGGTCGGATACACCACACTACGCGAAGACGCTCTCAAAAAAGCATTGATGGGCTTCACTACGCTAGACGAGGTCGAGCGCATTACGCTTCCAGAATACATCGCTTACTAAAACGGTAATAAAATCGTTGCCTCGCAATTTATGATCCGAATGCTCTGCCTCGATGGAACTGGCAGAGCACCAATCTAACTTGATCGCAGACCTCGAACGCTATTCGAGAAAATATCCTCAAGAATCGGATACAGTAGAGCTTTTCATCGATTTCGTAAAGCGAAACGTCGATTGCTTTTCGCGCGATCTCCAAGAAGGACATATAACTGGCTCTGCTTGGATTCAGGACGAAACCGGTGCGTTTGCTCTCCTAACGCATCACGGTAAGCTTGACCGTTGGTTCCAAGTGGGCGGCCATTGCGAAGGCGAAACAAAAGCCCAAGATGCTTCCTTTCGCGAAGCGACTGAAGAATCAGGTTTGACTGATCTAAAATTTGTCTCCGAGGAAATTTTCGACATCGATCGCCACTTATTTCCTGAGAAAAATGGATTTCCAGCCCATTATCATTACGATGTTCGCTTCCTCCTAAAAACGAGTGACAAATCGAAAATCGCTATCTCGGAGGAATCTCAAGATTTACAGTGGTTTATATCAAGCGCTATAGCCAATGTGACCGATGAAGAAAGCGTTCTTAGAATGGTCCGAAAAACCAAACTCTAAAGCGGGCTCAGCTTTCTTCGACTTTCGGTTTTATACGTTCCAATTTTATTGGATACGTTTTCCCTGAATTCCACTGGCACACGTAAAGGTTTTCATCGTCATCTACACACACATCATGGCAATGCCTGAATAAATCTCCATCTTGATAAAGAGGCTTTAATTCATCATTTTCATAAACTGGCTCGATTCCGCCCGGAGCTGACACAACACGATTCTCTTTGTCTAAGACGACAACAAACCCAGAATCGTCGAGGCGAGGCCCCACACCTTCTTCATTGCTCCATGAAATCGCTGCATACAAATTCTCGCCCGCGATCACCGGGCGGCAAGGATATGCACCCGGCAATGGAATTGTATCCAAATATCTTCCATCCATGGTAAAACGCTTAAAACAATTCTCGTTGCGCGACGTACAAATCAGCACGGGGTTCTCAGGGTCGCGCAAATCGGTAGCTATACCATGAGCATTGTGCAGGTTATGCTTCTTGTCCGAGTTATCATGTCCTCCAAATTTTCGAATGTACCGTCCGCGCCTATCGTACTGCAGCACAAAATCTGAACCGTATCCATCTGCCACGTAGAAATCGCCATTGGGAGCGACCGCGACTTCGGTTGGCATGAAGGTTTGCCCTTCATCGTAAATTCCAATCGTTTGCGGATGCCCAATTGTGAAAACAACCTCGCCATCGAGAGTCGTTTTAGTCACCGTCCCAGACTGACGGTTCCACACCTCTTTGCCGTCCTTTCCAAAATACCAACCGCAATCGACGATAAACAGGAATTCCTCATCGCCTTCTTTGGACAGGCTTAATCCATGCCCACCTGGCCAACGCGAACCCCACGTCTCCAAGAGCGTCCCATCTTTCGAATACACGATAATGTTATTATGAACATCATCGGTTAGCATGAGAATCCGCCCTTTCGAATCGATCACCATCTCATGGCAATTCATCACCGGGGTTTCTTTAGGGTCTAACTTCCCCCAATCCTTGACTGCTCGATACTTAAAATCGCCATGACCCCAAATTGATTTTTCCTCAATTAGCTTTTCATCGGTTCCTTTGCTGTCACCGTTTTCCCCTGCGTTACTTTCGCCTGTTAGCTTCGACAGAGAGAGCTGCTTAGTCAAAATAGCAGCAGCACTTGCTTTGCCTAAAAACTGGCGACGAGATAGAAATTGAGGAGTCATTGAATGGATGGTTTCGCCGAGATTAAGCATCTTCAAATAGAGCCTCCTCGATTCCAAGTAATTTATTCAGATGAAGCAATAATCAGAGCTTATCGTATTATAATACCTTCACATTGACCCACGTGGTTTAGTGAGGTATGTAATATCACTTAAATTGATCGCTTGTCCGAGCCATTCAACTATACCTTCGAAGTATGTTAACCTACAAGATTTTACTTACAGTTGCCTCTTTGGCCATCCTCGCCACGCTTACCTTCGCTGTTAAGCAAAGTCAAGCAGCAGACCTGAAGTCTGATTTGACTAATACAGATTATACCGGGATTAAACATGCAATTGGCGTTACTAATTTCGAGACAGCTAATGAGCGAAATTATGACAACGATCTTTCCAGCAACCTCGCTGTAATGCTAGAAGAAGCTCTCTTTGAAACTGGGCGATTCGTAATTGCGGATCGCGAAGAACTTTCGAACATCCCAATTGAAAGAAATCTCCAAAAAAGTGGTCGCGCCACTCAGGCAAAAGCCTTTGCCCCAACAGGGCTAATATCCAGCACCAAGTATATTGTAGCCGGAAGCATAACACGGCTAGAAAATAAAACAGTTAGCAATGACGGAGGTAGCTCAAAAAATATTCGAAGCAACGGTAATAGTGACAGAGCAGAAATTGAGGTCATCATTAACGTAGTCGACACAACAACAAACGAAGTAGTAGCGAGTAAACATATCGTCGGAGTCGCAGGTCGTTCAAAAATTCAAACCGGATTCTACAAAAATGGAGTACCAGGAAGGTTGGATAGTTTCGCAAAAACACCCCTTGGCCAAGCGGCTCAAGACTGTATCTCGGCGACTACCGATTTTATTGTCCTAGAAATGAAAGACTATGATTTAGCGGCAAACGTCGTAATGATAAAGTCCGACGAAATGATCGTCATCAATAGAGGAGAGATCTACGGCGTTTCAGCTGGAACCATTTTCGAAGTCCGCAAAGTAGGTGGGCCGAATACAAGCGAGGTTCTCGACCTACCGGAAGAAACTGCTATCGGATCCATCGAAGTTACCCGCACCTCTGACAAAGTGGCTTATTGCAAGTTAATTGAAGGCGTTGCTCCTACCAGGGGTGACAGCGTCGTTTTTAAACCAGCAACAAGCAACTGGTGAAACGCAGCTCTCAACTTCTTCGTTAAATAAGATAAGCTGATTACTGGCTAAGCGAGAAAGCCATCTCAACCTGCTCCGGAAAAAGTTCGTCTCCTACTTGGCGACCAAAAGCATCATAAGCAAATAATGCTGGTATACTTGGTTCACCGAATGCTCTACTTACGTTTTCTGCGTCGCTATCATCAAGAACTATGAGCTTATCGCTTCCATATCGCCGAACAAGCTTCATTGCCTGGTCGCGATCCTGACCGACAAATACGCAAACAATCACAGCATTGGAGCCAGAAAGCACCCCACTGTCAGAATGATTTCGCATAGCCTTTAACCAGTCTATCGATTTGCTATCACTTCCCCAAAACAATAGCGCCACGGTTCGACCTGTAAGGGTCGAGGAATAAAACGGAGTTTCTAATCCGGTGTCTCCATCTATACGATTACCTTGAAATTGTGGCAGCGTTGGAAGTGTCGCTGATTTTCGAGAGACGGCTCCCTCACCCATAAAATTATAATATGCAAAATAGCCTCCACCTGCAACGGACGCAGCAACAAAAAGAAAAACAATCCAGTGGAGCAAATTCACACCTCCTTTGCTCACTTTGTTTGGAGCCGACGAACGCGTAATCTCGGTTTCAAGCAGTACTTCCTGACGCAAAGCTCTCAGCCGCCTAAAAGACGTTTGATAATGGTTCGACAAAGTCCAAAACTGTTTTTCTTTATCCGCTCTCTCCATTTATACCTTTATTGCAAAGTTAGCGAGAAGTGCCAATGAAGGCTCCTCCATTTTCTTCAGACAACCAGCGTAAAGCGTTCGCGAACTGAAAAGAGCCGTTGCTGTCAAGTTTGTTACTCCGAGTCAGAATCGAAGGAAAACCGACGCCATGTATACGAAAATTTCCTTTTGTATTATATCCGTCAATCAGTTTGACCATCTGGTCGATGTCATCACCCCAGTCATCCCCAAAAACAAAGATCGAGATCTCTTCCCCTCCGCTAGAGTAAGAGCTAAAGGCCTCCTCCAATCCGCGACGAGGGCTGCTTTGACAAGGGACTCCCATTTGTACGTATTCGATGAATGTATCAAAAATTAACTGACGCCCTTTTTGATTCGGCGTGACCCACTTACCGGCGAACTGACTTTTTCCGCGAACAGGAGGAATCGATGGTTGTCCACCAAACAAGAGACTCCCCCACGCTTGATTGTTATATGCCTGCCTTCGATTGGAAGCCATTCTTTTATCCAACATATAAGCTCCGTCTGAGCTTAAAATCTGAAACCCCTCAGCTTCTGGATACATAGCCAGGACGTCACGCAATTTGTCCTTAATAGTATCCAGCATCCGATACTCAGCAGCTGTCATACTTCCTGACGTATCGATAATGAAAATAACATATTTACTATCAGCAGGGATTCCGCCGACGAGGTCGGCATTCCACGCTTTCGGAATAGACCGCTTCTTCTCCAGCTCTTGCTTCGCTTCGTGAAGTTGCTTACTCATCCCCTCAACAGAAGTTGCAGCTTGGGATAGATCGGGAACCCTATTCATTACTTCTGAAGCACCATTGTACAATGTAGCGACTTCCTGGTCAACAGCCTGAAGTTTTTTTTTCGTTTTCGCAATTTCCTGCTTGATAAGATCGCGCTTCATCTTGGCTTTGAGCGTATTAATCATTATTTCTGCTCGCTTTTCATTCATAGCGTCCTCCTCCTCCTGACTAGTCTCGTAAACCTCCCCCATTGCACCAATGGTAGATCCCTCGTTAAGTACGAAAAGGAGAATAACAGCACCGAAACCGCAGCAGATACAGTCCATGAAAGACAGGCTAAAGATATTAAGTTGCTTCTTCGCTCTTGTTTTCATCGTGTATTAATTGGGCCAGTTTGGAGAAGGCGTAAAAAGCGAACCTTGAGTCGCATCCGCTAATTTCCAATACAATCCAGGAGCATTAAAGTCTCCATCAAGTGGAAACAAAATGATGTTCATCGGAAAACTATTCGTCACAGCTTTTCTATAGGCTCCTTGAAAATGTGAGACTCGTTCAACAGCACTTACTTTCAGTCCAGTTACTCCACTAGAATGTGTAGGCAAACTATCGGTGATCACAAAAACGTTATCCGGCTTGGGTGAGAGCTCTGAGACCAAGCGTATTGCTTCCTCTAGATTCGAGCCACCCTCAGGCAAGGTTCCCCACATTGCTTCGGAAACATCCTCCGCGATAGGAGGATCGTTAGTCGGAATCCAATCCCCTGCAGATTTCGGCAAAAGAAACTGAGCATTTTGATTGTAAGTCACTACTTGATAATACTTGGATTCATTGGTAGCCATCAACCAATCAACTGTATCCAAAACTCGAGTCCATTTACGCGATGAAATCTTACTGGGATCAGTTACTCCACGAAATTGAGCAACCCCGCTAATCGACTCGCTCAACATGCTAGAGGAGGTATCCACTAAAATAGCAACCCTCTCGCCATCGACTTTCATACCAGTCAAGTAGTGGCGGCGTCCGTCTCCCTGAAAGGGAGAAACCGCTTTACCGGTAGATCCAGTTGCACCATCAGACATACTAGCAATCTCCTGCTTAATTGCAGCAATCTCTTTTGACATCCCTTGCTCCTTTTCCAACAACTCCTTAAGTTCCTCCGATTGCTTACTCTTCGTCTCTATTGCAGCAGCTAATTCTTCTTCAGCTTCTATCTTTTCTTTGTCAGCATTTTCTAGGGCTGACTGAATTTCTCCTAGATCTCCCTCAAGAGAAGCAATCTCTGCTTCGATCTTCGCCAATGACTCCTCTTCGCTTTTGAGTTTGTTTTGAGTTCCTTGAATTGCGACATTCAACCTGTCCTTAGCCTCACTCACTTCTTCTGAATTCTCGCCTGTAGTGAGAATAAACATTAATATCACCGCTCCAAAACCGCAGCAAATGCAGTCCATAAATGAAAGACCAAATATGTCGCCTTCTTCTTTTTTCCTAGCTTTCATAAATTATTTATTTCAGCAAACTATGTATTAACGGTTTAAAAATGTATCCTGAGTTAACATAAACAATACACGCGTATTCTCGATCTCCACGATGTCCCCTACGAACACCTCGACCTTCGTATTCACTCTCTTCAAATTTCGCAGAAACCGGAGCCGATTCGTCAAAGGCTCCAAATACGATTTTCCATTTTGGTAAGAAAAGCTAAGTAGCTCTCCTTCGTAATCGACAAACTCTGAGCCAATCACAAGTTCTCCAACTACAGCATCACTCCCAGAGCGGACCCTAAAACTCGAGGTCGAAAAATCAAAAAGCCATCCTTGAAATAATACTTTGCTAGCCGCTTCGGGACAAACCCACTTTGATTCAGAAGTAAACACTTCGCCAAAACTACGTGGGTTGCCTTGCACTTTCGCTGTATTTACCAAGGCTTCGGGCTCTACCAATGGCTCCGGCATAATACTATTCTTTTGGGCACGTGGCCTTAGTGCTGCGAATGGTATTGTCTCCAATCGATCGCTACAGCCTAATTTTTGATCAACAATCCAAGAGGCCGCTACTGATGCATTCCTAGCCAAATCCGCTCCAGACACAAACGACGGCTCATTCCCTCCGAGATTCACTGTAAGTGCGACTGCTCCACTGAGACCAGTCACGACAAACTCGTCCGAATCATCTTTCGTAAAGCTCTGCATTTTCATAAGCTGATTTCCCAATGCAGATTCCAACAAAAGCGTTTTAAGTTGGATAAGTTCAGAATCAGAATCGGCAACAAATTTCCGGACGTTGAAGGAGCCCAAAGAGTCTAGAAGGGCCAAAGAAAGGTCATCAAGCAAACCTATGACGGCATCTGGATCCGCTCGTCGCAAATCCAAACGAAAATGCTTTCGAATCGCAGCTAGTACATTCTTGAGTAGCCCAGAATACTCCGCCACCAGATTCCATGTAATAACCTCTGCGTCATCTACAGGACCAACCTTTTCCCCATCAGCTTTGAATCGTCGCGATACTGCACCCATAAAACCAGTATCCAGAGAACAAACATCCTTTTCATTTTCTCCTGTGTGTTGCAAATGAATTGTCGCGGCTAGAGCTTGCCGAGAAAAGAATACGCTCTCATCTACGCCCGCCCGTTCGAGTATGTCAGAAATGACAGGCAACCACACTGGATCGAGCCAATCATCCACCACAACTCCGACAGACTTAAAATCCTGAAGCAAGATCTTCTCTTGCTTGAATAGCATCTGTAAAAATATCGCCAATTGGTCTGCCTTGCTGCCTTTGACCTCGTCTCCTTCTTCAACCGACTCATTGGGCTTACCCGATAGAATTTGTAAACAAACAGACTTAGGTTTGCTAGCAATCAGTTCAAATGCAGATTTCCCTGTAATAGGACTATTTTTTTTAACCGCAGTTACAATAGGCCGCAACGGCGGTTGAGTCCGCACTTCAAATTGTGAAGCAGCTGCACGATCCCATAAGGCGAGAGATACATTAGCATCACTCAAATCTATCCCCAAATACTTCATACAGGATGTTAGATGTGGCTTAGCAGACGTTCCTGGCAGTATTCTTCAGACTCCATAACCAAGCCTTCCTGCATACGTTTCAGAACATAGATGAGAAACATCAGGACCATACTGACGAGCAACGAAACAAGAGTAGAATTAAACGCTAATCCCAAGGCTCCTGTCACTTCGCCCAATCCACCTTCTTGCCCGACCATATCCGCTTTGGCAAGAGCAGCACCGATACCGCGAACCGTTCCTATAAAGCCTACCGAGGGAATGGCCCATGCGATATAGTTAATCATCGCAAGTTGCGACTCCAGCTTGCTAAGCTCGCTTTCACAAACATTACTAATCGTTTGAGAAATTTCCTCTCGAACATCGCCTAGGTCATCTTTATCCTCATTTGTCTCTCTTTCTCGAGTATCGTTAAAACGATCCAAACCTTTGCGAAAGGCTCGAAACACTAGAGAGTTTTTCAGGCTTGGAAACGCGAATGACAAGGGAGGCGGCATATCCGCTGGCAAATTTTCCTCCATTCCAAGGGCAAATACGCTGGCCTCCTCACGGTGAATTAAACTGCCTTTACCTAGGCCAATTACGTCAACCGTAAGCATATTTCGTTCTCTAAAAACGAGTATGAATTTATAGAACAAAATAGACAAGGACAAGAAAAACAGCACCAAGGTCAACTGCTGCTCGTAGCCATCAAGTATTATCCAAGTCGAAGTCGCTCCCGGACTGCTGTCTTTTGCATAAAACAACTCTACCCGCGGATTCACGATAAACCGGTAAATAGCTTCGATCAGCCCATATGCAAAGATGAAGGCAAAGATGGTTAAAAAATTCTCGAAAGAAAATGGGAACTTCTTGCGAGTAGGCCTGCTAGAGGAGTTTGCTGTCATTGGTCTTATTTTGCGAAGTATAATTTTAGAGTATCACCATCAAAAACGCTGATGGTCTTGAAATTATCCAGGTCTCCATCGACACAAACGTAGGCTTGGCCAGCGGAGATGCTATCGAATCGAAAAGTGCCACCTTCATCTGTTCGGATCGTTTTTCCTTGGCAACTCACCAAAACACTCGGCACCGGACGAGCACTTCCACTAGAACGAACGATTCCGTGAACAACCCCGTCGAAATTCGGGGTATCGCAATCAGCGATGACTTTGATGAAGTCCAAAGCGAACTCCGTGTGTGAACGCCTATCGTCGAACCCCAACTGAATGGAAATAATCGGGTTATCAGGGTCAATGTGGTTCGCATCGATCTGGTAGGAAAAGAGGTACCCCTGCCGCGGCCTCATTTTAGTGAGGCTGATGAGACGTCCAAGCTCGGGGAGAGATTTGCCGTTTACTGATACGGCCCATTCATTCTGGTCCTCACTCTGACCAGAGCTTACTAGGTAGAACTGTAAGACAAGCCTCTCCACAGTTCGAGAAAATCCATCCAGCGGCAGTTGGAGCTCGAAACTCGAAGGGCTAGTCTCAGCTAAGCTCTGATTGAAAACAGAATCTGTTACGCCGTCGAGTTCTCCGCCACTAACCGCCAGCCCTAGAATATAAGACTCCTCGTCCACACCTTTTGGGAGTTTTTCTAAGGCCGCTTCTGGAATCACACCTTTTTCGAGGCGAGATGCTATCTCTCCACTAAATGGATTATGAGCAATCCGCCAGGTTTGACCAAAATTATCGATGTCACCCATACGCCATGTCATCGAACCTTCAGAACCATCAGATATCTGAGCCATAGGCTCCATCCACGCTCCTTCGCTCTTTGTGTCAGCAAGACTAAGACGTTTAGCAATGGCACTCACATTCACCAAATCATCTGCACGAAGATCCAATGCGAAAACACCCCCTACTATCAAACAAAATAGTTCCAAGAATCGTATTTGAAAATCAAATATCTTAAATAAAACCTTCATCTTCTCACCATTCCTCCACTTCTTCCTCTTCGATTAAGCCCTCGGGGGTTTCGCCCAACAGCTCAGAATCGGACACTTCCCAATCAAGTAGATTTTGTCCCTGATAAACTTCTGAGCGTGCAGTCGTCTTAGTTTTTTCAGTTTCAATCTGATAGATAGCGGCAGTCTTTAATCGATGCGAACTGATATTCGGTACCTGGAGAGCAAGTTGACTGACTTTACGAGCATGCTCCGCAACTTCAGAAATATTTGAGCTCGATGGCTGCATGGTCGCTGCCTCCTGTTTCAATTGCTCTACTTTTTCCTGCATAGCAGCAGTCTCCTCACGAGCACTCGACGTCGCATTGGGACGATTTTCAATCTCCTGAGCATGCTGCTCCAAAGCCTCTTCCATTTCCTCAAGTTGGTTTTGCGCTTCTTGAGCCATCTCCTGCGACATCTGAGACATCTCCTGCTGAGCTTGCTGCTGAGCGGCCTGAGCTTGCTCCGAAATCCTGCTCGCTTGCTGGGCTTGCTTAGCAATTTGCTCCATATTTTCTGAGGTCGGCGGGGTCTGCTGCATCTGTGCCTTAAGCTCTTGAGCCTGTTGCTGCAGGTTCTGCATTTTTTGAGACTGCTCCTGTAACGTCTCGTTAGCTTGCTGTACCATTTCCTGCGTTTCGGATGACTGTTCCATCTCCTGTAAAGTCTCCGATTGCTGTTGCATCTGTTGCTGTTGTTGTTGCAGCTGCGATTGCATATTCTGCATCGACTGCTGCATGGCTTCAGAGGATGCCTCTGCCGCCTGCTGCATCTGTTGCTCGGTCGATTGTTGATCGAAATTAGAAGGCATTGGCTTGTTCATCATTTCACTTGCCTGCTGCATAGCTTTCTCCGCCATCCGCTCCTTCATTAACTCGCTCTTAGAATTCTTCATCTCCTCCATCATTTCCGCTAAGTCGGAAACTTCTGAATTCTCTTCGGCCTGCTCCGATTCGATCGCTTCGGATTCCGCTTGCTCCATCTCTTCGGACGATGTCTGCCCCGTCATGGCTTTTTGAACCTTATCGGCCAAGTCCTTCGCTGTCTCCGCTTGCTTTTGAAGCGTCTCAGCATTCTCTGCAGATGGCGGAGTCTGAGAAACCTCTTTCTTTAAATCAGAAACCTCCTTCTTTAATTCCTCCAAAGCTTTTTTCGTTTTCGGATCTTGTTCCTCTCGTTCTCCAGTATGGCCATCGATCGCTTTCTCCAATGCTTCAAGCTCTTTCTCCATTGCTTTAGAAGCAGCCTCCGCTGCTTTTTCAGCCTGAGACTCAGCCGAATCACTGGGATCAGAATCGGATTCAGGATCACCTGACATCTGCTCCGCTTGCTTCTGCAGCTGTTGAGACGCCCTTTTTAGCTTCTGCTCCGCTCCGGCCGACCCACTTTGACTTTCATCCATCGCTTTCTGCAGCTCGTGTAAACTACTCTCCATAGAAGAGAATTCCTTTTCAGAATTTCTCGCTTTTTCTTCGGCACTCTTTTTGTCGAGCGCTTCAGAGCTTGCTTTAGCAAGCTCGCTTAATTCTTCAGCCTGTTCGGCCGCTTTTTGAGGGCTGGTTGGTTCTCCTTGCTGATTTTCCAACTCCGCCTGCAGCGATTCGAGTCCCTCAGCGGTCTCTTCAAGCTGCTTTTTTTGCTTTTCGGTGAGGCCTTTTCCCTCCGGATCCTGCAATGCTTCGTTGACCATCTTCTCAAGTTCCTCAACCTTCTCGGTCATCGCCTCTTGAGCGGCAGCACCCGCACTCTCTAACGCCTCTTCAAGTTCCTCTTTGCTCTCGGAAGCAGCACCAGCCCCCATTTTCTCCGCATTTTCAGCGACCTCTTCTGCGGCTTCCGCAGCCGATACAGCTTTCGCTTCATCGCTTGAATCCGCTTCAGCTTCTTTGCTCTTCGAATCAAGTTTTTCTAGCGAAGCCTCTAGAGCTTTTGCTTGAATTTCGATTTGCTTCGCAGCACGGCTCTCAGCCGATTCTTTGCTCTCTGACGGGGAATCAGGAGGCGTAGTGTCCTCGCTAGGTGATTGAGATTGGGAAGACTCCCCGCTTTGCGTTTGCGGTTCCGAATCGTCCTTAGCACCAGCTTCATGCCCATCACCCGCGCTTCCCTTCGCATCAACTTCGCGATCTTCAATATCATAAGGACCGCGCTGGCCGAAGCTGCCAAGAGGAGTTACCACAAATAAAACGCTCCAGCAAATAAACCTTGTAGTTGATCGTTTCATTAGACGTCTGAAGGCATTTCTACCGAAGACCGGTAAGGATACCGGGATGGCTTTCCTTTTTGCATGATTTTATCTGCCTTTTCACGAGCCGCTTTTCGTCGTGCGACCTTATCTATCTTCGGCTGTGATTTCCTCGTCATTTGCATCGAAGATCCCTTCGGAGCTTGAGGCCCGCTGTTAACTTGCGAAAACACTGCCACTGGCGATCCTAAGAAAGCGAATGCGATATACGTTTTTAGCGTTCGAAATACGATTGACCTATTCATTTTGACTTCAGCAGGGTTATATAAGCTTCTGATGGCAGGACGACACGAAACCCTAGGTCATCTGCTTTCGATTCTCTAGACTTTCCATCTCGGTAAGAGACCATCAACTCGCGCTTCTGTCCCGTATTGTAACTCCCTCCTTTTACAACGCGTAAACTAACATCAGCAAAATTGAACGGGTCTACCGAGTTTGCATAACGCCAGAAAGAACGTTCAAACCCATCGTGGCACCATTCTCTAACGTTTCCTGCTAGATTGTATACGCCATCCGGGTGCGAACGGAAAGAAGCTACTTGAGAGGAAAATGCATTCCCATCATCATATCCATTAATCGGATTTTCTACGTCATTACGAGCACCCGTCTTATCAGCAAAATTATCTGTAAATTTTGGAGGTGGCCACTCATCGCCCCAACCAAAAACACGTGGAAAGCTGCCATCGTCTATTCGCATCAAATACTCATACTCTGCCTCGGTTGGCATGCGAATTCCCCGCCCAACGGCTTCCTCGGTAGTTGTATAGCTAGAGCCGACTTGACGGTAAACTTCCCCGAAACCGAGAGTTGTATTGAATTCATTGCAAAAGAAAGCGACGTCGTTCCAACTAACCCTAACTGCCGGAAAATCACTCTTATTAAGATTGAAACCGTTCTTGTCTAATTCACCGCGTCTGTTGCCTGATATCGACTCATAAACGAAACTTGGTACCTCTGTCGTACTAACGTAGAATGGCTCAGAAATAGTGATTTCCTTCGAATCTCCAGGCTCCCCGAATTCGAAAACCCCTGCTCCAATAAGAATAAATTCGAGGCCTTCGACTAGTTCCAATTTGTTTGGCAACTTGATTTCCCGCTCCTCCTCGACCTCAACTTCAGCCACAGGCTCCTTAAAATCGTGATGCAATGGGTATGTATCTCCCGCAATCAATTCAACCGTAAATTGCTCTTCCTCGTATCCAGGAGCTCGCAATGTTACTTGACGAATTCCCGCAAGAAACTCGCCATCAACTGGCGTGAACCCAGCAAACTCGCCGTCGATTATAACCGCCGCCTCAATATCGCTTTTAATCTCAAGCTTACCGGTTTTGGATACAAGCTTCACATTGATGAACCGTGATGTATTCGGCATCATGCCCCCGAGGGTCCGACTTTTGTCCTCGTATCCGGATTTAGATATCACAACTTGTAGGTCTGTTTTGGGTGGAATTTCGATTTTTTCTATCGGTGTTTTACCCACAAATTCGCCATCAAGATAGATGTTTGCTCCACTAGGTTCGCTACTAAATTTGATAACCGCTGGCTTTGGTTCCATTTTAATGTCAATCGTTCGTGATTGTCCAGGCATCAATGGAGTGCTCCAATTATAAGTCTCATGGTTGTCGAGTTCGAAAGCGATGCTCGGATTTCTATTCTGGTTTAGATCAAAAGAGATCGTTTTCTCTCCCGTTGCGACAACCCCCAATGAAAGTCCACCTCGGTTAAGATCCAAAATACTCGCCCCACGCGGCTGCACCCTAAAGGTGACCTCCGCGGTATTCTGTATCAACTCGATGGTTTCAGTTTGATCTATACCTCCACCTTTTACCGTGACTTCAGTTTCCCCACGAACCCCGACATAGCTTCCTGTGTCACCAAGAGTAATCTTGTAAACTCCAGGGTCTATTCGATAGGAGCTCATGGGCGTCGTCCCGATTTCCTCGCCATCAATCTTGATTACGATACCTTCCACAACACGACCTGTCTCCGCATCTTTGGTCTCAATCATCAAATAGCCGGGCAAAGGTCTCAACTTGATAGCCAACGCTTTATCGCCCTCGGAATCTACCATAAATTCGCTCACATACTTCTCATAGCCGGGAGCAACTATCTCTACCCGATTAACTCCCTCTTTTAGCTCCACCATACTTGCTCCTTGTCCCTTAACAGTTTGCGTCGCATTTATCTGGAGTGCGTATTCCACATTCTCTGGCTCCACCTCAAACTGAAAGAGCACTGGAGCTAACATCATAGCACGGAAAACAATAATGCTTCCGATCACCAAAGCACCAAGCATAATCGCGAGGATTACCATCATACCCACTCCACCAGTACGGTTTTCCATTAAACGTTTCTCCTTGCTCATGTAATCATACCTCAATCAAAACTTTTTTCCCGCCTCCAACAAAATTGGCTCCCGATTCTCGCCTGGTCTAATTTCTATTTCTATCAACCTATCGCGATACCCTTTCTGCGTACAGCGAGCTTTGTATTTCCCAGGTTTCAATGCCACCGTTTTACGACTAAACTTTCCTAATTTTCCATATCCGCGCAGTTCGATCTCCGTTCGCCGATTCGAGACAAACTCCACATCGATCGTACTATCAAAACTCGCAAGGAGTTCCTTCGATCGTTTCTCTAATACTACGAAATTTTCATCAACAGCATCCGGATACTTAGCCCTCGACTCATCAAGCAAATTGACGACGTACTCGACAAGCGGACGATCCATTTCTTGACTTGCCTTGTCTAAATGAAAGTTCCCTTGAGCGATGACTTCCACCATACTGGCAATTTGCCTTCGTTGCTCAACAGCCTTCTCCCGAGCAGTGCTCGCAAAATGGTCGCCTGGTTGGATGTTGAGAACCGAATCCGCTACCGTGATCACATTTCCCCAATCCTTGTTATCCAATGCGATTCGAATTTGTTGGGTCCCAAACCTGACTTTTTCACTTCTATCGTCCCTTTTCGCTCTATCGACAAGTGACTGAGCCGAAGTAACGTCAAAACCGTAGACTTGCGAAAGCTTGAGAGCACGCTTGGCAGGGACAAGGGCCATGTTCGGTTTCCCATCGGTAATCAATTCCAAAGCCTCTCGCAAAGACTCCTTAATGATTTGCTCGCTAGCAAGTGCTTCGATTTCTTGAACTTTGCCTTGGGCCTCTTCTGTCATCGGATCGAGTTCCAAAATCGATTCATATAAACTAATCGCTTGAGCATGGTTTTTGTCTCGCTCATCCGCTTGGGCAGCTTTCAACAAAGGCACTATTCTATACCGCTTTTTCACCCTCTGATGAAGAGACTGAGCAGCAGAAAAACTTGGGCGTAATTTGCGCACAGCCAGCAGTTCAGTATCCATCGAATCAGAAGCTACTCGAAACGCTTCCTGAGCAGCACGCCATTGTAGCTCAAACAATCGATCAATGTCCGACTGCAACAAAGAACAACGAAGCGACAATTCCTCTAACTGCTCTTGGGCCAGTTCAAAATCCCCTTCCTTGATAGTTGAGGATTCGATATCGGCAAACACCTTTCTCAATGCAGAATAGCGGTTTTGCGTTTCTTCGTGTCGACTTGCTCCATCTTTCTCCAAACGATCGAGCTCCGCTAGCACTCCGTGACGTCGGCTCCCCAACGAATCCGACGTCTCAATCATTTCCAAAAACTGTTCAATAAGTTTTGCCTGAGCGTTATATGCTATCACAAGCCCCGCAGCGTCCCCTAATTGTTCCAATTCTTGGATACGATCATCTCCACTCGAAACATCCTCCATTATTTCAAGAAAGAACTTATTTTTAAAATCATCATTCGACATGGACTCAAGCTTTTTGCTATACTTTTCATGTAATGCATCATAGCTTTTCTTGACGGCCTGAGCATCTCCATTGAGAGCCTCGTCAGTTCCAATTTCCTGAGCTAACAAACTCGGATTGTGAAAAACTACTCCTGCCGCCAATACAAATAAAGCTGTATAAATGCGTCCAATACGATTGCTGAGTGAGAGAGGAATCACAGGTCTAAATTTCAATGATGAAGGCGAGAGACTACCTGCTTGGCTTCAAGCCTGAGAGACACTTTGTTTGTAATCTTCTCTCAAGATTCGCTGCAAAGCGGCCACCTTATCTTCAATTTGTCCGGTTAACGTAAAGGAACGACCTCGGTATTCGATATCAATTGGGGCAAGATCATGCGTAAAAGATTTTTGCAACTCGATCAGCTTTTCAGCGTGAACGTTAGAATCCACAGAAAGCTCTCCAATCTTCTCACGGCGTTCAGTGAACTTCTTACCGAAATTAGAGTCACTCTGGCGTAACTTCTCTTCGTTGAATTGAATGCGACCACCTTGGATCATGAAAATATCCGAGAGCGACTTAAGAGTAAGGATAATAACAGCGGCGTCCTGTATCTTGTCAAAATCTTCCCCCAAACCAAGCTCCTGAGCGACGTTATTATTTTTGAGAAATTCGTTGATAACGATCGGCCCGAGTAGCTTCAGAGCGACTGCTTTAGCAATTTTACCTTGTAAGGCCTTTATTTCCTTTCGAGCTTCAAGATATTCATTTGCTGCAAGAAAACTTCTATAACGCCAAACCGCGTAGCTCGAATAGGATTTACTGCGCCCTGTCTCGACAACATTGCTATCGAAATTCTGGTAAATTTCTACCGTGGCCAACCGCGCTTCTAGAGCCTCTCGATAATAACTGTCATCCTCCGAGGGGAGCGACTTAATCTTACTTCCGCGGCGGTTGAGGTAATTGTCCCTGTTAAAAACCTCAGGTGCCATGTAAACAGCGAATTTCAGGTTGGTGAAGTCTTCGTAACGATCGTAGTCACCCTTTAAATTCTTTGCCTTAAGGCCAGATACAATAGCTTCAGAAACTTTGCTTAAGGTTTCATGGTAGCCCTCTTTAAGCTGATTCTTGCTGTTGACAAAAACGTCTTTCGCAATCGCTTGACTGAATTTCTTGTTTTTCAAAATAGATTCACCGGCGCTCGTAGAAGCGTTCACTCTAATAGCAAATTTTTCAGCATTCGCCGCTTCTACTGTAACTTCCACCCATAAGTCTACAGATGCCGCCAAAGAACTAGAACTATTTACTCCCGCAGGCGCATTAATGACTTTATCAAAAAGTTCGCCTCCTTTTTTATCCAACATTATTCTAAGATAATTTTGTAGAGCTAAGGCTTCTGCGTTTCGAATCTCTAAACTGGCTCGTTCAAATTCAGGTTGAATAATAGCCGCAGATAATGCGGCAGCTTCCTCCGCCACCTCTTCTTCAGTTTTCTCAGCTTCTTCGATCTCTATTTCCATCCCATCAAGGCCAGGAATAACTATCGCTTCGTCATCTTCCGGCGGAACAGATGTGGTTTCGGATTCCTCCTCTTTCAACGTTGAAACGTCATGGCTGAACGGAGCCACTCCGACCGTGAGTCGATAAGCCGCTTCTGTCGTTTGCGGAACTACAAGAGAAAAACTCAAAGCGACAAAAATGCCGCTAAGGATACGCATTGGAATTCTCAAATTCATAATAGTTAAAAGTTGTGAGTTAAAAGGGTGGGTTATTAGAGTCTGTATAGTTCAGATGAATTCTATCCTCTATTGCTCTGTACTAATTTCTTTAACAGTCTTCTCGAGCAAATCGGTGGAGGTCTTTCCTTCAATCGGTGCTGAAGTAGTAATCGAGTCAAAAAGAAGTGCAGCGGAACCACGGACTCTTTTCTCTTCTTCAAATTGAGGGCCTTCGATTATATCAGCATCCACAACAGTCTTCTTCAGTTTCTGTACAATTTTCTCTTGAGATGACGCTGCTTTCGTACGTTTCAAGAGCTTCGCATGCTCTTTTTCCAAACTCAAAAGGAGTTCTTCATCGCGCTTAAGCCCCTCGAAAAGCGCTTTCTCACGCTCCATTTGAATCACTATGCCTGATTCGTTGACAGCGCCTTCCTCACGTCCCGACTTCAGAGAGTCGAGCATTTTCGAATTAGCACCGATCTTCCAACGGAGACGCTGAATTTCACCGAATAGCTCCTTCTCGATTTCTTGGAGACTCGGAACTGGCTTAGCCTTATTATGGCTAGCCGTTGAAGCTTTACCTTCACTGTTCAACTCTTCGTCTGCAGCCGACTCGTTCCCATTCTGATGGTCTTCCAATTGCCGATTTTCAGTAGCTTTAGGCAGGTCTGAAGTTCCTGTTTCTCCACCCATTATTGAAAGAAAATTTTGAGAAAGGATTAAGAGAGCCAAGAGGAGCAAATGTCCATTATAGGGAAAGCTATTAAGATGGTGATTCTTCATTAATTGGAGGTCTCGCTAAGGCCAATCTCTAAGCGTTAGTAAACTCTTTTACTGCACTTATCTAGGGATCTAACAGCCTATGAGTTAAAGCAAAGTTCAGGAGGATGCCGAATCAGGCATTAAGTAAATGTAATTATCTAATAAGTAATAGTTGCAATCTAAAAATAGGAATTTTGCTAAAATTTAGCTAAATTTCTATGTAATGAAACGGCGTAATTTTTTACGCTCAACAAAGAAGTTCAGCAGCACGAACCATTCCTACAAAGGAACGAAAACCAATTTCATAGTGCTAATTGTTAACGAATTATAATCGAGTGTTCACAAGCTTAACGCTCGAAAAAGCAATTTTTGCACCGAAGTTGGCATTTAAATAAAACGAATCACATTCTTTCTTCATGGAACGGGATGGGGGATGATGGAGTTTCTGCAACAAAGTCGCTCCGTTGCAAAAACGGAGCAACCAAGCAATTATGTATTTTATTTTCACATACAAAAATCGGGAATCTCTCGAAACAACGTGCTCTGTTAATTCAAATTCATAATGAATGTGCGAAAAGCGAGCCCAATAGGGCCTTGGCTAAGTAACAATACAGCAAAAGCTACAAAAACCAATAATCCTGCAATCATTTGCCCAATACCATATCCTATTCCTGCTCCAAAAAAACCACCGATAACCCAAGCATAGCCAACGTCGGAATTGTTTTGTGCAATCACAGCACCAACGATTAAACCAATAAAGGAACCGATGCCACTGAAGAAATCTTGGATTTGTTCTTTTTCAGATATCATACTATTAGCGACTCCAAGGATCACTAAACTAATAATTCCTCCGATAATTGCGCCAACCAGTGGATTGACATTTACCCAACTAGCGTAGTCGGTTCCAACGACACCTCCTCCACTGGCTACGAAAAAGTAAGAAATGGGATGAAGAGTGTTTTTGTTCTGAGTATTTTCTCTATTCATTTGAATCAAGATTGTTTTGTTGTTTTCTCTAATTCGACGAAATCTCCAAATAGATCCATTTATTAGATACGCTAACAAGTCTCACTAAACAGCTCTTTAGAATCGCTGAAGCTACAGGTCATATTACTTAAACTTCTTCTAAAATTCTTCGCGTTTCGAGGGACTGGTATTGCCGTTGAACTCGCCGACACGAAAGCTAACGGACGGAATTATTGATTTTGCGCAATTTCAAAAAAAAACTCCGACAAGGCATAAGTTTTAGAATCGCAAAACGAGGTCTACCATTAATTCAGAACGATGGACCTGAACATTTTAGACTTTTTCAAAAAACAGTAGTAATATAATAACTACATAATATCAACCTCAAAAATCCGTCATTCCCGAACAATCCGGAAACATATTCCAAGAGGGCAAAATAGTATTAGTTTAACTATCTTAATACAAACAGGGCAACCCATTCATTACTAGTGCTTGAACATCAACATAATGATACAAACCAAATAACCATAAACAGCTAATGCTATTAAAAAAAGAGCGCAAAAGCGACAATCCTCAATCGTTAGGCTACGAACACATTTCATACAATCATCAAAAGATCGTCCAAAAATGAACAAGACCCTATGTAAGATCTCTGCCGTAATCTCATTATTCTCCTTTTCAGTTCAAGCCGTACCACTGAATCAAGTTGATATTGGAGATACCTATTTTATGAACAACGTTTTCTCAGATAACGATCTTGTACTCGTAAAGAGAATCGACACCGCACGAGGAATGGTAAAAGTCCAGTACGACACGGGTGGAATCGACTGGGTCAACCCAAGCAGACTCCTCACAAAGACAAAGTCTCGCGACGCTGACATAACAGAGACCGTAGTTGGAACAGCCCTCGTTGCTGGAGCACTCTGGGCATTATTTGATCCAGATGGCTTCGAAAAGGCCACAATGGGTCCAAAGCAACGGCAATCGACCCATACAAAACCCATGGTTTCAACCAGAAAACCCGACAAACCTGTACGCTCTAAACTAATTGAAAAAGCCGACCCAAATCAACTCGGAGCTTTACCTACAGAACCAACAGTGAACGGCCATTGGTCGAATCAGGGCGAAAATTGGGTTAATTGGGCAAGCAAGAAACTAAAGTCGAAGACTGGACATAGCGTAGCCATCGACAGCGTCCGTACCAAAACGCTTCCATTCTACTCAAGTCCTGGACGAGAAGTCGTTCTCGCTGAGGCCAAGTCAATGTACTCACCAGGCTCATACTTTTTCATCGCTGTAACCGGAGAATCAATTGTTGAGCTTTTAGGAGACGGAGGCGAGCCAATCCACTCTTTTAATGATCAAATCGATCTCGTCCTATCCAACTCTGATCAAGTCCGTGAGTACTTGAAGTTCTTCGCATCTTCAATCGCAAGTGAACAAGGCGTCTTTCAAATCATCGACCCTCACTCCTCGTTTCTCACAACTTTCCAGAGAAAAATCCTGAATGCAAATCCCATTTCAATTCAGCGTCGCCCCGACGGAACGTGGAACGCTGATGCTATGCTAATTTACGGCGACTGTCTCGTAGAGGCTCGTTTCGAAATTACGCGAAATGGTGGTGTCAAAATGCTAAGCGATAAAACCATTAGAAGGGTGAATGCCAGCCATGTTGCCAACTACGTTGAGAACCGCCTCATTTCTCAAAAACTACAAACGAGCCTATAAGTAGCAGACAGATCTACCATCCGGTTCGGAAACAGAGACCATTTCAACACGCCGGGGAAAACGGGCCCAGTCTCTATCAAAACGCACCTTTCCTCACCTAAAGTATACTTGTTCCCCAAAGCACAAAAACAAAAAATCGAAACGTTATGCGGAAAACTTAATTCAAAAATTTTATCATGAAAAAGATATTCCTACTTACAGCTATATTCAGCTTTCTTTTTACCTCCCAAGCAGAAGCTCGCAAACTACCACTCTCCTTCGGATCGAGCGAGAGTCTTCACACAGTCCAAAGATTGGACACAGAAGAATCCAATGGTGAAAGTTACTTTTTAAAGTACAAAACAGCTAGCTATTCTTTTGTTTTTCCTCTGTATACAATTGATCAAGGATACGTCCTTACGAAATCAAGCGACCCAATCGGAACCTATTATCCTCTCTCTGAGGAACTCATCAAAGAAAACCAAGATAAAGGCTTGTTCTCCGATCCGATGCCTCACTACTCGATTGGATTATTCGACTATATTTGGGGGTATTCGTTCTGGATTTTTGCGCTACTCATAGGCTTAAAAATCTATTTCGCCTATAAAAAAAGAGTCACCTAATACTAAATACAATAAAAGCGAATTTCACCCAGTAATAGCAAACGAAAGCTATCACAAACAGCCTGAATGACACAACCCGAAGTGATCTGACCAGAAAAAGATCAGGTCGACAATTATTGGAGAAACCAACCCAACTGCCTAAGCGACCCAATCCTCTCTCATAGCAATACCTTTTCAGGGCTTCTATCGAATCGATGAAGCAAGGTCAGAAGCCACATGAAAAAGATTGAACGACTAACCGGATCGCGCTTGAAAAGACTTCAGGAGCCAATCAATAGGAGCAAGAGGCACACGCGATGGACACACTTGGCACAAAATATTCATCATGACATCCTTTAATTATATTCCAGATCCCGAAATAGTAGGATTTGCAAGCAGACTCGACAATGCACTCCAATCGCTTGCAGAAACAGCGAGCCCCGCTGAAATGGCATCCCTTGTCGAATTCGTCTCCGGGCGATATCTCTTGAGCTGCTTTCAGGACATAAACGCTCTCGAAGGGTCGATTTGGATTGTCGATGAACTAGGTAAAAACCTAGTACCCATCTACAACTCTGGTATACATTCGGATAATTTCGTTCTAAAATTCAAACAGCCAATCTATCAGGGAATCATTAGCATGGTATTTGCTACGGAAATGCCCTTCCTAGAAAAGGACATCGAAAACAACAGAAAGCACGATGACAGCCTGGATAAAATGCTCAAACTTAAAACCGAATCTATGGCGATCGTCCCCTTATTCTACGCAGGGGCTATACGAGGTGTAATTTCTGCTATCAACTTCTCGCCTGATTCCGTACAGCCAGAAAAAAGCAAAAACGATTACGAGCACCACATTTTGAATACATTACAATCAAGCTCGGCAGTCATTGGAAAATTAATCGATAGCGAAATGAGAGAAATATGTCTCGGCAAGAGAGAGTAAAAACAAGCCCCCTCACGAAATGGCACGAACCTCAGTTCATCTCTTCGTTGATTGAAGATGGTGACGGAAAAGGAGTTAAGGTAGCTATTATAGATTCGGGAATAGAGATAGATCATCCAGTATTCTCCGGGAAACGGCTCAAGGACGACCTTCAGATCACCACTGAACGCATCGGCAACGCTAAAGCTCGAAAACGCATAATATCCCCCAACAATGGTCTAGATATATTCGGTCATGGAACAGCTGTTGCTAGCCTAGTTTGGGATACCGCACCAATGGCAGAAATCGGAAGCTTTCGAGTTTTCGGCACAGAGCGAAGCTCAAAGTCCGAAATGATTTACGAAGCGGCTATGGAGGCCATTCGAAAAGGCTACCAAATAATCAACTGCAGCTTTGGTTGTGAGCAGCCCAGCCTTTTGCCTATCTTCAAAAAATGGGTCGATTTTGCTTACCTAAACGGAGTACACATAATCGCAGCTGGCAATAACAGCAATATCGGAAAACAGGTCTGGCCCGCTTACTTCTCTAGCGTCACTGCTTCAGACACTGCACCAGCTTTAAGTAGATTAAATTTTGGATACAACCGAAAACGTATGGTGGAATTCTATGCCAATGGGACCAATCTCCGCCTTCCCTGGATAAATGGCGGATTTAAGGCTACTAGTGGAACCAGTTATGCCGCTCCTCGACTTTCAGGTATATTAGCTCGTATCTTATCTACTGCTCCAAATCTTCATCCTCTAGAAGCTAAGTCTATTCTAATTCACTTAGCCCAAAAGCGCTAATGATACACTTTCCTTTCAAATTTGGCGTCACAATTCTGGTTAGCATTTTTTTGTTTCAAAGCCCAACGCACGCCTCCTTAAAAAAAACTAAGCAGCAATCGGTTTCCGGGTACAAAGAAGACAACCTCATACAGCAATTAGAAGAAGCTCCTCAACTCGATCTTCGAATGCTTCAAAGCGCATTTAGCACCGGGAGCAAGCTGAACAATCAGACACGCGAATACCAACGCACCATTCGCCTACTCAGGCCAATTGCCAAGCGCGACACACCTAGCGACCCACAATTTCTTCAACCCTTCGAAGGCTGCCTCTATCTCTTAGGTGTCGCTTTGAGTGAAACCGCACAATACCAGGAAGCGATTACAACCTTCGAACGCTGTATCGACATTCTTGATATTTTGCAACCAACCAATCTTTTTAGCCGAGCCCTTAGCCTAATGAACCTAGGAACTTGCAAAATGCGATTGGGATTATTCTCAGAGGCTGAGGCTGACTACATAGGTGCGATTGATATTTGCAAAGCTGCAGTTAGCTCCCAAAACCTCTCTGCTGGGCATCCATTTTATATCGAACTCCTTGCTGGGTATGGGGGACTTCTCGAGAAATTAGGCAAGCACAACGATAGTATCAATCAATTGAAACAATGCAAGCAACTGCACGACGACTACATCGGGTACCCCACACCCACCTACGCTAACGTATTGACTAATCTAGGAAATGTTTATCAAGGAATAGGGAGCTACGACGACGCTCTGGAATTACGTATTCTAGCATACGATACTAATAGTTCCATACTTCCACAAACAAACCAAGCGACTATACTATCACTCAACAACTTGGCTTGTGCCTACTCCGACTCTGGACAAACGAGAAAAGCCTTCGAGGCATACTTAGAAACCTACACTTTAACCAAAAGCTATTTCGGTAAAGATCACCCTCTATTGGCCACCGTTCAAAGTAACCTTGCAACGCATTATCTAGAAACAAACCTCCCCCAACAAGCACTCGACCTATTCCTCTCTTCCCAGCAAATTTACGACGAGGCTCCCGAAAAGAGCTTATCGGAAATTTCAATAAACCTATTCAATATCGGTCAGGCTTTAATAGAACTTGGGCGCCAGGAGGAAGCGACCAACCATTACGAAGAAGCATACTATATCCAAACCCTTACTAAAGCTAGTACCCCATTTTATAGGGCGCTTTTTCAAATCAACCTTGCATCCAGTTACAAAAATATCGATAGCCCCGATGTCGCTATTCTCATCGGTAAGCGAGCGATCAACAGCATTCAGAGCGCCCGTTCAGACATAGCACGACAACCCCTCGCCCTACGTAGCGCTTTTCTTCAAAAGATAAGCCCAACCTTACGCTACCTTTCGGTATTATTGATCGAATCCGGACGACTTCCAGAAGCCCAAACCGTTCTCAAAATGTTGAAAGAGGAAGAGTATGTTAATTTCGCACCTGGAACGGCCTCCATAGAGCGCTCAAATATTCCTTTAAATAAAAGCGAGAGAGCTCTCGAACGGCTGTTTGAGCAATACATTCAAGAACTCGGAAATAAACTTTTAGACGCAAACAATAATCGCACAATACACTCGGACGAAACCGTTTTCTCAACCTCGAGAAATCAATTTCTCAATAAAGTAGACGATTGGAAAAAGGCGTATCCATCAGTTCGAAACACTACTACACTAAAAAGTGATTGGTCAGAGACTCTATCTCTGCGTCACCCTAACGCCGCCATTTACCAAGCTGTATTCGGGGAGAATCACGTTAAGGTTATCATAACAACAAAGAATACCCAAACATCCTTTAATATCGAACTTGAGCCTACAAGTCTCAATAAGCTAATCTTCGACACTGTGCAATTGCTCCGTGATCACCGCTCTGATCCACTGGATTTTTGCTCCGAGCTTTACAAGCAGCTAATATCTCCTGCCGAAAAATTTCTCCAATCTGCCAAAATTGATACTTTATTTCTATCTCTCGACAAGTCTCTGCAGTACGTAACATTTAGTGCGTTGAGAGACCATAAAAACAATATGTACTTGTTTGAAAAGTACAAATTAATCAACCTAAATCAAATAGGATCGGCCACCCAAATTAAGAGCAAAAAAAACAAAAAAGTATCAGGCTTTGGCTCAAGTTCGGGTCATTCAGGTTTTTTTCCAATACCAAACGTAGAACGAGAACTCGATACGATCGTCAAAGAAGGAGAGCACGACAAACTCGGTTTTTTTCCTGGTAAAGTTTGGTTAAACAAAGACTTCAACCGTTCCGAGGTAGAAAGAGCCATCGAATCAGATTTTTCGATGCTTCATTTCGCCAGCCACTTTGCCCTAAAACCTGGGAATATGAGCCAATCGTTTTTACTTCTTGGCGATGGGCAGCACTTATCGCTTTCAGACTTCTCAGATTTCAATTTGGAAAATAAGGAACTTGTAGTCCTGTCGGCTTGCGAAACCGGACTAGGAGACTTTGCCGCTCGTTCAGGCTCCGAAGGTGAAGGCATGGCAACACTTTTACAAAACCGTGGAGTCAACACAGTAATCGCCTCACTCTGGCCCATTGCGGACCAAGGAGCTGCCTTTTTTATGAACGCATTTTACCAAGAGCTTCAAAATGGACAAGACTACGCCTCGGCAGTTCAGTATGCTCAGAAAGAAATGTTAAAGGAACCCCAAAGGGGCACTCTATCCACTTTGCGTTCGCACACTCAATTTCCTGAATTTTCTTTGGAACCGCCAGATCAAAAAAATGCCTTCGCACATCCCTATTTCTGGGCGTCTTTCATTATTTACAATCAACTTTAGAATGTACGTAACCCTTATTCACTTACTGTATACTATGCTCGGGCTTTCAACGCTTTTAGCTCTAAACGCGCAAGCGAGGGAAAATGAGATTGAATACGAAGTCTTCCTAGAATCAATAAACCAAAAATTGAATATCTGGCTCACTATTGAATCTCCGACTCACTTAGATGGTTTTGTGTTATACGAAAATAGCGAAGAGAGAAATCCCCTCTATCACATTCCACTAAAAACACTGTCGCTAGACAGGGGAGAAAGAAAGAAGGCCTTTCTCATAACTTTTGAAGCCAACCTTCTAGACATGCCTCCAATGTCTATTAGGATCTTTCTAGCAGACCCAAGCGACAATGGCCTAAATGAAGTTAAAAACTTATATTCCATAATCAGAAATAACGAAGGAGAAATTGATCATTTAGAAATGCTTCATTCTGAATTCGCACGGAGAACAAACCCTTGGGTATTTCGGAGCAAAACACTCGAAATAAAGACAAATAATCTGGAAAGGCAGCAGGTGACAGTCGGTGGATTGATAATCAGAGGAGAAGACTCCGAAGCCCTTTCCGAGGAATCACCCATCCAAGAATATACAATATCAGGCTTCATACCACTTGACCCAACTAAACGCGGGTTTGCCACTATTAAGCTCCCTAAGAGCAGTGAATGAGTAAGTCTAAAAACGAAAATGTCTTAAGCTTCCTGGAAAGCTCACTCCCATTGCTTCTAAGGTCGCGTCTCCTTATGCCAGGCATTCTGCTTGCTGTAGGTACATTGGGAATACTAACGAACCAACAGCCACTAGGTAATTGGGAATGGGTGTACTATGATTCGTTATACAAAGCCAAGGCCAGGATTGAACAACCTACTACATCCTCTGAAATCGCTCACCTATCGATAGAAAAAGACATAGTAACAGCTGAAGAACATTCTTCCCAAACTTTTTACAATGCACTTATTGATGCAGTGAGATTATGTGATCAATTAGGAGCTAGTACAATAGGAATTGACGTATTTTTAGGAAGCGAAATTAAAGAGCTCAATACATCATTTCACAACTCCCTCAAAGAACTTAGCAAACGATCTGGATTCAATATCGTACTGGCTGGTTATATAGCAAGAAGTCCAGCCGATCAAAGCAAGATACATCGACGCTCTCTTCCAACCCTGGAATCCGAATTTAACTCTGGACTAATAAATATATCCCCAGAAACAGACGGAATATATCGTCAATACAACTACACACAACCTCTTTCAGAATTTCTACTTCCAAGCCTCGCGCTCCAGTGCTATGCTAAACACCGCAACTTGAAAATAGAGCCAATAGATGGAGAACTCGTATTGTTTCGCTTATCAAACGATTTCAGCACTCTTGAGAGGCTAGAATCGTTTGATGATTCACCTCGCCCATTAGGAATCTTTCCCATGATCGCTAGTTTCAATCTAGAAGAATTACGCAACGCCAGTGAATCGGAAAAAAATATTTTGGCGGGTCGAATGGTCATCATTTCTTTTCGAGAGGATGGTGCAGATCTCGGAACGACTCCACTTGGAGTAAGCCAACCGCTAGTTAATCTGCACTTAAACGCCGTTAATGACCTTTTGAGCGGAAACCGAATAGAACTCGCAACAAAGCTTTCGAATATCATGGCCATCGGATTTATTGTGTTTTCATTTACTCTAATAATACCGCTCGCAGAAAGATATTCCTACGTTTCTGTCATTTGGCTCGGGATCGTCAATTTGTGCTTCGCTATGGTTTTTTTTGTAGTGGAAATTTATCTACAAAATACTTTTCTAATCGCACTCTCCTCTACTCTAGTCCTCGTTAATTTCTGCAAAAACCTCCTCAAAGAAACCTTTGTTCGCAAACGATTGGACGATACTTTAGGCGCTTATTTCTCGCCCAAAGTATATCAAGACATCCTGCAAAGGCCAGGGGCACTAGAACCTAGAGAAACTAAATTGACACTTCTTCTTTCCGATTTGCGAAACTTTACCCAGATCTGCGAAAGCATAGACTCAAAAATCGTGTTTCGCAACGTATCCAGCCTATTCGAAATTCAATCCGAAGCATGTCTCACAAAACGCGGTAATCTCGAAAATCTTGTGGGGGATCAGTTCCTCGCATACTGGGGAGAGCCCAACCCCATCGATACTCCAGCCGACCATGCCTACGCAGCTCTCAACGAGATTCTTTTAGCAATCGATCAATATGATAAGAACTGGGATAAATCGTTTCGCGGACTCTTCGGCATAGGCTTCGCCCTTAATAGCGGCGTAGGGCTGGTAGGGAACAAAGGGACTACAGGCCGCATGAACTACGGACTCCTAGGAGATATTGTAAATACAACTGCGCGCCTCGAATCTCTCACCAAATTCTACAGTGTGGATACACTTGTAACGAGTAGCTTCTTAAAGGAAATGTCCTCCCCCCCACCTTACAGGCTCATTGATCGCGTCACTTTACGCGGGCAATCAAATCCGGTTGAAATATTCGAAATTAAAACGGTCCGAAACCATGATGGCTTTGAACTTCGAGCCAAACATTACGAGAGGTGCCTGGCTCATTTCCAAAAAGGTGAACTCGATGAAGCACGGAGTGGACTAGAAGTATCCTGCTTGCAAGGTGACGGCCCATCAAAAGCCCTCAAACGCAAATTGTAATATATTCCTCCAAAGCTCCCCATGCTTGACGCAGCGTAGCTTCACCCTTTGTATTTCGACAGGAATTACGAACTAAGTCATCTACAGCAACCTCAACCAACTCTTCCCACACGCTGCAATGGAACCTAAAAACCGAATTGAAGAGCAGACTCTAGTAAGTCGCTGCCTCTCTGGCGAGACTGAAGCACAAGAAAGCTTTCACCAAGTATACAACCAGTCTCTTATTGACTTCCTCATAAATTCAGGCGCGGAGAAAAGCGACGCTCGAGAACTCATAGCAAATTTTCTAACGGAATGCGTTTACCACAATGGAAGTAGGGAACCGCGTCTATTAAAATGGTCCCCCCAAGCTCCACTTCTGGCTTGGCTCCGTCGATCCGCTAAAAACTACTTTCGAGATTTCGTTCGAAAACAATCTCGCCAGCAACCCCTTGACGAACAACTCCCCACAAACGATCCAACCAACTCACTAGTAGCAACATCACCTCCCAGCCTTGGTGATGATAGCGAGATTCTGGCAGATGCCTTACGGCATGCTCGACAATCCGTGCCTGCAGAAGACTACGTTTTAGCAACCCTCGTCTGTCACGGGATCAAACAAGGTCACGTCGCAACGATCCTTGGATACAGCAACGCCAAAGTTTCCAGAAAAATTGCTGCGTGTCTGCAAAAACTGAAAACCGAAACGTTAGCATATATAAAAACAGTCGACCCTCATTTTCATTTCACATGGGAAGACCTCTCTAAAATCGCAACTAATTTTTTGAATGAGCGTACTGAAATTGAAGCGAACTCTGAGAACCAAGAAAGTTACAATCTTGACCTAGAAGAAAATCCAACGAAAAACCGATAACTTATGACGGCCAATATCGAAAACGACTTCGCAAAATTCTTCCAATTTCTCGAAGCCCAAGACCTAGAAGTTCAGCTCTACTCGGAAGCTGAGTCAGACGAGAGCATCAAGCAAATAGAACGATTTGTTTTAGGCGAAATTAAGAGTGAGGATGAAAAAAATACTTTTTTCACTATGATTCGTAATAACCCACAACTACTCCAAGAATTGTTAAGTCGAATAAACCAAAAGAGCGATAAATAGCACCACCGCCTCAGAACATTAGGGAACGCTTTATCCGTTTCAGTTTTTTGTATTTAAAATATCATTCCAGTCGACGCCGGCCAACTCTCATATCTTAGAGAGTTGGCTTTTTGTTGCCTGTTTAGAATGAGAATTTGAATTTTCTGATAGAGTTATGTTTTAGAGCAACTTTCTTTAAAATAGTCGCATTTTAATAGCGCTTTTTCTCAAAAAGCAGTTAGGGTGCCTCTTCCATGAAACCGTTAAGCATGGAT
>JAKYXN010000046.1 GCA_022538095.1 Puniceicoccaceae bacterium K14 | reverse complement strand
CGCTCGCCGCAATCGGTACTTTGTATCTTGTAATCGGCTACAAGAAGGAAGGAGCCACAACAATCTTCTCGGCAGTCGAAGAGCGAATGGGACGCTCTACGCGCTTAGCATTGAGTGCCCTCCTCATCGCCGGACGCGGACTGACCACCGGCGTCGCTCTCTACGCCATGTCCGTAGTCGTATCCGTATGCTTGGGATTATCCTTGCCTATGAGCATTCTCCTCGTCGGCGGGCTCTCTCTGGTTTACACGACCATCGGCGGGATCGAAGCTGATATATATTCCGACATCATTCAACTCGTGGTCCTCTGGCTCAGCGCCCTTATTTGTAGTATCGTCCTCTTGACATTGATTGATTCGCCCTGGGAGGCATTGAGCAATTTCGACTCCAATCGACTCTCCATCTATCAATTTTCTGGAAACGGTCTTAACGACGGTCAGTCTTACAGCTTCTGCCCCATGCTAATCGGCGGCTTTTTCCTCTACCTCGCCTACTATGGCTGCGATCAAAGCCAGGCACAGCGCTTACTAGCTGCAAAAAATGTCGCCACCGCCCGCAAAGCCATCTTGCTCAATGGTAGCCTACGCTTCCCACTCGTACTTACCTACTGCAGTTTCGGCGTTCTCCTCGGGCTCTTCTTTCAACAATCCGAATGGCTGCAAGGCAAAATGATGGGGCAAAACCCAGACTTCATTGCTCAGTATTTCATTATTGAGTACGTCCCTGTAAGTCTCAAAGGCATCATTGTATCCGAAATTCTCGCCGCTGCCATGTCCAGCCTGGATTCAAACATCAACTCTCTAAGCGCTGCCCTCGAAAAAGATTTTCTCGATGGGAAGAAGCTACCGTTCCCCTTTTTTCGGAACCCCCTTCAACGTGCCCGCAGTCTAACCGTCATCTTCGGCGTCGCCTGCTGCGGACTAGCGTTTCTCTTTAGCGGGTTCCAAGCCACTGTCCTCGTTTTGGTAAACGCAATCAGCTCCGCCTTCAACGGCCCCATTCTAGCCTGCTTCGTCTTCTTATTAACCCAGCGAACCCTCAAGTCGCCCACCTCCGCGATCTCCAGTTTCATCGCAGGAGTAGCTGTCAACGTCATTATTTGGCTCGCAGTTCCTCAAATGATCTGGCTCTGGTGGAACGTATTCGGTTTTCTCATATCAGCAATTTTTCTATTTGCTTTCTCCCAAAAAAAGCCGATTGCTACCAATGAAGTACGAGCTCCAAAACAAAGCTACCTTTTAACGCTCCTAGGTGTATCACTCGCAGTCGTCGTCTCACTACTCGCCATCCACTCATGGCTAGTCGAATGATGCGCCTTTTAAGGGGTCTTCTCAGCATTTATTAGAAAATACGCTTGGAGACTGGCAATCACGCCAACGAAGATAGGCAATAGCTGAGACCAGGTATAGTCCCTCACTCGTCAACGCCCCATGCCAAAGAGCTAGACCAACGAGAGACCCCAATACCCACAAATAGTCGCCAACAACGACACTCCACACTTTAGCAGGCTCAAATATTCCTTCTTTCACTTTCGTCAGAAGAAACAAATACGCAGCAAACCCAACCAGGCCGATCCCAACTACTCTGATTATCAACTCGCTAATAATTCCAGTAAACGAAGCCAACCAACCCGCAAATCCAATAAAAACAATTCCACTCACACTCGAAAAAACTGCATTCGCCCGAATCGCCCTCCTAAGCTTTCCACTCACAACTGTTTTCGCTTTCATACACCATTTCTAATTTACTTTAATTTCATATAGCAATTAAAAACTTTAAAAAGGTATAGTTTTTATCATCATCCATGTATGAGCAAAGCTAGAAGCTACAAGCAAGCGTGCAATATCGCCCTTGCCCTTGACCTTATAGGAGAGCGTTGGACCCTGTTGATTATTCGCGAGTTGATCTTAGGCCCTAAACGCTTTGGGGATCTATTACCCCACCTCCAAGGAATGGGAACCAACCTTCTTACCACCCGACTCAAAGAGCTCGAAACCCATGCTGTCATAGAAAAACAACCCTGCTCACCCAATTCCAGGCGCATGCAATACAAGCTAACCCCGCTTGGAGAAGGCCTAGAAAATGTCCTAAGAGAACTCATACGTTGGGGTATTCAATTACCTCAATCACCGCCAAGCCCAGACTCTCTTTACCAACCTGAATGGGATCTCGTCGCTATCAAGCTACTCTATAAACGAGAAAAAGCCCCAAAGCTAGAAGGGACCGTTCTAATCAAATCCGTAGAAAGTTCAATCTATGCCATCATCGCCAAAGATGGGCTTCAATTAGACATATCCACAACGCACACACACGATGCCACGATAGAAGGAAACCGCGATAGCTTTGAAAAATTATTCAAAGGAAAAAGTAGCCTCAATCAGCTCATTTCACAAAACAGTCTCAAAATCTCTGGTAACACCTCCCTCGCTCGAAAATGGGCAAGCTGCTTTAGCTAAATAACCAAATCGATTTCACCCTTTCCAGGTGATTTCTACGATATTGCCATCCGGATCGAATACGGAGCATTCATAGTAGCCATCGTCCATTGTAACCGGCTCCTTCTCCATTGTATAACCGCACTCCACAAAGCGTTTGGCAATCGCATCGATATCTTCTGCCGCATCTACGCGAAACGCCATGTGCGTAAAGCCAACACTTCGCTCAGCTAAAGGATCCGGGCGCTCCTCTACGCCTATCGCTTGCATGATTTCCAAACGAGCTCCTTCTGAAAACTCAATAAAACAAGAGTAAAAGCCCATTTCCACATCTTTATGCTCTTCACTAAGCCTACCGCCTAGAAAAGATTCATAAAAGGCTGTCAGCCTTTTCGCATCACATGTCCACACTGCAATATGTTCAATCTTCATCGCTTCGAAATCTATGCCACGAATGACCACAAGGACCATTTAATGAATACTGTTACTTAAGAATCTTTAATAGCATTAACCATTAAAATAGTTAGACCGAATATTGTAACTGAACATAATAGGCCGCAAATTAGCGATTGAACGTAATTCGCTGCCTTACTCTAGAAGCTACTGCCTTACCTTTCAACTTCCCTGGTTTCCACCGTGAGGCTTTGATTGATTCAACACTTGGTTGATTAAATCCCGAATGAGAAGACCTCAGTACAGTGACTCTTCTAACAGAACCATCCGTTTCAATTATCCATTCTAGATCCACCCAACCTTTCACATTGTTTTGTTTAAGAGCATAAGGGAATCTCGGTGCTCTTTGGAAAACTGATTTTGGCTTTTCATCCAACTCATCTAATTCAAACACTACGTCTTCCTTTAATTCAACCTTGAGAGGTATTTTAAACCGCGTTACAGTATTAACCGGCTCACCATTTTTGATGCCTGGTGAATATTGTCCTTCAAACAACGCTCTATCAACTGCTGATCGAATACTTTTCGGAGTGTTTACAGCATATCGGCTCATACAGATTTCCCCTAGTTTGTTTACTAGAATCGTAACATCCGCCTCGGTGCTCCCAAATTTCCGTTGCATCTCCTCGCTAAAGCCAACTTTACCAATCGATTTCACCTTCATAGGTGTATCCAAATCTCCCGATTTTAAAGTGTCTTCAGATTCCAGTGGGATGCCTTGATCCTGAGTCCATGACAGGACATCCTCCGCTTGGTAGAATTTCGCTACATAACTCAAAGTCCAATAATTAAACAAGCGAGCATCCTTGGAAAGACCTTGCGAAATCATAGATTCCAAGATGGCTGCCTCATTCATCTGGATCGCCAACGCTGCACATTCATCGAAATCAGCGTGATCGACTTCCCAATAAGCTCCCGCGTCTATCAACGAGTTTACTATTTTGCCATTTCCAATATAGACCGCTTCCATCAATGGATTGCGTCCCTTATCATTTACTACATTTACATTGTATCCATAATCAATGAGGCAGTGCAAAGAGTCTTCTTTTCCAAGCCCAACTGCCCTGTGTACCGGATCTACTAAATTCGCACCAAGATCGTTATCTTCTTTGTTTTCAATAAACCAGCACATCGCCTGCAAATTACTGTATGCGATGGCTATATCCAATGGTGTTAGTCCTTTCTCATTCGTAACGCTCACCCCTAAGCCGATGTCTTTATATTTGTTCAAAAGCTCTATATCCGAGTAGGGTGCAATGGCATGCATTATTGTATGCCCCTTACGGTCGTATATAGACTCTCCATCAAATCTTTCTATTAAGACTTCAGCGAGGCTCGGGTACCCACTTAAAAACAAACTGAAAATGGTAGATTCCTTTTTGTCCTTGTTCGTTAGCTCAACTTTAGCCTTATGATTTAATAGATAAATAGCGATATTTTCTCTTCCTTGCCTAATCGCTAGTACAGCCGAATGCGAATACTCTCCTTTCGCGATTCCGGACTTTGGAGGTTTTGGAGCGAGTATTTTAACGACTTCGAAATGGCCGTTCCCCACGGCCTTTGACAAACAAGATGAATTATTTTTGGCCAGGCTTCCGATTGCTGCTTTTTCGGAATACAACAGTTGAGCTACATCCGATCTTCCATTTCTAGCTGCCAGGGCTAACGGAATCTCTCCCCAATTGTTTTCCCTGTTTCTTTTCGCCTTTCTATCTAGCAATTCCGTAACAATATTAACATGACCATTCAACGCAGCGAAATGAAGTGCTGTATTTCCAAATACATCCTTCGACCTCAAAGCATCACTAATTTTGGAAATCGACTCATTCCCATCAATTGCAGCCCACTCGTAAGGGAGTGTTTCTGTTTTTTTCACTAAATTAGCATCCCGAACTAACCACAACAAAAAGTACCCTTCTTCAATATCACGCTCCAAATTCAATTTCAAGCCAGCTTCATACCGCCCGGCCGCGTTAACACTCGACACAACAATATCAACCACTTCTTCGCCTACTACCCACCCAAAAACAAGTAACCCATTGTCTAAATATTCCTGGCTCCATGGTAAGAAATCCAAATTACCTGGGATATTCAAACGAGCCGTCTTCGTTTTTTCAGATTCTCCGTACTTCTTAGAAGCTTCATGGATTTCATAAAATGGAATCGGCCAAGCATAGTTTAAGTCAACGGGCAATGCCCCTCTCCAATTCCAACCAAAACCTGCAGTTCCATTCAATGATTTTCCTGTATCCAAAGAATTATCATCCAACTTGGGCAACCCTTCTTCGAACGAGCTAATCAAATACTCTTTACCAGAGACACTGTAAATAAGATCAACCTCACTTGCAGCAAATTGAGTCAAAGAAACGAAAAGTAACAAAAAAACGGGGTAAACCTTCATTGTAAAAAGAGACTATACCGACTAAGTAGGACGTCCCCCTCATAGCCAAGGAAAAAATCAATCATCAAATTCGTATAGATAAGTCGTCCAACAATTCAGTACCTTGATCAATCAAATTGCCTGGCCATACTTAAAAAGATACAGTCACATTTTTCATTAAATCACTAATTTCCACCCGACCCAATCTAAAATGCTGAAAATACAAAGAATGTCGGATCCAAAAAATTGTCAAAAAACATAGATCAACGAGAAACATGGTCCCTCATCTCGTCAGCACCCACATAATGAATACACACACTTCTCTCAACAACTCACAAATACCTCCAATCCTATCCACCTACTCCGAATAAATCGACACGACTCCTAGCTAGTTTCAAAAGCCCAACACTCGCCCGGCAAACAGGCTAAGCTGGGATAACACTTCTAAAGAACCAGTCATTCTTCCCTTGTATCCTAGTGCAGAAACTCACAATCGTAGCCCGGAGCCTCTGAAATTATCCACCAAATCACAAGTCACATAAATAATTCGATAAAAATGGAGAGAGGTTTTCTTAGCTATGCCTTCAACCTTTTCTTTTCAACTTTTGGTGGCACTTCAATTTCCTATATCGTAAAAACGTCGCCCTTAGATAATGAATACAATATGAATGATAGCTCTTTTACCACGGTGACCTGCTGTGGATTGAGCACTCGTACAAGCGACGGACCCGCCTACGGAAAGGGGAAGGAAAAGAAGAGCAGTTCTATTTCGACTGGCTTCAAGAAACAGATATTTTATTGAAAGATGCCATAACTTGGCTAGCGATACGCTCTCAAAGATCACTCAATGACACAACATTTCCGTTGTTGGGCTTATAAAACCAAATACCTGGCATTGATCTTCGTCGACTTCGCATTGGGCAGAAACTAAGCACTCCAAGCAACCAAATTAAACAGGACCAATCAATCGATATGCCGAAAAAGGATATTCCACCTGTAAAGATCTAAATTCCCATCTTAGCAACGGCCTCCCTTAATAGGCTGTTCCACAATTCTAAATGCTAGTCTGAAGCCAAATTTATATGCCCCATTACCAGGTGCGATTAAAAGTGTGTCCTGGATGTTTATGCCACTTTAGCATGACCTTGGCTTTTCCAATAATCCTCCAGCTCGTCGTTTTTCATCGCGATTTGAGAACGCGCTAAGTTGCTTGCGTTTTCTAGGCTCCAAGCTCCGGGGATCTTCAGGCGTATGGTTTTCATCGACTACCCCATATACACACTTTTCAGACGAAAGCGCTAACAAAATGCGAAGAAAGCGATTTTTTGCAGGACACACTTTTAATCGCACCCTATTTTCTCTGCGTACATTCTCAAAGCGCTGTCCTCTTTCGCTATTACGTCATGGAAGTCTTTACTAAGCCAAGTATTGTCTTTGGTCTCAGCAATGAAAGCTGCGACACCGGGCTTTATCTCCGAGATAGTTCGTTATGGATATCTCGGCGATATCTACTTATGGTAGGTTTTGCAAAAGGCCCCTGCCTACTTCACCAATAGAGTTCGACTCCCCAGCGAAGAATTACGCTGATTTACGAGCCCGCCAAGTAGACCAATTGTAGCAGGATAAGAGGCGTTAAGCGGTCTAAGTTTCCACTTAACGGGTCTCAGCAAAACCACAGGTAAAATCAACATATTCGAAAGTCCTAACAATAAATCCGCACTACGTAAAAACATGTTGCACTCTTAGGTAATTATGCCAATTTTTAGTTTGAAATATTCAGGGAATTTCTTTTGATTTGTCAAAAATTCTACTCTAAAAAAATCGATGCAACACCAGATTAGGGAGCGTGATTTCATTATTTCACGCTCTTTCTACACCGACATTTCGTCAATCATACATTGGGAAGAGCTTATTGAGTGTAGTTTGCAACATCTATTGCAGTTGATTCCAAGCGACTGCCTTTGTTGGAACGAATGGAGCCCAGGCTTCGAATACCCGAAGCGGATAGAAACGAATTCGCCTTACACTGAAGCCATGGCCTCGCTTCTACCAATTCTTGGTGAAACGATAGACTTCCATCCAGTAATTCGCCGACTTGACTGGCAGGGGCTTGGCAAGGAAGTACACGTTCTTTCCAATTACCAAACCCAAGCTAACTTCAAACAAAACCCGCTTTTTAAAGAAGTCTATTCACATCTGGATGCCTGTTACCAAGCCGTGTATCATTTCGCGACGACCTCATCTGCAGAGCTTATACTCTCACTCAATCGCCGTCTATGCGATTTCAGCAAACACGAATGCCAACTTCTAAAACTGACGGGCGATGCAATTGCCCTCGTCGCAAAATCCATCCATCAACGGGAAGACGCTCTAAAGAAAGCCAATGCAATTGCGACACTCTTCGAAGAGACGTATGGTTTGGCCAACATCACGAAACTCAGTACCGGAGAAATTATTCTCCTGCAAAAACTAAGTTCGGGATCCAGCGTAAGTAACATCGCCAAAACCAAAAACGTACGACGCGATACTGTCAGTCGACAGCTCTCCATCGCTCGCGAAAAGCTCGGCCTTACTAGCAACAAGGAGCTCGTTAGCGCCTTCCGTAACAATACTGTGGAATACATAGATTAATTCCCAAGAGAGACTCAAAAATGCAAAAAGACTAAATTCAAATTTTCGAATTCAAAACTTAATTAAGCGAATGACTTCCGATCCCTCAAGCAATCCTCCGGAACAAGCTAAAGCCCCCTCACACAATTTCGTGGAAACCAACTCCGTTAGCGAAAATATACCCCAAAAACACAATCGACTTACACAAAAATTGATTCATCTCTACGGCCTCCTAGATCAACTTGGCTGGCTTATTGCATCTGAAGATCCGAATGCTTCAAATACATTTATCCTGAGAGATAGAACCCAAAAACGGATTGGCAAATCTTCTATTTCTAGAAAGGAGCTCGAAGACTACCTTGAAGCTCTTGAAGATAAAGCGTTTCTTCACCAAACCCCAAACCTCGTCATTTGGAGAGAAATACAAAAAATCACTTCGCAATCTGCTCCATTTACAAAACGAGAGCGCGAGATTTACGAACACCTTCTTTCTGGGCAAGCCGTCCCTGCTATCGCCAAAGACCTTGGTATTAGTCAACGCACTGTAGAAAAGCACGTAGAACGTATTTACAAAAAACGAGGCGTCAATTCATACAACGAACTGCTATTTTCTCACAGTATTCAGCGTTCCAAGACAACTTAACCTGCCCGATTGGGGAAATGTGATTATTTTTCATATTAGATAAAAACTGGGTATAAAAAAACGGCCAAACCCTCAGGCTTGACCGTTTCGCAAAGTACTTGTTGGAAGAAAAATTTACGCCGTGGCGCCAGCAACTTCTTGACGAGCTCGTTCGCCGAGTGGAGTCGAGATGTAGCGCTCACCGCAACTTGCCGCAATAGTTACGATCTTCTTACCTGCCATCTCTGGGCGCTTTGCGAGCTCGATCGCAGCTGCGATGTTCGCTCCTGAAGAAATTCCAACGCTGATTCCTTCCCGGGTTGCACAGTCTTGAGCAGTGCTAAAAGCTACCTCATTCTCAATAGTGATCACATCATCGATGATGTCCTTGTTACAATTCCCTGGGATGAAACCGGCACCAATGCCTTGAATCTTGTGAGGACCTGGTTGACCACCGGAAATCACCGGACTGTTCGTTGGCTCAACCGCTACTGTTAGGAGTTCCTTACGACTTTTGATTACTTCTGAAACGCCTGTAATGGTTCCGCCTGTACCCACACCTGCAACAAATGCATCGATTGTTCCTTCGGTAGCTTCCCAGATTTCTTCTGCCGTTGTACGGCGGTGAACCTCTGGGTTGGCTGGATTTTCAAATTGTTGCGGGATGAAAGCCTTTTCGCCATACTCTTCCGCTAGTTCTTGAGCTCGGGCAATCGCCCCTGGCATTCCCTTTGGTCCTGGAGTCAACACGAGCTCTGCTCCCAACATATTGAGAAGAACGCGACGCTCAACCGACATTGTTTCGGGCATTGTAAGGATCAAACGGTAGCCTTTCGCTGCACAAACAAATGCAAGCGCAATGCCCGTATTACCTGACGTTGGTTCAATCACGATGCTGTCAGGCTTCAACTTGCCCGCTGCTTCAGCCGCTTCAATCATTGCTCGGCCAATACGGTCCTTAACGCTATTAAGTGGGTTGAAAAACTCGCACTTTAAAAAGACCTCAGCCTCGAGGCCTTCAGTTAATTTATTCAATCTAACCAAGGGAGTGTTTCCGATGGTGTCTAGTATACTTGAGAATGCTTTTGCCATGGTGATTCTTTAATTGAGTTTCTTGGGCAGGTTAGTCAACATTACTGTCAACCAGCCTACCCGGGTAACGAGATATAATTAAAAGAGATTGCTGATAATCGAAGATTCTTAGGGATTCGCAACCCATTTATATCGCTTACGCGAAAGCTTGAGACATAAGAGCAGGTTTGCTAGAAACAAAATTAGCTGTCCCGCAAACTGCCCTACAGCTTAAACGCCTTCTACAATAAGGACGAAAAGGCATCTCTAGCCCGAGAATAGCGAAACTGAAAACCCAACTCAGCTTCCAGTCGATGCGGCACGGCTCGTGAGCTCGACAGCAATGTTTCCTCAGCCATCTCTCCAAAGAGCGATCTCAGGGCGAACTCTGGTACGCGAAACAAACAAGGACGTTTCAAGCTTTTGGCTAAATCCTTGGAAAAACTGCCGTTGCGTGAACAACCGTTCGACACCAAATTAAAAGGTCCTCGGGCCGAGCGCGTCATAATGATCTTATAGGTCGCGTACAGCCAATCGTCCAATGCAATCCACGGGAACCATTGCTGACCGTCGCCTAGTGGGCCACCCACACCCAAGCGAAAGGGTCGATGCATCAAGGCCAAAGCACCCCCTCGAGGATCTAACACTATCCCCGTACGCAGTAACGCCACTCTCTCTATGAATTCTTCTGCTCGGCAAGCTTCATTCTCCCAAGCAGAACACAGGTCAGCTAAAAAGCCTTTCCCTATTCCAGAGTCTTCTGTTAAACGTTCGTCACCCCTGTTTCCGTAAATTCCTATCGCAGAGCCCGCAATAAAAACGTTCGGAGGTGTATTCAAAGACTTCAGAGAATCGACGAGGAATCGAGTGGTATCCACTCGACTACTCCAAAACGCTTTTTTATTCCTTTCCGTCCAACGCTTGGAAAATAGGTTTTCGCCTGCCAAATTGATAACGACGTCAAATCGCGATTCCTTTTTAAGTCCGATGCTTCCGTTTTCTGGATCCCAACCAATATCCGTATCCAGCGTCGGTCTCCGAGTTAGAATCGAAACTGTGTGCCCCTGCGTCTCGAGCAAGCAATGCAAAGCCCTACCGATGAAGCCAGAACCACCCGCAATCAGGATATGCAGACGGGGTTCATCCTTAAATTTTAGATACAGTTTTAGATCATTACGAGCAATCTTATGGCGATAGGCGAAGCCTCGTTCCAATTTTTTCCGCACAAAGCGCTCTCCAAAAACTCGCCCCAAAATCCCGAGGGGTAACTCGAATTCGATCGAATCAATAAGTCGACTTTGTTCCTCACCGCCTGCTTCAAATGTGTGGCGGTGATTCCATTTTTTAAAGGGGCCCGCTGTCTGAGTATCCTCGAAGAACTCGTTCTCCGAGTGGGCTGTGTGCTCGCCTACCCACTCCTTACTCCCCAAAGGCGTTGAAACTTTCAATACAACCCGACGACCGGTATCGAGCCCCTCGCCCATTTCTAACACCTCTACCTTTTCCCAAGGCGGCAACAAACGCTGAAATGTCAACTTCCGAGCATGCCAACGGTATAAGTCTTCCGCACTCGCTTCTATCAATGACTTTTGCTCAATCTTCATTCCCCTCTGGTATCGGAGATCAAAGCTACGCCTGCCACACTATTTCGCAAGTAATTCAGAGACTCTCTAACAAACAAACCTTCAATGATAATGAATCGAAAGCGAGAACGTTCCGAATTAGTATTCAATTTGTAGAGAACGCATTAATTTTTTTGGGTTCGAGAACCAGCCAATTCGTAGAGAAAGGATGCCTGTCATTTTCTAATTCCTAATCTTAAATAACCGCGAACTGGAGATCTCACCCGAAAGGTAACGAAGATAGTTATAAGCTTCTTCAAGCTAACACCACTTTACCCAATCAAACGGAATCTAAGTAAATCTGTTCGTATTTTTTAGCAGCGGTCTTCCAAGAAAAGTCCTTAGACATAGCACGGTGCTGCATTTGCTTAAAGGTTTTGGGATTCGAGTATAATTCCATTGAACAAGACAGCGCTTCCGAAAACGCTTTCTTGTTTGGCTCGAAACTTATCCCTGTTGACTCCTCCGGATCGTCACGGTGGCAAAGTACTGTGTCTTTTAATCCACCTATGTTCGACGCCAATGGAATGGTACCGTACCGTTGACTATACATCTGATTCAGACCACAGGGTTCGAATACAGACGGTAGTAAGAAAAAGTCCGAGCCTGCTTCGATAAGATGAGCGAGCTCTTCATTCATTTCAATTCGAACCGCCACATGCTTCGGATAGTCTTTTGCTGCTTTTCGAAGCGCCTTTTGCAAGGGTTCTTCCCCTCGACCAAGTACCACCAATCGGCAATCGTTTTTGACAAAGAACTTAATTTGCTCGAGCAAAAGGTCGATCCCTTTTTGCGGAGTCAACCGACAGACAATTCCATAAACGGGGTTTTCTTCAGAATCGCTTAGCCCAACGGTTTCCAGCATTTTTTTGCGGCACTCGGCTTTGCCAACCATCTTAGAACGACTATACTTTGCCGGCAAGGCTGGGTCTGATCCTGGATTCCATTCGTCCACATCTATCCCGTTTACGATCCCGATCAAATCTTCCTCACGTGACTTCAAAGTTCCGTCCATTCCATAGCCAAAATCAGGAGTCAGAATCTCTTTCGCATAGCTAGGACTCACCGTGATAATCTTATCAGCAAATAAGATGCCCGCCTTCATAAAACTGATTTGCCCGAAGAACTCCAAGCCTTCCAAAGACATAAACTCAGCCGGCAAGTTCGTAAAACGGAAAGCGCCTTTTGGGAAGAGCCCCTGAAAAGACATGTTGTGGATGGTGAAAAAAGTCTTCAGGGCATAGGAATTCCCTGTCTTTTGCTCCTCTAATCGCAGAAGTAGCGGAGCCAAGCCAGTTTGCCAATCGTGACAGTGAAGGATATCCGCCTTCAAATCCAAAACGTGAATCGATTCGACAATCGCCTTGGAGAAAAAGGTGAAACGCCTCTCATTGTCATCATAATCACGGCCAGAAACACTGTATGCAAAACGTCGATCAAAGAACTCGTCGCGGCGAATAACAAAGAGGGTCAACCCCTTCGCAAGCTTAACTTCAAGCACGTCTCCCCTCAAAAACTCCTGACCCACTTCCACCTGGATTGTTGCCACACTCTTCGCCTTGGCCAGTTCAGGAGACTCCAAAACAGTGCGATAGCCCGGCAAGAAAACAGATATTTCATGTCCGTAGCTAGCTAATGACTTCGACAAAGCAGATGTGACATCCGCCAGTCCTCCGGTTTTGATGAAAGGGTAAAATTCGCTCGCCGCTTGGACAATTTTCATAGGTGAATTTCTTGGGAGTTAGAGTGGTATAAAGCAGACAATTTGCAACTAATCTGGATAAATGCAAATAATGATTCGCTATGTATAGCGAATACAGAATATGCATCTACCTACTAAGGAATACTTAATTTTAGGGCGAATTCATTCAAAGGCCCAATCAGCTACAAAATCGCAAACATGAAAATTCGCGACACGCTCGTTAAAGCAATTAACGAGAAATCATACACTCCACTAGACAAACAAGGCTTATTTGAGCTATTGGAGCTCACAAAAAAAGAACGACGCAAACTGGACTACGAACTACGATTGCTAGCAAGCCAAGGGGAGATCGTCCGACTTCCAGGCAATCGCTACGGACCAGGCAAAAAAGCGTCGGACAGCAAGATTCAAGGCAAAATCAATTTTCGCCAAAATGGTAAAGCCATCGTCATTCCGGTAAGAGCGGACGATGGGAAAGCAGTCGAAGCGATTGAGGTCGACGCGCCCAACACTGGAGTCGCAATGCACGGCGATATCGTTGAAATAGAGGTCGAAGAACGCACCCAAAAGGCGAATACACCATGGGAAAAAGCGATGCGGAAGAACTCCTCTAACGCCCGCCCGCAAGCGCACGTCTCTGCCATCGTGAAACGAGCGCGAGAAACCATTGTCGGTCATTTAGCCAAATCAAGGTTCTCCTACCACGTTACTCCAGACGACCCACGAATTGTACAAGACATCATAGTACCAGACCCGAAGACGTGTGACATACAGCCAATTCCCCAAGAAGGCAGTAAAGTCGTGGTAAAACTCGAAAAATGGGAGCACCCTGGAAAAAAGCCACAAGGGAAAATCATTCTCAACTTAGGACGCACCCATGAGCCACATGCTGAGCTCATGGCGATTTTTCATAAATACAACCTAAACCCAGCCTTCCCCAAAGAAGTAGTCGAAGAAGCCAAAGCAATCCCAGAAACAGTCCAAGAGGAACACCTCGAGAACCGGGAAGACCTTCGGTTACGCTTTACCTTCACCATCGACCCCGACGATGCAAAGGATTTTGATGACGCTCTTTCCATCGAAAACTTTAGCGACGGTTTAACCCGTATCGGTATTCATATTGCGGATGTCTGTGCCTACGTATTTCCGGGAACTGCACTGGACAAAGAAGCGAAGGAACGCGGTAACTCAACCTACCTCGTAGGCAAAGTCGTACCGATGCTTCCCTATGAACTTTCCAATGGCATTTGTAGCCTTAAAGAAAATGTAGATCGTCTCACAAAAAGTGTATTCATAACATTCGACAAGAAAGCGAAAATAGAGGACGTCGAATTCGCTAATACAGTTATCCGCAGCAACAAAAGACTTACTTACAAGCAAGCCTATTGTATGCTAAAAGAAAATGACCTCCAAGCAGCTCGGGACCTCCCCCTGCCACCTGCTCACCAGACAGGGTCAACCGGGCGTTCCCTCAAAGAACTTAGCGATGAAGAATTATCTAATTTGCAAAGTGGCGTTCGACAGCTGTGGAGCATCGCTTCAAAACTGCGAAAAGAGCGCATGAAAAAAGGCAGCCTAGATCTCGATATCTCTGAAACGAAAATCTTCGTAGACGAGGACGGTTTTGCCGATAGACTGGAAAAAATAGAAAACGATGAAAGCCATCAACTCATAGAGGAGTTCATGCTTTTGGCCAATGAAATGGTGGCCCGCGAAACGCGAAGATCCATGATCCCAAATGTGTACCGAGTACACGAAGATCCGGATGAGGAAAAGCTGGGAGAACTCCGCCAATACCTCGGAACTTACGGCATAGAAACAGCCGATCTCACACTCAAAAAGGAACTTAAGAACGCTATCACCTCAATCGAGAAGCACCCGCAAGGGCATATCCTAAAGAGCCAGCTTTTGCGTTCGCTCAAAAAAGCGAAATATTCATCGTCGCCAGATGGCCACTACGGCCTTAGCAAAGAAAACTACTGCCACTTCACATCTCCTATACGTCGCTATTCAGACCTAATTGCTCATCGTGTATTCAATACTTACCTAACGCGAATTAAAGGGAAGCCACCTTTGAAAGGGAAAACAGTAAACTACAGTGCGGCCGATGTCGCCGTAATCGCCGAGCATCTTAGTACAACCGAGGTTAATAGCAGCGAAGCAGAGCGCGATTCTGTTAAAGTTAAAATCCTAGAATTTTTCGAACGCGAGCTGGCAAAATCAAAACCGACCAAGTTCGCAGCCGCCATTACTGAGGTTCGAACTCATGGAATGTTCATAGAACTCGTTGAATCGAACGCATTTGGCATGGTCCACGTGTCGAACATGCCAGGCGATCGCTACAAACCGAATCCTTCTGGTACTGCGATGATCGGTCGTAGATCAAAGACAAACTACGCAGTCGGGCAAATAATCGATGTGTATGTCGACAAGGTCGATCGATTTAAGCGACAAGTTGATTTCAAGTTAAAGAGATAACCCCAACCAAAAAATCGTAGGCCTTCAGCTAGCTGAATGCCTCAAAGCAAAGAGTCAAACCTCCTATCCGGCCCACAAATCAGAAGTGCAGAAAAATTGGGCCCACCCAACTACTCGTCTTCCTCAAACCCCAAATACAACTCGCTAAACGGCAACCAAACATCGTTTTTCAGACCAGGCTCATTGGAGCGAGCAATATTCAAACTGATCTGTAATTGCTTCAAAGCGGAGTCGAATTGGCTCTTACTACATCCATGGAGAGCAATGACTTCCTTTCGAAGTGGCCCCGTTTCCCAAGCATCTAAGCGAAGAACTTCGTAGACGTTTTGGGCTAACTGACTACAGGCTTCAATCGCTTTCTTTTCCTTGGGATAGTGGATAGTCCGCAAGTAGTCCATTGACATTAGGACTGCCAGGCCACCCTTAATTTTCCCATAAAACATATCATCTGGGTAAACCTCAGGCAATTCGTTTTTCCATAACCAAACAGCCTCTACTCGTGCTCCCCACTTTGTACGACCACCCCCTTCTTCTGGTAAATCGATGTTATCCCAGAGTGACTTAACCTCGGACAACTTACTACTAAAAAGCGTACAAATCCCCTCACGTGAAACGAATTCGTAAGCATCCTCTAGGGTCTTGATGGTGGGTCGGCGCATACTATCGGGAATACCTAAACAAGCTAGAAAGACGAGACTTTAGCTCAACAAATCTGCTTCGGACTCACGAGTAAAACTAACGATTTCTCAATATCTCCTCTCACGAAAAAAGACCTAGGCACAGGGAAAACGGCTTACATCTACGCGATCCACAATTTTGAACACAACTGCGCAATCCTATTATAGAAATTAACTTTCCGCATCGCAGACCGACTTTGTAGCAGGGAGATCGGCAAAACAAAGTAAAAGCCGCAATCTAGCTCAATTTAATGCAGGGTAACCGATTAAGAACATATACGCATTACCGATCAGGACAGATACACCTAATGAAGAATTCCAACACTCAGCTCAATATTAAGAGCAAAATGCTCGTCGGATTTATATCGTGCAGCCTAATAGTCACCTGCCTCGGAATCCTTTCATACATTCAGCTTAACGCAGTCTCAAAAAATTCGCTAGACAAGCAAAATGAGATTGAAAGCTACATTCAAGGACAAGCGAGTGTAAATACAGCAGCCCAAAACGCCTACAATTTCATCCAAGAGATCAATTCTAAAAATAACGTTAGAGAGCTGAGCAATTTAAACGGCGAAGGGGTTTTTCAAGACCTGCATCAAATCGGAGTCGATTTAGACTACGCTCCAGAAAATATTTCTCAACTCAAAGCTGCCAAAATCAATTACCTAACCATCGCAGAATCGATGCCGACTGCACTCTCTACTCAAAAAACAGAAATCGATCAACTGGCTACAGAAATCTACGATGCTCTCCTCCAAGAAGGAAAAACGATGCAAGCGAGCGCTAGCGATGCGTCCATAAGCGACATCAAACAAAACACTCGTCAGCTCGCAAAATCCGCCCAAAAGGCGCAAAACCAAATCGAAGATTTTCCGGAATCAATAGACCTACACCAAAATTGGGATACAGTTGAATTCTCTCTGAATAGTTTAAATGCCGAGCTAGTAACTTCAAAAAACGACGTAAGCACCCGATCATCTAGCTCTCAAGATCACTTGGATCAATTCTCTCTGATTGTTGAAAAATCTAACATAACTTTACACAACGAGATCAAATCCAGCCTAGATGTCATCAAACAAGAATTGGATAAACCTCTATTCGGATCTGCCAATTTCCAAGATCTCAAGTATGCAGAGCAGATTGACCTGAGTGAAAGCGATACCTCAGTGGAAGAAGAAAACGAATCATTAACTGATACATTTACACCAACACCAACCACAGAACTTAAGGAAGTCTCAATACCTGAATTCGATCCTCAAACGCACTACAACCCAATACTTGTAGCAAGTCACCTTGATCGTATTAATGAAGCAATCACAAAGCAAACGAGTGATCAGTTGGAAATCAGGAAAAAAGCGATTCTCGAAACAGTAAAAGTCTTACACTCTTCTCTAGTAAAAGCTGGAGAAACGGAAAACAAAACTCTCCCTAACAATTATATAGAAATCGAAGATGCGAAGGACAATGTAAGTCATATCATTACCCAATTGAACACCCTTTTCGATCAGGCGAACCTCTCACTCTTAGTACTCACTTCCGAAAATATTGAAACACTTCATTCTATTTTCGATGAGCATTCGTCGACCATATTCAATGAGGTTGAAGCCTTCCAAAAGCACATTTCAAGTGTTAGAGAACTTGAGGAAACAGAACGCGTCTTCCTTGATAAAGTCCAAGAAATCGTAATTAACTTTGGCGAAGATAGCGGTTACATCAATCAATTGAATAACGCTATCGTCGCTCTATCTGAATCAGCCCGCTTAAGCGAAAAATTGGCAAATGCAGTCGGGTCACTAAATGACTCGGAAAAAGCGAAATCAGATATCCTAAGTGAGCAAATAAGCGCTACCTTGGAAAACAACGTCACTCGTGTTCAACAAACCAAACAGATTCTCCTCATCGGTTGCCTCGTCGCAATCGTCGTATCCATCTTGCTCTCCCTTATATTGCCAAATTCAATTAATGCAAAGCTGCTAGGCCAATCAAACAAGCTTCATTCGATCTCCACCACTGTCAAAGAAGCCAGCTTACAGATTGATTCATCGAGCAAAAACCTAGCAGATGGTGCATCCATGCAAGCAGCTGTACTCGAAGAAACCTCAGCATCCCTTCATGAGTTCGAATCAATTTCTAAAGACAATGCGGAAGGTGCCAAGAAGACTAAAGAAGCTGCTCACCTCGCAAGACAAGCAGCTGAAAAAGGCTCTAATCATCTCAAAGAAATGGAAACTGCGATGGCGTTGATAAGTGAATCTAGCAATGAGATTTCCGAAATCATTCACACCATTGAAGAAATCGCATTCCAAACAAATATTCTGGCGCTAAATGCAGCCGTGGAAGCGGCTAGAGCCGGAGAATCTGGCGCCGGTTTTGCGGTCGTTGCAGATGAAGTACGCTCCCTCGCTCAACGCTCTTCCGATGCTGCGAGCAACTCTTCTTCAAAAATTGAACATGCGATTAAGAACAGTTCTCAAGGAGTTGAGATTAGTGAAAAAGTTAAATCTACTCTCGAAGAGATTTTGGATCGAACCCAAGAAGTAGATAAGTATGTAGACGAGATCGAAAACTCAGCGACTTCTCAACACCATGGAATAATTCAGATCACCCAAGCGATTAAGCAAATCGATCAAATTACTCAAGAGAATGCTGCGACCTCAGAAGAAACTGCCGCCGCTACTACGATGCTGCATCAACAATCAAAAGAACTAGCAGACGTAGTTACAAATCTCGTATCCTCAATCAACGGAGGCAAAAAAGAGAAGAGATCACGCACACCCAAACCCAGCGATCCATTCACGAGTAAAGCAGATGACTTTTCAACCAACGTCAACCGCGTCGACAATCCTTTTGCACCAGTCAAAAAAGATGATCAGTCCGTAGAATTGTTTTAAATTCAGCTCGGTTTCGAAATATGCCCACTGGCATTTACGAAACCAATATTACCAAGTTCTTCTCCAGATAGCTGATACGCTTTTCCAAAGCCCAACACCAGCCTACCAGATTTAGGCGCGAGCTGAAACAAATCGAAGTCCTGCATATCTTTAAGGTAACCTAAGGTGCTTCCCAGGCGTTCCTCCATCAAATTCATGGTCTTCGCCCAATTTGGGTCAGAACGCTCAATTAACACAGAAGAGCAATCGAAGGTTGCACGCTTACGGGCAAAAAGATTTTCAGCAGTTGCTTCATCTTCAATCGCCATCACACTTGCCCGTTTGCTACGTTTTAGCAAACCATAGTGCTTTGCCATTGAGCTTAGAAAAACGTACATTCTCGAACTGTCGTCTACGTAAACCGGAGCATAACTCACACTCGGAGATCCATTTGAAGTAGCAGTCCCAAGCATGACACTCTTCACTGAACTCAATAGTTGAATCATTTCCGCCCGTGCAGTTACAAACTCCTCAGACATCTTTGGAATCTCCAGCGTATCCACCATTCCATTTCAGTTTTGTCCTCACAACATCGAAATGGGAGTAATCCACCTTTTGGGCAATTGGCAGCTGTTTCTCTGCTTGACGAATAGTAAGCGGGCATCCTTCAGACACATGTAAACTAGTGTATCCGTCCACTGCGATTAACATCGGTTCCTTTGGACGAGCGTTCTCAACTCTCAATTTTACGTTGCTCGGAAATATAATAGAACGATTGCTCAATGTATGCGGGCAAATTGGCGTGAGCGACACAACCTCAGCCTGCGGATGAATAAGTGGCCCCCCTGCAGACAACGTATAAGCCGTCGAACCAGTTGGCGTGCTGAAGATCAACCCATCGCACACATACGTCGTAACAAACTCATCATCTGCGAAAACGTTAACGTGTAAAATACGAGCGTTCTCCGAGGATTTCACAACGACATCGTTCAATGCGAGGCTAACCGGAGCTTCACTTGTTTCGCATTCCAGTAATGACCTGAAATTAAGCGAATACTTACCCGCAAGAACGTCGCTAAAGCGCTCAAAAATATTTTCTGCGCTAAATGTGGTTAAAAATCCAAGCGTTCCGCGATTCACACCAATCAACGGAATTTGACAACGAGTCGCCTCACTCGCAACACTAAGAAAAGTTCCATCTCCTCCGATGACGCAACACGCATCGACATCATCCAAGGCTCCATGAGGCACAGGAAAGTCACTTGTATGAGAAATTTTAACACCGTTTGCTTGAGCGATAGTCTCCAATCGATCCGCCAGGTCGCGTGCGCCCTCTTTCGATTCGTTAACTACAAATGCTAGTTTATCTATCGCCTTCATTTATTGCCCTTTAATTGATAGTCCTTTTTCTCGAAATCTCAATCAGCCAAATCACTCTTAGCTCGAACCAAGCCGAGAAGGTATTCTACATTTCCATCAGCACCCTTAATTGGTGAATCCATTAATCCATGGATCTTAGCTCCTTCGAGATTTGATAGAGCAAACTCGCGCACACCTTCCAATGCCTTTTCTCGCTCTTTATCATCCTTTATGACTCCGCGAAATTTATCAGCAATCGCTTTCCCGACCTCGAATTGCGGTTTAACCAAAGCTATCAATACCCCGTGCTCGTCAAGAAATGGCCAAATTGCCGGCAAGACAGATTTTAGGGAAATGAATGATAAATCCATTACGATTCGATCGTATGCTTCAAACGGCAAATCGCCCGCTTGCAAATAGCGGGCATTCGTCTTCTCCAAATTCGTTACCTCAGGTAAATCTCTGAGCTTCGCATGTAGTTGCCCCTTCCCGACATCAATACACGTTGCACTGGCCGCTCCATGTTGTAGAGAACAATCAGTAAATCCACCTGTAGACGCGCCTACATCCAATATGTTGCACTCCTGGAAGGACAGGTCGTACTTCTCGATGTACCCTAGAAGCTTTTCTCCACCACGACCTACAAACCTGCGGCCTGCCTCAACTTCAATCGCAGTGTCTTCATCGATCTTCATACCGGCCTTATCCAAACGCTCGGTACCCAAGCGTACTTTTCCGGTCATTACGAGAGCCTTTGCTTCGCTTCGACTACTCGCAAATCCACGAGCTAAAACCAGTTCATCCAAGCGAATTTTCTTTCCCATAACTCCTAAAGGTCGAAAAATTTCCGAGCACGCTCGATGTCGACCGCAATTTGCTGTTTCAGTGCATCCAAACCTGAAAATTTTTGTTCAGAGCGCAAAAATGACTGCCAACGAACTTTGAGTCGATGCCCATAATCAAACGAACACCCCTCCAAAAGATTTACTTCCAATAGTGGAGTTGAATCGTCCTGAACCGTTGGCTTCACTCCAAAATTAGCGACTCCTGGGTACCAATGATCTTGGTCAATGTCGGAAACGAGCACCGTATAAACGCCATAACGAGGCCTCAAGTCCCCTTCAAATGGTAGATTCAAAGTAGGTACTCCAATTTGTCTCCCAAGACGCTTCCCTTGAGTTACTGTTCCAATTGAATAATAGTCGTATCCAAGCAACTCATTCACCTGATCCAACTCTCCATCGACTAATAAGTCGCGTATGCGCGTACTGCTCACACGGTCTCCGCCTTGGTGATGGCACTTCACACTGAACACGGATACGTCCGTCCCTTCAGACGACTTTATGAGTTGCTCCATGTCTCCCACTCTCCCCTTGCCAAAGCGCCAATTTTCGCCGGCATGAATGGAACACAACCCTGGGATTCGCGTTATCAGATGGTTGAGAAAATCGTCCGCTTCAACTGCTGAAAATTCACGAGTAAAGGGCTCCTCAATCAAGAAGCTCAAATCGAATTTAGAAAACTCCTGACGCTTGTATTCAGGCGTTAGAATCATTCGAGTCGGTTCTGTAGGAGTGAAAAGTCGACTCGGGTGTGGCCAAAAGGTAAGAATCCCTACTTCGCCGCCTTTTTCCGCACCATGTTCTAATGCCGATTGAACAACCGTCCGATGACCAATGTGAATTCCATCAAACATACCAACAGCTAAATGAATTCCCTCCGCATGCTCTTGGCGAAAACTATTCAAACTTCGGTATTGTCTAAAAGTCATTGGCTTTAAAATCTATAGAGATGTTGGTACTGCTTCGCGTCCGGGGACAAGAACCTTGGAAATATTCGATAGTTCCATTTCTAAGAAATCATCCAAACGAACAGCTTGCTTAACGCTGAAACGATCCGACGCATCACGGCGTAAGCTGCTTAAGTGAGCTCCACAGCCAATACGCTCCCCCAGGTCATTTGCGATGGTGCGGACATACGTCCCTTTTGTACAATCTAAGGAGAACGTAATCGTTGGGCTCTCAAATTTAAGGAGCTCAAATTTCGAAACTCTAATAAAGCGCGGCTCGCGCTCCACTTCCTTGCCCTTTCGAGCCATTTTGTAGAGGGGCTGGCCATTGATCTTGATGGCGGAAAACATAGGCGGCGTTTGGTACTGGTCGCCGATGAAAGATTCCATGTGTTTCAGAATCTCCGCCTCGCTCAACTCGGGAACCGGCTTAGTAACTGTAACTTCGCCTTCCGCATCTTGAGTATTTGTAGTTTCACCCAATTTGATCGTGCCTGAATACACTTTGTCCAAGCTCATTAAAGACTGAGAAAGCTTTGTCGCTTTACCAACCAAAATCACCAACAATCCGGTAGCTGCTGGGTCAAGCGTACCCGCATGACCAATACGCTTCATTTTTAATTTACGGCGCACTTTATCCACAACATCATGTGACGTCATACCAGTTGGCTTGTCTATGAAAAGCACACCTTCCAATTCTTTCTGATTATTTAACATCGGAAATAATTTCTCCTTTTCTTATATCAAAACGCTTTCCGACTTCTTCTAATAAAGAAGTCTCCAATTCACTCAACGATAAATTCGAGCTCAACCCTGCGGCACACGCGTGCCCACCACCACCTAATTTAGCAGCGATCTGGTCTACACGCATTTGAGCATTCTCAGCTCTCAAACTCCCTTTTACAGTCGTTTTTCTCTCTTCCATTATAATTCCAATCTCAACTCCTACTACTGATCGAGCGTAATCTACAAACCCTTCAGTCTGCTCGTAAACAGATTGAGTTTCCGCAAAATCTTTCTGAGTCAAAACGCCGTAACACACCTTTCCATCGAAGCAAACCTTCAAGGAATTCAAGTAGCGTTCCAAAAGCTTCAATCGAGAAAATGGATTATTCTCATACAAATTATTTGATATCTTCGCTGGCTCCGCTCCGCACTTAACCAAGGTGCTACAAATGTCGAATACTTGGCTACTGGTTGCAACATACCCAAAACGACCCGTATCGGTCATAATTCCGGTATACAAAGCCTCGGCTGTTAGCGCATCTATTTCCCAGCCCAAGTCCAATGCCATCCCTGCCAATAATTCGCAAGTTGCACTACTGCTGCTGGAAACAAAATTCGTACTAGCATAATTCGTATTTGAAATATGGTGATCGATATTTAGCAAAAACTCATTTCCCGCTAAACGCTTGGACGTTTCTGGCCCGATCCTAAGCTCATCCGCGCAATCGACAAATATTAAAGGCAGTGCTTCAATCCGCTCAAAATTAAGAACATCAAAAGGCGATTCTTCGGCAATAAATAAAAGGCTCTGTGGACAAGGGTCTGCGTTAACGCAAACGACTTCCACTCCTTGGTTTCTCAACAGACGAGTCAATGCCACTTGGGAACCAATACAATCTCCATCCGGTCGAGCGTGACCAATGACAACAACCGTCTTTCCACTCAGCGCTTCGATTGATTTACGAAATCGCGGCGAAAAGTCTGGAAAATAATCACTCACGATTCCTCCTCTTCCCCCTCGGAATATTCCAAGGAGTCAATTAGATCATTCATATATACGCCGTATTCAATCGAGTCGTCGTAAACAAAGGTAAGGGCCGGCATATTCTTCAAGACCACCCGCTTACAAAGCTCAGCTCGGATGCGCCCTGCCTGCGAGTTTAGAAAACGATTTGCCTGACGCATATCCTCATCCTTTGACAACACAGAAAAATATACCTTCGCACTCTTATGGTCAGGCGCCACATCGATCTTAGTGATCGTTGTGCCGACTGCCTCCTTCTGGTAGCGCGTATGCAAGATATCGCTCACCTCGCGCTTGAGAAGCTCGCTTACCCTTACATTTCGATTGCTCATAAAATCCGTCTCGTTCGATCCGCAGATATCACTAGTTAGTTAATTCAAAGAAGAATTCAAATAGTTTGACCTCAAATCGTATCCTTAAGCTCCTTACAACGCAGGTCGGACTTCTGAAATCTCGTACACCTCGATAACATCGCCTTCTCTGTAGTCGTTGAACTTCTCCAAGTGAATACCACACTCCGTACCTGCACGCACTTCCTTGGCATCCGCTTTTTCCCGACGTAGTGTATCGATTTTGCTCTCCACAACCACACGCCCTCGACGAACAATACGTGCAACCGCATTGGCTTCTACGCGGCCTTCGGTGACCAAACAACCCGCAACAAATCCTTTTGCGATCGGGAAGACTGCTCGTACTTCCGCCGCTCCAATTTTTGTTTCCTTGAACTCAGGATCGAGCATCGAGATCATTTCCTCGCGAACCTGATCGATAAGCTCATAAATGATCTTGTAGTGAACGATTTTCACGCCCTGGCTCTTCGCCAATGCCTGAGTTCCATTTTCGTTCTTCACGTTGAAACCGATGATTTGAGCGCCACCAACAGCGGCCTTCTTAACATCGCTCGGGCTGACTGCCCCAACTTCGGCACTGATGATATCAAGATGAATTTTCTCGCTCTTGATCGCAAGTAACGAATGCACGACCGCTTCTACCGAACCGGATACGTCCGTCTTGATCATTACGCGCAGCGATTTACGGCGCGTTGCCTCAATCGCAGCAAAAAGCTTTTCTTGTGGGCTCATGCCATTGTCTGATTCTTCAGCAATCGCAGACTTCCTGCCCTCAAGTTCGTTATCCTCAGCTTCGCGTTTCGCGGTGCGCTCGTTTTTAACAGTCTTAAAGGTTTGTCCACTTTCTGGAGTACCAGACCAACCGATTACTCGTACTGCTGTTGATGGAGGCGCTACCTTAAGCTTCTCTCCATTTTCATTCAACATCGCCTTCACTTTCGTGAAATGAGGTCCACATACCAAGGCGTCACCAATTTTCAATGTTCCCCCTTGTACAAGAACTGTCGCAGTTGACCCGCGCCCGACTTCGACCGCTGCTTCGATGATAATGCCTTCAGCTGCCTTTTTCGGGTTCGCCTTAAGTTCAAGAACTTCCGCTTGCAGCAAAACCATTTCCAAAAGCTCGTCGATGCCATCGCCCTTGATCGCTGAAACAGGAACAGTGATAACTTCCCCGCCCCAATCTTCCGGCATGACCCCACGTTCCTGCATCTGTTGCTTCACACGTTCAACATTAGCACCCTTGGTATCAATTTTGTTGATAGCAACGATCGGCTGAGCGCCGGCTTTTTGTAAAAACTTCAGAGCCTCATCTGTTTGCGGCTTAAAGCCGTCATCAGCCGCGACCACGAGAACAGAAATATCTGTAAGGTCAGCGCCACGAGCACGCATTGCATTAAAGGCTGCGTGACCCGGAGTATCGAGGAAAGTGATTTTCTTATCGTTGTGAGAAACTTGATAGGCACCAATGTGCTGCGTAATTCCGCCTGCTTCGCCCGCAGTAACGTTCGCTTTGCGAATGTAATCGAGAAGGGATGTTTTTCCGTGGTCAACGTGACCCAAAATACAAACTACAGGAGGACGTTCCTCCATGAATTTGCTTTCGTCTTCTTGAACAACCTTCTTCTTAGGTTTGTTTGCGTTTTCACCGCGGTGGCGAATTTCAAGGATTACTCCATGCTTTTCCGCCAACTTAGTCGCAACGTCTTCTTCCAAGCTTTGATTGATGGAAGCGAAAATCCCCATCTCCATGAGCTCGGAGATAAGCTTAAATGGTTTCAACCCCAGCTCGATTGCAAAATCGCGCACCACGATCGGTGGCTTTACTACAATCGTGCGGATTTCTTGTGGTTCGCCATCCGTTGCCGCTTCAGGCGCTTTTGCAGCCACTGGAGGGCGCATAGCTCCCGGTGATGGTGGAGCTGGAGGCGATGCGGGCCCGGGGGCCGCAGGTGGCGGTGCCAAAGGTGGTCTATTAACTACAGGTGGTCGCGCCGCTGCTGGCTGAGCCTTTGGAGCAGGAACTGGCGCTTTCACTGGCGGAGCTGCTGGAGCAGGGTTAACAGATGGAATTTTTACCGGGTTGGGCTGTGCTTTTGCCGCTGGAGGCGATGCAGGCTTTGGAGCTGGAGGCCCTGCCGGTTTCGGAGCGGGAGGTCCTGCTGGAATTCTCGGTGGAGCTGAAACAGGCGCTGGCTTAGACACTGGAGCAGGTGGAGCCGCTGGCGCTGGTTTAGCAGCCTCTATTTTTTCCTTTTTCTCCTCTTCAGCCTTACGCGCCTCATCCTCTTTTTCCTGAGCGATCTGCTCAACGGATCTCACGAACGCGGCAGCAGAAGGAGCCGTTACGGGTGCAGGCGCTTTTTTCTCTGCGACCTTCTCTTCTCCATCGACACTGTCTGGAGACTCTTTCGCCTTGTTAGCAAATTCTGCAATGATCGAATCTGCCGAGATGTTGTCGATCGTGCTGGACGCGCTCTTTACTTGGAAGCCTCGTTCAGTGAGCAAACTAATAAGCTCGCTGTTCTCCATCCCGATTTTTTTAGACAACTGGTAGATTCTGACACTCATGAAAAACTATATTACAGGTAATAAAAAATTGGTTACGTTTATTTACTAATCCTTTATGCTCTAACGACTTTAAAATACCCGCTTATTTACGATGCTCGGTGAGCATTTACTTTCGCTAAAATTTCAGCCGCTTGCGCTTCATCGAAGCCCATATCGACAAGATCTTCAACATCCACGTCTTGGAAAAGCTCTGGGCTAATCAATCCATTAACAACAAGCTTTTCGGCTGTTGCATCATCAATTCCTTCGATCTGGTTAAGACCTTGCGCTGCTGCTTGCTGCTTGGACTCGATGCTAACAACCTTTTCTTCTTTCTTAACAATGTCCAATCTCCAACCAACTAACTTGGAAGTCAGACGTGCATTTTGTCCCTTACGTCCGATTGCAATCGCGAGGTCATCTTCAGAAACCTCAACCGTCATGCGGCGATCACGCTCGTTCATATAGACATTCTGAGGAACCGCTGGCTTCAGCGCTTCCAAAACCATTTCCTTAGGATCTTCGAAGTAACGAATGATATCGATCTTCTCTCCACCCAATTCGCGTACAATGCTCTTAACTCGAGCTCCACGGGCGCCCACACAGGCTCCTACTGGGTCAACCTTCGAATCAGTTGAACTAACAGCAATCTTAGTGCGGTAACCTGGTTCACGAGCAAAGGACTCAATTTTAACTGTGCCGTCTGCGATTTCAGTAACTTCCAATTCGAACAAGCGAAGCACCAATTTTGGCGTCGAACGACTTAAAATAAGTTCCGGTCCACGATTGCCGGATTCGATCTTTAAAAGGAAACAACGGATACGCTCACCTGCAGAATAATCTTCTCCTTGGACCTGCTCTCTTGATGGCATCAAGGCTTCGGCCTTGCCTAAGTCGACGAACAAATCGCCGCGTTCGCGGCGACGCACGACACCACTGATTATGTCACCGACTTGATCCTTGAAGTCATCGTAAATACGCTCTTTCTCGAATTGGCGTAAGCGTTGCATAATCGCCTGCCTGGCTGTTTGAGCCGCAATTCGTCCCAGATACGCTGGGTCCATTTCCTTCAAATACTCAGAACCAATTTCCAAACTAGGATCTAGCTGACGCGCCTTTTCGATGTGGATCTCAGTCTTCGGATCACTCACCGAGTCTACAACGTTCATCATAGACCAAGCTTGCATCTTACCGTTTCTAGGATCGATAACGATCTTCAACTCTTGTCCCGCATTTACACCCTTGGCCGCAGCATTTTTAATAGCTGTTATAATGGCAGAGATCATGTCTTCACGACCGATCCCTTTTTCTTTCTCCATGTATTCAAGGACTGATAGAATTTCGCTGCTCATTGGTGATTAAATTTAAGTAAGAAAAAAAAAAAGCGGGTCAAAGACCCACTTTCCTAGAAAGTGCAAATTAGTAAACGCTGCATTAAGCTTTCGGTCCCACCCATTGTCAAGCGTCACCTTCGAGCGAATTACAAAGCAGCTGGAGTGATGCGCTGCAAGCCCGTTTTTTGCAACACGCCTTGTCCCCATCCATTGCTTTTAGGGAAATTACGGCCCTCGGCAACCTGCAATCGCTTCATGCTTTCCAGACAAAAATCTGGAAGATCCCCCAAGTACCAATGAAACCACAGCGAAAACAGATCGACCTCCAAACTAGCCGCTAACAACGGCAGAAACCCATCGCACACCAGTGTATCCAGTCGCGTCCCGGACACTTGATCACCTACCACTTCCTTGCTTATCCACTCCTTCAACTCCTTGATCCCTAAAGCTTTGCGAGCCCCTACTGCCTCAATTGAGATATTTTCCGAGTTGATGGGGATCTCTCGAAGCCTACTTGGCCAATCAGACACCTGACGCACCCATTCAAGATATTGGCCAAGCCTGACCTTTGGCTGGTTAGCAGGACGACTTCCCCTTTGCCGCCAGCGCCCTCCGCCAGACTCCCACATCGTCTCCAAATCTACTCTCGTCGACACAATCGTTCGAAAATCGAATGCACCCGCGACTCGCAGCATCGCCGCTCTGTTAAAACGAAATCCCAATATTTCCAACGCCGTCTGATGGCAGGCGTCGTCCCAACCCAGCTTGTCAATCCGCATAGCTGCAAAGGCAACCTTGCTTCGCCAACGATCCTCAGCCTCTCCAATTAACAACCTGCGTCTCTCTTCAACTGAAAGTATCAACAAGTCCTCGACTGCGTCACGCGCGTCCATCCCAGTAGATTCCATCAATGAATCATAGGTAGCATATTCTTCCAAACCATACCAAAGGCGCTCCATCAAAGATAGCGCTGGGATACTTTTCTTTTGCGAATTCATCACACCTAGCTCCACACCTAAAATCGGGTGATAAACAACGTGTAAGATTACCTTGTCGAAACTTGGATTTAGTTGATGCGAATGCGCATACCAATCTTTCAGTCCGAAATGAATTTCAACATCTCCCTCAGTATAGACACCATCTATAAAAAGAACTGCGCCTTTAAAGTCAGGCCCAGCGAGGCGATTCCAATGACCTGGAAAATGAATAGCAATTTTCCTCCCATCACTGTCTACCAGATTTCGGTCATCAAACGCGCCTTCGAGCCAAATCTTCTGCAAAACGCGTTCATTGACTTGGTAAGGGCCATAGATCCCTTGAAATTCTTCCACAATCGAGGGGTAATCGGAAGCAGACATAGGGCTACTCTAGAAATCGAGTTCTTAAAACCAAGCCTAATTTGCACCCGATCCGCCAAAACAGCTCTCCATCACCAATCGGATCCTCGGTTAACGCTTGACGCTATCACTTCAAAGAAAGCTAAATTGCGAAGCGACGATGAAGAAAAAAGACGAAGTTGAATGGGAAGTAGTAGACAGCTTGCCCAGTGAGCAAAAAAAGAAGCGAGTCGACAAGAAATCTCAAAAGACCCCCCTCTATCGAAATTCAGCACTTTGGATTGGCTTGTCCTTAGGCCTGGTAGTGGCACTCGCCTTCCCCCCATTCGCAGTGATTCTTCGGCGGCTATTCTCCTTGTGGTGGCTGGCATTGATCGTAATCGTCTACTACACTCTAAAAAAGCGTTCGCGAAAGTAGATTTAGCCGCCTGCTGCGGCCCAATTTGATCGGTATAGATTAAATATTAAATCGGCGAAAAAGACTTCCATAATCTACTATTAATCAGCAGGTTAAAAAGAATACCTACCTCGAATCGTTCGAATGCTCAATTCGCAGTAGAGCCCAATACTTAGCCAAGCCAATTCAGCTATAGCGATAATGACTCACGGGGTCCCATTACCGAGGCATACGAAACTCCACGAAATGTAAATTCCAAGTAAATATCTACTTTGCTACGATGTAAAAATGTCGTAAACAAAGAACATGAAATTTAATGAATTCACGCTCGCTACTACAATGATCGCTACAATTTTCGCCACAATTAGCGGAGCAAACGCAATTTGGGATTTTGCAAAAGACATGCTCAACGGGTTAATCTAAACCCCAACTACGGCCGCTACGGCTAATCTTTCCCGGCTCATTCCAGTACGGTCGCTGTAGCAAATTATTTGCAATAAATCTTTACCTAATTCCTTAACGCAGCATGTTGGGACTTTGATGTCCCTAAGTCGTCGACAATTTGTAACGAAACTACTTGCTGGCAGCCTCGGAATCGGAACGATCGCTCAGGCATCCGCTGGCAGCTACACCATAAAAAAAGGTGATACGCTGAGCGACATTGCCAAACGTCACGGCGTCTCCGTTAGCCAACTTAAAAAAGCCAACAACCTGAGTGACGATCTGATCATCGAAAACCAGGTTCTCGCCCTGCCCCAAAATGCGAACGACTCCCTCGCTCGCGCAATCGAGACCACCAAAAACCTAAAGGTCCCACTACGCAATTGGGAACTCGTCGTTGCGCATCACAGTGCAATTGAATACGGCAACGCTCAAATTTATCACCAAGAGCACCGCCGCCGTGGTATGCTCCACGGCCTAGCCTATCACTTTGTAATCGGCAATGGCATCGATTCAGGCGATGGCGAAATCGAATTTGGCGACCGCTGGTTGCAACAACTCGCAGGTGGCCACGTAAGAAGCCAGTCAGTAAACGATCGCGGAATCGGCATTTGTCTTGTCGGCAATCTCGAAAACCACGCTCCCAGCTACTTGCAGATTCAAGCGCTCACTCAACTAGTGGATTTTCTTAAGCGCGACGTATTCAAAAAGAAATTCGCTTTTACAGAGCATCGCAAAATTGATCCTGGCCATACTGTTTGCCCAGGTCGCCACTTCCCATCGAAGACGATGCTTTCACGGTACACATGAATACTCCCTCTTCAGATTCGAAATCCAATATTGTTTTTTCTAACTCGATGAACGACTCTCATTCCAAATCTGCAGGGTTTTGGCAGCAAGCATTGGACAGCATCGCACTCGTACTCGCAGGAACGTGCGCATTTCACTGTCTTCTACTTCCTCTATTCGTAGTATTCTTTCCACTACTTGGCAAAAGCGTTGTAAATGATCCTCAGTTCCACTTTTGGATGTTATTCGCGGTTATCCCAACAACCGCGATCGCAGTCTTTTTAGGATGCCGCAAGCACAAAGACAAATGGGTAGTCGGCCTCTCATCTGCCGGGCTTCTTTTGCTTATTCTAGGAGTCTTGATAGAACTCTCGCACCATGGGCATCACCATGGCCATTCCCATGATCACACAGAAGGAATTTCCTTTGGTTTGGAAAATGGGATCAGCATTATCGGTGGAATCTTGATGGCTTCCGCCCATATAAGAAATTTCCGCAACTGCCGTTCGCAAAATAGCGATTGCCACTGCGAGCATTGAATGCGATTAAGAGAGTCGACAGGATCAAGTCGATCCGCAGACTCCAGCTCATCTTGTTCTAATACTTGAAGCATGTATAAAAAGTTATTCGGCCTCGTTATAGTTGCTCACATTGTCGTGCTCGCCTATTTTATTCTCAAATCAGTGGATACAGGCGATGATCTCGATTCGTTAGACGATGATTTAGAATTAATGCCACTGCAGGAACTGCCGGTGGTTCCGCTCGAAGAAGCTCAAGCAGCTGTTTCACAAGCAAAAGCGAAAACGAATTCATCAGGTAAGTTCACCTTAGACCTCGAAGCTGCAACAGACTATAAACTTCCTGGTTACGTCCGCTCTCTCGGGCTAAAAAGCGGAATCCTGGTAGAAGTTCCAAGTGGCAAGGTTTATTGGAAAAGCAAGAGCGATGTCCCCGTAGCCATCGCTTCTATGACTAAAATGATGACAGCGTTAGTAGCATTCGAAACTATCGAGCAACGGACTGACGTAACAATGGATACCGTAGTCCCCGTGACCGTTGCTGCCTCAAAAATCGGGGGAAGCCAAGTTTGGCTCGACCCACGAGAGAGCTTTAGCCTGCGCGAATTGATGATCTCTATCATGGTGAAGAGTGCGAACGATTCGTCCTACCTAGTTGGCGAATATCTCTATAATGGAAATATCCATGCCTTTATCGCCCGAATGAACGAGCGCGCTACTGAGCTCGGGATGACAAATACCAAATTTCTCAATTCAAACGGATTGCCCGAAGGACTTTACAGCAACCAAGCCTCATGCGAAGACCTCGTTTACCTCGCCCACGAACTTTTGAAACACCCCAAAGCTATCGAGTGGTCTTCGATTCGGCAGCGAACTTTCCGCCCGAACGCGGATACTCCCACCATGATGACAAACCACAATGGATTGATTGGAACGGTGACGGGGGTTGATGGGCTAAAAACTGGATACACAAAACGAGCAGGCTTTTGCATCACCGCAACCTGCGAACGAGATGGCCGCAGATTCATAGCGGTGGCCAACGGTTTTCCTAGCAGCAAAGAAAGAAATGCATTCGTATCCGATCTATTGGAGTGGGGATATTCCTTGGACCGCTAGTGCCTGCCAATACTCAGGCGTCTCATTAAACGGGATATTGGAAAATAGAATTTGCAGAATCCAAAGGATTCACTTTTAACTTCAGACTTTCCAAAGGGATACGCCTCTAAACTCCCTTCCCTACGCATCACCCTTACCCTATACGCTATGAAAAGCACTGATCATCGTTCGTACCTAAAATCCTGCTTGCGCATTGTCTATTGCCTCCTCGCAGTCTGGTTTACCGCCAGCTTTGGCTGCGGAATACTCTTTCGCGATTGGCTCGATGCCAACGCTCCACAGATCGGGAACGCCCCATTTGGCTTTTGGATGGCTCAACAGGGCTCGATCATTTGCTTTGTTATTCTGCTCGTCGTCTACGCATTTCTTATGAATCGCCTAGACGAAAAATACGGCTACAGCGAAAACAAATAGCCCCATTCAGAATGACGCAAGATACGCTAAACTTCATTTTCATCGGCCTCTCCTTCGCGATCTATATTGCTATCGCAGTCCGTTCTCGAGCTTCCTCTACCAAAGAATATTACACTGCTGGCGGCGGAGTGTCTCCATTTGCCAATGGCATGGCGACCGCAGCCGACTGGATGTCGGCCGCCACATTTATCTCCATGGCTGGGACAGTAGCCATCAGTGGATACGATGCCTCCCGCTTCCTTATGGGGTGGACTGGAGGATTCGTTCTTTTGACGATTCTCATGGTACCCTTCTTGAGAAAATTCGGCAAATCGACGGTTCCTGACTTCATTGGCGACCGTTATTACTCGAAGCTAGCGCGAGGAGTGGCAGTCCTCTGTGCAATATTCATTTGCATGACCTACATCATGGGCCAAATGCGCGGCGTCGGCGTAGTGTTTTCTCAACTATTCAATATTAGTATCCCCTCAGGTGTCTTAATTGGTTCTAGCATCGTTTTCGTTTATGCAGGACTTGGCGGCATGAAAGGCATTACCTACACGCAAGTTGCACAATATTGCGTCATGGCCCTTTCCTACACAATACCAGCTATCTTCATCGCAATTGCTTTGACCAATAACTTCATCCCACAATTGGGCTTGATTGGAAACTTCACAGCCGAAGAGCCCCAAATTCCTTTCCTACAAAAACTCAACAATATCAATACAGAGCTTGGCTTCAGCGAATTCACCGCAGGGAAAATGAATACAATTAATATGTTCTGTATCACCGCGGCCCTGATGTGCGGCACAGCAGGGCTGCCACATGTTATTGTTCGCTTCTTTACTGTTAAAAACGTCGCGGCCGTCCGCAAATCAGCCTGCTGGACGCTCTTATTTATATCTGTCATTTACCTCACTGCCCCAACTATCGGAGCTTTTGCACGCGTGAACCTAGTCGAAACCTTACACAACAATAGCTACCAAGATGCTCCGTATTGGTTTAAGGACTTCGAAGAAACTGGCCAGATGGCATGGATCGACAAAAATAACGATGGTAAAATCCAATACTATGGCCCAGGCAAATCTGACATCGGAAAAAATACCGTTTTTCAAGGAAAGAGTCCAAGCTATCCAAGCTACGACGCCCCTCAGGCACAACGCATAGGCCCAGAGGGACAAAGACTCTTGGCAAATAAAGCTGATCTTTCGAACCCTAATGAACTCTGGTTTGGCAACGACATTATGGTAATGGCCAATCCACATATGGCCGCCCTACCGAAGTGGGTTATAGCGTTTCTCATGGCAGGTTGTATTGCGGCTGCTCTATCAACAGCGGCTGGACTTCTTCTCGTACTCTCAACCTCGATTTCACACGATTTGATGAAAAAGATCGTCAAGCCCGACCTCTCAGACAAAGAGGAAGTCAACTACGCTCGGGTAGCCTCCTTTGTCGCCCTCGCTGTAGCTGCTTACTTCGGAATAAATCCTCCCTCCGCATTCATCGCAAAAACGGTCGCCTTCGCGTTCGGTTTAGCAGCGTCCTCCTTTTTCCCAACACTTCTTATCGGTATCTTCTCAAGACGCATGAACAAGGAAGGCGCTATTTCAGGTATGCTCTGCGGTATTGTCTTCACTATTAGCTATATCATTTATTTTCAATTCCTTGGAGGAACGAAAGAGCAATATTTGTTTGGAATTACACCAGAGGGCATTGGCTTCGTTGGGATGCTCATCAACTTTGCAGTCGCTTTCACAGTCAGAGCCTTCACCCCTGCGCCTCCCAAGGAAATCCAAGCGATGGTTGAAGAAATTCATATTCCAAATGGCGCCTCAGAGGCATCGCATCACTAACGATGAACCTTTCCTGGGCCCCTGTGGTCAAAGAGCGCGATTGACCTTTCAAATGTGAATCGCACTCTAAAACCGCTCGGGCTCTATATGCACTCTAATCGAACTCTAGTTTTTTTCTGCCTCATCTTGTTAGGCACTCAATGTCTACAGGCCATAGAAACTGCCTCGTTACGCATCTCGTTCAAACACCTGGTAGACAGTAAGCCACTTACTCTCGATTCCCTCCGTTATGAGAAAAACGATAATGAACGCTACTCCATTTCTCGTTTGAGCTACCTGATCAGCGAGCTAAAATTTGAAACATCCGAAGGCACTTGGATTCCAGTCGAAGCAGACACAGCTTACATCGATGCAGGGAAGCGAATCTTTGAAATGGACACAGCCCTTGTCCCTGGCTCCTATAGAGCTGTTCGTTTTTCGATTGGTCTCTCCGAAAAGGTAAATCACTCAGACCCCAGCCAATACCCTGGATTGCATCCTTTAAACCCAAATAGGAATCAACTTCATTGGACCTGGGCAACTGGGTATATTTTCTTAGCACTCGAGGGTCGATTTTACGACAAAGAGCAAAACTTAAACGCTTATGTTTATCACTTCGCCAACGATGAAAATAAAACTGTAATCAACCTCCCGCTACAGTTAACGCATGAAGTCAATTCTTTGATAGAAATCGAATTCGATATAGAGAAGCTCCTCGGTTTTCCAAATACACTTTCTTTTCACGAAGACGGAAAATCCACCCATTCACACGAAGGCGATACAATCGCAGCCAAGCTCAGACAAAACTTACCTGCTGCTTTTCAGATCAACAACATCCAACAAACTGTTACTGAAGTAGCGGAATCAATGGCTAAGCCCATCGACCTTCCCATCAAATACACTCCCTACCCATTTAAGATGAGTCGGCGGTTTCCACGCCCCGAATTTCCTACTGACAACCCATTGATCGAAGAGAGAATCGCACTCGGCGAAACTCTCTTTTTTGACCCTCAACTTTCTCGAGATAAAACGATATCTTGCGCTAGTTGCCATCAGTCCGACCAAGCCTTTTCGGACAGTCGAATACTGAGCCATGGAGTCAGCGACAATCTAACTCGCCGCCACTCTATGCCCCTTTTCAATCTTGCATGGAAAAAGGATTTTTTCTGGGACGGCCGCGTTCCAACACTACGCGAGCAAGTCTTCCACCCCATAGAAGACCCCAACGAAATGGGCTTCACCAAAGAAGAACTCGTGGCACGACTGGAAGGAGATTCTAAATACAGTGAACTGTTTTCAGCTGCATTCGCTTCCGGAGAAATCACTCAAGAGACCATCGGTCTCGCCCTAGAAAACTACCTGCTCACACTCGTTTCCTACAAATCTAAATTCGACGATGCGGCTGCCGGTAAAGCAACTTTGACCGACCAAGAAAAGCGTGGTTTCGAGTTGTTCATTACCGAATACGAACCACGCTCCGGGCGCTATGGAGCGGATTGTTTCCACTGTCACGGAGGAGCCCTTTTTACTGATCACCAATTCCACAACAACGGACTTCCACAAGGAGAAGACAAAGGCCGTAGCGAATTCACTTTGCGAACCGCCGACGATTTCAAGTTCTCCACACCCTCTCTACGAAACGTAAGCCTCACTGCGCCTTACATGCACGACGGAAGTCTGGAGACACTTGAAGATGTCATCCGCCACTACAATGAAGATATCCACCCAAGCGATACGCTCGATCCCAATCTCGCTAAGCATCCCCAAACCGGCCTAAGACTCAGCGAAACCGATCAACAAGCTCTCGTCGCATTTCTCAAAACACTCGCGGACCCACAATATAGCAGCGATTGATTACAAAAGCCCATACGCCGTTTTTCAAAACTTCAGGGGCAAAGTGAAGGAGGCGGCCCAATCCTACTCGAAATATCAATACATTATCGATTCCAAGGCATTTTCATTAGGCCCATGCCCATTCCACACCAATCAGTAATGCCTGCGAAAATTAGGCCACAGCCAACTAAAATTGGGATCGCAAAAAACCAAGCTGAAACCAAAAGCCCCAAAACGCTCCCGCTCGCCACTAACACCCCAGTTCCAATTCTTACTTGACGCTCAATACTAATAATCCCCTTGCCTTTGACATGGGACAGATCTGCTTGAACCCAAGCATCTGTTCCCCCTTCAACCACCGAGATTGCAGACAAGCCTTGCCCAATCGCTAATCTAGCTGCCACTTCAGCTCGCTTGCCAGATTTGCAAGTAAACAAGACTTCCGCTTCCGATGTGTTATACGTCGATAGCAATGAAGGGTTCGACTGCAGTCCACCTAAGGGAAGATTGACAGCGCCCGTCGCATGAACCGCTCGAAATTCACCGTCTGTCCTCACATCTAGCAAAACTCCTCCTCTATTCATCTTCACGAAAGCCTCTTCTGGTGAAATAAATTCAATCTGAGTTGCAGTATTTTCAGTTTGCATGGTTCATTGGTAAATCATCCTAATAAATGATCAATAACTAAATTAGCAATTACTAATATTAAGAAAAATTCAAAGCTTCCCTCGATCGAAATCCCCACCGCAGAAAATATAGAACGCGTAGTAGGAGTCCTTGGAGCATTGTCCAATCGCCAACGTCTGCTCATTCTATGTTATTTGAGTCAAGTGGATGAAGTAAGTGTTGGGGATCTCAACCAACACCTCGAGCTTAGCCAGTCTGCCTTATCACAGCATTTAGCAAAATTGCGAAACGAAGGTTACGTTTCCACACGCAAAGAAGGCCTCAAAGTTTATTACAGTATTTCCCGAGAAGATATTTCGCATCTATTGCAATTTCTACATGAAGAGTACTGCAGTGATTAATGCCACTTCCCCACAAGTTGTATAACTGGTATTATTCATGCATAGCAGCAGAAGATGCTCAATATTACTACACGATTAATTCCCTTACTTAAAATCGATGCCTTCCATTTGTTCTTCACTTTAAGCTTTATTGGCCTTGGACTTTGCACCCAAGTAAGCGCTGAAGTATCAACTGATAAACTACCAGTATTAACAGGAACAGAAATAGTCACTCTCGACTCAGAATCTGTAGGCGATCAATTCGTACTCTACGTCCGTGTTCCACCGGAAGCAAGCTCTGACAAAAATCGACGCTTCCCTGTTATCTACACACTAGACGGCGATCATACTTTTCCCATGATGGCTTCTGCTGTCACTCAGCTTGGTTGGTCTGGATCGGTACCACCGGTTATCGTTGTTGGGATCGGCTACGGCACACTCGATTTAAGCAACGGCAACCACCGCAGCCGTGACCTCAGCCCACAACTCTACGGAGATGATTCTCAAACAGGAGGTGCACCCGAGTTTCATAACTTTCTAAACAAAGAAGCGATGCCATACATCGAAAAGAACTATCCAGCTGACTCAACCCGACGGTACCTGTTTGGTCACTCTCTAGGCGGCCTATTTTCTTTGTATACTTACGTTAAAGATCCCGATGCGTTCACGGGGATCATCGCAGGTAGTCCCTTTCTCGCCGGCCAACTTGATCTATTATCCAGCATAGCAGATGGTTCCCCTAAGCGATCCACACGCCTATACATATCAACAGGAGACGAGGAAGAGGCGTCTCTGTTTATCGATGATTTAAACCCACTCCTCAATTTTTTGGAAACTAGTTGGGCTGAGCCAACAAGCTTCGAAATGAACCTCCTCCCCGGTTTCGACCACTTTACCTCCCTCGCCCCATCAATCACCAAGGGGCTTAAGAGCGTCTTCAATCGGGAGTTAGATAGCGAGTAGCCGGTCAAGATATTAGCCCAACCAGCTATCGTTTATCGTCTGTCTGAGTTACGACGATCTCTATGAATCCTCGCTCAGTCCCACAAAATCACCTGCTCTTACGATAGTCAGGTTTTCAGACTGCATATATTTCTTTGCTACTGCATTAACCTCTTCCAAACTGAGACTTTCTATGCGGTCAATTAGCGAACGTTCCCATTCCATTGTTAATTTGTGATCCAAGTTACTCAGCAGCCGCTGAACAAGAACTTGATTGTTAGACAGGTTAACCTTTCTGCGGTCCAAAAACCCGACTACCCAAGTTCCCAATCTACGAAATTTAGTATAGACAAAAAACTTAAGAAATCACCCTTAATATCCAACAGTATCCAATTTCTACAATTTTAAATATTCAGTTGTCACATCGTAATTATCACTTAAAAAAACTCGAGAAACTCCTTATAAGCTGAATAGCTTTATACGCTTGGTTTCGGTGCACTGAGAGCCGTTTCCACCCCTTCTGAAACGACCTTAGAAAAGGCTGAGAAGTTGAATTCGTTTTTAACTTTTTTCGAAGCCCTTGCCCCAAGCTGTTTTGCTTTTTCACGATTTTCGAGGAGGTCGACAATTGAAGCGATCATTTCCTGCTCATTTTGACAGGGCACAAGACCTCCGATCTCGACAAGCTCATCGAATCCATTCGCACCTTTCAAAGTGGAAACGCATGGGCGTCCTAGTCTCAATGATTCTAATACTTTGATATTAGTGCCCGCCCCCTCCGATACGGTGCATACCGAGATCATCGCCTCTTTGTAAGCATCTTCGACCTTGCCCACAAAACCAATGACCTCAACATGTGGATGCCGTTGCCAGCGCTCCTTCAAGTTTACCGAGTCTAGACCACTGCCATGGATCTTGAAACGGGCCCCCGGCCGATTATTTAAGACAGATGGCCATACGTTGCCCAAGAACCAGTCTATTCCCATTACATTTGGATAGTGAGCATAACACCCGATTGTTGTAATAATTTCTCCTTTGCCGGGAAAAGGAGTTTGCTGCGACTCATTGGAGTCTTCGAGAAATGGTATATTAGGCAAAAGCCGGGCTCGCGCCAGCAGTGGCTCATCCAAATTTTCCTTATTAGAAACCCAAATGGTAGAAAGCGAATTGATAAGCGGCGGCAGTGCATTCTTCACATTGTGGATGTGCCAATCGAGGACTTTCTTCTTCAAAATATTCTTCATGGCGCGCTTTCTTGATTCGTAGACATCTAAATCCCAGTCATCAACATCTAGAGCAAGCCGCATAGGCGCTTGATGATGAAGGCCTAATGAGGTCAGCGACTTTGCATAGCGCCCAACGATCAGGTCATAGCTGTTGAATTCTATCTTCGACCCGACATACCTTCGAAGCTTTGGCTGCTCTCGTAGCAAAGAGCGACTCCCATCGATATTATTGGCAATTTGATTGCGGATACGTCTCGGAAACGGAAGATACTTCCATGGGGCAAGCTCTTGAGGTCGTTTTATACTCCTACAGGCTTTGACCCGAAACTCTTCTCGCATAACTTTCATATCTTGAGCCGTGTATTTAGCCGGAAGAGAAAGTAAGACAAAATCAACATCTGCGATTTCTGCCAAGGCTTTGTAGAGTAGGTTAGTTCGCTGAGCCCCACCCGAAGTAGAAGGAATAGGCGCAACCCAAGAACTGAGGAGAATCCGTGGTTTCATACGGTAGGCAGTCCATAGTTGAAGCAATAAAGGCAATGTCGAGACAATACACAAATACCCTTAATTCATTTTATGCACCAGAATGTTACTTGTTTAGCGAAATCAGAATTCACAGGAAGGTCCACTTCTAAATGCAGCGAGCTCTGAGTATTCGGGGTGAACACCGCGAACTAAATACTTAGCAGGGAACATCTCGTCTGATCGCAAGATTCAAAAAACTGATACAATATTTTTTATGCATGCCTATTAAGAAGTATTTTTCCATAGCCCGTTTACTACGCATTGATTAGTATAATAAAATCAACTACTATTTATTTTCGAATTCAGGTAAACGCTGCGTCTTACAAAAGAATCTGAGCAAGTCGAAAATTCACTATTTGATCCTAAAGGCAAAAATTGTGAGAAGCAGGAGTTCAACATTCAGATCTTTCAAAACCTCTTGGCAGAACCAGACCTCATTTTAATCGCCGTCCAATTGACTATTATCAAAATACCATCTGCTCTTTACAAAAATATCCTACATCTACTTTTTGAACACCCTCCATTGCTTTCATCCACTGCAAAAAATAATACAGTTCGACCCTCCCTATTCCAGTGGAGCCGTTCAACCAATGAATGAACATAGCACCATTTCCCAAATTAGAGCATAATACAACAACGTGGACCTAGGGCGTGTTCGTGAATAAACTCAAAGCTGGCAGGAGCCCATTTTGGAAGGAACAAGGCGGCCAATTGGCGGCTGGGCTACAGCCCAGTCCCACTTGGGCAACGCAGTTCCTTCCAAAATGGGCCTTGTCGCGAAGCGATT
>JAKYXN010000045.1 GCA_022538095.1 Puniceicoccaceae bacterium K14 | reverse complement strand
TCATCGGCAGTCGTAGATGTCATAGCTACGAAACATACGACACTTTTCAAAAACAGCAGAGAACTATATCAAGGCGCTTGGCATGACGCTTACAGCGAAGCGAGCTTCGATTAAAACCAAACTGCCAAATCCATAATGGAGAGTCAGATTCTGCCGTATTCACGGTTTGGGCAACACGCCCTTAAGACCTGACCCTTTTTCTCCCTTTTCGACCCTTTTTCTAGGTCGTCTTGCGATCATTTTCTCGATACTAGCGACACCCGCCTCCATTTTAATTCTCGCCGATACATTCGCGGAATGAACTTTTATTCGAGGTGGAGAGAAACCTTCAGTTGCTACACTCTCTTCAATCCACAAGACGACATCATACCCCGTACCTCGATGGTCATCACCCAAATCATGATCTAAACTGATCTCTTCAACCTCACCATGTTTCAGCAGTTCAATCGCCTCGTCAGGCCAACGAACAAGCCTCCACCCGTCAGGAGGCGAACGCTCATCATCAAGAAAAATTTTCATCTAACGAGGATCTTCATTCGGGACTTTCAGCCGAAACGTAACACTTTAAAACGGACAGAATCGCCGCCTTTAGATCATCACTATCTGAACGAATCATATCACCTTCTATCCCAACGCGGCTGATAAAAACAGTGTAGCCTTTAATCTCTCGTTCACCATCAGCTTTCAATACAAAAACATCACCCCTTTCTTTTACCAAATCGATGCAACCAATCAAGTCTATCAAGCTGACGTCTTCCTTTCCGATGATTTCAAAAATGTCTTCCATTCAACTATCTCGTTAAAGCTTTGGCTATATCTGCAACATCGCTCAAATCCCCTGTAGCCACCTGTGTTGCTATATCCATTAAATCACCATAAGAGTGATTAATAGTTAATCCAGAATTATTTGCAAACTGTTGAAAGGCATATACAGCAGTACGTTTATTTCCATTCAAGAACATATGCCCATGCGAGATTGATTTGAATATCGAGGCACCTTGCTGAGCAACATCGTCATAATACGAAGCACTTTGCAATGCTGTCATTGGATTTGAACTGCCCTTCAACACACCTTTTCCATTAGTGCCTCGATTGAACGCCATTACATCATCGGCAAATTCAGCTGCATTAACAAAGACCTTTGAACTATCTGCTACTTTGCTTACGGCAATAACTGGCTTCGGGAATCCTTTTGCCCCTTTGGCAATTAAACCACCTGCGAACTTGGCGACACCGGCTCCTGCTGCTTCAACCAACAAGTCAGAAGCTCTATTAATGAGAGAAAATCCAATCATGTTTCGCGTATTCGCGATATAGCGCTCCCGGCCCATAACGAGGTACTGGTGATCCAATTTTTCTTTTTCTACTCCATCTACGAGAATTGTACGTGGAGAACTGTATTGAAGGACAATTTCATCTGGAGAAGCATTATTGGCGAGGTATTGCCCATATTCATTGGGACTCATTTTACCGTCCTGAAGAAAATACTCTGCATTCACTCTTACGAGTACACCATCTAGATGATTTTCGGCTTCGAAGCTGGGATCCTCGTTGGTTATTGTCGGATTTAGTATGTCATAATCAATCCCATAAGGGTTTCCCCACGGAAACCTGAACAACGCACTGTAGCCGCTCGGATCAGTAAAAGCTAGAGGATTGTTTCCAACATAACTATATCGATTGTAACCTTGTACGGTAGCTACTCCGTCTACGATAATATCTGAACTCAAAAACCTTCCCAATAAGGAGTCGTATATCCTCCCATTCATGTGGATTAGACCGATATCATCGAGCATTTCATGGCCAGTAAAGCCACGAGTAGCCCAATCGGCCGATCCACCAAGACTAGTGTTGGCAGGAGCTCCATGCCAGGAGGTTCCATCTCTACGCTCCCCCCAAGCATCGTAGCTGTAAAGGCTGTCCTTGCCTTCTTTGTCGTCGTCTAGACTGCTCGATCCGAAGGGTGTAATAGCCGCTATTGAGCCCAGATGGTCATAATGGTAGACTTGCGGGTCTTGAGCAGCTACGCCTACTTCGTTCGGATCAATTTCGATAGCGCCTAAACGGCCGTTTGGCCCTGGTACGTACAGTCGAAAACGTTGAACCTGCCAGCTGGGATCTTGACCGTACACTGCATTATTAACGAAGTCGTATTCCAGAGAACCTTCTCCTATGTATATTTTCTTCCGTGCAAGACGACCGGGCTTCCAATTCTCCGGTAGAGTACTGCCGCTCTTATCAAAGCTGTCGAATTCATAATGCTTAACGCGCATTCGATCGATGCCATACACGAAGGCACTCCCAGATACGGCACCATTTTCTTCCTTACCCATCCATATAGGTTTATCGAAAGTATTCCACTTGAAGGCCCAGGTTTCCCCATTGCCTGTGCGGCTTTTAACATTACCGCTGTCATCGTAGGTCATGTTATAACCAAACGCAGAGGTAACCGCATGAGGCTGGCTCGCTCCATAACTATAGGTAGAAGAAGAATTGGCCTCTAAGTTTTCTTTGCTCTTAATGTTGCCATTCGCATAGTAAGAAAAACTGCGTTCCCCTTTTCCGGTAACTTGCGAGGTTTTCAAGCGATCTAGCACATCATAAGAAAAAGTTTCCGTACGAGTGCCATTACTACGCGTGCGCAAGTTGCCCAAAGCATCATAGGTGTAGGTATCATCCTGAACGGTACCACCACCTGTAGATATAGTTTTGACTGCTCCAGAAGCGGCATCGTAACTGTGCTCAGTTACTATGTTACCTGCTTTGTATTTATACGGGCGACCTAGGTAGTCATAGCCATCATTTCCATCTTCATCCCACCAAATGCGACCCTCGCTATCTATGACTGTCTCAATGAAATGATTTTCATCATAGAAGTTTTGGAAACTGAAGTTGAACCAATGAGTAGCGAAGGCTTCGTAATCATCTTCATAGCCCGCCGGACGCCAATAGTAATCAGTGTGCTCTATACGATTAAGATTATCGTACCTAAAGTGCCGATACATCCACTTATTGTCAATTGAGTTGAGAACAGTCTCTACGTTGCCTTTATCGTCGTAAAAATAGGCGTTCCGAATTATATCACCACTCTCACTCCAATCGTGACTGTAGTTTACTACGTTTTCTATCCTTACAGCTCCAATCCAACCTCGATCCGCATCGTGAATATACACTGGATCAGAAACATTTTCAGCTGATTCATAGTAATACCAAATAGTAGAGCTTTCGGAAGAGAATCGTTGAATCGGACGCCCGATCAAATCGTATGACATCACCACTGTGTTTCCTTGTGGATCTTCCTGCCACGTCAATTCGCCCAGAGCATTGTAGATATATTCCCACTCACCTTTGTCGGGATCATCGAGCAAGGTCTGATTACCAAGAATGTCGTACTCCATCGAAGTCTTTTCAAAGACTGATGCTCCACCAGGATCATCCAATCCTTGCCATACCGTGACCTCTGTTGCACGACCAAATCCGTCTTGTACAAATTCCAAAGAAGCTGTTCCATCAACGGATTTAGTAGTAAACGAGCCTGGAACGTTATCTGCATTCCAAATTTTTACAGTATCTCCTTTCGCATTGGCCAAGGTGGTCGTAGTTTTAGCGGATGGATCAACACCATTTAAGGATGGTCCATCAGTCGTAACTTGTGTCACAAGGCCTCTAAATGTGGTTGCTGTTGTTGTGTAATCATCCCCGTCGGAACCAACAGCCGGAATGCTAACAAGATCCACACGCCCGAGCTCGTCATAACGAGAGAATGTCCAAAGAATATCGGAGGCTGCCGTACCGTTCTCGTAAGGTCTGGAAACGGCCACAACTCTACCCTGAACATCATAAATCGTATCGGTTATCGCCTGCTTATTTTTGTAACCCCACTGAATCGTGCGAATTTTGCGACCAAGCCGATCATACAGCGTTAGCAACGGATTCGCATTATCCGCATCGGTTAACTCATAATACTTTGCCACTAGAACCTGAGCATCCGACATCTCGTTTGTATGTGCGGAAGGTATATTTGAAGGGAGTTCGACCTTTTTGTATGAATTACTATCGTATAAAGAATCTGCAACCAGCCTTGTTTTGGTGGACACCTTAATTCCCAACAAACGATTATCCACTTCAGTCGCTCGACCTAATGCATCGTAAGTAGTGTGAGTTCCATTAGAGGGATCGTTAATTTCGTAGACTTCCAAGGCACGGCCAAAGCCATCGAACGATCTCGTTTCAATCCAATGCCCATAGGCATTTTGCGTTTTCTTAGGAAATCGGTTCGTCGTGTCCCATTCAACTACTTCTTTCAGCGTACGCGCCTGTGATCCAATGTCATAATATTGCTCACTGCCATGATCTTCGACAGTGGTACTTTCCACTTGTCCGTAGTCACTATAATTGTACGTTGTCGTGGTTGAGAGGCGATCATCGCCCACTAACGAATCGACAAAGGGTGCAGAGTTAGAAGGGGCTCCGTTGATTTTCTTAGTCTGCAACAGCCCTGAAGAATCATAAGTGTACTCAATTTTGGGTCCCCCTTCAAAAGATGTATCGCCCGGTACCTTTACTTGTGTCTGCGTTTCTTTTACTAGACCTGTCAGATCACTGCTGTGGTTTTCCCAAAAAGTGGATGCAGTATCTGTGACATGCCCATCATTATAATCTGTGCGCTCACGTCCAATATTACCGAAATCGATCAATCCGGGCAAGTTCATCGAATTTGCCGCTAAATCCCAATCTTCAAAACCAACCGCAGATCCATCTTGCTGGCCTGGAACATAATTTGGGTCATCGTCGTAAGCAGATGGCAAGTCTGAGTCGTAGGGGCTATCCTGGTTTTGGTTGTCGAACCAGACATAGGTATCAACCACAGAGTGAGCCTTATCTTTGTTTGTCATGTAGTTGGAATTGTAGAGCGAAAATAGGCTTTCAGTGCTATTTCCGTCGATATCCAGGACATCCGCCTCACCCAACTCCCAGGATAATTTGCTGGAATGAGACAAGAAGGGATAAAGAGTTCCGTGGTTCGATACTTCGTCAAATGTCACATCATTATCCTGCACATTAAGAGGTTCTAAGCTGTAGGAGGTTAGATTTCCATTTGAGTCCGTCACTATATTGCTAGGGCGGAAAGATTGCTCGCGCTTGGTAAGCCCGGTCATAGGAAAAGACTGCGAAAAGAACTGATAGTTCATTAAATCTGTCTGGTGATCATATGTAAGGATGCTGTGAAAGCCAAGACTTCCACGACCAGAATGATCTAACCTATACCCAGAGTATTGATACGTAAAGCGATACATATCGCCATTTATAGGCTCTCCGCTATCCCATTTCCCATTACCGTTGGTATCAGTGTAACCCGATCCGGCACCATTGTCCTTCCACACATTGGATACAATTCGAACTCCTCCGTCTCGCTTATCCGCAATCGGATAGGCCACATCTGGTCCAGAGGTGTAATGCTCTTCTGAGGTCAGATTGGTGTAATCTACATAAGTTTTGGCGCCCAACCCATTTTCTATTTCCGATAGATAGTCTGCAGCAATACCTACATTGTAAGCAACTTGCCAGCCTTCGAAATGATTTCCAGCTATCATATCCACTAAACCATGACCATTATGGCTATTGTCTAAGTCTAGAAAAATTGGGCCAAAAGAATTCCAAAATGTTGCAGTTCCACCACTTTCTGTATTTAATTCACGGGGTATTAGGTAATAAGGTGATTTGAAGGAGTGCCCAGTAGACTGATACACCAGATATCCATTTTCCCCACTGTTTGGCCCCTTGACAATACAGTCTTGCAAGCCATCTCCATTTACATCTCGAAAAATTGGCCTTTGAGAGCCTACGGTTTCTGAAATATCTAAAGTCCAATTCTCTCCATCCTTAGACTCAGTACCCGTGTTAAGATATACTATAAAATTCCCTTCATCGGGTTGAACTATGTCTGGTAGCTTATCCCCATTGACGTCACCCATCGCCTTCAGGCCACATGTGTATGAACTATCGTCTAGTTCATTCCACTTCTTCTCTAAGTGCAGCCCGCCTCCATTAGACAAGAGCACATAAGTGCCCGAACTACTCGCACCCCGACTGTCATCATTGTCGAAAAGCACAATATCGTCCATAAAATCACCATTCATATCGACCCCTCCAAGCGCTGAATCAGCGTCGAATTCTTCACTTCCAAACCTTGCAAATTCTTGATCAATAATCTTAGGTAGATAATGAACTTCTCCAAACTCTACACCAGATGAAACTGAAGATGAATAACATAAAGTGCCACGAAAAATATCATCCTTTCCATCTCCGTCAAAATCTACTTTCGATATTGAACGATCATCATACCCTGCACGGCCAAGTTCGTCTTTAGCATACCCAAGATCTTCTATGCCTAGAGATAGCGATCCGTAACTTAGTACATCGGATTTATAAAAATTTAGTAAGTAGCTTTTGGAGCTATGCTTCAAAAGTACGTCATCGACAGCATCTCCGTTAAAGTCTCCGACTACAATGTCTCTTATGTTAATACCAGGAATATCGTTAATTACGTCAACTTGATGTATTTCCTCAAAATTATGTCGAGGCCCACCAAGATACACTTCGATTCCACCTACACTTGAAATAGGCTCTCTCGCCACTATCAAATCGAGATGGCCATCACCATTAAAATCTCCAAAATCATAAGTACTGTCCGCCAGTTCCGCTTCCCCATGTCCCTCATCAAGACCATCGCCAGTTGAAAACCCTCCACCGTATCCTCCGCCATAATACCAACTTCCCGTAATTGTACCAAATATTCCGGTACCTTCTTCTCCTTCTAAATAATAAGACTTAAAACCCAACGAGTATAAACGGTGAAGCCAATCCTTAGCATTTGTTATTTTAAATTTCTCATAGGCTTTTTCGCCATTTTCTTCATCGAGATGACCTGTATACTTAAAAGTAGTGGGTTCAACGGAGTAGGCCCCATCCTCGTTGTACGCCGTCCATTCCATTGATTTAAGCAAGCTGCGCGTGGTACTTGGACTCGCTTCGTAGTTAAGAGTGTAGCGAGAAAGCTTTGTATCTACATTACCACTTACGCTGTAGACATCTACATGCTTTAGAATTTTTGTCTGCGGCATGGCCCCACCCCATCTATAAAGCTGACGAAAGTCAGTACGGTCTTCATAGACAAAATCAATCTTTGCGACTACCTCATCTTGCGAGCCTGTATTTCCCCCGTAATGGATCTCCTCTAATATATATTCTCCACTTTCCGCACTATCTTCGTCAAGAACGCTCCCATATGTGTATTCAATGTAACCATGCGATGAACTAGTACCTACATGCAAACCTTCTACACGACGCAATTTCCACGCATAGGGAACTGTAAGATGTGAATCTCCCGATTCGCCTCCCAAAAAAGTCGTTGCGTGCCCTGCTGATTGACCTTCACCACCAAACTTCATGATGAGTCCGTCTTTGGATTTCATTGTGAATGAAGAGCCCTGGTTTGTAGACAAACCATTGGCGGCAATTTTGGAAAAGCTTTCTATTTCAGTATGGTAAACAGAGTTCGCTGCTCCCTGAGAACCTACTACTGGTATAAGGCGTTTACCTTCGATATAAAACTTGTCTTCGCTTGTAAAGTCTACCGCTCTCAAACTACCATCACGGGCAAAGATATTTTGTCCCCGAGCAATTTCAGTAGGAAAACCGTGGGTCAAATTCCATCCGTATCCCACCACACCGTTTCTACTGTTACTGTTGTAACCAATAGCAATAACAGGTTGCATACCATTTATTCCCGGCGGAACTTCTAACGGAATTGAGTAATTGGCCGCACCCTTGCCGTCTAGCAAAAATTCTCCCGGCAAAGTTCCAACGATTTTTTCCTGTGCCGACTCGACAACTACCCAATAGCCCGTTCCACCAGTTGTTGGGTTAGTCGCCTGCTCGTGCGAATTTCCAGCATGATCGTAGACTCCAACATGTATTATTACTGGGCTTTGGCTATCGGGAACTGGCACCCACGACATAGTCGCCGTATCGTCACTGCCTGAAAGAGGGTAATTGAAGCCATGATCCGGATGGTAAATAGGGAACCAACTACTTGTTGAATATTGCCAATAATAAAATATACAGTGCTTGAGGTCGCCGTCGGAATCAGTCGCTCGGAAGGACATGTTTATTGCCTCTCCCGGATAGTAGGTTTCATCTACCGTTAAATTCACAGGCTGAGGTGCAGCGGCATATACCGATGCACCGCAAAAAAGAACAATCGCAGTAAGTAAAGTTTGGATTCTATTAGTCATTTGAATAAAAATTGTGAAGAAAAACGAAGGATGATTTCTATGTTTTAGGCATATATTACCTTATTTATTTTTCTTCGAAGCGATCGCTTTGGATATCATGCTTTGCATGATTTTCTGATTGGTTTTGCTATTCGGATCCGCAATTTCTGGTTCCCGCAAAGGAGCATGGGCAGCGTACATACGTCGTGATTCGATCTGGGCTTGGTTAAGAGAAGACGGTTGCTCAGTGGCCACGGTAGTATCGTCGGGTGTGGGTTCTTCGAGAGCAGAAATCTCTAGTTCCCCCTCGAGCGCGGAGTTGGCCTCTTCCGCTAGGGTTGAAGACACAATCGGTTCTTTCTCAGGAGGGAGCTCTTTTCTTAAAAATAAAATCGCCGCAATAGCAATAGCAACAGCAACACCCGTTGAAATTAAAAGGTCTCTTTTTCGCATCGAATTACAAATTTAGTTTGAGAGTAATGTAAGCGCATCCACAATACGGTGTTCTCCGCCTGGAAGAACCATTATGATTTTGTTAGTATAGTTCACTCCTGAAGAACCAATTGCATCTGTCCCCCCATTGTACTCGCTTAAGTCGTTTTGGCCATCACCGTCGAAATCACTAGAAGACGATACGTCTTCTAGCCCATCATAGGCATCGAAATAATTGGCATTGATTATTGCATACTCAAACCCATCGAGTATGCCGTCCCCATCGCTATCCTGCATTTCCGTAGTATCTGAGTGCCCATCAAAGTCGCTATCAATGATCGCCTCGAATGCTCCTATACCTGTTGGCGTTGCATAGAAACCTGGCTTGAGTACAATCTTGGTTGACGACCAAAAAACGGACTGCCCGCCATCAGCTATCGTTACCTCACCATCGGTCTCAATGTCATCATTGTTAATGACATCGAGAACCTTCCCTGTATCGATGAAAATCGGACCTGTGACCGTTTTAGTCTCCGAGAACAAAAACGGAACGCAAGATATAGCAAACAATGCAATCTTTTTAACTTTCATAATGTCCTTTTTCTTAACCTATTTTTTCGTAGTTAAAATTAAATTATAGATACGTTGATAGCAGAAGACTGTCACTGAGCTGTTTCCAATTTTTCAATTCGATTTAGCAAATCCACAATAATTGCGTCCTTTTTGTCCAAACGCTTGTTCTGATCAATCATGTAAAGCGTCATCTCTTCCATCTTCTGCAGCAGCATTCGTTGAGAATCCCCCAATGAGACTCCTTTTGATTCGGCATCTATAGCAGACGGAATTCCAGGAAGATTACCGTGCTCATCGATATGAGCTTCGACAGCATCCAGTGAAGGTAAATCATACCCATCTTCGAATACGTAATCAGGCCAATTGGCTGTCTCAACAATCACTTCCTTGGCACGTATCGTTCCATTGACCTCAAGCTTGTTATTAGGGGTTGTCGTTCCGATGCCTACATTGCCCCCTTCTGCAGCAAGGAAGCTGTCTGCTACAGCTGAAAACCTGTGGTACACTTCACCTGTGTTTCTAACGACTTCCACAGCGTCAGTACTCCACCCTCCGAGTTGAAATTGTATCTTATTTCCAGAAGAACCTGAGTTTGGAACAGAGAGCTTTACCCTCTTCAAACTTTTATCATAGCCAAGAGACCCTGTCTTATCCTCATTCTGGAAATAGATGTCCCCAACAACATGAAGCCGAGCACTAGGAGAAGTCGTTCCGATGCCTACCTTACCCGCAAAATAGTTTTTGGCAAATGAGGCCGTTTGATAAACGCCGTAAGCGTTATCCACTTGAGTACTACCGGTGCCTAGGTTTTCAAGCCAAAGAGCAATAGAGTTATTTATGCGACCCGTTGGGTTTCCATTCGTCGCATGATTATAGTGGCCCACCCTCAGCCATGCCCCCACTTGCCGATAAAGAGTGCCCTCGAAATTACTCGAACTTGCAAACATATGGACTGCTGTGCCCACGCGATATCCATTGTCGGTCACCCCCGAAGAGATATTATAGTTTGGGTTATTGACCACCGACAATTGATGATAATTTGATCCAGAATTAGAAACTGAAGGAAAATCAGTATCTATGCGAAAAGAACCATCAGCACCCACTCCAGGTTGGCCAGTAACTAGGATTTTCCCATTTACAGTTTGATTCTCATTCACAGTCGCCGCATAAATCGAAGCCAGTGAGCATAGACCTAATACTATTATTCTTATCGCTTTTTTCATGTTATAATCTCTCTCTAAATTTGTATTCACATTTTATACCTTTAAACATCAAGGAAGAGCTCTTATTTCCAAATTATCGAACGCCGCTTCAACATTTTGCCAAAGATGGTTATCATGTCCATTTTGAAGAACTAACCCGACATGCAAAACATCCGGAAGGCCTACGACTTCGATATCTGTGACAATAACATCGCCATTCGTTTTTTGCTGTTTAACCGCTAAGTCTATGTAGGTAACTCCATCAAAGGAAAAAGAGTAATTTAAAAAATCCAAGTTTCGCCTCAACCTTAAATAGATGTCTGTACTGGAATCAAAATGAGTACCAACAACAACTGGACTCGGTGCTGAATCAACATGGTTCGAATCGTAGCCTGAGAGTTGAGGACTAGTACTTCTACCGACCGCCTGAGGAGTCAATATCGGCCCACCGTTAGCATCTCCTCCCCAAGTCAGTCTTACACCGACTCGACCATAAAAACTCGAAGTACTGTAGCGGTTGTCATAAAACTCTAACTCACCACTACCATTTATGCCTACCAACAGAGCCGGGTCAAAGTCAATTGATCCATCCATAATTTGAATACCAGCAAACGCACTAAGGAATCTACCCAGGGTTACCCGGCTCCCGCTCTGATTTCGATAGAAAGACCTTAGTCGAGTTGTTATTTCAAAATTTCCTTCGACCCGTATTGCCGAGAAAATTTGGGGTACGGGATCCGGATCAATATAAGACGTCAACCCCATCTTCATCCGATAAAGCGCATTTCCTGGCTCATCATATTCTATCTCTAAACCTGCATCCATTTTCCCAAACTGACCACCATCCGTCAACAAATTGTCATAGCGCTTTGATGGGTCAGAAAAACCGGCATCATAAAATACTGGATCTATCCCCGTCACCCTAGCTTCAAATCTAGTATTACTTCCAGAAACTTGAAGAGCCTTAAAACCATCAATCAGCTTAACCTGTGTTGATGCTTCAAATACAGCATCAACGTCCGCTCCAATCGAAGGTGACACATTCAAGGCTCCCTCTGTTTCAATATAGTCAACATCATCAATAGCAACATCATCTGTCCCTCCAATACTAACAACATTTGCATCATAAACAGATTGGGTTACCTTAATTTCCTCTATCTCCCTAATATCAACTACCGGAGGCAACGCGGCAATAACTGAAGGAGCAATTGTAAGTAACCCTAAAATTAGTATTTTATCCATCATGCTAATTTGACTCCAATTGATCCACTCGATTTCTAAGCTCGATATTTTCAGCATTCAACTGGAGGACATACAAAGTCAGCTCTTCGATTTTCTGCATCATAAGCATCTGAGCCTGCCCTATTTCCAATCCATTTTCTTGGACTTCTACTGCAGACGGAACTCCAGGCAGGTGGCCATACTCTTCGATATGCGTATCTACTTCTTCAAGACTTCTTAGCTCGTATCCATTTTTGAACACGAAGTCCGCCCACCCCGTTTCCACAATCACTTCTTTCGCTCGGATCGTGCCATTCACATCAAGTTCGTTACTAGGTATGTCTATACCGATGCCAACCTTTCCATCAAAGATTGAGGACCCTACAACCTTAAGATCCCCCCCAAATGTCTTGCCCGAGGTTAAGAGGCCGGAATCCGGCTGCGTAATAGCGTAATGGTTTTCTTTGTAAACTCCTGATCCAGTTGGATACTCTCTAAATTGGACATGTCCATCTCCAGAATCATTGTACAAAAGCGTTCCTATTTCAGATGGCGAACTGTAATAATACGTGGCTTGGCCCCTGAGCCAAAGTACTATTCCCGCAACATGATAAGGAACATGGTATTTGCCTATGTGCAGGTTATTCTGGTAATATATTTCTGAATTATCGAATGCTGAACCATGGCCCCATTGGCTAGAATGGGATACAAAGCGAGCCATTAAAGACCCTTGTCCACTCGTATCAGTATGAATACTATGGCGATAAACTTGCAAATCAAAGGCCCCTGAATCCCAACTCAAGTCAGGAAAATATACCGGGTAAAATTTAGACGCATCGCCTCCAATGTAAAAAGATTTTTTGTAAACTATTTCTCCGTCTACTTTTAAGTTACCATTAACAACTAAATCTTCATTTACCGTCTGGGTAGCGATTGATTGGTTAAAAGCAAACATTGCAACAAGTACGATAGATAGTCGCCTTAGACGCTTCTCAAGTATTTCATTCATAATTCTGAAAGGTGGACCAATTGATCAATTAACTTCCGACGTACCGTGTAAATAAGCCATTTTAACTAAGTGCAACTATTATGGGGTCAATCACCTAATTGTTAATTTAATGATAAAACAATTTTCTTACGCCCACAAATGATACTTTTCCTATGTTTGTGAGGCTTATAATTACAATAATAGTGTTATGAAGCATACTCATCGGGCATTTAGTTCAGTCGAGTCTACAGTAAATTTTCATCCTACTTCTTCTAAAAATTCTATACTGTCGAATCGCCCCTGCCCTCTGAATAAGACGTTGTTATCATAGCCGCCAGAAACCGTAAAACCAATGGAGTAGATGGGGCCTCTCAGGCTCCCTATGAGCGAAATGAGACAAGTCAAAAAAGACCTCACGCCTAGATCTCCATCCATTCCTGTCAAAAGAGGGTCAAAATGGTCAAATTGTTCATTATTTCTTGAACACTCTGAAGATTGAACCAGTAGGATTACTCATTCGCTTATAGCTTATACAATCCAACTTGAATTAAACGCATCTACCTAGACTCACATGTCCAACGAAGGTGACACTCAAATTTCCGAACTCGAGCGCGAGATAATTGATTTTTTTGTCAATGCAGCTACTGCATTCGGCATACCAAAATCCGTCGGTGAAGTGTATGGCATTTTCTTTACCTCGGAAGAGCCGCTTGCACTCGACGACGTCACCCAAAAACTGCAGATCAGTAAAGGCTCCGCCAGCCAAGGTATCCGCTTCCTCAAAAGCATAAACGCACTCAATTCCGTGTATCTCACCGGCGATCGCAGAGACCATTACACTGCAGAAACAAAACTTCGCGATATAACAGATGGTTTTATAAAAGAGCGTATTCGCCCCCAACTTCAAAGTAGTTCCGAACGTCTGAAAATTTTAAAAAACACCAAAAAATCTAAACATTTAACTTCTCAACTCAACACTCTCGAAAGCTGGACTAAGAAAGGAAAACTCGTTCTTCCTTTTGTTAGTAAATTTCTCGGCTCCAATGAGCCTCAGAAAATAATATAAACAATCTCCCAATAAATCAAAAAACACCATTACCATGAATTCAGAATTGAATTTTAAACTTCCTAGTGAAATTTCGATACCTCAAGTTATTGCGGAGATCGGCTGCAATCATAAAGGCGATATTAATATTGCGAAGCAGTTAATTGTAGTTGCAAAGACATGCGGAGCAACCGTCGCTAAATTCCAAAAACGCAATTCAAGAGAACTCCTCACCGAGGAGCAATACAATGCCCCTTATGACAATAGAAACAGCTACGGGACAACATACGGCGAGCATAGAGAGTTTCTTGAATTCTCTGCAGAAACCCACAAAGAGCTAAAAACATACTGTGAAGAGCATGAAATCGTATATGCTACTTCCGTTTGGGATCTCATAAGCGCGAAGGAAATAGCAGCACTTGAACCGTCACTCATAAAGATCCCTTCGGCTTGTAATAACCACCTAGAAATGCTCTCATATTTGAGAGATAACTACGCTGGTGAAGTTCACATATCAACGGGAATGTCTACCCCCGAAGAAATCGATGCTGCCATCGATGTTTATAAGACCTGCCCTGAACGCGTAATTCTATATGCTTGTACATCTGGTTATCCCGTCGATTTTAAGGATGTCTGCATGCTTGAAATTCTAAAATTGCGTACAAAGTATCAAGATACTGGGCGCGTAAAAAGCATAGGCTTCTCAGGCCACCACAATGGCATTGCTATAGATACTTTTTCCGCGCTTCTTGGCGTTAGTTACATTGAACGTCATTTTACACTAGATAGAAGCTGGAAGGGTTCTGACCACGCCGCGTCTTTAGAGCCAGGTGGCTTAAGGCGCTTAACTCGGGACATAGAGCACATCGCAGAATCTTGGACGTACAAACAGGAAGACATATTACCTGTTGAAATTGAGCAAAGAAAGAAACTCAAATTCAGAAAAGTCCCAGTAGCATGACCTCCCAAGTTCTCGCAGTCATACCAGCTCGTGGAGGCTCCAAGGGGCTTACACGCAAGAACCTCCGCCCCTTAGAAGGGCATCCTTTAATTGCGTATTCAATAAAAGCTGCTCTGGATTCAAAGCTGGTATCTCGTGTCATCTGCACAACAGATGACGAAGAGATCGCTACCGTAGCAAAAGCCTATGGAGCCGAAGTTCCCTTTATTAGGCCCGCACATCTAGCCCAAGATAACACTCTAGACCTTCCGGTATTTCAGCATATTGTTAATTGGCTACTAGAGAACGAAGGATGGGCACCCGATATAGTAACTCAGCTTAGGCCCACATCGCCAATTAGACCTATATCAGTAATTGATCGATCCATCGAAATGCTGGCCAGCAACTCTGCTGCTACGTCTGTTCGAGGCGTTGTCCCTGCCCCATCAAATCCTTATAAAATGTGGCGCTTAGACCAAGGTGACTTCATGTCTCAACTATTGGAAGTGCCAGGGATCAAAGAACCTTATAACTCGCCTCGCCAGTCTCTTCCGCAAGCATGGTGGCAAACTGGAACTGTGGATACGATGCGCACTCGCGTACTCATGGACGGCAATGGGTCAATGACTGGAGAAAACGTACTGCCTCTGCAGATCGATGGTGATTATGCGATAGACATCGATGATTCGCAGTCACTCCTTAAAGCTGCAGAATGCCTCGATAAACTTGAATGTATTAGGTTTTCCGAAAATTTTGATTGGTCTAAGGTCAAGCTACTTGCTCTAGACGTAGACGGAACGCTTACCCCGGGAACCATGTACTACACAGAAGAGGGCGAGCACCTCAAAAGGTTTCACACACACGATGCTCATGGAATTTCGTTGGTAAAAAGCATCGGAATTTCTACTACAATAATCACCGCAGAAGCAACTGGATTTACTGCCGCTCGTATGAAAAAGATTGGCGTCGAAAGTATAAACATTGGCGTTAAAGACAAGGTGGCTATACTCAAAGAAGAATGCTCCAAACGTAACCTTTCAGTATCTGAAGTTGCCTACGTAGGAGATGATTTTGGCGATATTCCTGTAATGGAATTTATAAATGCTAACGGCGGCATCACTTGCGCTGTCTCTAACGCTCGACCCAAAGTTTTGAATACTGCAAAAATCACCACGCCTAACAAGGGAGGTGAGGGTGCTGTTCGCGACGTATGTGAATGGATCCTAAACAGCATGAATAAACTATGAATATCTCCAGACGCATACTTGTCTGCGGAGTTGGCTCAATCGGCGAACGACATATTAAGAACTTATTAACGCTTGGTTTTAAGAACATTGCAGTATTTCGATCTCGCAATCTTCCCTTAAAAAATACCGAGCAACCACTGCAAACTTTCACTGATTTATCAAAAGCTCTTTCTGAATTTCGTCCAGATGTCGTATTTATCACAAACCCTAGCTCTCTTCACTTGAAGACAGCTATTTTGGCTGCCAAAACAAACTGCCATGTTTTTATAGAAAAGCCCCTTAGCCACACTCTAGATGGGATTGAAGATCTGGAGAAGATTATCAATGAAACAAATAAGATAGCCATGATTGGCTACATGCTACGGTACCACCCTCTTCTCTTAAAGCTTAAGAACTGGGTTAGCGCAGGAAGCCAAGGTCCAATAGGAAAAGTGCACTACTGCCGAATTTGCTGGGGTGAATATTTACCTGATTGGCATCCATGGGAAGACTACAAAGAGAGCTATGCTTCTCGCAAAGAACTAGGAGGCAGTCCATCCCTCACCCTTAGCCATGATCTAGATATTCTTGTCTGGCTCTTAGGCATACCAAAAGTCATCAAAAAGCTATCTGGAACGCAAACTGAACTGAAAACTGATTGTCCTCATATGACGGATTTTCTGATTCAATTTGAAAATGGCTGCATTGCGAATGCTCACCTAGACTATTTTCAGCGCCCCCCTCACCGCTCCTTTGAACTGGTTGGCAGTAAGGGGAAAGCGATATTCGATTACTACTCGGGGACTCTCAATCTTTGGACTCATGGTGAAGGAGACAGCATTTCAACGAGTCCTCCAACACAAGAGACCTTTCTCACACCCGAGAATTTTGACCGAAATGACCTCTTTATGGAAGAAATTCGAGCGTTTTTTGACGCCATCGAAAACCAATCAACTGGCTACCCAACTATAGCTGACTCCAAACATGTTCTAAAACTAGCTGCTGATTCATGAACAACGAATTTAACCTACACGATCAAACGATACTTGTGACCGGAGCCAATGGTCTCATCGGTAAAGAAGCATGTGACGCCTTTGCTAGCCAAGGGGCGAATTTGGTGATCACTGACATTGGGCCGCCATCTGCATTGAAATCATTCGCTAATAGTATAAACGAAAAATACGGCGTACAAACACTTGCTGTAGCGGCTGACCTCACCTTAGAGGAACCAACAACTCAACTTGTAACTGAAGCAATTACCCGTTTCGGAAAAGTCGATACTCTCTTAAACTTGGCAGCCATTGACGCTAAGTTAGATGCCGACAAAGCAGGAAATTTAAACCCATCACGCTTCGAAAACTTTCCCCTCGATCTCTGGGAAAAAAGTTTAGCCATTAACGCAACCGGCCTCATACGAATCACTCAAGAAGTCGTGCGTCATATGCTCCAAAGATCATCCGGAAACATCATCAATGTTGCTTCCACCTATTCACTCGTCTCCCCCAATCAAACCCTTTATAAATACGACGATTCGAACAAACAAATTTATAAGCCCATTGATTACGTCGGTTCAAAGTCAATGGTACCAAACTTTACGAGGTATCTCGCAACGTTATATGCGAAAGAAGGCATTAGAGCAAACTACCTCGTGCCGCATGCAATAGAAAACAAGCAGCCGGAAGAGTTTAAGCAAAACTTCCAGAAACTCTCCCCCATTGGTAGAATGTGCGATGTGGGAGAGCTACGCGGCCCCTTAGTCTTCCTCGCCTCAAACGCATCATCTTACATGACTGGAGCGAGCCTCGTTATCGACGGAGGATGGACCGCATGGTAGTTCAAAAGAAGCTTAGAGATCTAATACCAGCATACTCCTTCAACAACCAGCTTCCGGGCTAAAAAACATTAAGAATATCTCTGCAGATAACACGATCAATTCTCTAGCTCGAAAAGCGGCTACTGTATTTGCTAGCAATTGGCTGGGAACTCTAATCAATCTCACCTCTGGCATCATAATAGCAAGGAGCCTCGGCCCCAATGGCAAAGGATCCATGGCTATTTTACTTAGCTCTGTTGTTATCTTATCAGCAATTTGTAATTTAGGCCTACCCAATAGCGCAATCTATCATGTAAAGAAGAAGCTTCTCTCAGCCGGGCAAGCGATTTTCACTTGCTCATTTATATATGTACTTGGGTCTATTATTGTCGGAACCGTTTTTTATGCATTTCGAGAACAGTTCTCTTTACTATTATTCAAGCAAAACCAGCTCCCTGGTTTCTTTTATGTATTCATACTAGCGAACATTCCTTTGGAACTTTTTTGCCAATTCTGCAATACGTTCGCACTAGGCATGGGGCAAAGCAAATTCTACAGCTACCTTATCTCAATTAAATCCACCCTTAACCTCGCTGCAACAATTCTTGTACTTACAATTTATGGGTATGGAATTAATTCACTTCTTTTCATTACCCTAGCTCTCAACTCACTCCATGCCCTGGTTCATATCATCCATTTATCAAATACGTATTCCAAATTTGATTTTAGATTAAGTCAGACTTCTTTAAAGCAACTTCTATCATTTGGCATTCGCCCTTATCCGGGTGCATTATCAGCTCTCTTATTCAAACGAACCGACAATTTCGTTATCGCCGCATATCTAAATCTAGATGCTGCAGGAATCTATTCAATCGCATTGAGTTTCTACAACATGTTCTTAAGCATACCACGTTCTTTTGGCAGCCTCCTAATGGGCGAATCAGCCAAGAGGTCCAACGAACATTCAGCAAATTTGTCTAAGGCCGCACTGCACAACACGCTATGGCTAATGACGCTGCTATACCCTCTTGCTGTCCTAGCATTTGCATACCTAATACCATATGTCTATGGTAGCCGCTTTGCAGACGCCTCGATACCCACTATTTTCATTGGAGCGAGTGCAGTTCTCACGGGAAGTTTTGGAATACTTGGGATCTTTTTGATAAGCCAAGGAAAACCAGGAACATCTAGCCTAATAACAATAGCCGGAGGATTGATTAGCCTAGTCTTCACATTAATATTTACTCCTTCCTTGGGCTTAGCCGGACCAGCAATATCAAAACTACTTGGTGCCATTATCTTTGCCCTACTTTTAACTACGATATTCAAAAGGCATTCAAGTATTAGACGATTAAACCTTCTTCAATCCCCACTCCCAAGCTGGATATCAAGGCTCCGAAGAACGCAATAAATAGTCACTCTACAATATAGTAACTCTCTCATGAAATTAGGTCTAGTTATTCAATATTATGATTCTCGTAACGATGTTCGTGAATTGGTTGCTCAAATTAGTAAATTACACACCTGCTGCATTTTCGCCAGCGAACAAGATTGCGCCAACGTTAAAGAACCGATAGAAAAACGTTCGTTCTCAGGGAATCACAAATCGTTTAAAGCACGTTTGCTCCGAAAAATTTTTCACTGGTTTGGCACAATTCCTAAAAGTCATAATAATTTTCTGATTACAGAAATGTTCAAGCTATCCTGGCTAAATCAAAAACAGCAAAAAGCGGGGCGAAAAAGATTACAATGGAGAATGAGATTACCCAATTTCTTTCACATTGAACGACTGCATAAATTATCTGCAAACATTGACCAAACCCCAATCGAAGATATCGATGCTTTCCTATTTATTACTGAGATTTGCAATGACTTCTTTTTGGCAAAAGTATTAAAAACTAAGACTCCAGCATATGCCTATGTCTATAGCTGGGATCATCCCTGCAAGCACACAAACTTACCCAGAAACCTCACAGGCTATTTTACTTGGAACAGTCAGATCGCTGAAGACTTACATGAACTTTTAGACATACCAACAGAAAAAATTATCTCAACGGGAGCGACTCAATTATCCTACATAGCAGATTACCTGAACACCGAGAAAACCAATGAGAATGAATCCAATTATATTATATTTGGATGCAGTGTTGGGTATCCAGAATTTGTTACTCAAGAAGTCAAATTAATAAGTAAAATAGCAAATATACTAAAAAAAGTTTCCCCATCAACAAAACTGATTGTTAGACCCTATCCATTTCTTGGTAATTGGAAGTTTTATGATGCTCTTAGAGAACACTCAAATATTGAATTTGACGATGAATATCGAAAAGGGAAAAAGGACAAATCCTTAACCAATAAGGATATTTGGGAAAAGCTCCACCTTATGGATAATGCATTAGCCTTTTTACACACAGGCACAACACTAGGACTGGAGTGTTGCTATCTAAATTGTCCATCACTGTTTATTGATTTAGAAGACTTCAATTACGGAGTCGATCACTCGCACCCATTGCACTTGAGTAAATTCATTCACCAGTATCAGTTAGATAAATACTTAAATCTAGATAGCTACCCAAACACAATAAGAAAAACTGAAGATTTAGAACCTCATCTCAAAGAGGTGACAAGCAACCCGAGCCCCTACTTGCCTTACAACAACTTTGTTGCGTCAAACACCCCACTACGAAAACTAGAAGACATCGCCAAACACATGGTACAAGCAATGCAACAAACTAGCATATAAAGATTCCCATCTTAGATATGAATTTCTTAGATCAGCCAATATTCATTTGCGGCGCACCTCGCAGCGGCACCACGCTACTGTCTAACCTACTAGACGGGCATGATGAATTGCTTTGCTACCCGTACGAACCACTGATCACTGAAAAGTACTTCTATTGGCAAAACACAAACCCTAGCTACACATCCACATATTTCAGTCGAGACTACATCCATAGCTTTGATATCAAGTCTATAATTTGTTCGGAATATATCAAATGGAGAGGCGAACTAGCATGTCGAAGGTTTGGGAAATCGGCAAAAGTTCTAACGCACCCCAATCTTTCAGAAGCCACAGAAAAAGAATTTTCATTCATATTATCAAAATCAATACAAGACAGAAAAAATGACGATGGCTCAATTCCTCTTAACCAAGTTGTCCGTTCTTTGATTCTAGCATATCATGGTCTAGAAAGTCCCACTATTGAGCCTAAGTATTTCGTTTCGAAAAGACCTTTGGTAAACGAATTCGCTGCTTTAAAACTAAAAGATGAGTTTCCCCGAGCTCGTTTTATACACATCCTAAGAGATCCTAGAACTCGCTATTTATCAGCCAAAATGCGGGATGTCAAAAAATACCCCATGGGGTTGAAATTTGCGTCCAGTATCAACGGCCTAGACTTTGCCACTCATCGATCTCGAGTTTCAATGACAAGCTTTATGCTCGCAGAACAAAACAAACGTATCTTGGGCGACGATTACGTAATAGTCCGGTATGAAGATCTCGCCAGTAGGCGCGAAGAGACAATGGCTATGATCTGCAATTCATTAGGTATCAATCTATCTAATAAGATGGAAGAACAGACAGAATTTGGAATAAAAATTGAGGCAAAATCATCATTCAAAAAATCCATAAGACTTAACGAAGACATAAGTTCCGATCGTTTAAAACGATACATTGAAAATACTTCGGAGCATGAAAGACATATTATTGCCTATTACTCTGCAAAAAGTGCTAGGAAATTTGGATACGATATTCAATCGGCAGAGGGAAAGCCTTTTTCTTACCACTTGAAACGCTTAAAATTTGAAAACCCTAAAGACTACATCAACAATCGATTGCGATCGATGAGGCAAGCGGGCAGCATGCCATTCCACGTTACCCAAAATGCTTACGAGGAAATTTGTCAAAATTTGAGTATTGGCAAGGTCCCTCAACTATAAGCCTCCCACTTTTAACGACCATGAAACAAAAATCGTTCCTACGAAAAATAGCCTACAACGCCTTAAAACCAATTAGGCAAGCTAAACGAAATAAGATCGCCGCTCAAATTTTCGAGCAACCTCCATGCCCAATTCCCGATGTTAGCCCATGCAAGCTGTCAGTACATCTTCTGACCAATAAAATTGACTGGCTAATGTCACTGTGGTCCGCAACGAGTTTTATCAAGCAATTTGGCACCGCCCTGCCCGTTATAATCCACGACGACGGCACTCTCACAAGCCAAATGAAATCTCGGATAAAAACGCAAATGCCGGGCATCAGAATTATTTGTCGAGAAGAGTCCGACGCAATCGCCGAAGAAAAACTCGCGAACTATCCCAATTGCCTTAAGTTCCGAAGCACCTACAACAACAGTATCAAACTTTTTGATCCTTGGCTCGTTGCAGACGCCGAAGACATCATTTCACTTGATAGCGACCTCCTATTCTTTGCTCCTCAAAAAGAAATTATCGAATGGTCTCAAGGCGAAAGAAAAACAAACCTATGGAATGAAGATACGCAAACAGCATACACAATACCACCCGCTGAAATCCATGCTGATCTAGGTATCAAAATGATAGAACGTATCAACAGTGGTTTTGGAGCAGTCGCTCGAGAATCCTTTGATCTCGATTTACTAGAGAAATATCTCAGTCATCCCAAAGCATTCTCTCATTTCTGGCGAATAGAACAAACTGGATTTGCGATTATGTCATGTAAGTTTTCCACAAAATTACTACCATCCAAATATCTTATTAGCACGGATACATCCTTCGGCATCCCAGAAGGGACAGTGATGAAACACTACATCGGTGCTGTACGCGGTTTATTCTATACCGAAGGAATCCCGAACTATTGCAATCGTTAGCGTATTTCAGAATGATTGCGGCTCTCAAAAACAAAACGATAATCAATAGTGCTTCGCTGCTGACATATAAAGGCTTCGCAATATTGAGTTCGTTGGTATGTTTGCCAATATTTATTAATCGATACGAAACTGAAAGATTTGGTATCTATATTTTAGCTACTGTCGTCATAGATCGATTGTTTGCTTTTGACAATTGGCTATACGCTCCAACCGTCCGCTGTGTAGCAGAATATACACACAATAACGACAGGAAAAAATTTGACGAATCATTATCTAATCTTCAGTATTCTAATATACTATTTGGAAGCTTTGCTTTTGTAATCCTTGCAGCATTCATTCCTCTTAGCAGTATTGTATTCAAAATTGACCCTCAATTTCAAAGAGACACATCATGGGTTTTTATAATAACGGCAATAGTCTCAGCGGGTAAAAATTACTTCTCATTTTATTCAGCAACGCTTGATGGTTTTCAACTTCAAGTAGTCAGAAGCATATCAAGTTCGGCCTATAGCATAATAGCCTTAGTGGTCGCATTTCACCCCACATTCACACATGCTAGCTTCCTTCAGTTCTCGGCCATTCTCTTGTCCGCTCGACTTGTTCCAGGCATCTTAAATTTCTCTTACTTAAAACAACGGAGACTTGCACATAGAAATGGTCCCAAGCGACCTTCCATGCAGTCCAGCCTCGTAAAAAGTATAAAATCAGTTCTTTCTGTTCAAACGCTCGTTACAATAAATAGCGAAGCTCCAAAATTAATTGCCGGTATCATGATTGGCCCAACAAGTGTTGCCATCCTTGAGATCATCAGTCGACCAATACACTCTATAGCGTCGATATTTTCTCAGCTAGGTTTTATTGTCGCACCTAAACTATCTCAGTATAACCTTAAAACAAAAAAAATCGAAGGGGTCTTTCTTTTAAAAGCTATGAGCTTTTTTAGATTAATTTTTTATCCCGCGAGTCTCACATGCTTAGCGTTTAGTGAAAATTTTGTAGTACTCTGGTTCGGTGAACAATATCACGAATATGCCTATTTGAGTAAAATTGCATCCATCAGCCTCCTAATTTACGCCAATTCGATCATTCTTTCTCGGCACTATATATTCACTCTAAAAATCAGTAAATTAGCAAAATATATAATAATTAGCACATCCGTTCATCTATGCATGCTGTTTATTCTCGGCGACATACTTGGAGTAGTTGGTATAGTCGTATCAACAATCAGTTACCAGTTTATCGAATGGCTAATTCTAAGATCAAAGTTCAAATATCACTTCAAAGGCATTTCGCTGCCCCAAGAAACAATTTACCAATCTCTTAATATAACGTACCTTGCTATCGTTTTTCTGGTCTTTTTTTATGGGAATTTTCAAGCCTCCATCGCTGATTTAAGGTCGTTTACTATTACTGCAGCAATATTTTTTGCGATATCATCAATAGGGAGCATTACGATTTTAGCCCTAAAATACCAAGGTGCCCATAAACGAATAACTACACCTAATTGTTGACAATTTGTTTTACTACCAGATGAGAAAACAGCCAATTATTTTTGTTACTCCAGAGCTCGGACTATCTCCCAATGGACCCGCCACATACGCTCATTATTTATTTGAACAATTTAAGGACGACCCTGACTTACAGTTTGAAGTAGTGGCAAGGACCAAGGGAATAAATAGCCCTATCGTTCACGATATTGGTGAGCAAAATACATCTCGAGAATTTTATTCTGCACTTAACCGCAAGTCCCTAGAGATAGCCCTAAAAGCAAAACAAAAACCAATTGTCCATTTCAATATCTCTCAAATTGGAAAGCCGGCCGTTAAACATGGGCTAACTAGCTTTTTTCAAATTAACGACGATGACAATGCAATGCTTCCAAAGCGAGCTCTTAAAACTTTACTACGCGATGGACCGAAGCGATTAGTATCGCTTTATTGGAGACGAAAACAAGAAGCGTTTGCCATACATCATGGATCTCTTTGTATATGCAATTCAAATCACACGCGCTCATCGATTATTGATGCCTACAAACCCGAGAAAGAATGTCATATTCGAACTGTTCACAAATCCGTCGACACAGAATTCTTTAGCCCCAAAGCCCGCCTTACACAAGGCACAAGCCTTAACGTATTGTTCGTTGGTTCAAATTGGCGACGTAAAGGACTTATAAGTGCTATCAAAGCTCTTGAATGCATCCAATACCCGGTGCGTTTTGACATAGCAGGCCCATCAGAAAAAGAATTTAAAGCTCACATACTTCCTCAAAGCAATAGAGAGGCAAAAGACTTGACCCTCCACAACCATGGATTGGCCAACAGGGATACAGTTAAAGCACTCCATCAAAGTGCTCACCTATTTTTACTTCCGTCAGAAGCTGAAGCTTTTGGAGTAACTATTCTTGAATCTCTCGCATCTGGAACACCAGTAATAGGGTCTAACGTCGGAGGTATTCCTGAAATCCTAAACGGACTCGATTGCGCCGCATTAGTGGAGCCCAACAACACGGATCAGCTTCAGAATACGATAGAGAAAATGATGCCAGCTCTATTAAATGACCCATCGCTGATCAACAAATCTCGAAAAGCCGCCATGAATTTTTCAAAAAAGGTAATGCTTAAAAAAATCAAAGACCTCTACCTAGCACATGCGTAATGATAAACTTAGAGTTTGTATCCTGCCTTTTGGCGGAAAAGAAAACCCATATCAGGAGCTGACTAGGCAAGCTCTTCTAGATAAAGGCCTTTCTGTTTCGACCTATCCTAAAAGCAATTTTCTCCCTCTTTTAAGAGCCAGCCGTAGCAATTGCGATATTCTACACTTAGATTGGGCGCATTCTTTTTATTCAGGTTCAAACTATCACCGAGCCCTCCTGAAATGGCTATTATATCGCCTCGATTTAAACCTACGAAAAAAGACCCCCATTGTTTGGACATTACACAACGAACGCTCCCACAACCCGCTCTCTCCATTCGAAGATAAAGCTATCGAAAAATTGATTGAGAACGTATCCGGCGTAGTTTATCTATCGGAAAGCAGCAAATCGAATCTCACAAAATCCTGGCCACTGCTTAAATCAAAACCAAATGTGACAATTCCTCATGGCAACTATATTGATTGGTACCCCAATACAACTGCCCGGGATACGGCAAGAACATTTCTAGGCATTTCCGCCAGGCAAAAAGTAGCTCTTTTCATAGGTAGAATACAGCCTTACAAAGGCATTGAAGAGTTAATAGTCTCCTTTAAATCATTACATGGAGATGACTATGTCTTAGTAATCGCCGGAAATCCGACTACTCAAGAGTATCAAACCAGCATACTTGAGTCTGCCAAGAACGATCCTCGAATAAAAACCATTCTAACTTTTATCCCTGAGGAGGACCTTCAGCTTTATTTTAATGCTGCTGATTTTTGCGTTTTGCCTTTCAAGAAAATACTAAATTCAGGTTCTGCTGTGTTGAGTATGAGTTTTTCAACCCCAATAATTGCACCTCGAGTCGGTTCACTTGCTGAAACCATACCGACCAAAGGAGGAATACTCTACAACCCTACAACATCCAAACTAAAGGATAATTTGGAGATCGGCTTTAACATGTCTCATGAGCAAACAGCCCAGATGGGCAAAGCATGTTTCAACAAAGTGGACTCGGACCACGGCTGGGCTGTGGTCTCAGAACGCTTAGCTTCTTTTTACAAGTCTTTGGTCAGGTAGGACGTATTCAAAGATGAAAACAATATACTCAGGCAGAGAAGACTATTATTCACGAAAAATATTCTACCAATTAATGCTACTCCTCGCGAGTGTTTATGCGATTGGAATAGCGGGAGCAAGGCATCTAGCCATTCCATCGGTCGTTTTACCTCTAGGAATTATGGCTTCAATCGCTTATGTTTGGGTTGCCACAACGCACCTAGGGCTTGCCAGATTCCGAACAAATTCTATTCATCTAATACTTGTATTCGCTTTTTTGGGAATCATAAATTGCCTGCTTGCCATGGATCCGAAGGCCAGTGCCATGCCATGGTGCTTATGGCTTTGCCTGTTTTCTTTAATGGAAATATTAAAAGACAAACTACGTTATCTGCTTATTTCCACGATTGAGATTTTTCCCATTGCATTAAGTATTTTTCTCGTATTCTCAGTCGCCGTTGGCTGGGGGGATTTTGGAGTCGGAACAAAATCTGGCCAAGTTTGGGCAACTTACGCAGGTCCTTTAGTCATTTTTTCGCTATTTTCGAAGTCTAAGTACCGATACATTTACCTTGCAATTGGGGTTCTCTCGTTAATCGGCTCCGTATCACGAGGAGCTATGATTTCACTGGCACTTTCACTAAGCTTCATTGGGTATATGCGTAAAGGACGCAAACCAATCTATCTTTGCCTTGTCCCCGTCGCCATAATCGCCCTATTTGCTTCAGGGATTGCTCAAGATATAATCCGTTCGTTTTTTGCCATTAAGATATTGAGGCCAGATCAAACAGCAATGGATGATCTTTCGCTAACAACTGGATACAGGTTCAACCTATGGGTTGAAGGTGTAAAATTGATCGCACAAAGACCGTTCGGATACGGCTTAGGCGATTCTTATCACGCTCTACTTGGTGCTGCTGTCGGAAAAGATTCAGGGCGGATTTCAGTTCACAACGGCTATATTACTACAATTCTTGAAACAGGGGTTATCATTGGAGGCCTCATGATTTCGATCATCAGCATTTCCGCTTACAGAGTCTTTAAAATTGCATTTAGAAATAGGCTCAGACCTGCACAGTATATATTTGGATTTTATATTTTCTACATGACGCGAGCAATGACAGAAAATTACCTTATTTTCAATACAGGCAACATCACTTCTATCATCTTTATATATTTCATCTTCTATTCATTGAAGTACAAGACCCCAAACTATTATGAATCAAACGCCCATGAAAGGGTATAAAAGGCCAATTCGCATTTCCGTGTTCGCTAGTATAGAAAATCCGCATTTTCTATCAATATTTGACGTATCCGATAATCTGAACAAAACGGAAACACATTGCTACTACTTCAACGAAATGCCTCAACATAGAAAGGCCTTAGGTTGGAAAACTCGGAAAAATTCTCAGTTAGTATCAAAAAACCCAATCAGCTATTTTAAGGCTATCCATAAAGCATTCAGAGCAGACCATATTTTCCTTTTAGGCATCGGAGCATCCGTTCCCTGGCTTCCATTGGCTGGCGCTATTGCTGTCCTTTTAAACAAAAGATTGGTAATAGCCAGTGAAGGTCTCAAAAAAATAAATACAAATCCATTTTTAAAACTCTTCCTAAAACCAATATACAACCGAGAAAGCATTGCATTCCTAGCGATAGGATTCAAAGCACATGAGGATTTTCAGAAACTCGGCATGACTCGCGTTCAGTACTACAAGTTCGGCTTTGCTGAAGCAGCATACAATGTAATAAACAAGCACAAACAAACATCTGGAAACATATCAGTACTTTCAGTTGGTCAACTGATCGAACGTAAGAATTTTCAAAGAATCCTTCATAGTCTATCTCGCTACAATGGTGACAAACAAATCGATTATCGAATTGCTGGAGAAGGGCCTCTCCGTGAATCTCTACAAACACAATCCAAATCCTTGCCTCCAAATATCCGCCTAGAGCTCCTTGGAAACCAAAGCAAAGAATGCCTAGACGAGCTTTTTGCTGAGGCAAATATATTTACGCTTCCATCAGAATATGATGGTTGGGGAGTTGTAGTTAACCAAGCAGTGGCAAATGGGCTACCAACCCTCCTATCTGAGGGTGTTCGATCAGGTGAAGGCCATTTAGTAAAAAACGGATTCAATGGGTATATTTTCCGCAATGACAGTGAGCTCGACCATGCTTTTCATAGCCTGATCGATGATAGTCAAAAGCGCAACCTACTAAGCCGCAATTGTAAAGAGATTTGGTCCAAGTGGAATACTCAGGAAATCGCTCGTCGACTTTGTGAATTCATTTCCGACAAGAGAGGGTCATACAATGATGGTGGCCCATTTTCTAGAATAAATTAGTCAGTAAAATGGAAAGCCCCCCAATAATAGTCTATCGCATCGGCCATCAACTTCATCGGTTAGGTCTAACAAAATTAGCCTTTCTCATAACCTGGTTAAATCGTTTAGTATTCGCTACCTATCTACCATGTTCTGCAGAAATCGGGAGAAATTTCACTCTTGGATATTGGGGCTTAGGCGTGGTTATACACTCTAGAGCAAGGATTGGCGATAATTGCTGGATTGGGCAAAATGTAACAATTGGACGAAAAGGAAATGATATAAAAGTCCCCGTGATCGAAGATGGCGCTTATATAGCAACTGGAGCAGTTGTCGTAGGAGAGATAACAATTGGAAAAAATGCTATCATCGGGGCTAACAGCTTTGTGAACACAAACGTTCCAGAAAATACAACATTTGCGGGCAGCCCGGCTAGGTTGATAAAAAATCATGGATGAAGTAAAACCTAAACACGAAAATTCATACATTTACCGGAGCGAACACTCTATTAGAAACAAAATAGCCCGAGGTCTATGGGGATTAGTATGGCTGACTTTGTTTCGCCCTTCTCCACGCATCTTTCGAGGATGGCGCAGAATGATACTGAGATGCTTTGGCGGAAAGATCGCAAAAACGAGCTCAATCGCTCCGACCGTTACAATATGGGCTCCATGGAACCTTTCGATGAAAGAAGGTTCAAGCCTAAGTGATTACACAAGATGCTATAATATAGCTTCAGTTACGTTGGAACAAAACGCGATAGTAAGCCAGTACGCCTACCTTTGTACAACAAGCCACGACGTATCTAGAATCGATGCGAGACTCATTTCTAAACCTATTAGAATCGGGAAAAAAGCATGGGTTGGTACTGATGCGTTCATCAGCATGGGAGTCAAAATCGGAGACTATGCAGTTGTCGGCGCGCGCGCGTCTGTTTTCAAAAATGTCGAAGAATGGAATATCGTGGGTGGGACGCCTGCTAAATTTATCAAGAAACGCGAAATTAGTGGGTAACCCATTAACACGGCCAAATTGCTAAAGCTTCTCGAATAACCCATATGAAATCACTAATTTTCCTAAAGCAATCAATCAAAGAATATGGCTTAAAGTGGATCTTACAAAGAGCATTATACGAAGCGCAAGTAAGATACGGCTGGCAAAGAACGTTTCTTCCATCGCGGGATTGGGCAGACGATGAATTACAAAAATGGGCTCCAAATTTTAGCCTTTCTAACCCTCAAGCATTCTACGAAGAATGGGAAAAATGTAGTACAAGGTTCTTTTTCAATGGTAAGAATCCCGAAAAACTGCGTACTCCATTGCTATCAATTCTTAAAGAGGAAGGGCTACATCAACTAACATCCCAAGCTGATTTGATCAAAGACGGGCTCTTTACCTATTTTTCAACTGATCAAGGGAATCTAGGCCTGCCACCCAATTGGAGATTAAACCCGTTTAAAGACTCAGAATGCCAACTCAATGACCATTGGACAAAAATACCAATGCGCAGTGAAGCGTGGGGAGATATCAAATACATTTGGGAACCTGGTCGCTTTGCAAGTAGCTATACTCTTGGGCGAGCATACATTGCAACTGGAGATGAATCTTATGCAGAGACTTTTTGGATACACATTGAAAGCTGGACAGCGCAAAACCCACCCAATAAAGGACCCCACTGGAAGTGCGGTCAAGAGTGCGCACTAAGGTTGATGGCATGGGCTTTTGGATTTTCCGCGGTAGAATCAGCTTCATCAACCACTCCGAAACGAATTGCTTGGCTTGCATCCCTTTTCGCCGCTCAATCAGATCGGATTGCAAAAGATCATATTTACTCTCACCTCCAACGCAACAACCACTCCTTGTCCGAAGGAGTTGGACTTTATGTAACAAGCATTCTTTTCCCTCAATTAGAGCAGGCAAACGAATGGAGAAGACAAGGACTCACTATTTTAGAAAGCGAAGGATGTGCTTTAATAAACCCTGAAGGCACTTTTAGCCAAAAATCTCACAACTACCATCGACTCATGTTACATGACATGCTGTATGCTAGGAGACTAGCAGAGCTAAACGGCGATTCCTTTTCAGAAGAACTTGAACAACGCCTTCGAGCAGCAAGCAACTATTTGCTTAATGTAATCGATCGTTCATCAGGCTATGTTCCTAATTTCGGGTCTAATGACGGCGCTTTAATCTTTCCAGTTACAACTTGCGATTATCGGGATTTTAGAGGTGTCACTGGATCATCTCAGTTTGCATTCAACAAACGCCGTATCAACTTAGCTGGTCCTTGGGACGAAGAACTTTTTTGGTTGTACGGAGCAGAAGCCCTCGCTGCTCCTGAAAACACATTTCATCAAGAAGAATTGTCCTTGAAAAACGGGGGCATTTATACAATTCGCGACCGATCGAGTTGGGCATTCACTCATTGCGAATCTTTCACCGAACGCCCTTCTCAAGCAGACTGCCTCCACTTAGACTTATGGTGGCAAGGTCTCAACTTAGCGCTAGATGCAGGAACTTACTTATACTATGGCTCCTACCCTTGGCAAAATGCCTTACAAGGAACAAGCACCCACAACACTGTATCCGTCAATAGCATCGATCAGCTTCAACACGGTGGCCGGTTTATGTGGACGCATTGGCACAGTGCAAAGATGCAAAAATTCTACGATGAAAGTCTTGGACAAACTCTTCTAATTGGAGAACATGATGGATATCATAGACTAGAATCAAAAACAACTCATAGGCGATCAATCATAAACCTCCCAACGGATGTCTGGGTTGTTGTGGATGACTTATGGGGTATTTCATCTTTTTCTAGCAATATTCAGTGGCTTTTACTAAAAACTGAATACACACTACAATTAACCAATAAGAATAGTTCGCTCCTTTCGTTAAAAACAAGTAAAGGAGAATTTACTATTCACACCTTCTCCTCAAACGATAACACTGAAACAAACGCTAACTATGGAACAGACGAAACTATTAAAGGTTGGGTTTCCAACTACTATGGTAAAAAGGAAAACGCGTTGTCTCTAAATTTGAACTCTCCCAATTCGACCAAACAAAGATTCATAACGATTTTTTCGCCACCACTTTCGAAGGCAGAGATCACTCACAATAAAATAACAATTAGTTGCGATGAAACAAAAAAATACGATATCACCCTAAACGATATAGGCGAGCAAGTTTGCGTACCGCAAACACAACTTAGTAATCTGGCATAATAGGTTTTTAAAAATAATTAAATTATAAATTGATGAAAATTAGCGTATTTGGAATGGGGTATGTAGGAGTCGTTACTGCTGCGTGTTTTGCAAAAGAAGGCCACCTAGTGTATGGAGTTGATATATCTCAGCAAAAATTAGATCTTATTAAATCTGGGAAAAGCCCTATCATCGAAGAACAAATCGAAGACCTAATTAGAAATGCAAATGAAGCAGAAAAGTTAGTGACTACAACTGATGCTGAATACGCCATTAGCGAATCTGAATTAGCTATTGTTTGCGTTGGCACGCCATCCCGTGAAGATGGCTCTCTCGACACACAGTATGTCGAAGCTGTCACAAAAGAAATTGGGTTGGCTCTCAAAGAAAGGAACACTCCTTTCACTTTCGTGTTACGAAGTACAGTATTACCAGGTACATTAAAAAACATAATAATTCCTATACTCGAAGAATCCTCAGGGCTTAAGAGTGGTGAAAATCTCAATGTGATATTTCATCCTGAGTTTTTACGAGAATCGAGCTCAGTAAAAGATTTCTATGACCCTCCTAAAATCGTTATTGGCGAGGCAACGCCTGGTTGCTCTCGCAAGCTCCTCGACATGTATGAAAACTTTGATGCACCTTTACATATCACTCCCCTAGAAGTGGCGGAAATGGTGAAATATTCTGATAATATTTTCCACGCCTTAAAAATCACTTTTGCCAATGAAATCGGTCAGCTTTGTCACTGTTCAGGAATCGACAGTCGAGCAGTAATGAACGTTTTTTGTACCGACACTAAACTCAATATTTCTCCTGCATACCTGCGCCCCGGTTTTGCCTTCGGAGGTTCTTGCCTTCCAAAAGACTTGAGAGCGTTCCTAGCCCTTGCCCGCTCATCTAATGCAAAGACACCCATGCTTGAAAATGTCTTGGTAAGTAATCAACTACAAATTGAGCGAGTGGTGAACCTAACAAAAAAGCATAAAGCGACCTCCATCGGATTTTATGGGCTCGCGTTCAAAAAAGGCACCGACGATCTCAGAGAAAGCCCATTAGTTGAACTTGCCGAGCGAATGTTGGGGAAAGGCTATCAACTAAATATCTATGACTCACATGTTCAAATCAATCGCCTTGTCGGCAAGAACAAGGCGTATATCGATGCACATTTCCCTCACCTTGCGCGCTTAATGTGCGAAAACCCAATAGACTTACTAGAGTCTGACCTGTTGTTCTTAGGCCATAATTGTCCAAACGATTTATTCGAAAAATATTTAAAATCGAATATCCAAATAATAGATCTAACCGGTCAAAACAGATCTCCTAATTATCCTAACTACGAATCGATCGTTTAATAATATTATTTTCGTCCCAAATGAAAATCCTCTACCTTCACCAATATTTCAATACACCAAGTATGATCGGCAGCACTCGTTCCTATGAGATGGGAAAACGATGGGTTGAAGCAGGACATGAAGTTCACGTCATAACATCTGACAAACGTGAATCTGAAAAAAATGATCAAAATTGGGTTACAACAATTGAGGATGGAGTCAATGTCCACTGGCTACCTGTTCCATACTCCAATTACATGAGTTATTCTCAAAGGATCAAAGCTTTCTTTAAGTTTGCGTTTTCTTCCGGAAAAAAAGCAATAGAGATTGGAGGGGATGTTATTTTCGCAACGAGTACTCCACTCACTATCGCCCTTCCAGCAATAAAGGCTAAAAAGAAACTCAACATCCCTATGGTATTTGAGGTCCGAGACCTTTGGCCCGAAGCTCCCATACAAATGGGTGCTCTAAAATCTCCTCTTAGTAAAATAGTTGCCAGAAAGCTTGAACGCCACGCTTATAAGAACAGCGAACATATAATAGCACTTACACCAGGAATGAAAAATGGAGTCGTTAGCTCAGGCTACCCATCGAACAGGGTTACTGTAATTCCAAATGCATCAGATCTTAATCTTTTTTCTCCCAACATCGATGGGTCCGAAACACGTAAGCGACTGGGGCTTCGTGACAGGTTCACTCTATCATACTTTGGCACAATGGGCCCCGCAAATGGCCTAAACTATGTACTCTCTGCTGCCAAAGAATTAGTATCCAAAAATATTGAAGACATAGTCTTCGTTTTACATGGCGATGGGAAACAGCGCCCAGAATTGGAAGCACGAGCAAAGAATGAAGGACTCACTAATGTCGTTTTCTCAAATCCCATGCCTGAAAAAACAGCAGTAGCCGAGCTTGCTGCTGCTTCAAATGTCTGCATGACAATATACGACAACCTTCCAGTCTTATACACTTGCTCACCTAATAAAATGTTCGATTCGTTCGCTGCTGGACGTCCTGTTCTAACGAATATGCCAGGATGGTTGGAAAGTTTAGCTGTTGATGAGAAGACTGGAGTATTCACAAACCCAAACAATCCAATAGAATTAGCTGAAAAAGCTATTTGGATGAGAAACAATCCAGAAGAATTAAGAAAATTCGCAAAAAACGCCAGAGAGTTGGCTGAAACTAGATTTGCCCGCGAAACTCTATCCCTACAATTACTGGATGTTCTAACAAGTATTTGCAATCAAGCTTAGCGCATTTCAAATGAAACGATTTATTGATTTGTCATTGGCGTTTTTAGGACTCGTTTGCTTTTTCCCTGCATTGCTTATAGTTGGAATTTTAATACGCCTTAACCTTGGTTCTCCCATACTTTTTAAACAAATTAGACCAGGACTGCATGGTAAACCGTTTGAGCTCATAAAGTTTCGTACAATGAAGGATTCTTATGACGTTAAAAACAACCCACTCCCTGACCACAAACGCCTCACGCGATTCGGCAAATTTCTCCGTTCAACAAGTTTAGATGAGCTACCAGAGCTTTGGAATGTCTTCCTAGGTCATATGAGCTTAGTTGGGCCTAGGCCTTTACTTGTCGAGTATCTAGAGTTATACAGTTCACAACAAAAAAGAAGACACGAAGTAAGACCTGGAATTACCGGATGGGCTCAAATAAATGGACGCAATTCGATCTCCTGGACAGAACGCTTCGAACTCGATGTTTGGTATGTCGATCATCGATCGACTATGTTAGATTTCAAAATTCTTTTCCAAACATTCCTAAAAGTCTTTCGAAGGGAAGGTATCAGTCAATCAGGGCAGGCGACAATGACTAAGTTTAGAGGCGAGAAATAATGAAAAAGATTTCTGTATACGGAGCCGGCGGGCATGGTAAAGTTGTCGCAGAATTAGCTTCAACAACCTTCGGCTATAGCTCTGTCGATCTATATGATGAAGACACTACACTAGGACCCAACATTGGACCGTGGCCGATGAAAGGGAACTTCGATTCCATGATTAGCAATTTGGAAGAAAATAGCCATGTGATCGTTGGTATTGGGAACATCGATATAAGACGCAATCGATTACAGCAATTAGACAAACTAAAAATTCAGCTGCCATCCCTTACTCACTCAAGTGCCACTGTTTCCCAGTTATCACAAATAGGAAATGGAACGGTATTATTGGCAAATTCAACCGTAAACCCTTTCACTACAGTTGGTATTGGTGTTATTATCAACACTGCTGCGAGCATCGATCATGATTGTAATATAAGCGATTTTTGTCACATAAGCCCAGGGGCTCACCTAGGAGGTAACGTAACCCTTGGAACATCAACATGGATAGGCATAGGCTCGATAGTAAAACAGGGGGTGAACATTGGTAATAATGTTATCATTGGAGCAGGCTCAAACGTACTCAGTGATATCCCTAACAATGTCGTTGCATTTGGCAACCCTGCAAAAATTGTAAGAAAAATAGAATGCTGAATACATCATTTTCACCTTGGCCAAGTTTCACGGAAGAAGAAGCAGAAAGTATCAGAAAAGTACTTTTATCTAACAAAGTAAACTATTGGACCGGAACAGAGTGTAGAGAATTTGAAAAAGAGTTCGCATCTTGGGCAGGTAGTTCTCACGCAATCGCCTTAGGAAACGGCACACTTGCCCTCGATGCTTGTCTTGCTGCTCTAAATATTTCTTCAGGTGATGAAGTGATAGTCACTTCCCGCACATTTATTGCCTCGGTATCTGCTATTGTAAACGCAGGGGCTATACCCGTTTTTGCAGATATAGATATCAACTCTCAAAATGTTACAGCCACAACGATAGCTCCTCACTTATCATCTAAAACAAAAGCAATTATTTGTGTCCACTTAGCAGGGTGGCCATGTGAAATGGAGCCCATTTTGAAGCTAGCTCAAGAAAATAAACTTTTTGTAATCGAAGACTGCGCTCAAGCCCACGGAGCTAAATATAAAAATAAATCGGTTGGATCTTTTGGCCACACATCAGCTTGGTCATTCTGTCAGGATAAAATAATGTCAACAGCTGGAGAAGGCGGGATGGTTACAACTAATGATTCATCTATTTTTGAAAAGACTTGGTCACTCAAGGACCACGGGAAAAGTTATCGAGCTGTCTATAACAAACAACATCCACCCGGGTTTCGGTGGTTACACGAATCATTTGGCCACAATTGGAGGATGACTGAAATTCAAGGAGCAATCGGGCGTATACAACTGTCTCGAATGCAGGAATGGCATAAAGCTAGAACAAAAAACGCCTTGGCTATTTTAAATATTGCTGGCGAAATCGACCTCTTTAGGGTTCCAAAAATTCCAGCACACATTACTCATGCTTGGTATAAGTGCTATACTTTTGTAAACAAAAGTTTGCTAAAACCTGGATGGAATCGAGACAGAATCATCAATGAAATTAACGCATTAGGTGTCCCTTGCTATTCCGGTTCATGTTCTGAAGTTTACCTCGAGAAGGCTTTCAAAAAGATGGGAATTCAACCCAAACAGCGGCTGCAAGTAGCAGGAGAATTAGGGGAAACAAGCTTAATGTTTTTGGTTCATCCAACACTTACCAAAAGTGAAATTGAAAGAACATGCGCTACAATATCTAAAATAGCTAAGGCCGCACAAAGATAATGTTTATAAAACTGAAAATTATTATCGCTATAATACTGATATGCTCCCCCCTAAATGGGGCTCAGCTTAGCACTCAATCAGTGCTGTCAAGACACGATGCATTACTCGTGAAAGATGAGAATCTTTTAAAAATCCCAATGATCAGCTGGCCTGCGCCAATGGGAAGAATCAATCCGGAAAATGAAGCCTCTTTTAATAAATATAGTGCTACAATTGAACGTGTTTACGAAAATTATTCAAAGAATAGTCAAATTGGAGTGCATTCAACAAAAACATCGATTGCACTAAAATCCAAGTCAACTCCCTTTAGATCGTTCGGCTACCAACCACGAGAAGAGTTCGAGTCGAGCGTGTCAACTTCATGGCTATCTGAATGGGTCGCTGGAAATATACAAATTAACTTTGTAGATAATCCAAGCAATGGAAACGATTTTCATATGGATGGTTCATACTTCGGAATAGCCATAGGTAATTGGATCGCTGCAATAGACCAAGTAGACCGCTGGTGGGGTCCAGGCTGGGATGGCAGTCTAATTTTATCCAATAACGCTCGTCCTGTACCTGCAGTTTCGTTGACTCGTATTTCACCAAATCCTTTTAAAAACAAATACCTTAATTGGATTGGACCATGGACACTTAACACATTCATGGGGCAACTTGATAATAATGAAGGAGAACGTGAAGGCACAGACGCCTTGCTTTTTGGAATTCGAGTAGAAACATCACCATTCAATTGGCAATGGCTGGACATAGGGCTCAGCAGAACGGCTCAATGGGCCGGCAAAGGCCGTCCGCATAGCCTAGAAACATTCAGAATGCTCCTTTTCGGAGAAGATAATCGTGTACCTGGAACAAATGTAACTAAAGAAACTGAACCTGGAAACCAATTAGCAGGCATCGATTATAGGGCGAAATTAGGAAACTGGAATATAGCTCAGTATGCTCAACTAATCGGGGAAGATGAAGAAGGGTTTCTTCCCGATGCAAATATGCTTATGGGCGGTATTGAAACATGGGGGACCATTGAAAGTTTAAACTCAACTTGGCGTGCTTACTTTGAATGGGCAGATACTCGAGCAGGCTATTTGAATGCCGAAAAACGTCCCAATAATGCCTATAACATAGCCTACCAACACAGCATTTATCGAGAAGGGTACCGACGATACGACCAGTCGATTGGTCATTCGATTGATGGCGACAGTATTATGCGATCAATTGGGTATTTCCTAACTACCGCAAATGGCAATTTATTTGGAATAAAGTACCGCAACTACAGCATCAACCGAGATGGCTCTGGAAGCCACAGTGTGTCTTCGGATGCCCTAGAAGGTGATTCCTTAGAGTTTTTTGGTGAATTCAAACTCAACAATACTACTTATTTAAAATTTGGCCTTAACTATAGTAATGAGTTAAATCTTAGAACTGATGTATCAAATTCTGACATCGGAAGTTTCCTAAGCTACAATAAGGCGCTCTAAAATTAACTTACTGCTAATTCCTAAATTCGTCAGCGTATTCAATTTTTTAAACTCCCATGAAACTTAGTAAAACATTCTTTCTCATATCCGCCATTTTGTCCATGTTGCTCCCACTCATTTCTGCAGTTGAGCTAACCTCCTCCCAACAAGCACAGCTAAACGCCCTTCCTCATGGACTTAAACAGCAAGCAATGGACGAGCTTAGTAAGTTCGAGTCAAATAACCTTGATCAAGTAGAAAAGCCAGAAACACCAGTCGTTGTAGTTCCAAAAACAACAGTACCAATTGAAGAAACCGAGCGACAAACAATAACAGATAAGGTGCAAGAGGATACTAAGCTTGCTCCGTATGGATACGAACTCTTCTCTGGAACCCCCACAACCTATGCTCCAGTATCCGATATACCAATTCCAATAGATTACGTTATCGGTCCTGGCGATCAAGTACGTATCCAATATTTTGGCAAAGAATCTAATAGTATAGAGCTTTACGTTGCTCGTGATGGATCCATCCATATTCCTGAACTTGGCCCTATCAGTGCAGCCGGTAAAACATTCGATTCTCTTCGCGAAGAAATCACCACGCTCGCAGAAGAACAGCAAATAGGTGTTAGAGCGTTTATTTCTTTAGGTGAGCTACGCTCCATACGAGTCTTTATATTGGGGGATGTTAACTACCCAGGCTCTTACAGCATCAGCTCCCTTTCAACTATTACAAACGCTCTTTTCGTGAGCGGCGGTATTTCCAACATTGGTTCGTTACGAAACATCCAATTAAAGCGAAATGGAAGTTTGGTCGGTACATTCGACTTATATGACCTTCTGTTGCGAGGCGATACCTCTTCAGACCTTATTCTAGAGCCTGGAGATGTTATTTTCGTACCTCCGGTTGGCCCTCAATTTGGTATCTCAGGGGAAGTCAAACGACCAGCCATCTACGAGATGAGAGACGATGAAGTTTACTCCATTAACTCCCTAGTAAAATATGCCGGTGGATTCACGTCTGCAGCCTACAAACCACTAAGTCAGATCGAGCGTTTTGCTAACACTGGCGTCAAAGAAGTTGTCGACGTCGATCTAAGCAACCCCAAGGCACTCGCAACAAAATTAGTAGACGGTGATATATTAAGAATATATTCCAGCCTAGAACGTATCGAAAATATTGTGTCTCTAGAAGGGCAAATCGAACGGCCTGGAAATTACCAATGGGAAGAAGGCCTAAGAATTAGCAATTTAATCGGCCAATATGATGATCTAACCAATCAAGCCGACCTAGACTACGCTCTTGTCATAAGTAGAAATCAAATTAACGGGTATATATCTGTACGATCTTTTAGCCCAAAGGCTGTTCTTGAGAACCATTCTTCAGATCAGAACGTAGAATTAAGAATGAAAGATCGCATCATAGTTTTCAATACTGTAGATGAAATAAGCGAAGAAGACAAAGATAACACTCTTAATAAAATTAATAAACCAGGACGAAAAGAGCTTACTGAAATCATTAGAAAATTGGAATCTCAATCAAGTAGTGATCAGCCACAGCAAATAGTCGAAATTGCCGGCCATGTACGCTATCCAGGAAAGTATCCACTAGATGAAAATATGTTACTCAAGGATTTGATAAGAGCAGGTGGCGGTTTTTCACAAGAAGCTTTCACCTTAGAAGCCGAATTGTTACGATATGACGATAATCTCAAAAAACAAAGAGAAACTATTCTTGTTCCAGTAAGTCTGGAAGAAAAAAATTCATCGTTGAATTTGGCTCTGAAACCATTTGACCAACTAATGGTAAAGCGAATACCTAAATGGAACGAAAATGAAAGCATCATACTTAAAGGTGAAGTAAAGTTTCCTGGCACCTACACAATCGAACGTGGTGAGAAACTTAGCTCTGTCATTGCTCGAGCCGGTGGGTTAACCGAATTAGCTTACCCAGAAGGAGCTGTATTCATTCGCCAAAGTCAAAAAGAAGCTGAACGCATTCAATTGGAGCGGCTGAGGGTTCGATTGAGAGAGGATATTAGCGTATCCAAACTTCAAGAAGGTAATTCTGGCACGATTGCAATCGATAGTGCCGAAGCCCTTGCTGATCAATTAGACTCAACTCAAGCAACTGGGCGAATAGTTATCGATCTACCTTCCATGTTGGAAGGTAGCAATTCAAGGTTTGATATAGCATTAGAAAATGGGGATACGTTGACAGTTAGCCAAAAACCACAATCTATAAGCGTAGTGGGAAGCGTTAATTATCCGACTAGCCATTTCTACGACCCGAAACTAAACCGAGACGACTATATCAATTTGTCTGGCGGAGTCCTTGAGCGAGCTGACAAAAAGCGAATCTACATAGTACGTGCTAATGGCCAGGTTGAAATTGAGAACAAATCTCGTTTTTTTCCCCAAGGAGGTATATCTGTAAAAGCAGGAGATACAATTGTGGTTCCAATAGATGTTGACCGCATGAAACCTCTAAAATACTGGGGTGCTGTTAGTCAAATTATCTATCAACTCGCTCTTGGAGCAGCAGCCGTCAACTCGTTCTAACCCGAACTCTACCTTCACTTAAACAATCTTCTCGCTTTTTTGAATGCTTGAACAATCTAATCAATCTCCGAAAAATAAATACATAGATAATGAAGTCAGCCTACTCGACCTATGGTTAATAGTTTGGTCAAGAAAGTGGTTGATTTTGCTTCTTGGCCCAATTGCAGGAATCATTGGCATTTATATAGCCTTGACTTCTACTGTCTACTACAGCGCTCAAATTCTAGTATCTCCAACTCAAAGTGACACTGAAGGGGGAGGACTATCTGCTCTCGCTGGACAATTTGGTGGTTTAGCATCAATGGCTGGCATAAATCTAGGAAAGAGTGGCAATTTGGATACTGCCATAGCAATATTAGAGTCCAGAAAATTTCTTTCTGAATTTATTGCAGAGGAAAAGCTTCTCTCTGTCCTATTTTCGAGTGAATGGGATTCAGAAAACCAAACTTGGTTAAACCCAAACGAGAGGAGAGGGCCAAGTGGAAGACCCACAGATAGCGAGGCATATCAACTTTTCTCGGGCCTTCTATCCATCTCGCAAGACAATAAAAGCGGTTTAGTAACTCTAGCAATCAGCTGGACCAACCCCACTCAATGTAAACTATGGGCAAATGCATTGGTAGATCGTCTAAATAAGTACATGCGAGAAGAGGCAAAAAAAGAAACTGAACGAAATCTCAAGTATCTTAAAGAACAATTAGAGAAGACGCAGAAGATCGAAATACGTGAATCTCTATATTCTATCATAGAAAGCGAAAGCAAAAATGCAATGCTCGCCAATGCAAAAGAAGAGTATGTCTTTGAAATTATCGACCCTGCAACTGTTCCAGAAGTACCATTTAAACCAAATAAAAAAATGATCGTAATTACAGCAGGGATTTTGGGAGGATTCGCAGGCATCCTCCTCTGCTTTCTTCTTCACTTTATCAAAGTCGCTAAACTACATAGCATTAGGAATACTTGATTACCTACTTCGCCAAATTACTCACGAAATCCTTACTTGAAGAATGAAAATATTTGTCACTAGAAATTTCGGATTCATTGACTGACGGACAAGTTTAATACTCTTCGCATGATGGGTACTAAATCATAGGGATAGACAGCAACAGCACTCCCGTAACAGTAGACCATTACACTATGAAACGCGTGTATGTCCGTCCAAAATACAAGGTCAAGGGCTACGTAGACGCACTCTACAACCCAAACGCCTGATTCCGGTCACTTGCCGCTGTATCCTCTGGAGAAGATCTTTCGCGAACAGCTCCGGTGATTGTCGTCTCTCGCCAACGCATGTGCAAATGGATTGGATACGCCGTCTACGATTCGGAGCGCCAAGACAAGCCTATCTAGAGCGTAAGCGTCCGTCCTAGGGCGTCTAGTTTTTGATAGTTCGATTTGATATTCTGTGTGGATGGTAAGCGTCCGGCGTAGAGCATGTTGTTTTTGAATCTTTGACTTGATATTCTGTGTGGTAAGCGACACAGAATCGACCTCCTTCCTATTGTTCGTTTTTTCGTATAGTCTTCGCGGATGAGCAAAAGCAAGGGAACCCGATACACGAGACA
>JAKYXN010000044.1 GCA_022538095.1 Puniceicoccaceae bacterium K14 | reverse complement strand
TGAGTGAAGTTAGGTAAGATTGATGTTATGAATGCCTCGCTGGCACGAAGTGCCAGTCGACCGAAGGGAGAGAGCTTGCTCCGGGGATCTTTACTTTTCAGAATTTTACAGCACTGATGGCCTGAAACTTTTGCCCCATGAGTGTGGGATGGATAAGTTGACGTAATTGTGAGCGTTGCTTAGAAAAGGCGTCGTTTGCTGGATTGAAAGCTTCCTGCATTACTCGTGGCGCTCTCTTGATAATATAGGATTCTTGGCTCTCGAGTGTAATCTTTGAAAACCCATGGCGCTCGACTGTATCGGTTATGTTGTCCCAGCAGATGTGACAGGTGAGGTCTTGGTCGCCTGCATCGGCTAAAAGATCGGTCACTTGTCTGTGTTCTTTGTAGGCGCGAGCAGAGCCCTGAGGCGTATCGTGAATAAGAGATTTCCAAGTCTTGCCGTAGTCAAAGGCGACGAAGAGTCCCTTCCAGTCTTGCTGCAAGATGGAGCCGGCCAGGGCGTCTGCTCCAGTCGGGATATCGATGGTGTAGCCTTGTGGTACTAGCTTAGGGAGCTTTGCCAGATACGGAGTTAATCCAGGGGATTTAATTTTACCTAGTTGGAATGAGATTCCTTCGTCATTAATTTGTACGAAGCGTTCTTTCCAAACCTCTTCGTCGAAGACTAAGCTGTGGCAAGGCTGGGCATCAAAGAGTTCGTTGGAAAATACAATCAGCTTGCCTTTTAGTTTGATATCGGTGCCGACACGGATCGTTTCCGCTCCCCTAAATGGATGCTCGATAGAGTCCAACAAGGCTTTATTTGGCTCCGCTCCGATCTCTACCCAAGTGAAATCAGCGGGTCGTTGGTTACTTGATTCGAGTAGATTTGATGTGGATTCGATTAGAATCTGAGCGAATAAGTTTTTGAAGCTAGATGAGGTGAAAAAATCAGACCTACTTTCGCGTCCTACACGATTTTTTACCTTGGTATAGTAACCGTCTTCGGGATGGAAGAGGGCGGTTTGCATGAAGTCCGAAAATGAGACCTTGCATTCATGATCGCTAATCTCTTTGAGCTTTTGGGCTATGGATGGGGACTTGATGGGAGTTACAGTCATTTGTTGGTGCTTAACTTGTGGAATTGAATTGCATGAAGCTTCAGTCCAAAGCCAATCTTAAACGACTAGGAACTACTCTAATTTTTTCAGATACTTTGAAAGCAAAGAACTTTATAAAATCCATATTTTTCCTCGCGGTTTTAAGCGTGGCTTTGTTTCAGGCGTTCCGCTTGGGCGTTGGCGTTGCGAGGCATGGAAGCTTAAGCAATTTCTTGGACTCGCGAGATGCGACGACTCGTTTGGAGCGCGTTTTGGATTTAATAGATACGTACTACGTGGATTTGGAGGATGCTGATAGCGACACTCTGGCGGACACAGCTTTGGAGAGTTTATTGGATAATTTGGATCCGTATTCGGAATATATGAACCCCGAACGGCTAAATGATTTGAAAGCAGATACGTCGCAAGAATTTGGAGGTATCGGGGTGCAGGTGGAATTTAGAGATGAGCAACTGATTGTGGTCGCCCCGATTGAAGGTTCTCCTGCTGACGGTGCGGGGGTCTTAAGTGGCGATATTATTATTGAGGTTGAAGGTGAAAGTGTCGAAGGCGAAGGATTGTCCGGAATCGTAAAAGTTTTGCGAGGGAAGCCAGGTTCGAGCGTTCAAGTGGGCGTCTATCGCCCAGCAAGCGACGAGAAGCTTAGCTACGATTTAGTGCGAGAGGTGATCGAAGTCGATAGTGTTCGAGGGGTTGAGATGCTGACGGACAAAATTGGATACTTACGGATTTCCCAATTTGGGGCCAAAACAGGCACGGAGGTCACTGCAGCCATTACGCAATTGGAAAATGCTGGAATGAAAGGCTTGGTAATCGACTTGAGAAATAACCCAGGTGGATTGCTCGAAGCGGCAGTCGAGGTGGTTGAACCGTTTTTGGAGAAGGATCAGTTAGTCGTTTATACTGAAGGCCGTCATCCAGATGCCAACGAAAGGTGGCTATCCCAAAACAACAGAAAGCCATACGACCTAGAATTAATTGTATTGATAAACTCGGGAACGGCCAGCGCTTCTGAAATCGTAGCAGGGGCCTTGAGGGATTATAATTTGGCTTTGATCGTTGGGGAAAAGAGTTTTGGTAAAGGCTCTGTTCAACGCGTTCTTGATTTGGGTGGAGGCTCTGCAATAAAGCTCACCACAGCAAAATATTATACTCCAGGTGGTTATGTGATTCACGGCGAGGGGATTGAGCCAGATGTAATGGTAGAAACGACCTTAGAGGAAAATCGAAAACTATCGATACAGAAAAGCCGATTGAAGATAGTTAATAGAGAGGAATTTGCGGAGCAGTACGGTTTTGAACCGATTGAAGACCAACAACTGCAAACTGGAGTAGAGCTTTTGGAAAGAAAGCTATCCAGCCCTAATGGTCTTTAGTAACGATAGATATGATACTAGGAATTGAGAGTTCGTGCGACGAGTCTGCTATCGCTCTTTTTGATCGTGAGAGGGGGTTGGTTGGTGAATGGGTGAGTACGCAAATTGCCTTACATGCAGAATACGGTGGTGTTGTGCCTGACCTCGCTAGTCGGGAGCACTTAAACAATTTTGGGCCTCTGTTGAGCGAAATGGAAACTAAGTTTGGCTTGGATGTCATAACTGAGATCGCGGTAACTGTTGGACCGGGTTTAGCTGGATGTTTAGCAATGGGTATTGCTGTTGCTGATTCTTTGTCGGTAGCTTTGGGAGCTCCTGTACGCCCAGTTAATCATTTGAGAGCACATGCTCATTCTGTATTTATTTCTAAATACGAAGATGGTCCGAGTGATTTTGACTTGGAGGTCGAAAAGCTACTTCCTCATCTTTCGCTAATCGTTTCTGGCGGAAATACGATATTGGCCTCAATTGATGGTGATCGCCAGATTCGAGTTCTAGGTCAGACGATAGACGATGCAGCGGGAGAGGCCTTGGATAAAGGGGCGAAGCTTCTCGGGCTAGGCTATCCAGGGGGACCTAAGATGGAAGAATGGTCTCAAAAAGGTGATTCAAATGCCTATGATTTTCCAAGAGCCTTATTGCACAAACCAAACTTTGATTTTAGTTTTTCCGGGCTGAAGACTAGTTTGAGGTATGCTTTAGATAAACTTGATGATTCAGAAATCGATTCTGGCTTGGCTGATATTTGCGCTTCTTACCAAGAAGCTGTTGTGGATGCCTTGATACGAAAAGCCTCCAAGGCATTAAAAACTGATGCTTTTCGTAGTATCGGCTTGTCAGGAGGGGTATCCAATAATCAATTGTTGAGAAGTCGGTTTGAGGGTTTAGCTAAGAAATCGAAAGTAGAGTGCTTCTTGGCTCAGAGAAAACATACGGGCGATAATGCGGGCATGATCGCCTTTAGTCATGTGTTCGATAATTGTGCAGAAAATGCCTTCGAAAGCGATATTCTACCTGGGCTTACAATCGAACAGAAAATCAGTTAGTCCGTTTGCGGTAAGTTTTCTTCTGATGCTTGCGTGGGCTTTTCGGAGGATTTCGCAGCAGTCTTCTTTGCTACCCGTTTAGTTGCCTTTTTTGTCGTTTTCTTAGTGATTTTCTTGGCGGCTTTTTTGGCTATGCGTTTGGCTGCTTTCTTTGCCTTTTTCTTCGCAGGCTCCTTAGTGAGTGAATCGGCTTCTGCAGCAGATTCAGATTTGTGCTCTTTTGTTGGTAGTGATAGTTCACTTTGCTTTACTTCTGCTTTCCGATTTGAGTCTGGCGTGTTTGGGGAATCTACTGCTTTAGTTGGGGTGCTAGAAACTGGCTTTTCTTTGCTCGGCTCTTCAGGTGCTGCATCAACTTTTTTGTTGTTCTCTGAGTTTTGGGAATCGAAACGATTCTTGCGAGAGAAAGGTTTTTCGTTTCGGTGCTTGGATTTCTCAATATTTTGCGAGTTTTGGTTGCTAGAACCTTTGAAGTAATTCTCGTCAAATTCTCGTTTTGCGTAGTTTGAAACTAGGTTGTTGAATTGCTTGAACAGTGGGTGGATTGTATCCGATAAGAGGCTGTAAAACACTGATTCGGATGGAAGCAATTCGCAGTTGAGCTTTCTCATCGCTTCTAGAACTTGCTCTCCATCTTTTTCTCTTCTGCATCCGAGTGCGTCTGTTAGGACGGTGCAGTCAATATCGATTTCTTCGGCATTTAGAACTGTTTGATAGATGCAGATAGGAGTCTCCAAACCGCAAACGATTAAGTTGTAGACTTCCTGGTTCTTAAGGTACTGTTCAATGCCGTTTGACTTGAGGGCCGAGAAAGAATTTTTTGAAAAAACCTTAGGCTTTCTCGCTAAACTATAGAGGCGTGAGTTTGTGCGTCCGAGGCGGTTAGGTACTTGCTCGGTAAATATTGTCTTTATTCTCAGAGTACGTGCAGCTTCGATCACAAATGCTGTGCGCATTAGAAACTCTTCGCGGTTGTGAATTGTGTCTATGAAAACGTCTTGGGCATCGATCACCAGCAAGGCGACAGAGTTGAGAATTTCGTTAGCGGCCTTATGGTTGTCCGGCATGTTTAATAGTTTAATCTTATTGCGGTAAAATATTGAGCTTTACCAATATGAAGGGGCATTCACTTGTCGATGATAGAAATTTGGGGGATTTATCAAAAATATTATATTATGAAGATTTTTGTTTTCAAAGGGTAATGTATAGATTTTGATATCAAGTGATCTTAAGTGGAGAACAAAAGTAAAATAATAGAAAATATAATTAGCACTAACTTAAAACAATATATCAAAAAATAATGAAGTTAAGTGTATCTACTTAGAGTTTTAGGTAGTTGGAAGACTCCAGGCCATAAGTTATTTTTGCTAGGTAGTTTATGCAGACTTTATTTATTGGTTAACTTGATTTGGGTATAGGTTGACATGTCAAATTTTCTTATGTTGATATTGGGCGATTACAAATAAGTATGGCTTCACGAATTACATTCTTAAAATTTCAAGATCTTAGCGATCTTGTTTTGTCGGCAGCTGCAAAACTTCCGAATGACATTGATTTAGTGGTTGGGATTCCTAGAAGCGGCCTCTTGGCGGCGAATATGCTTTCAACCTTTCTGAACAAGCCATTGAGTGATTTGGCAGGGTTTAATGCGAATGTCAAAGTTTGGAAGAGCCAGCGTATGAGTTTGGGTGGAGGAGTTGAATATCCAAACGAGGCGAGGAAAGTCTTGCTAGTAGATGACAGTATTCACTCGGGGATCAGCCTCGAGATGGCTAAAGAATCGCTTAAATTGGAAGATCGCGACGTCGAAATTTTGACTTTTGTGCCGATCGCAACGGAGAGTGTATTGGATCGAGTAGATTATTACGGGAAGGTGATTAATGTTCCTAGGCTTTTTGAGTGGAATATAATGAACCACCCAATAATGGAATGGTCTTGTGTCGATATTGACGGAGTTCTTTGTGATGACCCTTCGCCAGAAGATAATGACGATGGTGAAAAATACATGAATTTTATCTTAAATGCCCCTCCAAAGTTTATTCCTAAGTTCGAGATCGGTTGTCTCGTAACATCGCGTTTGGAGAAATATCGCGATGCAACTGTTGAGTGGATGAATAAGCACGGAATAAAGTTCCGAGATCTGAGAATGATTGACGTGGATACGGCCGAGGAACGAAGACGCTTAAAACTCCATATTCCTCATAAGGCCAAAATGTACGATGAGTTGTCGGATTTTCGCCTCTTTTATGAGAGTGAGAGCTGGCAAGCTTCAGAGATTCACAGATTGACGAAACGTCCTGTTTTCTGTGTGGATTCTTGGACCCTTCACCAAAAGAATGATATTGTAGTGGGGGGAGCCAAGCGATTGGTTAAGAGAGTCCTCCCAAAAAAGATAGTTAACATTTTGAGGGGTAGGTAGTTTTTTAATCTTTTAAGAGTTGTTGAGAGGCCTGTTTCCTTCTCTCTCTTTTTAGTTGGCTAGCGCGTTCTGAGCCAAGATGAAAGGGTTGTAGCATGGGGCAAGCCAAGGCGAGTAGTATGTGACCCAATTAAGTTTACGCGAAGCGTCTGCTCCATTTTGAATGTAATCTGTCGAAAGTAGAAATATTTTTAATATTTTATCATCAATTTTAAACCACGTGCTTGCTTGGTTTAATTTTATGTGATTCTCGATGAAGGTTAGTGCAACTTCTTCATTTATATTAAAATCTTGAAGCTTGGATATTAATTCTTCGGCTTTTTTATGTTTAGATGGAGCTGGAAGTACGGCACGCTTTAGTTTTCTTAGGAACTTTCTTGCTCTAGAGCTTGTTAGGGCGATGGCTGCCAGTAGGAAAGCAGTCGAAAAGGCGGCTAGAAAATTCCTTCTATTCATTTTTTTAGATATTATCGGCTGCGTATAGCGATAAAGCACAAATTGTTAATGTTGGATTCTCCGGTGAAGCTGTTGGAAAGTTCCCGCTTCCTAAAACGTAAAGGTTGCTGAAATTGTGATGCTTGCAGTATTTGTCTGCTACACTCGAATCTGGGCTTTCTCCCATAGGGGTCGTGCATTGTATATGGGACTCAGTTGTTCGCCTGTGAGAGAATTTTATAGATTCAATTGGTAATGGTTCTATCAATTCTCCGACCAATTCCTCGATCCGTTTAAATGTTTTTTCTGCAAATTCAGAATGGCCATGGAATTCAATTTGGGGTTTGTCGCTGTCGTCAAAAGTAACTTTGTTTCTCTCCTGTCTAAAATCTTCGATTGAAGCGATTATTTCCAGATGTGAGAAGGGGGAGTTGGGGTCTAGTTGGATGTTCATAGGGCGGTTGACAGTGTTGAACATAAACCCGGATCTTTGGCTTCGATCGTTGCTAAAAAGGTCTTTCACGCCCCAACCTGTTGTAACTGTCGATCCCTGTTTATTTTTTAACCCCTTCAGTTTTACATTAATTGCTGCCCCAGCTTGTTCACAAAGCCCCTTGCCGGTCTGTGGAGTTTTGATCCCAGATTTTAATAGTATCCAAGGGTTGAATATAGCATTTGCACCTAAGGCAATAATATCTCCACTGAAATACTTTTCACTTCCGTCTTTCATTGTTGCGGATACGCCGTTTGCGATTCCCTGACTGTGTGATATGTTTTTGACTGAGGCATTGTATACAACTTCAATTCTAGAGTCATCACGTACGTACCTCATGCCATTTTCGATCGTGAATTTTGAATCGATTGGACATAGGAAACAGACGCCGTTACCGCAACATTGTGGGCGTTTTGAGGGCCTAGATGCACGAGCCGTAGGAAGTGAAAAATAGTATTCTGGATACGCTTCCCTTAGGATTTCATCTGGTTCTGAAAGCCTGTGTGCGGGAAGAGGGTAGGGTGCAGATTTTGGGTAGGGCGTCTCTCCTCCAGATACTTCGAGGATGCCTTCTGCTTTTGTGTAGTATTGTTCTAGAGTGTTATAGTCTATTGGCCAATCCTGGCCGATTCCAAAATCAGTTTTAGTTTTAAAACCGTTTGGTAATATTCTTGGAGTACTTCCGAACCAGCAATTTGATCCTCCTCCGTAAGCGATGCTGTATGTCCAAGGCTTTTCGGGGGTATTGTTAGTTATCGTTTGTGTGCTTGTTTCTGACCATTGTATGAATCGTCTTTTTGCAAGCCTTTCGAAGTGGGGTTCGTTGGCGCCTTTTTCAATTATTAATATCCTTTTAGGGCTATTCTTTTTATCAAGGAGTCCTTGTAAAAAAAACATCGATGCAAAGCCCGAGCCTATGATAATTACATCGTACTGCATATTAATGCGTTATTCGAATTCTTGGCTCAGGGGAGGATGTTTGAAAAGTTTCTTTTTCCATTTTTTTTCGTCGATCAGAGTTTCAATTATAATACCGACAATGTTTAAAAGCACTCTTAGTCTGCTAATTTTTAAGCCGATTTTTTTCCTCTCATTTTTGTGGTATTTAACCATATCGGCATTGTAGTGTTTTAAGATACCTTTGGCGTATCGATGATAGTATGTAGCTCGGTATCTTTTTTTTAACCGTGTTAGTTCTTCTTGGCTGAAAAATTTTTCACCAAAGTGATATAGGCAGGTTAGGCTTCCTAAGAATCGGGTGTTTAAGTTGTCGATTTTCGATGTAATTGAACCTTCGTGCCTGGTGGTTTTTGTCAATACCTGGTGGACGAATCCGAAGTCCCATTCTGATAAAACTTGGAAACACGCTTCTGTGTCGTAGTGGATGTTGTTTTCATTAAAAAAATCCCTATCACGACTAATCGCAGCTCTCCTAAACATTGTAGAGGTCGGGTTCCCAAATAGTTCGTATTTTGCTAAAAAAACACCTCGTCCGATTTCTTTTCCGGATGTTGTTTCCGAAGGGTGAGGAAGTCCATTGTGTCCAACATTTTTTCCATCAAGTCTATATGATCCGATTAAACCAACCCTCGGAAAGTTTTCCCCAATTTCTACCATCTTTTCGATGCATTCTGGGAATATCCAGTCGTCAGCATGAACGATTTTTATGTATTTACTATCTGGGGCTACTTGCTGCAGAGAGAAGTTGTGGTTTTGAACCGAAGTAATGAAATTCGGAGTCTTTTTTATGACAATGCGACTGTCGTTGTCTGCGTAGCTTTGGGCTATTTCCTTAGTTTTATCTGTGCTTTGGTTATCAATGATAACGTAAACCCAATTTTTATAAGATTGGTTTATTACGCTTTCGATGCAGTTTCTTAAACAACTCTCACCGTTATAGACAGGAGTTAGTATAGTGATTAGAGGCAATTCTTCCATCCGAAGTATTTACGGCCTGAATTGATAACGATGGATAATGTGTTAATCAACTATTTTATCGGTCTGAAAATTTTCTTAACTTTTCTGAGTGCTCGACGGAGTGTCCAAAGCATTTGATTCTTGGAGGACTCGTGCAGAATTGAGGATTCAGGACAGGAAATTCCGAAATTTGCGAATTCATAAAGTGCACTAGGTCTAAGTTCTGCGAGAATTTGAATGGACTCTTCTAAAATGGTTTTGTGGTCCGTTAAGCATTCTGAAGAGGTTACGTGATAGCAAGGCATGTTCAGCTGTTTTCGGTATATTGTATCGATCGATTTTAATTCTAGTTCGTCGAATTCACGGTATATATCAATAGCAGATGCGTAAGCCCTTAGTATTCTAGCATAGCTGAGCGCGTTTCCGGCGGTTTGTGTAGCATTTTCTGAGTGTATGACATAATTATAAAGGGTCCTTGAGCATGTGCTGATCGTTTTCGCTCTTTGAAAGCAACCGATGTTCACTAGGGTGTCTTCGGCTGCGTCGGCACGCCATCCCCAATGTTTTGAGCCAAATTCTTTGATTAAGTGGCTGCTGTACAATTTATTCCAAAGAGAGCCTGTTCCTAATTCTAGGTTGCAGAATTTTTCATAGCCTTCGGAACCTTTGAAACATGCATTCGGTAAACTTACTTTATTATCTGTTTTCTTTCCTTCAGCGTTTACCAACCTAACGCCGCATAGGGCAATTTCGGCATCGTGTTCTATGATGGAATCGTTGAGGACGTTTAGAAAGTCTTTTTCATACCAATCATCAGAGTCCGCAAAAGTTATAAACGCACCTTTGGCTGCATCAACTCCATCTGCACGGGCTTGGTGCACCCCTCCGTTCTCTTTCTTATCGATAATGATAAGTCTACTGTCTTCATTTCTTAGTTTCGCTAATTTTTTAAGCGAATTATCGGGGGAGGCATCGTTTATGGCGATTATCTCAAAGTCAGTAAAAGATTGGCTAAAAATTGATCGGATACATCGTTCTATATGGGACTCAGCTTTATATGTGGGGATAATAATCGATATCCTGGGTCCTTTGCTGGCATCATGGTTCATAGTATCGAAAGGTTCGTTTGGGTGCTTCTTTGAGAAATGTTATTGTGATCTGATATATAAGATTCGTTATATGCAATCCAACGTTTCGCATTGATCTGTTTTTTGAGTCGAATGCTTTTATTGCTGGAGAGATAGGCCATCTGAAACAGAGCACGATTTTTTAATAGCGAGGCGAGTTTTAGCAATTTCCATAATACTATATTTTTTTTGTATAGTTTAAGGTTATCGAATGCTTTTCCTATGTGTGCTAAGAACCGACCATGGGTGCTTGCTCTTTTCATTATGTACTTCTCAGTTATTTGGTCTTCAGTAACATAGTGTCCAACGCTGTTTCCTGGCACGTATTGTATTGAATACCCATTATTTATGAGCATATAAAGAAAGGAAGTTTCGCTGCCCATTATTCTTTTTTTTGAATCTGGGGTGGGGCCTATTGATTCATCATAGCGAAATTGGCCTTCTGTTATGATTTTTTTTCTTAGCCAGAAGTTGGGTCCTATTGGAGTGACTCCACCCTCGTACACTTTTGGTGAGTTACCATAGTCATGCTGTGGGTAAATGTCCCTCTCAAGGTCTTTGGCCCACTGAGGCGAATTTTCTGGCCATAGCATGTGAACAGGACCGCCAAAAATTGATTTATCCTGATACTTTTCCGTAGAGTCTACAATTGAACGCAGCCATTGCTTAGTTGGCATCACATCGTCATCTGTAAACAGAATAATATCACCTAGCTCAATGGTATCTAAGGCTAAATTAAGAGCTCTATTTTTTCCGGGCTTTGACTGAAACAGATAAGTTAAGGGTAGACTGGATTGATAAGACTTAATTAATTCAGCTGTGCCGTCTGAGCTATTGTTATCGACTACGACAATGCTTAGCTCCAAGCCGGTTGTGTCCAAGTTCTTGAGGTTTTCTAGGGTTTTGTGTAAGACAGACTCTCGATTGTAGGTTGCTATTAAAATTGTGATGCTTGCTTTCATGTCCGTAAGTTAGCTTGGCTGATGCTAATTTGCTTACGCTGTTTTCCCCGCTTTTCGTTTCAAGAGGGTTTCTAGGATATTTTTAGCGTTGCTGATGTGTGTCTTCGATCCAGGCAGTATGACGAATATCAATGAGTATGTTAGAACATAACCTAGACCTAAAATTATGATTCCGACCACGTTGTTGGATTGAATTGGTGAATAGTACTTTACATAGAAAATCGCAGCAGAGGTCGAAATTGTAGCAAAGGCTGGGTGCCAGATTGAGGTGAATATGTCTAACAGCGAAACGTGATTTTTGTGAGTCGCCATCATTAAGACAGGAACAATACTGATACAAGATGTACAGCTAACGGAAATTGCGATGCCTTTTGCGCCCCATTGAATGCCGATTAAGAAGCCGATAATCGTTATGGCTCCCGCTATAAGGCTTGCATTGAGCATGCTATTTGTCCGCCCAGTCGGAATGAATAGCCAACTAGCTGCGACATTGAAAGTGCCAATGAGAGCAGCTGGAGCTAGCAACCTAAAGAGGATAATCGAATCAGACCAATTGGAGCCGAGCATTATGTTTATAATTGTGTCTGCGAATACGAAGAAGGTTCCGATTAGGGGCATTCCAAAGAAAACCAACATCGAGATACCTTTGCAAAAATAGTTCCGATATTTTTCTGGGTCGTTTTGAAGTCTACTTAATGTTGGTATCGCAACTTTGGATACTGGTCCGTTCATTTGCGTGATCGGTAGCATTAATAGGCCGTATGATTTCGAATAGAATCCCAATGATGCTGAGCCGGCAAACTTTCCTAGCAGAATATTGTCTAGGTTTCTTATCATTGTAGCAATTAATTGAGCTAAGCTTAGGTTGGCTCCAAATTTAAGCATTGATAAAGCGCCTGTGCCAGAGGTTGGCTTTCCTGGTATCCATTTTGCGAAAATCCACATTAGTGCACAGGTAAGGGATGCTGAGGCAATGCGCTGGTAAACTAATGCCCAATAGCTTGCTCCGTTAAGTGCTGAAATAATGGCTACAGCAATTCCAAAAACTAGACCGGATAGAGACGCTATTTGAAGAACCTTGAATTTTAGTTGGCGCGTTAATAGTGCACTGTGCTGTGACGTTAGGCCTCCAATCAGCAAGGGAATCGCAAGAGCGATCGTAATGTCTTTAAGTCTTGGGTCGCCATACAGTTCTGCGATTAAAGGTGAACAGACAATCGTTAAAATTGCTAAAATTGTAGTTATCGCTAAGTTTAGCCAGAACAGAGTAGATACTTGTTCGTGGTTTACTTCATCCTTTTGTACGGTTGCCATCGCTAAGCCGGCATCTTGCAACAGGTATACGAAGGCAAGTATAGACGCTGTCATTGCGATAAGGCCGAAATCCTCAGGCATAAGCAAACGAGCTAAAACTGCGCCAGAGAGAGTCGTAGCTACGAAACGAAAACCTTGAGAAGAAATTACGATAGCACCATTTTTTACAGATCGAGATTTCAAGTCTTTGTTGAGATGCTTGGTCTCGAATTGGTCCTTTGGTTCTTCAGAATTTTCGCTGGTTGTAGAGCTGTCGCTATTTTTCAAAATTGCAGATTGTTATTAGCTAAGTTAGCATTATCGGTGTGCTTTGCGGCCAAAGAAGCCGTTAGCGTAATTTTTTCAAAATTATGTTTTCTAATTGTCTACTTAGGTTTTTGGCGTCGAAATTTTTCGATTGATTTCGTGCTGATGTGCCATGTGAAAACCTCAATAATTCGTCGTTCTGGTATCTCATGATTCTGTCTGCGAGACTGTCATAGTCTTCACTTTCGAAAAGAAATCCGTTTTTCTCGTTTTGAACTTGGTCTGGTATGCCACCTGTTTTACTAGCAATAACGGGTAAGGCAGAGGCCATTGCTTCTGTAATTGAGACTCCAAAACCTTCGACCCAGCCGTTTGTTGCGTTTCTGGATGGCTGAATCAGCACATGGTGATTAGAAAGTAAATGAGCTATTTCTTCTGGGGTTTTTCGTCCAAGAAAACTAACGATCTTATCGAGATCATGAGATTTAGAAATTCCTTCAAGGTGTTCCTTTTGATCTCCGTCGCCAATGACTGAGAGCGTGACATTCGCATTTTGAGATCGAACTAGTTTAAGCGCTTCAATGCATAAATCTATTCCCTTTCCCTGTACTAATCGACCAACTGTAATAAGCTTCAGAGGTTCGTCTTTTTGTCTTTGGGGCTGCGGACGGTTACAAAACTTGTCCAAGGGGGCTCCACAAGGTATTTGATGAATTCTACCCTGGTCAAGTGTTGGGCAAATGTCCAAGAGGATTTTTTTCATATGGGAACCGACTATGATACAGCCCGATGCATGGCACATCGCATTTCTTAAGTTTTTCAAGTAAGAACCTTTTAGTCTCGGTATCGATAAGTCTAGGCCGTGAAAAATTACATAATAAGGAATATTTTTAGACCTTAAGAAGCGATAAGATTTAGCGGCTGTCCATCCGAAGTGGCAAATGGCAGCTGAGGGAATTTCGCCGCAGAGTAAATGGTTTAAAGCATCATTAGTCTTAAGTCCACTAGATGAGGCGTCTATTCCGAGCTTGTCTAAGAATTTTGTTAAAGGTTTTCGAGGCTCGTTCCAGGAAACGTTTAAGGTGGAATCTAGATTGTTGAGCTTCCAAGCTGGATTTTTTTGACATTCCCATGAGATCAGACGCGGCGTTAGCACGTTAAATGACTCTGCTTGTCGCTTAACCCAAATTTCGCTCATTATGCCGGATATGGGAAGAAGTATACTTACAGAGTTTGCAGCGGGATCCATAATGATTTAGGTTTTCAGAAATGGTATTGCCATGACCTGGTTGATGTTACGCAGAGATAGTTTCCGAAAATGCATCCGCCAACTTTTTTGTTAACTCTTTACGTTCAAATCGTTGAATATAGTTTAGGTTGCCATTGTGGGAAGGATGTCCCTCTTGCCATTTGTCAAATTCTTGGATTATGATTTTCTCAATTCTCGAAACGTCGCTTGGGTTGCAAGTGTATCCGGAATTGGAATCTTCTATAAACGTTTTTGTATCACCGCTTGGCACAGCTGCGAGAATAGGAATGTTTGAAGCGAGGTATTCGTAGGTTTTGCCAGGCACTATTGATGCGGACACGTTTGAAGGGAGTCCATGCATGGGAAGAAATAGCAAATTGGCGGATTTTAAAAGATGAATATTTTTTTGGTGATTGATGTATCCAGTCGAATTTACAGTACTGTTTAAATTGTAGCTATCAATTAATTTTTCATCTTCCGCTGCTGTCACTCCGGTGAAGGTTGTGGCGATTTTAGTGAATTTTTCAGGAGCCGTTTTTTGGATATTTTTCAATGCTTCAAAAAGGTAGTACGGAGTGCGGCCTTTAACGTCTATTCCTCTAGTCCTCCTGCCTAGGGCAATATCTAGCAATTTCCTTTTTCTTTGTTTGATTGCGTATGCGGTATGAAAGGTTCCGGAGTGGACTATATTGAATTTATCGGAGCAAAGCTCTCCCTTAGATTGAGAATGTTCAAAGTCTTCTTGGTCGTATCCGTTTGTGATCGTGAATATTTTTTTGGAAGTGAAGTCTGGGAAGTTTGATTTTAATGAATCGGTAGCTGTTGGTGTATTCATAATAATAGAATCGCACTCAACTAGGCTGCTGTGCATGGCCTCGATCGCTTTTCGCTTGTGGTAAAAAGATCGGTATGTTTGGAATTCGTCCAAAGCCCATGGATCTCTTAAATCAGCAATCAAAGGAAGGTTCAATTCCTTGGAGAGCTTTATGGCTCCACAAAGATCGCCAAATGGTGAAATTGATACATATATTAGCTTGGGGTTGTTTTCTTTGGCTATCTGAAGCCCTAATTTGTATATAGCTTTTGTTCTCGAGGGGTTTTCTGCTGTATTATCTTTTGGTAATGTGTCTGCGTCTTCTGGTAGACGGAAAATGCTATTGTTGTTTTTGACGTCTAGAACGAGTGATTCATCCTTGGGACTCCATCTTGAGATTTTGTGTAGTTGGCTTGTGAGTACGAGAGGGCGAAAATCGAACTCTGGGAGATATTTTACGAATTTAGATGACCTTTGAACACCAGCTCCACCGATCGGAGGGAAAAAGTGCGTAATAAAAATAATGTCTGTAGCTTTCATTTTAAAGAGCGTATGACCTTAGCGGGCGATCCGGCTGCAAGGGTGTAATCGGGTATATCTCCCTTGACTACTGAATTGCCTCCGATTACGCAGTTCTTCCCGATTTTTGTCCCCGGGCAGATTATAGCACCTTGTCCTATCCAGGAACCCTCGCCAATGGATACGGGTTTGGGAGTGGTGATACCTTGATGCTTTATCGGTACTTGCGTATCCGAGAAATCATGACTGTGGTCGGAGATATGTACGTTTTTCGCTATTAAAACGTTTTCTTCGATTGTTACAGATTTCGCAGCAGTAATGGTTATGTAGCCAGATATGGAAACTCCGTCCATTATTTTTAGCTTGGTGACACTGACTTCGGGGGCAATTGTCTCTAGCCATGAACCTTGACCAATGAAGACGTTGTTTCCGATATAAATGCTTAGTGGACTCCAGATTTTTATCGGGAGTTCAATCGTAGTCTTCTTACCGATAAAATTAAATGCGTCGCGAGCAAATAAAAGATACAGCCGTGACTTAATTAAGTTCTTTCGGTGGATTAAATTAAGAAGGGTGTTTTCAAGTTTGATAATCCGTAGCATATTCCGCGTCGATGATTGAGTCGTTATCAGTCTTCATTGATGCCAATGTAGTGACTATAGCGATGGGGATCCAGAAAAACACTTGAGATTGACCAAAAAACGAGACTGAGACCGATGTGGCTGAATTCGCAAAGATACTGCAACCGATACCCCAGATAATAAATTGTTTGTAGCCCGAGTTGTCGGATATTGAAAATATTGATACGTATTTTAATGCTAGAAATATAGCTGTGAGTATTAGCGCCATACTCATTAATCCGCCGTTGACGCCGAATTGTATGTAGTAATTTGTGATGTCGGTATGATTTTCAGAAATCCTGCCTTGCATTGGCATCCAGTGAACAGTGCGATCGGTGCCGAAGAGCCACCACTCGTTGAAATACTTTATCGTTTGATCAATTAAAAAAGACCTGTGCCATCCTGTGCTTGAGCCGGTAAGGTCTATTCGCGATATCAAATAGTAAGCAGGTTTGTTCATCACAAAATCGAGAAAAATGTACCCGACTATGCTTAGATAAAATACTTTCTTGGTGAATTGTCTATACCGCCAAAATAGCAATGCACTGATCCCTGCTCCGAGGCTTAGTATTGGGCCGCTAGATGCTGACGCAATTACAATTGTTGTAGACGATATTATGCCAATTATGCTCGTTTTTCTGTTACTATTCCAAATGGCTATTGCCAGTGGGAAAAAAGCAGCGCCGATTGAACCTGCAAGAATTGGGTGACTGAAAGGGCCTTGAGCACGCGTTCTACCGTCTCGAATAATGGGGTGCTCAGGCACGTACCCAAATGAAGAAAAAATGTTATAGTTAATAGCCTGTTCTACGAACATAAACAAAGCTATTGGTGCAAGAAGCATACTAGTCGATTTTATGAATGAGATTGTCTCGTCAAAATTTGAGAGAAAAACCCTGAAGAGGTAGTAGGAACCAACCAGGTCGACTATGACGCCAGCAGTAAATTTTGGACCTGACCCAGCGGTGAACTCGTGATGGAAACTTGCGAACATTGACCAGATAGCCCAGAGGACCATTACTTTGTCTGGTAGTTTTAGTCCGTCACTTAGGCGCTCGCCGCGCATTAGAGTTCTCAATACGCCTAATGCTATAATAAATCTAAACGCAGGAAAATTCGCACCGGCGATTGATATGCCTTGCCCAACAGTTATATAACAGCATGAAACAATAATCACGAGTGGGGCTTTATTCTTACTGCTTAAAAGAATAAAGACACTACAAAAAAAGAATAGTAGAAGACCTATGGGAGTCATTTATCAGCTTTAGTGGGGCTCATTTAGTTGAGCATGCTTCATGGTAGCAATTAAATAGCATATCCACACCATAGTCCCAACTCAACGTATGACGTTCTTCAAGCGAATTATGCCTTAATTTTTGTAATAGCGCTTGATCGTTTTGCAATAGATTTAAATAAGTTGTAATAGAGTCTGATTCGCCGGAATCATGGATTATGCCGTCATGCTCATGCTCACAAACAGCCCCGCATGAATCGGATACTAATAATACGCAACCAGAAGCTCGGGCTTCATAGGTTACGAGTGCACTCCCTTCTTCGACAGACGGGAGTAAAAACACATCTGAGTTTTTCATTAGTTCTCCAATGTCGCTACGCTGGCCAAGGTATTTTACGTTTGGTTGATCAATTAGACTCCGCACCTTTTCTTCGTATTCGGGAACAAATTTGCCGCATATAAGGAGTTCTCCATCTCTGCTTGCGTCCGATTTTTTCCAAGCTTCTAGGGCATAGTGTAGACCTTTACGGGGCTCGCAAGCACCGACGTATATAGCTTTGAGGCCCCGCGATTCGGGTTGATTTTTCGATGGACTGAAAATGTCCAAGTCACAGCCATAGCGATGTCTTAGGATTTTACTCTCTTTAAAGTTTTTATCCAAAAAAGTCTTCTTAACAAACTCAGATGGGCAGAGTAAGAAAGTGGCTTCGTTGTATTCGGCGTTTTCTATCTCTAAGGTTTCGTTGTTAAATGCGTGATCGTGTTCCTTGGGGAGTGCTATCCCGAGTTTCTTACTTTCGTCTTCGACTCTCTGAAACGCGAATTGGGTATGTGCATTGGGACGCTCCATAAGAGTTGGGATATTGAATCGATTTGCTGTACGGATCGTACGAATTGATCCAAGTGGCCAGCAATGGATAACATCTATCTCATCGTGATGTTTTTCGATCCATTTCGATACGATGTAGTCATGAAGGGCACAGGTTTTGTTGCGGCCCAACAGTCTTACAGGTAGTCGAAATTTACCGATGGAAAGAGTTTTTACCGTTTTTGCTTTAGCCGGTACTTCTCTCGCTACGGAAGCGGTGAAAAGGGTGACGTCTATATTCTTTTTTGTAAGAGCTTTTACTTGCTCATATGCTGTATCGCATATTCTGCCCGCTCCAATTCTATGAGGAAAACTATAGAGTAGTCGTAACTTTCGCATACTAGGTATTACTCGATGGTAGAATATTCTGAATTAAGAATTGTTAAGTCTGTAGCGTTCTCAGGTAGTGTATTAGTTATCAAGTTTATATCGAGTTGATCGATACCCAGAGCGTTTGACGAGAGTGAGTAGGTGGAAAGGTAAGTTAACTCAGTTGCATCTGATTGATCTGACCGGAAATCATATTGAGTCGCCAACGAAATTGGATCAGAATCATTCTCTTGAATGGATACATCGTACTTCTTATTAGTTAAGTTTACATTTATCTTTACCTGATAGGTCTGTCCAGTTTGATAGGCTAGAGTCGTGTCACTAGTGTATTGCGAGCCATTGCGAGCATCGATGTATCCACTGGCATTAAACCGGACGATGCATGCAAGGCTGGAATAAGTATCATTTCCAGATGTAGTAGAGAGCCCGATGACTGTATCTATTGAGTTAGCCAGCGGGGTCGCAGTAAGGGTGTATACGGCAGTTGAGGTGTTCGTCGGCAATTCGATATATTTCCATGAATCTGTTGATAGAATATCATGGACGACTACCTGGCTCGTGGTCGTTTTTGTCGGATCGGAAAGGAGAGAGTGGGATAGAGCTTTTATATTCGTTGAGCTTATTAATGATAAAGTTTCAGAATAGATATTGCTGCCTGAAGTTGGAGTTGAACCATCGGTCGTATAGTATATTGTTTCACCAGTGTCTACCGACAATTGCACTTCCGCAGACCCCTCATGATAGCTGTCTTTGGGAGATATTTGCACAGTGCCCGTTGATGCATCAGGAAGCTCAGAGACATCTTTATACAACTCCCACATCTCTTTATGGAAAGTTTTTATCTGGTTTAAACCATTTCCATAGTTGCCTTTTTCATTGGACCAATATCGATCTTCAATGTAGTCAAAAAATGGTTCCCAATCCCAGTCATCTCTTAAACCAGACAGCTCTGCTGCTAAAACTTGACCTACATTTGGGGCACCGTTCACAAACCTGTATCCGCTACGACTCCATCCATCCCATAGGGGTGTCGCTCCTTCTATTTCACTATACGCATTTGATGTCCAATCTGCCATGCCAATATGTTCTGATCCGTAAGGTGGGCGATCTGATTGAGATGGAGTATTCTCAGTGATTTCCTGCGTAACGTAGAAATGTTGTTCGTCTTCCTGCCAGCGTCTTCTAGATCCGAGGAGCGAGGTAGAGTAGGACATTATTTCTTCGTCCTCGAGCGCTTTCGCCGCAAATAAAAGATAAAGCTTCCTTCCGACGTTGTGTCCTCCGTTAGGCCAGTACCCAAAATTTGCCGAATGGACGATACCAAAGGTGTCTATACCTCGCTGAATGACGTTAATAAGAGTATCTTTTTTAGTCTCAAAAGAATTGCTTAGATGAAGCCAAAGAACGGCGGTGGCCCCATCGTAAGCAATTGAGCGTCCGTAGGTGTGTTCTGTGTTCTCAGACTTGAAATCGCTATTTTGCCATTGGTCGAACCAATCAATTTGTGGGTTCCCTATGGCTGAGTTCGGGGAAGATACATTGTTAGGGTGTTCTAAATTGTGAAGCCAGCTAGTGTCAATGGAGTCCAACGTTCCCCGTATAGTTTTGTCTGTTCCGGCAAATGGAGGCCTGAATGAATTGGTTGGCGGAGTCGAAGGTAAGACGGTGAGTATTTCTATGGCCTCTATGAAAGTCCTCTTGTAGGTGCTTTGAGAAGCTCTTCCTACTGCCGATACGATAGAGCTGTTAGCAGATACGTAATAGGGCAGGTTGTCGGCGATGTTAAGACTTGAGTCGAGCGTTGTGTTGTTTACGCGTTTATCCAATCCTTGAACTTCTTGAGAAGTACCTATCGGATTAATTTGAGAGCCGTTTTTGGTCCCGTCCCATTCCGGAGTAATGTTGGTTACAGTTATTCCACTTGACGAAACAACGTAGAAGTCGCCGTTGACGAATTGACCTACTTCGTAGTCTTTGTCGAAGGTCCAGGTAACGTCACCTTGGGATACGCTTGTTGCAGATTTTCCGTTTGATGTGAAAAGCAGTACAGAGCATACAGTGACTAATAAATTCAGTTTTTTAGATAAAAATCTCATATCAGTTTTTTTCTTTAGCTATTTATGGCTTTGATACGGTAGCTTTGCGATATGAGTTAAGGATCTTGAGTGTTTTCCTCTTGATTGGCGCTCGTTTAAGGCTGTGGTCTTTGACTACTTGAGGTGCTGACCTTAGTGCTTTAAAGTATGACTTTACGCTATTGTTCGTAATTGAGTCTAGAAACGCTTTTGCTGTTCGTGGTAATACGTATTTTAGAGCTTTGAATACAGGGTAGTGGAGGTAGGCTAGGAGCAATTGATTTCGGTGTTTGTAAAATGCCTTAATTTCAGTTCTGCGAGATACCTGGCCTTCATGGTGAACTACCTCTATACTTGGTGTGTATTGGATCATCTGGCCATTGTCTATAGCACAGAGTGCAAGGATAACTTCCTCATAGTGCATATATAAATATTCGGGAAAAGCGCCGGCTTCTTCGATTTTTGCTTTTACGAACGCATATCCCGTTCCACTAAAATAATCTGTTAAGAATTTTTGTTTTGAGAAAGCTCTACAGTCGAGAGGGTGCCACCACCTGGCAAAATCATCGGTTGTTTGATCGGGCTGCAGGAGACGAAAGGCCAACGCATCAATATGTGGAAAGTTCTTAAATTCCTCTACAATTTTTTTGAGACAGAATTTGTCTGGCACTGTCACATCGCTGTCAAAGCCGACAATAATTTCTCCGATTGCTTCTTTTATGCCACGGTTTCGAGTTACTGATGGGCCACTGTTGACTGCGTTCACAAAAACTCTAACGGCTGGGAATTGTTTTTTAATTTCTTTAACAGAGTCATCGGTGGAACGGTCGTCGACAACGATAACTTCAAACGTCGCATCCTTTTGATCATAGACGTCGCTGAGCAACTGAATCATTGATTCACAACGATTGTAACTGGGAATTACAACGCTTAACATCGTTCGGTCATATTAATTTTCAGAGGATGTTGGATAGCCTTTGATCCATTCTCTTCTTTGGGTCCAAAGGTAGTGCCACCTTTCAGGAGTCTTGTTACCCTTGATAATCGATGGCAATGATCGAAGTAATACTCCGAATTTTAAAAAAAGTAAGGCTAAGCTTTTTTTTGCACCTCTCCAATGAGTTATAGCCAAACAGGCTTTTCCTTTGAACAGGAGAATCATTTTATGTGTAGGTGTTTTTGATGATTTGCCGACTTCATGTATGAGCTCTGCCTCTGGGCAAATTATCGGAGTGCAACCATTTGCGTGTGTACGCATCGCCAAGTCTACATCCTCGCCGTACATGAAATAACGTTCATCAAAGCCTTGTAAGGTGTCGTCCCAAAATGATTTTAGGCAAAGCAAGAAGCAGCCCGTTATTACCCCAACTTCTTTAACTGTATCACGTTTCCAGTTACCCAGGGATTCCGGGTCGAATACGGGGTTTTTCTTGAATATAGTACTTAGACCAAAAGCAAACATTGCATGACTCCACAAAGTCGGGAGCCCCCAGCATGAAGACGCTTCTAGGCTACCGTCTGGCTGAATAGTTCTACCCCCATAAAGCCCATGTCCTTTTTTGCTTTCAGCGAAATTAAAAATGCGATCAATTGCATTCTTAACGATTTGGGTGTCTGGGTTCAACAAAAGTATATATTTTGAATTGGCGTGACGCGCAGCTTCATTAACTCCCTTGGCGAAACCTAGGTTTTCGCCTGGCTGAATTAGCTTTACTTGAGGGAACTTGGCTTTGATCAAGGTGACTGTATTATCTTGTGATAAATTATCTAATACAATTACTTCTTGTGTTATCTTGTCGCGTTGCTCGAACACACTAGTGAGACATTCTTCAATTTCCTCTTCAGAGTTATATGTGACAATTAGAATCGCAACATCTGTTGGAGTGGCAGCGTTGCTGGATGTTGGAGCATTGTTAGAGTCGGAGTCTTGATTCATGAATGAAAAATGGTTATCTGTTCTTTATTATTTTCGCGGGAACGCCTCCGGCAATCGTGTTTGGAGGTAGGTCTTTGGTCACTACGGCACCAGCTCCTACTATGCAGCCATCCCCGATGCTTACACCCGCTGTTACAACGACCTTAACTCCCAACCAGACATCATTGCCGATTGTTACATCTCTTTCACGTTTGGGCTGCTTTCGAAATGGTATCCCTTTTACGAATTGGTAGTCTGAAGCGGTAATGTAAACTTCAGGAGCTAATGATACATTGTTTCCGATAGTTATTTTTCCAGTGCTGTCCCCGGCCCAAAGAGAACTACGTTCGCCAATATGGCATTCTTTTCCGATAGAAATTCGCTCACCATTTCGAAGCGAAATATTGGGAGCCATAGCGGTCCCTTTGCCCATTCTTATCAGTCTTTTAGGGGCTACGTGACTGTATCTATAGAAGTTTACGACCTTTAAAAGATGTAGATAATTTCTAGGGTCAATAAGAGCTAAAACTGATTGCAGCATTTTATTTGCCTTTGCTTTTATCTGAAGGGTTTATAAAATTCTGAATGCAAGAAATAAGAGAAGGAGAAGCGTATTCTCCTATATTTCCTTTTGACTGAAGCGAACTTAGGTTGTTGAGCTTGGTTTTTAGTTCATCAGCTTCAAATGCGACGTTAATCTTCTCCATGCTCAATAATTTGTTCGCTGTGGCTAGTTGATGTTCGTTTCTTTGTTCACCAAGGCTAGCTCTTCTAGGAAAAACGAGGATTGGTTTTTGCCACTTTAATGCTGTAAGAATCGTTCCCATTCCAGCGTGAGAAACTATGTAATCGGCTTGAGAAAGCTTTTCTGCAAATTCCGCGGGATCAAGAAATTTTGAATACTTTATATAGGAAGGTGACCAATCAGTATCTCCAATCTGAGCAAATATATCTTCTCGATTGTTTTCCTTTGCCCAATGATCAATGATTTTTATCATACGATTAAAGGGACTATCTGTTCCGACTGTAATAAATATCATAATACGTTCCCTACGTACTCTGGACCACCTTTTTTTGCTAAGTGAGGCCATTGCGTTAGCCATAAATCTACGTGCTTTCCGGCTTTCTGGCCCGAAAGCGATAGGACTTCTGCGTTCGCAATGCTATCAACCCATATAGTCTTGGCTCCTAGTAATTTTCCAATTCGGACAGCAAAATACCCAGGGGCGGCTCCAGTCGAGATCACTACGTCTGGCCTGATCTTCAAGAGAGTTAATAGAATTCCTACAGCAGATTTTAGAAGCTTGAACTTATTAGATCGGTTGGAGTCGGGGATAACTGTGAAATTAGCTCCTTCGATTTCATCACGATAAGATTCTTTTACCGTAGCGAAAGTAAGGTCACAATCATCGAAAGCTGGTCTAAGTCTATTGAGCTGGACCCAGTGACCACCGCCAGATGAAATTGCGACTACCTTTTTCTTTTTGCTGGAAGAACTTTCCATTCGTTCTGTTCAGATAGCTTGTAGCTTTACGAATGACCTACGAAGTCTTGTTTTAGCTGACCCGGCGCGTATATCTTAGTTTTGTTCAAGATTGCTCCTACATTTTCGTTGGATTCTCTTAGTATCGAAGTCGCTTTTTCCACAACATTTTTGTCGCTCTTTTCTGACTCTATCACGAGCATTACCGTGTCCATAGCTCTAGCAAGGCGAGGAGTGGCACTGATTGGGCTAACTGCAGGTAAGTCGAAAACGATATAGTCGTATTCGCTATTTTTGAGTTTTGTTACCAGGTCGTTAAATCGTTTTGGGTCAATTCTTGGTAATTTGTATCCATTCGTTCCTTCTGCCACCACAAAAAGATTTTTCTCAATTTGAGTACTTGAGTTCTCGTCTTGAGAATCTTCTTGAGGGGTCACAGTTTTTCCTTGGTAGAATTGATGAGCAGATTCCTGCCCGAGATTCATATCTACTAAGAGAACGTTGCCTTCACCCATATTCGAAAGGGCCCCAGCAAGGCCACCCGCAATCGTTGATACGCCAGTTGCTTCGCCTAGACCTGTTAAGCCGATCATTTTAGGAGAGTGTGTAAGGTTCTTACTGTCGAAGAAACCGAGCATGCGATCTCTTAGAGCTTCAAAGTAAGGATGTAGAGCATGATTCTCATTCCATGGGGCTGGGTCTGATTCAGCCTCTACTTGCTTTTCGGATACAGCTGAAGCTGTTGATATTAGACTGCTGGAAGATTCTGAAGCTTTGTTCCCAGAGTGAAGGGCAGCAGCCTTGTTCGCTGCGGTTAGCCGGAGGCTTTCTTTTCCTACTGACTTTGACAGCCTTAAATAAGAGCGTGAGTAAGCGTTGGGAATCGATGCGAAAAGAGGAATCCCTAAGCCACGCTCAACCTCTACGGATCGTTTGAAAGTACGATCCAAGTATAACTCGATTAAAAATGCCCACCCAATTCCGATTATGAGTCCAGCGGCCGCGATTCCCGCAACTACTTGATTTGTTTTTGATTGATCGGAATAAGGGGGGGTTGGCTTCTGGATGGTCTCCATATTACGGATTTCGCTATCATCGAGAATTTCCTGAACTCTAAATTTTTCGATATTTTCTACGTAATTTTTGTAGTTGGCAACGTAGAGGTCTTTTTTCATCTCGAGTTCTTCGATGTCTAGTTGAATCTCGTTTACCTTCCGTCCTTCTTCTTTAACTGCGGCAAGCTGAGCTTCCAAAGTGTTGATTCTAGTTGTTAGAGCTAATACATCACGTTTTGCGGCTATCAAATTAAGTGCGTTGTTGTTTAAATTTCCACCAACTTGTGCAACATCAACTTTTGTGAGTGCTGGATTTGCACGGACGAGATCGAGCATTTCTCTTTCAGCCAAAGAAATCTGCTCTCTTATGTTCCGAACGAATGTACTTTTTGTCGTGTATTGTAGGAGTAGCTCTTGTTCGCGGTTCCTAAGTACCTGTAGCCTTTGTGCAATATTTGCATGTTCTGCTAGGATTTCTTCATTGAGTGTCTCGATTTCGTTAAAATCTGTAGTTTCCGCCGGTAGATTTGTTTCGGTTTCTGCTGTAGTTGGGGCAATTGCACCGATTGTGGCTTCTGTTTCTGCAAGAAGCGCTTGTGCTCTTAAAATTTCCTGTCGAAGGCGTGTCGTTTCATTTGCTTCCCAGCTTTTAGCTTCTTCGATGGAGTTAAAATTGATTTGACGGTACAGCTTTTGAATTTGCTTGTCCGTTCTTTGGGTACTCCCCCTGAATTTATCCGCTTCTCTAGTTAGAAACCCATTCCAGTCTTTCTCTTGATTGTGGATCGTAAGGTGACGTTTGAAATAGGTATTAACGATTTCTTCGAGAATAGGTTGTGACAAAAGAGGATTTGGGTGTTGGAACGAAATCAGTAGTATACTACTGTTGTTTATAAGCTCAACCGAGAGTCCACTTTGTACGAGATGAATTGCTTTGAAGATATTCTCATCGTCGCCAGCCGAATCAGCTTCGGCTTCTTTTGAAAAAAGCTCGCCGATGAGTGTATCCAGCTTGCTTTTACCAACTTGGTTTATTTTTGCGGGGGATACATTTTGTGCAACTTCCGTAATAAGGTCCATGCTCGTTAGCATTTCAATTTCGGAGTTGATTACATGCCCATTACCCCTGCCTGCGACATTTTGGATGTCTGCCCTGTCTGAGGTGGGGTCTACCGTATTTTCTACGTACTTTATGAAGATCTTCGTTTCGGAGATGTAATCCGGGAGAATTGAAGAATGGTATACTCCAGCTGCTACGATGCTAACGATCGTGCAAAGTACTATTTTCCATTTATGCCGTGCTAGAATAAATGGGATATCGTTAGGGTTAAAGCCTGATGCTTTTTTCTGAGTTGGGCGCATGTTTGGATTGCTCATCGTTGTGTGTCTAAGTCGTTTTGTTACCTGATCGATTGAATGGTAACTTTAAAATTAAGCGGCGTGGCGATAGATAAGTTTACTAATATATTGAGAAAAAGGAATTGGGAGGTGGCTAAAGAATGCATTGTACCAGCCAGACACTGCATCTTTGTGTACAGTAAATTTTCGTGTTTTTAAATTATATCGGTAGTAATTGATAGAGCCTTCTTTAGCTCCCCATCTTAATTTGTACGCTCTCAAGCCTTTGTGAGCCAGTGACGATCTTCCGAAATGTAATTCATTGAAACCTCTATTAATGTGCCATTTTATAGCTTCCCACATTACAAAATTATTAGCTCTAGTTGCTTGGATATTGATGTCGGACGCTCCGAATTTGTAAATAGTCTTTTTCTCATTGTTAAGAAACAGTGCCCCAGCAGCAGCAGTGCCATTTAATTTAGCCAAAAAGACAACTCCTTTGTTCGTTTCCAATATATTGTGGTGTATATTCTTAAAAAATGTATAAGGTTGTGCAGGAAGTCCGTGGCGCTTGCGCGTCATGCATTGCAATTTATAAAAAGCATTCAAATCGGTTAGTTTTCGAGAGACTGAGATTTCCAGGCCTGATTTTTCAGCTTTGCGTATAGCTCGTCTAGTAGAACTAGCCAGATTATTGAACTGGTCGTCTTCGTTCCTTAGCAATTCTAATTTATGAGAGTGAAATTGAGTGGAAGAAGGGTGTTGCGCCAAGTAATCGCCGCTGTCCCTCAGTTCGATGTATCTCCATTTTCTCTCTAACCCGAACCTTATGATCTCCTTAAACGCGGCGTCAAAGGAACTTTGATTCTCACACATCGGGGGGCAGAAGTCGGTGTAAGGCAAGGATATGCCTCTTTTTCCTGAAATCCAGCTATTCACTTCAACCAGAGGAATATGAGCTGTAGAATTTACTCCTTTTTTTTGCAGGAGAGTGAACGCTTTGTAGTGGTAACTCTCTTCTAAGCATTTGACCCATTCCGGGTAGTGGAAGAAGTTTAGTTTGCTGTCGTCAACGTACTTTTGTTCACTTGCACAGCCTTTAACCCATTCGTGATCATATTGAGTGGGAGCGACGCGTTCAGATATCATACATCTAGGCGAAATTTCAGTTAAAGTATCCATAGCCAAATTCTTCGAAGAATTGCTTGGCCAAAAGAACGGTAATATTGGGTGCGAGCTTAAACTTTATTGCGGAACTGAGCTTACCAATGAGCAATTTGCTAAATCATTTATTTCAATAAAAATGCTATTTTGTAATATTTTTACAATATTTTAGCCAAAATTCTAGCAGATACCGGGTCCGAGAAGATGTTTGAGAAAGAACTTTATTAAGATCCCATAGGGGTATCCATTCGCAATGCTCAATTCCTTCTTCTTTTTGAGGGGAAAAAAACTGCTTATTGTTGTCGCAAGTGAGTAAAAACCATTCAGTAACTTTTAGGTAACTGTTTTTTTTATACTTGGATAGATGGTGAGTCGGAATCAACTCACATACGCACGAAAGTGAAGTAGCTGACAACCCCGTTTCTTCTGATGTTTCCTTGATTGCTGTAGAAAGTGGATTTTCATCATCTTCAATAATCCCTTTAGGCAGGTCCCATTTGCCGTCTTTAAATATAAATAATATCCGATTTATGTGATCGATGACTAATCCACCTGCAGTGCGAATGACTGGCAAATCAAGTTTTTGCATAATGACTGCCTAATGTTGTGAGGAGTTTATGTTGCCGGTAGTTTAAATTTTTAAAGTCAACACCTTCTATCTGAATACTGAAGCGTTTTCTGCTTTTATCCTTAGCGAGCGGAACGTATTTTGAATCTGGGCTGTATGGTATTTGCGAGATAAGATAGAGCATGCACTTTAAGCGGGTTTCGAGTTTGTTGTTTGACCCAATAACGTTCCAAGGGCTTTTCTCCGACGAAGTCTTTTGGAACATTTGCTCTTTGTAATTGGTGAAGACGTCCCAATATTGTCTCACTTCCTCGTCGTTTTTTGAATACTTCCAATATTTGAGGGGGTTCGCTAAGCGTTCTTTGAAACGTACTAACTGCGTTGTTTTATCTACAGACAAGTAGATTTTTTTTAGCATTAGTCCATTATCAATGAGATTTTCTTCCCAGTCTAGTACCTTGTTCATGAAGTACTTGTACTGAGAACGCGAGCAATAGCCCATTGTTGGTTCGATCGTTGCACGATTATACCAAGAGCGATCGAAGAATACAATTTCCCCGGGCTTGGGAAGATGCTTTTCATAGCGTCTAAACCAGTATTTAGATTCGCTAGGGGTGGGGATGCCAAGCTCTACTATGCGAAAGTGCTTGGGCATCATATATTCAGTTATGCGCTTGATGCTAGAGCCTTTACCCGCTGCATCACGTCCATCGAAAGTGATGGCGACTCTCTTATTATTGTCGATTATCCAATGCTGCAGATTGAGTAATTCAAGCTGCAGTCTACTTTTTTCGTCAAGGTAAGTGTTGTAATCAATATTCTTATAACACTCAAAATAATTACTTTGGAATAAGCTTTCCGCAGACATAAGTAGATCTAGGTTAACTAGCTTTAGAGTTGGAGGATTTGTTCTATTAAGTTTTTTGGTATTCCCAACGTGCGTACAGGCCACAGGGAAGGGCATTGTTACTTTTCGCAATAGGAAGCCCGATTTCTCCAGCAGAAACAATACCGTTTTGATATCCGATTGATTCTCGTAGCAAATTGCCAACTACAGTCGGAGAAATTCCAGTCGTGTACGCATTTACTAGTACGAACAGAGGTTCAGGGCTGAGAAGTTGTGTGCATTTTTGCAGCAATTTCCATAGGTCCTTTTCAAATTGCCAGATTTCGCCGTTAGATCCTCTTCCATAGGATGGAGGATCCATGATGATTCCATCGTATTTGTTTCCTCGGCGTATTTCTCTTTCGACAAATTTTACGCAATCATCGGTGATGTAGCGAATGGGCGCGTTAGCGAGATCGCTTTTTATTGCGTTTTCTTTGCACCAAGCGACCATGCCTTTGGCTGCATCGACGTGGCAAACTTCTGCACCTGCAGATGCGGCCGCCACTGTCGCTCCGCCCGTGTAGCCGAACAAATTCAAGACTCTTGCTTTCGATGAGGACGACTTTATTTTTTGTCCGAACCAGTCCCAGTTTACGGCTTGCTCTGGGAAAAGACCCGTATGCTTGAAATTTGTCGGGCGAATTTTAAAGACTCGATCTTTGTATTTAATTTTCCAGGAATCAGGGAGTTTAGATCTCATTTCCCAACGGCCACCTCCTTTGCTGCTTCTGTGATAGAAGGCGTCATAATGCCCCCAGTCCTTGCCTCTCAATGGCCAGATCACCTGTGGGTCTGGTCGGACGAGAACTATTTCTCCCCATCGCTCTTTCTTCATTCCATCCCCGCACTCGAGAATTTCATAGTCCTGCCATTGGTCCGCTAGAATCATTCTATTTCAAATATTCTTTGTAGCCTAATCTTTAGGGGCAACTTGAAATTCTTCTTTCAAGACGCCGATACTTGATAGGTTTCTGTAGTGTTCTGCGAAATCCAAGCCATACCCAACAGCGAATGCATTTGGAATGTCGAAACCAACGAAGTCTGCGGCGATTTCGGTCTCTCGTCGTTCCTTTTTATCGAGCATTACGCAGGTTTTGACTGAGAGTGGATTGGCTTGTTTTAAGTATTCGGAAATGGACTTCAGAGTTTTTCCGCTGTCCAAAATATCATCAATGACAAGGACATGTTTACCTTCGACTGTATTTTTGAGAGGATTGGTTATGCGAGGCTTTGATGCGGATTCTGTATTGTTGCCATAGCTTTCGGCTCTAAGGCAATCTAGTTGAGTCGGGAAAGTGAGGTGTCTCAGTATATCGGATGTAAATAGTAGAGCGCCGCTTAGTATACAGATTACTGTGACGTGCTGATTGCCATAGAACTCATTGAGATCCTTGCCAAGTTCTGCAACGCGGGAGGCTATATCTTCTTTGGAAACTAGGATCGAGGAGAGATCTGAAATTCCGTAAGTAGGTTTTGGAGTGTCCATGAATATTTATTAGCCTAATGATTCTATTGACTCTCTAAAAGTAATTCTGTCGTCGGACCTAAAATAAGCAGAACCGGCGACGAAGGTATCCACGCCGTTTTCCCAACAACGTTTTGCGTTTTCATCATTTACGCCTCCGTCGACTTGTATTCGGAAATCCAATCCCGCCGATATTCGCCAATCGTTTATCTGTTTTGTTTTTGCTAAAACGCTTTCTTGGAAAGATTGCCCTCCAAATCCAGGTTGTACAGTCATCGCGAGCACTAAATCGACGATAGGTAAAAAGGGTTTTATAGAGGATGCCTCCGTTTTGGGATTGAGGACAATGCCTGCTTTGACTCCTCGCTCTTTAATTTTCTTTAGGGTTCCTTCGACATCGTATTCAGGTTCAACGTGTATGCTGATTTGCTGAGCTCCGGCATCTATGAAGGCGTCTATGTAGTTTTGTGGATTATCTAACATGAGGTGAACGTCGAAAAAGAGGTCCACTTCTTTTCTTAGGTCCGCAACAGTTTGAGGCCCAAAAGTCAGATTTGGAACGAAGTGACCATCCATGATATCGATATGGAGCCATTTCGCTCCGGCTGTTTCCACAGCCTTTATATCTTCAGCCAGTCTCACATGGTTGGCGGCGAGCATTGAAGGAGCTAGAATAGGTTGTTGCATTGCGTGAAACCTATTGTGCTCCAGGCCTAAGGCTCAAGCTTGCATTGGTGACAAATTAACTTTTACCAAGATTCGGTCAATATTTCCGCGATTCGAGTAGCTATCTTTCGACTTAGCTCGGGAGTTGCCTGGTGCTCTGCGTCTACTTGGTTTGTCACCTCGGCGGTGGTTATATCGCTATCCGAAAATATATCTTGTCGGACCGTGAATGTGCGATTTTCAAAAATTGGAGCACTTGTATCGATGCCTTCGTACAAGCTTATGGAGACCACCATTTGTAATGAGAGTTTTTTCTCTCTGCCCAAATCGCTTTTTTGAATCGCTTCTATATCTCTGCTGAAGTTGAAAATTTCCACCTGGAGGGTGGTGTCGGCATTTTCTTTATCATCGGTGCGGAGGAAGCCGGTTTCGTTAATTGTTTTCCGAGTTTTTGAAGTGAGTGAGCTTTCAAGTAGTGGGAAACTCGAATCGTTAATGATTGGCTTCACGTACACAGTCGCGTACTCGGGATCGTTAGGTAGGCCTCGTGTGTAGGACACGCAGCTTGAAATCAGAAATCCTGAAAGAGCGAGTATGGATAGCAGGGCGAGTCGTTTCATTAGGGCGAATTAATGAAACTAGATTAGAATATTCCAAGTATTTTCCGCTTCGCCCGTTTTTCCGCCTTTTTCTGCATAGCCTCGTTCGCTTCTTCTTCGCTGATTTCTTCTTTCTTGGCTTCCACTGAAGCTATTTTTTCATCGAGCTCGCTCAGGCGTGAACGAGCGATGTCGGCACTTTGTGATCTAGGAGCGATTGTGATGGCTTCGTTATAAAGAATTTGGGCCGCTTCGTAGCGGTTTCGTTTAAAGTAGTAGAAATCCGCGATTTTCATTTTGCTCATCGCTAAAACGTTTTCGGCTTCTTCAAGACCGACTTCAGCGCGAGCAACTTGATTGTCCTCAGGATATTGGTACAAGAAATCCTGGAAGTATGTCATGGCCTCTTCGTTGGCTCGCTGGTCGTAATGAGGACCGTTCACTTGGTCAGAGTAGCTTTCTGCAAGTTTTAAGTATGCATCAGGCGTGAGCAGGCTGTTAGGATAGTTTACTACCAGTCGATTAAGGGCGTAGATTGCCATTTGGTCGTTGCCCATTTTGTCCCAAGTGTTGGCAACATTCATCAATGATAGCGGAGCATAGTCGCCGTAAGGAGCAATATAAACGATTTGTTCGAAGTACTTAATGGCACGATCTTTGTTTAGAAAGCCAGGAATGACTCCGAAAATTTTGACGCGATAGGTCGTTAAACGGGCCATCGCGATTTTGTACATCTCGCCAATCGTATCATTGAAGCTACCATAATTGGGGTATACCCATGCTATCGATTGGAAGGCTTCGAAGGCGTCGTCCAATTTGTTGCGTTTGAGGCTTATTTGGGCGATGCGGTTGTAGGCTTCGGGAGCGTATTGGCTTTTGGGGTATTTTTTTGTTACTTTTTTGAACCTCTTGAGTGCTTTTTTGTAGCGTTTTTTCTCCTCCAGTTTTCGCCCAGAGTTCATAAGGTTTAGCACTTGGCCAATTTCTTCGGGAAGGAGGCCGGACAACTCGATTTCATCTGATTGGTAGCCATCGGTTTCAGACCATGTAATGTTTGCTGCCGACAATGAAGCGATTGGAGCTAGAAACAATAAAAGTGTTAGCCTGATTAAGTAATGCATGAAAATTGATTTTAAATGATTCGGTGAAAACTATCGCCATTTCAAAAGGCTTGCTCCCCAAGTTAGGCCTGCCCCAAAAGCGACCATTAGGATAATGTCCCCGCTTTTTAAGCGCCCGGTGCGATAAGCTTCATCGAGAGCTATCGGAATGGAGGCCGCGGATGTGTTACCGTATTTGTCTAAATTGAGATAGAATTTGTCCAAAGGAAGTTCCAGGCGATTTGATAAGGATTCGATGATCCTCAAATTTGCTTGGTGGGGTATGACGCATTTTATGTCATTTGCGTTCAACTGATTTTGATCAAGTATCTCAATCGCAGACTGTTCCATGACGCGAACTGCCGATTTGAAAACTTCTCGCCCGCGCATTTTCAAAAAATGTTGGCGCGTTTCTAGTGAATTTGTCGAAGCCGGTACTGCACTGCCGCCGCCGGGCATGTGAAGGAGCTCAGAGTTTTTACCGTCGGCTCCCAGTTTGAAATCGATTAGGCCAGTGTTCGGTTCGTCGGATAGGCTAAGAATCGCTGCACCAGCGCCATCACCAAAAAGAACGCAGGTAGTGCGATCTTCCCAATCCAAAATACTAGAGAGTTTCTCCGTACCAATGATCAACGCGTGCTTGTAGTTGCCGTTTTTTAGCAAAGAAGAGGCAACTTCCGCGATGTATAAGAAGCCAGAGCAAGCCGCTTCTATGTCCATGCAAAGAGCGTTACCGACTCCAAGCTTTGCCTGAATGATACATGCAGTGGACGGGAAAGGCATATCTGGCGTAATCGTCGCGACAATTACGATGTCAACCTCCTCGGCAGTTATGCCTGCGTCTTCGAGAGCGCGAGCAGCAGCTTTACTACCTAAATCAGAAGCGTATTCGTCATCTGCGGCGATGCGGCGTGATCGGATTCCTGTGCGAGCTGTGATCCACTCGTCGGAGGTGTCTACCAATTTTGCCAGATCATCGTTCGAAAGAATCTTTTCTGGCGCATACGAACCTGTGCCTTTTATGATTACCGAACGTGTATCTGAACTCATATGGGATGACTGAAAGTAAGGAATTGAGGGCGTGCAACTCGCAAATACGCCCTGACGAAAATTAATTGATTTCGCTGATGGCAATGTTTGCCAGATCTATGTCGCTAGTGATCTGTGAGTTAAGATCTTTTCGAATGATCTCATGGCCTATGCGTATGGCGTTCATGACAGCTTCGCGATTGCTCGACCCGTGAGCTTTTAAAATATTGCCCTTAAGACCGAGAAGGGGAGCCCCGCCGTAACGCTCCGGTTTGAGCTGTGTTTTGATAGCGTCAAACGCTCCTTTGGAGAGTAAGTAGCCAAACTGTCTGACCGGATTCTTATTTAACTCCTCGGCTGCGAAAACTTTTAACAGGTTGAAAAGCGATTCGCAGGTTTTCAAAACGATATTTCCAGTGAAGCCATCGCAAACGACGACATCGACCACGTTTTCGAAAAGCTGGAAGCCTTCTATCAATCCTGTGTAGTTTATCACATGATCGATTTCTCGAAGGTAATGGTGCGACGCATTTATCAGATCCGTTCCTTTGCCTTCTTCAGTACCAATGGTTAAAAGACCGACGCGTGGATTTTCAATTCCCAGGACGGTTTTTGCGTAAACACTTCCCAGAACCGCGTTGTGGACCATGTTTTCAGCACTAGCCTGTGGATTGGCTCCAGCGTCGAGTAGTACGTAATGACCGGTTTTGTGTGGCATAACGGTGGCCAATGCGGGGCGTTCAACACCACTCATTGTGCGTAGCTTGATTGTGCCGCCTGCCATTAGCGTTCCTGTATTACCGCAACTTATAACGACCTGGGCTTCGCCATCTTTGACCAATTCGATTGCTCGAATCATGCTGGCATCTTTTTTTTGCCTCAGCGCTTGAAGCGGCTTGTCGCTCATTTCGACGACTTGAGAAGCATGTCGAACACTTAGTTTGGCATGATTCTCGAGTCCTTCCGCCTTGATGAGCGGGTTCAGAATCGCCTGATCACCAACCAGTACGATTGGGTCTAGTTCAGGATCACTCTCGAGGGCTAGCCTAGCAGCCGCAACCATTTCAGCAGGCCCGAGATCGGAACCCATTGCGTCGACTGCGATACAGGCCTTGCCCTTACCGGTCATAAATAGTTCTCAAGCAATGCTTGTAGTCTAAATATAGGGAGTGACTTAGAGCAGCTGTTGTTAAACAGTTGCGTCAAGTATTTGGCGTCCGCGGTACATCCCATTGTTTGGGTTCACGCGGTGAGGGCGGAAAGTTGATCCATCGAGTGGGTCAACAGCCAATTGTGGAGCTTCGAAGCGGTTTGCAGTGCGACGAAGACGTGAGCGGCGCTTGGATTGTTTACGTTTTGGATTAGCCATTGTATAAAGAAAATTAAAAGCTTACTTGTGTGTTACCCTTTAAAAGCGGACCGAGTTAACTGTTCGAGTATTAACCGTCAAGTTATTGTTTGATTTACTTTTGTATTCTGTCTCTTCGCAATCGTTAATATTCGGTTATTTCAACGCTTTAAAGTTGTTTTAGCCGAACCGCTCTGCTTATTGCTTTCGCTCAATGGATTTGCAGGAATTTACCTTAACGATTTCCGCTGGCAACAATCTTACCTACGACCAAGCATTTCAGGTTGCGGGTTTGATGACTCAATCCGAGGTACCCCAGGATGAAAAAGCGGCATTTTTAACCCAACTCGCTCAAAAAGGCGAAGTTTCTGATGAGGTTGCGGGGTTCGCTGCCTGTTTTCGTGAACTAGCTCGGAATCCTGGGTTAGAAAAATGGCAAGCGTCTGCTATTGATGTCTGTGGAACTGGAGGAGACAAGCAAGGAACTTTCAATATCAGCACGACGACAACGTTTGTCTTGTCGGCAGCAGGAGTTCCGGTTTTCAAACATGGGAATCGATCGATTACTTCGAAGTGTGGTAGCTCAAATCTTTTGGAAGCCATCGGGGTAAAAATCGATGCCGATGATGCGACCTTGAGAAAATCAATGGAGGAGCTTGGTTTTTGCTTCATGTTTGCACCCGCGTTTCACCCGGCTTTTAAAGAAATTATGCCGGTTCGCCAGGCCCTTGCTGCGAAAGGACAAAGAAGCATTTTCAATATTCTCGGGCCGTTAATCAATCCTGCTCACCCGGCCTATCAATTATTGGGCGTATTTTCGCCTTCCATAATCGAGGTAATGGCTGGCGCCTTGGAGAAGGTCGGTCTGAAGTCAGGTGTGATTGCTCATTGCGACTTGGGAGAGAGTGGCGGAATGGACGAATTTAGCGTTGCAGGTGGAAACTTGGCGAAAGGGATAGGCAAGTTACGATCTTTCCCCGGTACTTGGGATGTCGAAAAATTCAAAATTGAACCCGGAAAATTGAGCGAACTCGAAGGGGGGGATGTGGCAGTGAATTTGCAAATCCTCGATAGCCTTCTTGCAGGCAACGCTCCCAAGGCCCTCCAAGACACAGTTGCTTTGAATGCCGGGATTGCTCTCTATATTGCAGAAAAATGTTCGTCTGTTGAAGACGGCTTTGCGACTGCAACTGACCTGTTGCTTGGTGGTGAGGTGCGTGCAAAAATTTCTGATACAAAAGAGTTTTATTCTAGCATATGAGTTTGAAGTATTTCGGAACAGATGGAATTCGCGGTGAATACGGCGGTTCACTTTTAACGGATGAGCTCGCCTTTCGAGTAGGCGTTGCAGCCGCAGAGTTCGCAAAGAGCGCTTATTCGACAGCTGAACCGACTCTTTTGATCGGTAGGGATACGAGACAGTCGGGAGTTAGATTGGAGAAGTGTTTAGCTTCGGGCTTTGCCTCAAGGGGAGGTCGTATCCATTTAATGGGAGTGGCTCCGACGCCGGCGATTGCCTTTGCGTGCAGCTCCAGTGACGCTGACGTGGCGTGTGCCATCACAGCATCGCACAACCCACACACTGACAATGGTCTGAAGTTTTTTCAGTCTAACGGCACGAAATTAGACGAATCAATGGAGCAGTCACTCGATGATGCCGTTGGTGAGGCTTTGCCGGAATCATTGAAGCTAATTGATTATTTGGCCGAGGATGTATCCGCTTTGTTGGGCAAATACACAGAGGCCTTACTTGATCGCTTTGGTCGTGGATTACTGGATAATCGCAAGGTGGCATTGGATTGTGCAAATGGCGCTACAAGCTTTATCGCTACCCAACTGTTTGAAGGATTGGGTGCTACGGTGACGGCAACCGGAGTGAGTCCCGATGGAGAAAATATAAACAAAAAGGTTGGGAGCGAGTATCCTGAATCTTTGCAAACTCTCTTGGATACGAGCGGCTTCGATTATGGGTTCGCTTTCGACGGTGATGGTGATCGCGTAGTCGTATTTGATGATAAAGGCGAGAAGCTATCGGGTGAATCGGTAATGGCGGCGCTTGCAATTGGATTCAAGGAATCGAAACGGTTGAGCGGTGACGTTTTGGTCACCACGGCCCAAAGTAACCTTGGGCTCGATTTTGCTTTGAAGTCATCTGAAATTGCTGTCGAGCGGGTTGGGATTGGCGATAAATTTGTCTCTCGAAAGATGTTGGCAAAGAATTACTCTCTCGGAGGCGAAGAATCGGGTCACTTTATAATCGGAGAATTTTCAATGACCGGAGACGGAATGTGCTCAGCGCTTGCTGTTGCTCAAATGGTAGAGAACTCTAAAAAGCCTCTCGCCGAGCTCACCTCAGTGTACAAAGCGTTTCCCCAAGCGTCGCAATCTGTCAGGGTAGTGGAGAAAATTCCTCTGGAGCGGTGCGAGGCTCTGCAAAAGTGTATTTCAACTGCTGAAGCAAGTTTGGGAGAGGAAGGCAGACTTCTCATTCGTTATTCAGGAACTGAGCCAAAATTGCGTCTGCTCGTGGAGGCGAGCGATCAAACTGTCGTTGATGATACGATGAATCACTTTTTGGAAGCTGTTGCCAAAGATTTGACGCTGGCATAAAATTAGAGTTTCCTGCAACGTTTTAAATTAGATGTCTACGGTCCCAGCTAGTTCACTCGATCCACGAGATCAGAAACAGTTTTCCAATGCGATAGCTGCGATTGATCGTGGAAATTTTGAATACGCGGTAGATATATGTATCCGACTGTTGGAAAAGACCCCAAGCTGTTTGGAGGTGCGGTCAATTCTTCGAGACGCTCAATGTAGGATTTTCGATAAAGAAGGGGCTTTTATTGCGAATCTCTTCAAAAAGGCGGTGAGCAGCGCTATTTCGGCTTGGGGAAGGTTAAAGGTGAAAAAACAGCCTGATAAAGCGATGATCTTGGGCGAGAAAGCTCTATCATTTTATCCGTATTCAACGGTTGCTTTATCACTGGTTGCGCATGGAGCCCGCAGCGTTTCCTTGAACGAAACCGAAGCATTTTGTTTGCAGAGTATTTGTGATCGTTTCCCAGATAACGTCACGAAACTAGAACGCCTTTGCAAAGCGCTGATTGAAATTGGCCAAACAGACGATGCACTCGTCGTTGCGGAGAAATTGATAAGTTTACGGCCGGGAAACACGGATGTTCAGGAGTTAGTGAAGTCCGCTAGTGTTGCTCACTCTATTAATCGCGGAAAGTGGGCCGAGAAGGAAAAAGACTTCCGATCTAAGCTCAAAGACAAAGATGAGACCGAAGCCCTTGAGAACTCGAACAAGTCGTTCGAAGACATGGGTTCGGAATCCATTCGCACTCAAGACCTAATCGAGCAAGTCCATGGTGATCCTCAAAATGTGGATCACTACAAGAATCTCGTAAAAGCTCTAATCGCAAAAGAAGATTACGACAATGCCTTATCTTGGCTTAATAAGGCGTTCAAGCTCCCTCGAGCGGAGGCGGATCTTTACTTACGCCAAGTGCGATCCGATCTGCATTTAAAGAAAACAGAGCGTGAACTCTTTATTTTGCAAAACGACCCGTCGATTGAGGAGAGTGAAAAAACAGAGCGTATCCAACGGTTGGATGGTAAACTTGCTTCACTTCGATTAGAGGAGGCAAAGAAGCTCGTGGACCATTTTCCAAACGATTACGGTCAACGCTTTAAATATGGCGAACTATTGCTGCGGTCCGGCGACATTGAGAATGCTATTCAGCAATTCCAAATTTCGCAAAGAAGTCCGAGTTTGAAGTCGCGTTCTCACGTTTTTCTTGGTCGATGCTTTATGGGTAAAGGGCTGTTCGATTTAGCCTTGGAACAACTAAAAGTCGCTGAAGAAGCCGCTGTTGTAATGGATTCGTTTAAGAAGGATGTTCTCTATTTGATTGCTAGTTGCTACGAATCATTAGGGAGCCCGAGCGATGCGATAAATAACTACAAGTTGATTTACGCCAGCGATATCAAATTTAAAGACGTTGCCTCAAAAATTGACGCATTCTACGCTCAAGAGAAATAGTCTTTGGGGCACTGAAAGCTTAATCCACAAATCGTAGGGCTCGAGCTTGCTCGAAGCCGTCATTAGAGAGGCGGTACTTAGCTGTACAGACGTCGTGACACGAAAACACTGAAGCCAGACTCGAGAGATTATCTATCCGCTTGAGCCACCGGATCGGCATCCGCTTTGGAATTAGGCGTGTTGTCGATTGGGTCTAAGTTGGTTGCATCAATCGCAGTCATGTAGTAGGCCAGTTCTGCGATTGATTCTTTGATGTCGTCAAGCGCTCGGTGAGTGTTCTTTTTCTTGAACTCCCGTCCTAGTATTTCGCGGAAAACTATCTTAAAACTGGATACATCTAGCATGCGGTAGTGGATGCGGTTAGAGAATTTGGGGAGATATTTGTCGATGAATTTTCGGTCTTGAGCAATCGAGTTTCCGCAGATGACCATTGGGTTCGTCTTCTTGAAATAGGTAAGGGCGATTTCGCAAAGTCTTTTGTCGAGGTCCTCAACGCTTATACCGGTGGGGACTCGATCTGTTAACCCGCTTGATTTGTGGTGCTGTTGGCACCATTCGTTCATTTGACCTAATACCTCGGGCGTTTGAAAAACAGCAGTTTCCCATTCGTACAGAGGTTCAAGCTGTTTATTGGTTATCACTATTCCGGCTTCAAGTATCACATCTGTGGTGACGTCGAGTCCGGTCATTTCCAAATCTATCCAGCAATATTTTCGTTTGGACATCGTAAGTTCTCTTCGATCGTGGAAGCCTAAGGTTTGAACGGCGCGAGGGACGAGGCGATAGCTGACTCGAATGGCGTATTGGCTCCAATTCCCAAGTCGCTAAGCTTGCGAGTGGAGAGTTGGCAATTTTGTGGACGAGGGGCGCCTGCCGGCGTTTCGGGGGCTGGGCTTAAATGGTCGATTGAGACTCCCCAAAGTTTGCCGAACAGTTCGGCCATTTCGTATTTTGTGAAGCTCTCGTTTCCGGACCATTGAAAAATACCGCACAAAGCTTCGGTTGTCGGGCGCTTTTCTAAAATTTGTCGTATAACGCTTGCGACGTCTGCCGTCGATGTGGGGTAGCGTAAAGCCCAGTGATCGACAGATTTTGGGTCTTTTGATAATAGTTGCTTAGCTATAACCGTGACGGCGGATTCTTCTAGGCTTTCGACTTCTCCGTAAAGAATGGGTACGCGTAAGGTAAGTGAATTCTCGCAGAGGGCTGCAGCTTTTTCACCGGCGAGCTTACTTGCTCCATAATAGTTGAGAGGGTTGGGAGTGTCTTCAGCTTCGTAAGGGGGCTTGGAACCATCGAAGACGTAATCTGTGGAAAGGTAGATGAAGTAGATCCCTTTGTTCTGACAGATTTCCGCGAGTGATTGAGTTGCATGGGCATTGAGTGCATCGGTGGCATCGTGGTCGCCCTCGCTTACGTCTGGACGGCGTTCGGCTGCACAGTGGACGATACAGTCGGGAGTCGTTATATCGATGAGCTTTGCGACTTCCTCAGGTTGAGTGAGGTCTGCTTTTATAAGGGAGCCCTGAGTCCGGTTGAAAGCCTGACCGAAAACGGTGTACGACGTATTTGACTCTAATTCATTCTTTAGCGCTCTGCCGAGTATGCCTGAAGCTCCGGTAATCAATATGCGATTCATTGTCTGCTATGGCATCGAATAATAGGTAGGGAGAGCAACCAAAAATCGCACTATCTTTTTGGTTGTCCAGCAAGGCCTGTCATGAAACAAAGCGGAATGGCGAAGACGATCGAAATAGGAGATATCAAATGTGCGAATGATCAACCATTCGTGCTCTTTGGCGGAATGAATGTGCTCGAGTCCAAGGACTTGGCCTTTGAGATCGCGGAGAAAATGAAAAGTGTGACTTCCAAACTCGGAATCCCATACGTATTTAAAGCCTCATTTGATAAGGCGAATCGCTCTTCTATCACTTCTTATCGTGGTCCCGGAATGGAAAAGGGCTTGGAAATTCTCGCTGCTGTAAAAGAAAAGTTTGGAGTTCCCTTGATCACAGATGTTCATGAGCCCTACCAGGCGCAGGCAGTCGCGGACGTGTGCGATGTAATTCAATTACCCGCATTTCTGTGTCGTCAAACGGATCTCGTCGTAGCTATGGCAAAGACAGGAGCGATTATTAATGTTAAGAAGGCCCAATTTTTGTCGCCACGCGAGATGGCTCACATCATCCGGAAGATCGAAGAAGCGGGTAACGACAAGGTAATTCTTTGCGAACGTGGCTCATCTTTTGGATACAACAACCTTGTGGTCGATATGCTTGGATTTGGTATCATGAAGCAAACAGAGGCTCCGGTGATTTTCGACGTGACTCACTCATTGCAAATCCCTGGTGGGACAGCAACGGCAGCAGGAGGGCGACGCCAACAAGTGTTCGATCTTGCCAAGGCAGGCATGTCAGTCGGAATCGCAGGTCTTTTCCTTGAAGCCCATCCCAATCCAGACGAAGCCAAATGTGACGGTCCCTGTGCCTTGCCGCTGGATAAGCTGGAACCGTTTTTAGCAAACCTCAAAGACTTGGATGATCTAGTGAAAAGCCAGGCTACTTTTGATATCTTGTAGAAAAGATACTTCACAGTTTTGTGAATGGAGAGTCCTTGTAGAACCTTTAACCATATTGCTGTTTAAAACTGAGACAACTTTTGAGTATCGCGACTTTTAAATTTTGGTATTCTGATTGTGCCGTAATGGTGTTTTTAGGGCGTGAGAATTCCATCAAGTGACTACATTTGTTTGAGTCCTGATGTATTCGAATATTGGATTTTGAGTTTACAGTGTAAATTTCTAATTTTGTATCAAAACTTGCCTTTTGTCGACAAGTAAGACATCGGCTTGAAGTTACTTCTTACCCTTAGTGTTCTCGATTAGTTACGAATAAGCTGTGTTTGGTCATTAACGCAGTAATTTTCAATTATATCCTTAGTTAAGGGTGCTAATGCATGTCCTGGTGGGCTATTGTCAGTCAACTTTTCATCCAAAATCCAACCAACTAAATAATATATGAAAAATAAAGTCTATGCTCTACTTTTCTTGGCGGTTTCTTTGTTTCCAGTCGCCATTTTTATGTTTCAACCTCAATTGCGTACTCAAAATGAACTTACTTTAGGTTTTGATATTGAGTCACAATCTAGTTCTGTAGCGAGCGACAAGCTGCCATCGGCTCCTTCTTTTAAAAATGAGAAATTGAACGAATTTGCAAGTATTCAGTCTCATAACCAGATAGGCTTAGAGAGCGTTCAAAACAATTCCCAAATCGTAGTTTCTAAACGGTACCTTATTAATAACCCGGGAGCAGATTCGAAGAGTATTAAAATTAGCAAAAAGGCTCAAAATGCCAGAATTCTTCCCCGATTTGAGGCCTCAAGTGAGGTGAAGAAAGATTATTACGAACGGGCTCAAGTGTCAGTAGATAATAATATGAACTTCGTACTGGATCAGTATTACGTTCTGTTAAAAGAGTCGAATTTTCCTCTTTCAATAGATAGGGTAGATTCTTTTGGTATTCAGCTTGTGACTACGGATGGAGAGTCGCTTAGAGAGATTGTTTCGTCTTTGGTTGAGACGTATGAGGGAGAATTGTTATACACTTATGAAAATGTTCTACCTGGGTTTTCAGCTTCCTTTTCTTCGTCCGAGATCGATAAATTGAAAAGCAATCCTTGGGTTTCATCTGTTATTCCGGACTACTTTTTTGAATCGACTTCAATAGGTGACGGTTTGTGGGGGTTAGATAGGGTAGATCAAGTAGATGGTAATCTGGATGGAAGCTTTCTCAGCGATAACAGCCTAGATGGGTCAGGTGTACACGTCTACGTAATGGATAGTGGTATCGATGCATTGCATCCCGAATTCGATGGCCGTATTGGTTCTGGTTTCTTTAGTTGTGTTGATGAGTATATTGACCCCGATGACGACAATAATTCGGGACTGGTAGAATGCGTTTCTACTGATGACAAAACTGGCCACGGTACGCACGTTGCAGGCATTATCGGCGGCGAATCGGTTGGAGTAGCAAATGGAGTGACATTGCACCCTGTGAGAATCCTTAATGCGGGGAATCGAGCTAGAGGCGGTTGGGGCACGGTTTCGGATTTTGAGGCTGCATTGGAATTTGTAATGGGGGATGTAGAGAGCTTTGGTTGGCCTGCTGTTATCAATGCTAGTCTCTCTTTTAATGGGTTACCAGCGTCTCAGGCTTTACCTATTGGTCAATCCGTGGATGCAATTGTTGCTTATGGAATCCCATTTGTTGCTGCGGCTGGCAATAATTCAGAGGAGGATTTGTATTTATATCCTGGTGCTGCAGATTCTGCTATTACGGTAGCCGCGACTAACATAAATGATGAGTTGGCAGACTTTTCTAATTATGGTTCAAAGATAGATATATTAGCTCCAGGCGCTGGTATCTATTCTTCGGTTCCGCCTGAAATTAGTAATGATGGCTTTTTGGAGTCGAATGGAACGTCTATGGCAGCCCCATTTGTGACAGGAGCGATAGCACTGTATCTCCAAAAGAATCCGTATGCAACACCGACCGAGGTTAAAGAGTTTCTTGCGAATACATCATCGAAAGATCAGATATCTGGTTTGGGAGGCAAAAATACGACTAACCAGCTTTTACACGTACCAACTTTATCGAAGCCAACTAATATTGATGTAAATCCAATTTGGTGGTGGAACCCAATAACTCAGAGTTCTTACCTTTTGTTTGCAAGCGTTAGTTGGACCGACACTTCAAACGTAGAGGATGCTTACGTAATTGAAGGTAGGCGGGGTGTTGGAACCCAGTGGGAAGAGCTCGGTCGGTTGCCAGCAAACTCAACAAGCTTCAGTGATTTTGGCGCAGTCGAAAATACATTTAATTCTTACAGAATTAGAGCATACGTGTATACAAACGGCACAAGCACAGGTTACTCATATGATTCTTACAATTATTTTTCGCAGTAAAGATCCCCGGAGCAAGCTCTCTCCCTTCGGTCGACTGGCACTTCGTGCCAGCGAGGCATTCATAACATCAATCTTACCTAACTTCACTC
>JAKYXN010000043.1 GCA_022538095.1 Puniceicoccaceae bacterium K14 | reverse complement strand
GAAAAGCTGATACGACAACTAACATACCCATAAACCGATCTGACAACATACCTAACAATAGAGAATCTTCTGTCTACCAATACCAGTGCACCTCAGCCCAATAATGTGTTTAAACTCAAAAGTTGAATACAACGTCGCATCCACTCCCTCTCGATACGACGAACAGTCCGAGAGAACACATCCTAACTGCCTAATTAAAACAAGAAAGGAAGACAGTAAATACAGAGGTTTTTCGACAAGCGGTTCAATTAACACAAATTAAGTTTGCAAGCCTGCCAAATTACTCAAGGCCTTCTTATTGATGAAACCACAAATCAAGCTCGCCGAGGCAAAAACCTCCGATGGCTCAACCCTAGCCCTGTTCACCCACGATGGAAAATACTCCATCCATGTGAACAACCAAGGCTTGATGCATTCTCAAACTAGTTACTCCGAAATCATCTTAGGTGAACTGGGATCAGAGAAACTGAGCGAAGACGACGCCTCTCGCGTAATGATAGGAGGACTCGGACTGGGCTACACCTTAAAAAGCGTTTTGTCGTCTTCAGGCGAACACACCCAAATTGACACGGTCGAACTGATGCCGGAAATCATCGACTGGAACAAAACCCACCTCAAAGAACTGAATGAATCGGCGCTCGAAGACCCACGAGTAAACCTCATTCAGGAGGACGTGATAAAAGTCATCAGCCAGGCAAAGCCGGAAACTTACAATGCGATCATGCTCGACGTAGACAACGGTCCAGAAGCGCTCGTCGCAAAAGGAAATGCAAATCTCTATAACGACCTCGGTATTCGGGCAGTTCGTTCCCTGTTAAAACCAGACGGTAGGGTCATCTATTGGTCCTGCTCCCAAGACAAAAAATTCGAAGAACGACTGCGACAAGCCGGCTACAAAGTAAAAGTCGTCCCTGCAAAAATCTACAAAGGCGCCAAACGAGCTTCCTATTGGCTCTTTGTCGCTGACCTTGCAGGCGGTGCCCCCGAAAGTTAGTCTTTCAGCCCCAATTTACTCCCCGAATTCTTCCCCTCAAAAATACAACCTTTTACAAATTGGTGACGACATTTATCCCAGTATTCTGCTACTCTGTAGTAACTGTGAGATTTATAGGTCTATTATTACTAATTCTTTCCTCTTTCTGCTTCCCTAGATCGAGCCAAGCGCAAGCGAATGCATCCGGAGTAGCTCTTGAGATTTCACTCGACCGCGAGTACCACTTAGCGGACAGCGAGCAAGGAATATATGTCTTAAGCCAAATATCCGCGCATTCAATAAAAGCTGCGGACCAGCCAAAGCTTCCACTCAATCTCTGTCTCATCATCGATCGTTCTGGCTCTATGGCGGGCGAACCAATGAATGAGGCGAAGTTCGCAATCAGCCGCGCAGTCGAAACACTCGACCAAAACGACACCTTTTCACTCATTACATACGGGTCCGAAGTCGAAACTCTTATCCCCGCCCAACAAGTCAAAGACCTCTCTAACTTGGAACCGCGAATCCAATCCATCGAAGCGATCGGAGGAAGTGCCTTGTACGACGCTCTTAACCAGGGAGCCGCACAACTCCGTCGCCATCGTACACCAACCAGCGTCAACCGCATGCTGGTCCTCTCGGATGGCCCCCCCACAAAAGGACCAAGAGAAATTGATGACTTCATCGCACTCGCGAATCTGTTCACAAGCGAAGGTTTATCTGTATCCACCATTGGTCTAGGAGAAGATTTCAACGAGGATCTACTCTCTAGTTTGGCCACCAAAGGAAACGGAAATTTTCACTATGCTCAAAAAAACCAAGATCTAAGCGATACCATCATATCCGACTTAGCCCCACTGAATTCTATTGTCGCTCGCGACGTCGAACTAAAGCTTGAATTCAACAATGTTTTAAAAGTTGAAAAAGTTCTCGGACATGGATCGGAAGACAACAATCAATCCGTGACCTTCAAGTGGCCTCAACTTTATTCGGGCACTCAACTCAAAGGCCTCGTTTCAGCCTCTCTGCACCCTGGCATTCATTCCAAATTTCTGAATGTCAAAATCGTTGACGCTACCCTCAGTTACTTTCCCGCAAGTAGCGGCTTTAGCGAACGGATTAGCGAAAAACAAACGACAAAAACGAAACTAACAACCTCGAGAAGACTCGCTACAGACTCTCTCCTCCCCGAAACGCTTCGAGAAGCCTTTTCTTTGGAGATCGCCGATTCAATCAAGGAGGCTATCGAACTCTCCGACAGCGGGAAGCTTCAAAAAGGATTGAGAGAAATTCGTAGCACTCTCCAAGACATCAAATGGGTCAACTACGAGTTAAAGGACGAGGTAATCGCTCAACAAATTGAAACGCTACAAAACCTTTTCGACCGCATCAAGGAAGATGGGATGAACCAAATAGACCGAAAAATCCTTACAGAGTCTGTTGTTAATCAACCGATTTCTACGACATCGCAAAACCTCGCCCCAACTTTAGCTACAGAAAATGATTAATAGACGTATCCTAATCACAGGGATAGCTCTAGCAATTTCCTGTATCATCCTGGCGACGACAGCAATCATCTACGTCGACAAAGACAGACAACGAAAATCGCAAGAGCTCCAAGAGGAACTATCCAACGTTTCACAAAACGCTCAACAAATCCTAGAAGCATCTATTGTCGAAATTCTGTATGAAGCAGGAAGCCAACTAATAGGAATGCACTCCGAAGGACTTCCCTTCCAATTGAGTCGATGGCAAAAAAACAATCCTCTCATTAGTAGCACATTTATTTGGACTCCAGAGGATGGCTTCAATCAGGAACTCACCATTCCAAACCAACTTTCACCCGATACGTTTACCGAGCCCAGCAAAGCGGAAAACAGCATTAACGTCATTTACGGTGACTCTACTTCATTTAGCTGGAATAGCGGCTACTTCTTGGAAAACCTTGAAAATGCACGATACTCGGGGGTCTCTCCAGAACCCCTCGCACGATGGCTTCCACTGGATACCGCACAAGGACTCGAATGGATTGGTTGGCACCGCCTCTACGGACAAGGTACAGTAAGAGGATTCACCCTATCGGGCATAAGCTTGGTGGCTAAACTACAAGAGCTAGCCCGATCCGTGACGCCCAAACACATCAAGTCTGTAATACAACCAATCAGAGACGAAGCATTAAACAGCCCTCCACCCAACTTTCACTATTCTCAGATTAAGCCTCTACCTGGCTACTACCTCATTATAATATACGAAAGTGAATACACCTCCACATTCACTCTTCCTCTATTTTCTCAGATCCTAATCGTCCTTAGCCTCATACTTGCTCTAGTCAGTTGCGGGTTTATCATTTACCTGAGCAACCGCAAACACAAAGAAGCCCTTCAAAAAACAAGTTTTGTCGCTTTGGTTTCGCACGAATTAAAGACACCGCTCACTTCGATCAGTATGCACGCTGAACTTGTTGATAACCCGAAGCTTTCGGCTCAAAAGCAGCACAAGTTTGCCAATACGATCCTTCGTCAAAGCGAACGCTTACAAAGCATGATAGATAACCTTCTTCTACTCAGTTCGCTCGAAAACAAGCGTAGTGTACGTGAGACTAAAAAAATCGACCTGATTCCTATCCTTCAAGAAATCGAAACAGAATTTAAACCCACTCTTGAAGAAAACGAGATTCTCCTAGAGATCGAAGGAGCCAAAGATATTTTCTGGGTAAACGGAAATTCTGAATCCGTAAGACGAGTATTCATAAATCTGATCGATAACGCCAAAAAATATGCATCCGACGGCAAACATATAACGATTTCTCTAAACTCAGAATCCTCATCACCAACAGTAATTGTGAGCGATCAAGGACCTGGCATACCAGCCAGTAAAACTGAAACAATCTTTACTCCTTTCTCCCAACTCGATAGCCAACTAGCCGATAAGTCTCCCGGAATCGGAATAGGGCTAAATATATCTCGTAACCTTATGCGAGAAATAGGTGGCGACCTCCAGCTCGACAAGTCCTACCAAAACGGAGCATCCTTTATCCTTACCTTTAAGTCATGAACACAACGACAAAACGAATTCTTATAGTCGAAGACGACGAAAGTATCCGCGAAGGCATTATCGAAATAATTGAAAATGATGGTCTAATTCCAGTACCTGTGACTAGTGGTATTGACGCAGTAAAGAGCTTCCAGACCAAACCCACTGACCTAATTCTACTAGACATCATGCTCCCGGGTATGAACGGATACGACGTTTGTCGGAAAATTCGTGAAGCCGATAAACGGGTACCGATCTTGCTCCTCACTTCAAAGTCAGAAGAGATAGACCAGGTCCTCGGTCTTGAACTGGGGGCAGACGACTATATCATCAAACCATTTCGTATAAGGGAACTCCTAGCGCGCATTCATTCAGCCTTGAGGCGATCCGAGTTCATGAAACCTGCCACGGCTAGAAAGAGCGAGTTATCAATCATTGAATTTGGCGAAGCCATTATCGATCGTAAGCGCTTTATTGCAAAGATAGCCGAAGTCGAAACTGACCTTAGCGAAAAGGAAATTAAACTGATTGATATTTTCCTTGCTCACCCCAACGAAGCTCTAAGTCGAGATTTTCTTCTCAATGAAGCTTGGAGTATCGACTACGCAGGCACAACACGCACTCTCGATCAGCACATAGCAAAACTACGGGCCAAAGTGGAACCCAATAGCCCCAACGGCTCCATCAAAACCGTCCACGGTGTCGGTTATAAGTACATTCCTTAAACAAAGAAATACAAACGATACAATTTCATACAATTGCACCGCGCACTTTTACAACCCCTTACACCCCTATGACGACTTTTACCTGAAGTTTTAGTATTCTTGGTTCAGATACAAATCCTGAACCCTGAATTATATGAAACACATCAGTCATCTCGTAAAAGCTCTCAGCCCAACGCTCGCTACTCTAATAGGCCTCTACTCTTCCCCCTTTTCACTGTCACAGGTCAATGACGAAGAAGATGAGGTATTCGAGCTCTCTCCCTTCAGACTCAACTCAGGTTTCGGAGCTACTCCGGGAGGAGCTCAAGATCTCAATTACGTCCGCTCTCAAGTCGAAATCGGCAGCATTCCGCACCCTAATACGATAACAGCAGAGGGATTGTTCAGCGAACACGACCTCCCTCTCCAAAGCTCGCCAAACTGCGAAACGCCAATTTGCATATTCGGTGAAGCAATGCCGGCAAAACTCCTTCAACGTCCGAATACAGTAGCGATCGGCCAAATAGGATTCGCCTCCGGATTCGACCCAAATACCTGGAAGCCTGCCCCCCTTAACTTGATCGCAATTGTCGACAAATCTGGTTCAATGAGTGGTCAACCCCTGCAGCTTGTTAAAGACAGCCTACTTCAAGTAATCAATCAAATGAATGAAAACGACCAACTCTCGGTCGTTCTCTACGGTGACAGAAGTTATGTACATCTTCCACCTACAATCGTTTCGAAAACAAACGAAGCCATGATCAAAGAGCAAATTCGAGCCATATTTTCCTCTGGATCTACCAATATGGAAAATGGTCTAAAGATTGGATACGAATTGGCTCAAAAAAGCGCTCCATCCTTCGAAGGCAACACGCGATTAATGCTCTTTACTGACGAAAGACCCAACGTGGGGAATACAAGTCCTGAAGGCTTCATGGAGCAAATGGAAGCCGGATCACAAAAGGGATTCGGATTAACAACAATCGGAGTAGGCGTGCAGTTCGGAGCCGAACTCGCGTCCACCATCAGCAGCGTTCGAGGCGGAAACCTCTTCTACTTCCCCGACTATCAAACGATGAAAGAAAAATTCGAAAACGAATTTTCAACAATGGTAACAGAACTCGCCTACGACATGGAACTAGTTATACACCCATCGTCTGGATACAATATATCGGGTGTATACGGTGTGCCATCCGAGTACTTTTCCTGGGGAGACGACCGTTCCATTCACCTCAAAGTGGAAACACTCTTTCTAAGCCTCAGACAGGGAGCTCTCTATTTTGCTCTCGAATCTAGTAATAATGACGACCTTCCTCCTCGCCCGCTCAAAAAAGACTCACGAGTCGCTCAAGTAAGCCTAAGCTACCAGACGCCCTTCGACAATATTCATACTACTCAAGACTTTGATTTTAACTTATCCAAGCGAAACCAATCCAGTATAGGAATGCTTCGTGGTGAAAATCTAATTAATGAATACATTTCTCTAAAAGACGCAACCAAGGAACACTACGAAAACAACGACCAAGAATCCGCCTACAAAATCGTGAAACAGCTTTCGACTCATCTGTCCAATGCCAAGGATCCGTCATTGGCAACAGAAATTGAGTTCGTTAAAACCCTAGAAAAGCAGCTCGCCTTGCTGTCCGGACAGCAAGGCGAGCCACTCGGTTCAAACGAAGCATCAATCCCAATATTCGGTTCGTGGATTGCTCATCCTGTCGATAACCCCGAGCTCGAGCAAAAAATCATGCTACGAGTCAGCGATTCGAATTATATAGAACATTTCGAGATTGACGAAGAGGGAACCCTTTGGGAGCCGATGGCTGGAACTATTGGCACCCCCTTAAGCAAACGAAACAAGGGTACAATTCAGATCCTTGATCAATCTAAATATCTCAGTAAGCCCTTAAACGAGAGAACAAACAATCCTGTATTTGAATACGCTGAATACACTGTAATCAAAAGCATATCCTATAAAATAAGTGGTTCTCTTTTTAAAGCTGATATTCGCCTAGAAGGTGAAGAAGAAATCTCTTTGCTCTTTTACAGGCACTCGAACCGCAACGTATCCGAAAATTCTTAACCGACACTCAACCAATGAATACGGCACTAAATTCATATCGTAACAGCATGAGAACGGTTATCAATTTCCTTTTTTTCTGGTCGCTCGTTGGATCACTAAACTTTGCACAGGGAAACCATAACCAGACTTCCCCTTCAATTACCTCTCGCGGCGATAGCGGAACACTTGTTAGGGTTGAGGACCTCCCCAAATTACTAGATCTGGTAGATTCTAACTTTATGGAAGAAATGGAGCCTGAACTCACTTATCGCGTCACACGTAAAAACGCAGACGAGAACCAAGAAATTCACTCAAAACTCCCCGCAGGATATCTGTACAACCCAGCGACAGAAGAGTCGGAACGAATCGAAATTCCCCTTCAGAATACCTACGTGGTTATGGATATAACCCCTGGGCTAGCGGAGACTACAATTGTACAGGAGTTTACCAATACAACCGACTCTACCCTCGAAGCCACTTACCTATTTCCTCTTCCGACTAACGCGACCGTAACCGACATGGAATTACATTTCGAAGACAGAATAATCACCAGTGATGTTCAAGAAAAACAACAGGCTAGGACTACCTATGAATCAGCCAAAGCCGCTGGCAAAAAAGCCGCCATAATTGAAAAACACTTTCTACACTTGTTTACGACTTCAGTAGCAAATTTCCAACCAGGTGAAACAGTAGAAGTACATATTAGCTACATAGAAAAACTACCTTATGATAGGAAAAATGGATATTCTATTAGATTCCCAATGATCGCAGGAAACCATTATTTCCCCAAAACGATTGATCCAAAGCTAACTACCCCAAGAAGATTCTCAGGCAAAAAGATCCATCCAAACACACAAAACAAAAATTCCCCCTCAAATCATGAAAATCCACATCCAGGTTTCAGCGCAGAACATTTAATGTCGTTCGACATAATGGTATCCGGAATACCAATCGAATCTGTCTCGTCAACATCTCACGACCTTGAAGTAAAAGGTCTCGGTACTACTCTATCAATTTCTCTTGCTGACCAGCTATCGATTCCAGACAGGGATTTTCAACTTTCGATAGAAGTTGATCACGCACTTGTAACCCAAGCATCCGTAGTTAACTCGAGCACCGATGAGGCTAACTACGGACTTCTGACTCTCTTCCCCCCTAAAGAACATCAATTGGAAAATACAGACCGCCTTCCAAGAGATATTATATTTCTCTTTGATCATAGTGGATCAATGTCAGGCGATAGAATCGCCAACACAAAAGCAGGTATCGCTGCCAGTTTAGATCAACTCGCGCAGGAAGATCGATTTAACATCGTAGCATTTAATAGCGATTTCAGCGTTTATTCAAAATCCTTAGTTCCTGCGAATAAGAACAATATCCAAAATGCTAAGACATTTATTGAGAACGTAGAAGCTTCAGGGGGGAACGTTATGCAGCCAGCATTAATAGATTCTCTCAAACGCCTACCAAATGAAACAGGCCGCAATGAAATTATCGTCTTCTTTAGCGACGGATATTTGGGAGAAGAAAGTACACTCCTCTCAATTCTCGAAAATGACTTAGGATCGGTGCGCCTTTTCACATACGGTATCGGCAGCGATACTAACAATTTTATGATTCAAAAAATGGCAGAAGCAGGCCGAGGACAATCGAGATTTATTACAAACGACCAAAATATAGCCAAAGAAATTACGGACCTATTCGAAGCACTAAACTCCCCTGTTTTATCAGACATCGAACTCACATTTTTCGATGCTCACAATAAGCCAATAGAGCTTCTCTCCTTCCCACACCCAATCCCCGATCTATACCTCGACGCGCCCGTTCAAACAATTTATATGACAGAAGGTCCATCGCCGACTTACGTTGTAATGAAAGCTCACCAGGGCAATACCCCAATCTACGAAGCCTTCCATATTCAATCAGAAGATGCCTCGCATGCAGGTATAGAATTTCTCTTCGCGCAGAAATGGATTGATCAACTACAAACAGATATTTACCGAGCAAAAAGCGAAAAAGAGAGACAAGCACTCCTCGCGGAGCTTACAGAGATCGCCGTCCTATTCCAATTAGTAACTGAATACACCAGCCGCGTCGCTGTTGAAAAAAGCTCAGCAAATTCCACAAAGGTTAATATTCCAGGCCCCACACGCTACATCCCTGGGGATGATATTTTCGAACTCTCTCCTTTTGAGGTTGGTGCCTCAGACGACCTTGGCTGGCGATCGACCAACTCATCAGCCGGAACTAGTCTAAACACCTCGATTAAAGACATTCCTATATCTATAGAAGTTATCACCTCAGAATTTCTAGAAGACATCGGGGCTAACGATTTCGACGATGCACTATCCTATTCAGCAGGGATGAATATTATCTCCCAAAAAGAAAGCTTCACCAACAATAATTTTAATACAGATCAAAACGGAAGCGCCAACCCCGTCAACGTTCAAACAATAAGTAGAATTGAAGTACAAAATTCACCCACTGTAGATTTATATAATTCGATGTCTCCGTTTGAAACGGCAAATATAATCAAGGTACGTGCGTTTTCAGAAAGACTCACCGAATTAGGTGCCATTTTGGGGAGTGAGGATAACTATAGTGGGTATTGGGTAGATCACAATCAACCCGTACTCGACACAAATCGTTTATCGATTCGATCGATTGTATCCAAAATAGAGGACACTCGTTCACATGAATCAATTTACTTTCAATCGGAATCCTCCATTTCAGATCAAACACAGATCAGCGCATCTATCCATAAAACAGACATATCTGAATTTGGCTCGTTCGAAAACTACAATGCGAACATCAGCCAATCCATCGGAGATAACGTTTACGCTAATTATAAATTTTCGCATAACAGCATCGGTATGAATAGTACTCCGAGGTTTCTAATAAACCAAACCGCTAGCGACCAATTCGACTTTGCTAACGCCGCACAAACCTACAGTACGACAAACTTCGATCAACAGACAAAGAAACAGCATACAGTATCAACAAATTTGTACATCGATGGCAATCGTATGACCCACGACGTGGCTGTTTTTGTTCGACATACGGAAAACAGTGAATCGTTGATGATAAATCAAGATCCAGATTCGAATATCCATGAAAAAACGAATACATTTGACTTCGCATACAACTACCAAATGGGCCTTTTAGAAGACGCCATAAGGCTTTTAGTTGGACAAAAGCTTTCTCAAAAAGAAGGAAATATAACACATCAAAGATCGAACAATCTATCTTCAAACATCGGCCTTAAATGGGATGTATTAAACGAAGTAACACTTAAGATTAACTACGTCGAAAGTAGCGAAGATCAGACCATTCTCCAACAGTCATACATAAACGCGAACGAATCTGAAGAATTTTATGAACCGGCAGATCTTGAATCAAGCAATGGCAAGGGCCATGACATCGGAATTGCTTTTGATTTATTCGACTCTAGAGTTTCGGGAAATCTTCTCTACTTCAATACCTCGCAGAGCAATCTAGCTCACCGTGATTGGGTACGTGAAAAACACCTCAACAATTGGTATCTCAACAATGAACTCGATTTAATCGCTCCCGCAATCTTCGGTCAACACGATGAAGCAAAGCAAGAAGGCGCCTCCTTCAACTTAAACCTGCAACCTATTCGTGCGGTTGCAATTATCACAAACATACACACAAACTGGACTAGTGATTTGCCAACGCAGGGCGGTGAAACTAAAATCAGCAGCTTCGGACGCTACAAATTCACAGAAGGATTCCTTCGTGGACTCAAAGTCAATGGAGGCCTTCGTTACCGCGATTCCTTGAGATACAATGATGGATACATACTTCCCGAGTACCTTGTGATTGACTTAGGCATTGGATACGAATTTAACATCGTCTCAAGCTACAAAACCGCCATAGATCTGAACCTTAAAAATATAACTAATGACGAATTCCAAAACAGCCGATTTAATAGGCGCTCAGGGCGAGAAATCTTCCTCAGCTTCAAAACCGAATTCTAACCCCTTTTTCTTCGTAGGTTAAAACCAATCTCAAGAAATCCACGAATACGAGAGTCACCGCCTCACCAGATCAGGTTTCACCCCGTTCTCATCGGAATATGAACAGAAGAGTCCTCAACCTTCGTGCCCCTTCCCGATTTCCGTAGACAAACACCCCCAAAGTCATCTGAGAAAACCTGGGCAATCTGTGGGAAAAGAACCTCAACCTACTGTACGAGCTCTCAACTAAAGCCGCCAATCGATTGCACTCTTCCCCTGTTCTTTTAAAAGTTCGTTTGTCTTCGAAAAATGTTTACAACCAAGAAAGCCGCGATGAGCTGACAAAGGCGATGGGTGTGGCGCTTTGAGTGCGTAATGCTTGTTCGGATCGATGCGCTGCCCCTTTTTTTGAGCATGCGATCCCCAGAGCAAGAATACAATCCCCTCAGCATGATCGCTAACTCCTTGAATCACTTGATCAGTAAACGTTTCCCAACCCAGATGCTTATGCGAGTGAGCTTTGCCTTGCTCAACAGTTAACACAGTATTCAAAAGAAGGACGCCTTGCTCCGCCCAACTCTGCAAGTAGCCATGATCAGGACGTTCGAAACCTTCCACATCCGTGCACAATTCCTTGTAGATATTCACCAAAGATGGCGGAGCAGGAACTCCTGGCTTTACGGAAAAACAAAGTCCGTGAGCTTGCCCAGGACCGTGATAAGGATCTTGGCCAATGATAACCACTTTCAACGATTCGAACGGAGTGCTTTTAAACGCATTGAAAACATCCCCTTGCGGTGGGTAAACTGTGACGCCCGCCGCCCGTTTACCTGCAACATACTTTAAGGTGTCCTTAAAATAATCTTGTTCCTTTTCAGAAGCTAAAACGTCGGTCCAGTTTTTCATTCGATTTACCAAGATGACTAGGGCGTGCTCTCCGAACAATCAACTCACAACAAACCCTCAATAAAACAAACTAAAATCAAGTTCCCATGAAAACGATGGCCCGCCAGCAGCTGGGAGGAGCCTGCGATCTGGCTTCCGAACGCCAACAAGTGCGAGGAACTCGCCGCATTGAGCAAACAACACGTCCAAAAACAAGACCCTGCTCACCTAGAAGCCATGGTACAATGGCTGAACGAACGAAGAAAAGAATTCGAAACGAATAAGGCTCACAAAACGGCCTTTTCGCATGCTCCAAATAGATTCAGACAAGCGATAGTCTGCGCGAAAAGCAAAAAAAAGGCTCCCCTGAATCAAGGAAGCCAATTGAAATTAATTAATAGAGTGAACCTCTACGACTTAGTTGTCGTACTTGTGGCGAAGCATTGTGTTGAAGGCAGTTACCTTCTTTTCACGGCGCTTAGTCTCTGACTTCTTTTCGAAGTAGCGGTTGCCACGAACGTCTCTGATAACGCCCTCACGATCGAGCTTCTTTTTCAAACGGCGTAGAGCGCGTTCAACTGGTTCACTTTTGCGGATTTTTACTTCGATTGCCATGGGTCTAAAATTGGAAAAGAGCCGAAAAAGACGCGCTACGAGAGCAGCGTCAACTCTTTTTTACCGTTCCCTCTGCTTCAATCGCGTTTTTGGGTCTACGAGAAATTCATGTAATCCACGAAAGCGAATATCCCCCAACCTTTTCGCCTCAACCACTACCCCAGCAAGTCGTTGCCCCACAACTTGTTTCCAAGGACAACCTCTATAACTTAAAGGCTGACAATAGGAAACCCCATTTAAACATTGAATTTGCCGCTGCCTACGCCAATTCCTCTGCACACGATGACTTTCGACCTCTCACCAATATTCGAAGAATTTCCCGACCTCACGCCTAAGCAGCAGGAGCAATTTCAGCTCTTTGCCGTAAAACTGGCCGAATGGAATGAGAAGATCAATCTCATCGCCCGCACCGATATTGAAAACCTCCCCAAGCGTCATATCCTCCACTCACTTGCCATCCCCAAAGTAATGCCCTTTGAACCCGGTAGTCGCATCCTAGACGTCGGTACAGGCGGTGGCTTCCCTGGCATCCCCTTAGCCATTCTCTTCCCAGACTGCCAATTCCACATGGTAGACGCCATCGGCAAGAAGATCAAAGTCGTACAAGACCTCATCGAACAGCTTGGTCTAGAAAACGCTACCGCCGCTCACGAAAGAGCCGAGAAGGTAAAAGGCCAATTCGACTTTATCGTCGCCCGCGCAGTCACCCAGCTTCCTAAATTCATGAACTGGATCCGCAAGAAGGTAAAACGCTCAGGAATCAATGTTCTTCCAAACGGCGTACTCTACCTTAAAGGCGGCGATCTCTCCGAAGAGTTTGAGAACATCAAGGAAGAACCCGAAGCCCACCCGCTCGAGTTTCTTTTCTCTGAGCCCGATGAAATGTGGACTGACAAGTACGTGATTCACGTGCCGGTTGAACAGCAAGACGGGAATAACAAATCCAAGCAAAAGGAATCGGTCTGGGGCCCCTAAGAGAGGGAATTCTTCCTCTATTAAAAAGTAGCGGAACGTACTTCGATCTCGAAAGACGAGCGGACTCAAGACCAGAAAAACAACCGACGCAAAGAAGAAACTCATCTAAGAATACGCACTCCCGTGAAGGGAGCGACGACTGCCTCCTTCGTATCAAGGGTGTACGACCGTTTCAATCCACGCTCCCGTGAAGGGAGCGACTTTATCATGCCTTACAAGCCTATTTCACACAGTGTTTCAATCCACGCTCCCGTGAAGGGAGCGACCGTGAAAAGGGTCTGTGCGCTAAGTTGACTGCGGTTTCAATCCACGCTCCCGTGAAGGGAGCGACGTTATTTACAACAACCCTAAAAGGGAGCTGCCTGTTTCAATCCACGCTCCCGTGAAGGGAGCGACCCAATGTTGTAGCCGGATCTGCCGCCCTCACACGTTTCAATCCACGCTCCCGTGAAGGGAGCGACGAAATGATCCCCATAAAGGATGCCATAAAACTGTTTCAATCCACGCTCCCGTGAAGGGAGCGACCAGATGACGGCATAGGGTGGCAAGTGGGCCCTAGTTTCAATCCACGCTCCCGTGAAGGGAGCGACTCTGGTGTTTGCATGCCCTTCACATCCACAAAGTGTTTCAATCCACGCTCCCGTGAAGGGAGCGACAATTGATACTGGATGAGATAAAAGTCCAATCTGTTTCAATCCACGCTCCCGTGAAGGGAGCGACTTTTTCGTAGTGGTTTACACCGAGTTTGACAGGTTTCAATCCACGCTCCCGTGAAGGGAGCGACTTTGGGGGATCTCATGCATACTAGACGGTCAGAGTTTCAATCCACGCTCCCGTGAAGGGAGCGACTTGCGAATAACACCGTGTGGTTCTACATGGTAGGTTTCAATCCACGCTCCCGTGAAGGGAGCGACCAGGTCCGCGTAGCCTAAGCAAACGCTCAAGCTGTTTCAATCCACGCTCCCGTGAAGGGAGCGACCTCCCAGCCAAAAACACTATTAGGAGCTACAAGTTTCAATCCACGCTCCCGTGAAGGGAGCGACGAGGATGTTTACCAATGTGACCCCCTCAGTATCGTTTCAATCCACGCTCCCGTGAAGGGAGCGACGAAAACAACCAAAGGAGATTCTATCATTCGATAGTTTCAATCCACGCTCCCGTGAAGGGAGCGACGTAATATCGTTGGCCCCTACTGATCGAGCGGAAGTTTCAATCCACGCTCCCGTGAAGGGAGCGACTTACGCTCTATCTCACAAGTATACCCATATAATGTTTCAATCCACGCTCCCGTGAAGGGAGCGACGAGTGTCTACAGGTGTAAGAACATCGTAGACTGTTTCAATCCACGCTCCCGTGAAGGGAGCGACCATGGGTATGTCTCCAAATCTCCTTATGTTTAGTTTCAATCCACGCTCCCGTGAAGGGAGCGACGTTGGATCGATAAGGAGTTACGCGATAATGGTCGTTTCAATCCACGCTCCCGTGAAGGGAGCGACGCGGCGTCTTCGTAGACGGCAACTACCACCCGGTTTCAATCCACGCTCCCGTGAAGGGAGCGACAGCAGCAGTTGACGGCATTGAAAAAAGGATTTGTTTCAATCCACGCTCCCGTGAAGGGAGCGACGTAAGATAGATAGGTTATATTTCATGAGTCGAAGTTTCAATCCACGCTCCCGTGAAGGGAGCGACAATGTAGAGTATGTTTGATAAGCTGTGCTGCTTGTTTCAATCCACGCTCCCGTGAAGGGAGCGACACTAATGATCTTTGCTTTGTTCATTATGCAAAGTTTCAATCCACGCTCCCGTGAAGGGAGCGACTATTGGTATTTCTAAATCATATCTTTGGGATTTAGTTTCAATCCACGCTCCCGTGAAGGGAGCGACAGGGTTACACAGAGCTCAAACCATATAAATGATGTTTCAATCCACGCTCCCGTGAAGGGAGCGACTTTACTCTGTGATGCCAACGGCAACCTGTTTTGTTTCAATCCACGCTCCCGTGAAGGGAGCGACCTGAGATTCTGTAGATAGCAGAGATGACGGTTGTTTCAATCCACGCTCCCGTGAAGGGAGCGACAGCACCCATACTAAAAGTATGGGCACCAACAATTTCTAAGCTAAATTCCGCGTACCTCACAGCGCAACCTTCAATTTCACTAAGCAAAACTAATATAACTGTCAAAGAACCTCGCCAACAAGGATTTACAAAAACGCGAATCTACCTACTAAATATTGTTCACTTCGGGTTGGCGGAGACTCCCGCTAAACGATCAAGGTACCATCAATATCATAAGGACATTTTGTTCCTAAATGCTCAACACGTCGTTGCCAATTTGATCCTAAATTGTAGATCCTAATCGAATCAACACGGCTATCCATAATTTTCATGAGCCTCGATCTTAAGTCAGCTTCCTGCGCGGGAGTCACCTTGCATTCGAAAACGGAATTCTGAACCCGCTGGCCATAATCAAGACAGGCTTTAGCAACGTGCCGCAGCCGCTTCTTCCCCGCAGGGGTCATGGTAGATACATCGTAAGCGATTAGTACATACATAAGATCTAAGCCTAAAATTTCAATATTTAATATGTGTGAGCGAAGACAAACACCGATCTATCGAACTAAAAAGGCAGGATAAGCATCCAGATCGCCTCGCAGATGGCGAGCAAGCAAGCGGGCTTGCAGGTGCGGCAGTAAACCAATCGTACACTTCTCTTGGATAAATGGATGAACTAATTCTGATTTCTTTCGCTCCTGCCATGCTAGCAGTACTTTCTTTCTCGAATCGTCTTTCAGCATTACTGCGCCAGATGGTTCCACATAAAAATCCGTATTTTTGATTTGGCGACGATTTATCAGCGATAGCACAACACGGTCTGCTATGTACGCTCGAAACTCTTCCATAAGGTCAAGTGCCAAAGAAGGCCTTCCAGGACGATCGCGATGCAAGAAACCACATTGGGCATCCAGACCACAACTCTCTAAAGCTGAACGGCAGTCGTGCATTAACAATGTATAGCAAAACGACAAGAGGGCATTCACTGGATCGAGTGGTGGTCGGCGATTCCTTCCTTTCATCTCAAACGTTTTTTCACTCTTATTCATCAGCTCTGGAAATACGGAAAAATAACTTGCCGCAGCCTCTCCTTCTACGCCTCTCAAGGAATCTAAACTCTCGACACGAGCCGTCCGCTTCAAACTAATCCCCATAGACTCAATCGCCTCCTCTAGAAATTTCGATTTCTTAGGATCATCCTGGCCCTGTTCACGTTTTGTCCTCAACAAACTATTACGACTATTGGCAATTTTAGCCGCAATCATATGAGCAGCGATTGCCAAGCTTCCACTATCGCAGTCGGCTCGGCGGTACTGCTCCCGACGTAAACTAATATTCCCTGAGGTATATCCGTTTGTCGCAACTAGAAACTTACCGTGTGGATTATGAAAAGACAGCGAAACATTTGCCTCGGCGCACGATGCCATCAAAGAAGCCGAAGCCGACACATCCCAGCCAAAGCAAACCACCCCCTCTAAATTATGCATAGGCACTCTAAGCTTCGATTCCCCATCATGCCTGATTTCAATGGCCGCCCCATCCTTGCGAAGGTATGAACCTTCGAGCGTAACAAACAATGTATTCAAATGTGTCTTCACTGGATTTTAAATTTCAAGATTTCAAATTCAAGCCTTCGGCTTTACCGGAGGAATCGCCGGATGATCCGCTCCCAGTACTTCGATCAACTGCTCGCGCCATTCGGCTTCTCGTGAGCCCTTCTCTTTTGATTCCCGCCATTTCTTTTTCGATTTCTCATTCAAGTGCCTTTGGCCCTCTATATCGGAATTTTGCAGACTATCTGCCCATGCTCGCAGTTGTCGTGAACAGCCTGCGGCGGTTGATTTCAAATCCAAAATCTGAGATTTCAAATTACCGAACCGCTCCAAGCGTTCAAACAAGCAAAGCATGGAACGCACCTCCCCTGCTGAGCCACGAGCAATATACAAAAAAGCCAACAGCTCCTTTGTCGTTCCTCTTTCGAAACCTTCTGCAATATTATTGGAGACGGAAACGGCTGCTCTCTCTATCTGATCCCGTAACGAATATTGTCCTTTAAAGGCAGTATCATCCGTCAAACGATACACTTGTTCCGCAAGTCGGATTGCGGCTTTCCAAACTGGAAGATCTTCGAATCGCTTATACGTTGCCATTATGATTTAGAATTTGAGATTTCAGATTAGCCATAAACCAATGCGAAACGCTTTGGTTTATGATCTTCGGTTGACAGTGATCGATCAAAGAACATGTATCGCATTTCTTGGATACATAATCCGCTTTCGGCGTCTCAGCCGATAACAGGCATTTCTCAATCGCTCGAGCCGTACCCTCTACTAACTTACGCAGTTCAGTATCGAAAACCACATCATGACGACGTCGATTCTTTCCATAATAAAGCTGTCCGTCGCGAATTTCCTTTCCCAGCATATCTTCCAAGCAAATCGCCTGAGCGCAAAGCTGCACTTCATCCGCTCGGTGCGCCTTCGGTCTTCCCCGCTTATACTCCACCGGGTTCACCCGTCCATCGGGGTAAAACTCCACCACATCGCACTGCCCCACCAGTCCGAGCCTCAAAGACCGCACATGCTGGCCACGAGCTATGCGCACGCCATCCCTTAATTCATTCGGACCGTCATGAGCCCGCTCATGCATTGCATTGCCTTCAGCAGTAAAACGATTTTCGCTCCACGCTCGCTCGACATGAATCAAAGCGCATTGCCGCGGACAAAATAACCAATGCTGCAAAGCGCTAATTGCAATGAGGAGGTCATCGCTTTGCGATGACGATCTCAAATCTGAGATTCCAAATTTCAAATATCGTCTTCCTCCTCTTCAAAATCTGGATACTGAATTGGAGGCTCTCCCTTTTCGGTTAGAATTCTGCGGATCTTTCGCTTCGTAGTCGCTGCTTGAGCGTTGACGCAGGTCAACAGAAACTGCCAATCATCTCCATAGTCGAAGAGAAAAACCATCTGCTTTTTTGGCTCGAATACCTCTTCGATCAATGTCCGTTGGACGCTCGCTTCGTCTTCGCTTCCTTCGCCCATGTCGGCAAAGAGCGTATACTTCTCCGAACTCTCGTAAGGATTCTTAAGATTATCGTAAAAGCCAAAAGCGTGATCAAAGTCGAAACCTATAGTATCGATTATATGCTCAGCCAAACCATAAAGGTTTATGTTTCCAGAGATAGCGACTTCAGCGCTGTAACCATCGCCATCATCGATTCTTAAAGTATATGTATTCATATTTTAGATTCTCCGAATGAGGGTAACGCCTTCTGGGATACTCGATTCGTCGATAATAACTTCGTAGTCAGCGAAGGAGCGAGGTGTCACAATCTCCGTTTTCTTTTTAACATCAATAAGGTCAAACAACTGATGACTCGGAGCGTGTCCAAGTTGATTATCATGCTTAAAAATTAACAATCCCCGCACAGCCATACTTCCAGCAGGGCGTGCAGCTGATTGATCAAACTGAAATGCATTCTCTAAGGAACTAAAAAACAACTCTAAATCATCATCTGAAAATCCAGTTTGATCAGCCAAAAACGGATTTATAAATCCATGAGCTCGATACAATCCATAAGGTATCGTAAATTTCCGCCCCATAGTTCGTCCCTTTTCGATATCTTTTTCGTTCGTAACCGAAGTTCGAGTGATGGCGTGCTCACTCGCAACGATCGGATCAATAGAACGGGCAAACGACAACTGTGCAGGGCCACGGACTTGACCACAATTAATCTCAGTCGACATCACTGCTCCAAAGGTACGAACGTCATAAAAATTCTCACACATCCACGCTCTGGCCTCATCGCGATCTGCTTGCTTCGCCTTTTTGGAATCTTTGATATCCAGAGCCTTGTACGCTTCTTGGTTTTGACGATTCAGTACAACATTCTCTCCGAAGTAGATTCGCTGGTCAGGTCTCGTGGTTTGCACAAAGTTACGAATCTTCCTCTTGAGACAAACGTCAGTAACTAAGCCTTGGCCAGTTTCCGCGTCAACACGCGGTAGATTCCCAGCATCAGGATCGCCATTTGGATTGGCATCTTGAGCATCGAATAGAACAACAAAGTCGTATCTGTTTTTCATAATATTATATCTTTTTGATTGTTGTTGATTGGTTCAAACGTTCGCCGGAACGGGCTCAGCCTCTGTCTTAGTAAAAAGGGCTTTTCGCTGATGATAATAGCCAAGGATAAATAGACCTTGCTCCTCTAGGTTATGAGATTTCTGCATTCCGACATTAGGATCTTCATACCATTTTATATCTGCTATGATCCGATCAAACTGCACCTTTCTTCCAGGACTCAAATGACGCCGATGGTGAGTGGACAATTTCTCGATTCGCGGAAACACTGCCGCCGGAGTTGAACAAGCTGTAGAGAAATAGGTTTCTCGAATCGTCTTATCCAGACTTCGCCCAGTTTGTTCGCGATGTCCTTCTTCTTGAATCTTTTCGAGCACGGAAAACAGTCTACCAAGAAGATAAGGTGAATCTTTATTATCTAGATCGAGCATAGTTGTAACGGATTTTGTGTGGTTTCGAACGAGCACGGCTTTAATAGCTGCTGCTTTGATGTAATTTACTGAACGTTCGACATGCACACGACGAACGATTGAATTAAAAAGAGATTCTGGATACGATGTGCCTTCCAAGATTGAACGTAGAATAGATCCTCCAAGTAGAGGTGAAGGGTCGTCACCATGACGCACCGTTTCGCGAAGAAACTCCCAATAAGCGGGGAAATCCGAATCTGCCCGTCTCTTGCCAACGGGCTGTTCAAATTCACGTACGATTTCAAGATCGCTACGGTGTTTCCTCAAATTCTCTAACAATTCAGAAAGCGATGACTGATAGAAGAAGCGCACAGATAACCGAGCCGCATTCGGAGCAAGTCCCAAGACAAAGAATCGTGTTTGCTCTGGATCTGAGCCAATTTCAGAATTGCCTTCTCGCCCATGTCTCAGTGCTTTGAGAAACGCCTCAAGCTTCGCACGTGTTTCAGGATCTTGTGCTTCTTCAATCGCATGCGACCCATCATTTGCGAATTCAGCAAAGATATCTTCAACAATGCTCTCACGGTCCGTCCAGAAAACACATGTTGTGTCCCCGATTCGCATACGGTGCTTATGGGACATTCGCCCGTTCAACATCGCGTTTAATGCCGTCCCATAACGAAACGCTGCGTTCTCCCCAACAGGACTATTATAACTCTGACTCTTCCCGTAAGACTCGTAAGCCGTTTCATTAAAAGACACCAATGATGCTCCGGCCGATTGAGCCCCAGCAATTCCCTTTATCTTTGGATGTAGTCGAGCGATTGGCCCTGTGTCACCTGTCAACAGACATTGCCCCACCAATTCATCCTTACCCTGTGGCAGGTTATCTAACCACCAATTCCTGATCTCTTCTGATTCATGAACAGGAATTGTATCCCCAACGATTTGGAAAACACCAAAGCCCGTTCCCACCTCCTTGAGAATTGGAAATTCTTCCAATCTCGAACTAGACCAATTTTCCAAAAAGCGACAAACGGCACTAAACTTTTTCGAAGCAATATCCGCTTCGACCGCCAAATGTCGGTCACGGAAATGCTCAAATCGCGTTTGAGCAAATTCTTGATCACGACCGTCAGGTTTTAGCCCGAGCAAATAGGTCTGATTATCCCATAAGAAACACGGATTGATTCCCGCCCCCGATGGTTTCGATTCACCTAGTACGCGAATACGATCTGGCAACATCTTTCCTTTCTCGTTCGGTTTTCGTGCATCCAATGGCATATGTAAGGTCCCATCTGGATGTAACCAAATTTTGAAAGAGATTTTTTGAGGAGAGAAGCCCGGCCCTACGATTTCATAATCGGAGTCAATAGAAAGCCGTTCATAGAGCTCATACAATGATTGTAGTATCATAATCTAAGAGACTATTGAGGTTCCTTCCAATGATTGCCTGACATCGATCAATCCATTTTCCATAAGGGGTCGATAGAAACGCGGTGTCGTCGACTTCACTTTCTTCGTTTTCGGATCTTGTACGAAATCGATGTCATGCAACATGAAGCCAAGGTCTCGCTCACCAATCAAAGACTCATGCGGTTCCGGTAAGGCCGTTCCTTTCTCTATCAATTCGAATCGTACTGGAAATTCCCGGCATCCAAAGTACGGCTGCTGGAAGCACTGTCCCTTCCGAGCACGCCGCTTAAACATATCCAAATGCTTCCCAGCGACACTCTTCTCCGAAAGCTCAGGTCCATCTCGTTCGAACCGACGTTCTAGTATTTCGAAATGAGCTTCGATTACATAGCGAACATCTCGTAAAAGAAGCGACGCACGTTGCTGCCGATGCTCAGTAACATCGATCCCGAGGTTGCCCGACCCATTCGCCATAGCCGCACTCACTCCCGATTTCCCTTTGGTCGGAATTTTTGACGAAATCTCATTCCGGCGAATATTCGTAAATCGAATCGGATTGATCACATGAATCTTGTCGATCACCCAACGAATCTGAGGCTTCCAGTAAATCGCTTCCAAAACGCCGCGAGCCGCAGACGGTGTGATAACGTCATAAGAAACACGTTCGACCTTCATCTCCGGTCGCGAGAACAAGGCGTAATCGCCTGAAATTTCGAGTTTTATTCCGTGGGACATTTTATCTTTCAGTTAAACATAGCATAAAGATATATAAATCAATATTGACAAGCCTAGAATAAACCACTCTACATTCTCCCATGGGCTGGCCTACTCCAACTGGAATTTTGCGACTTCTTCCTTCGAAGTTGAAATTTCCGTGGTTAACTTTCCTTGGAGGGACTCCTGTCATTTCACTTGGAGCTTTCACTAACAATCCTGCGATAATCTGGTGCGGAATCTGTATCATGTCGTCTTCACTAATAATTGGATTATATCTTTGCTGTCGCTCTCCGAACAGAAAGCACAGATGAATGTCGCTCCCTAAGACGGAGTGCGGATTGAAATAGTTATACAGAAGCATACGGTCTGAAACTGAGCCCCTCTCGATTTCGGGAGGGGCATATTTCAGTAAATTAGTGCTCCCTGGTTAGTGGTTTCAAAGTTGAGTCCGAACTTCGACGAATAATGAATTTCCGGACATATCAAAATATGGAATTCTCCCTCTCGAACCTCTTCGAATTGTGATGCATTCTTAATGAACTCATTCGTCCGAAGCTGAACGACATAGGATTGTAATTCCCGCAACAAAGTACGATGCAACGGAATCGATTCATTCCTCAAATCTTCAATCAGCCTCTTGGCTTCATCATCAAATGGAATGACAATCGCTTTTTGATCATTCTCAATTAGTCGGAATTTTTCGGCGATTCGACGAAACTGAAATCCAAGTGGAAGGGAACGATTTTGATTCAAGCGTGAATCTTCCATAATTTCTTTGCTATCCCATCGCTTCCCCTTTGCAGGCCGATGCTCGTGATAATAAAGATGAAAGTACTGCTTCACACTCTCCAAGGAAAGTGGATCACTTTGCAATGCGAATACTTGAGAAGCCACATTCGTTGTCTCGCGAAAATACGCTTCCGAACGCTGATGCTCAGACTCAAAGATGTGCGTCTCACCCAGTCCATCCATTTTACCATTACGATTACAACGTCCTGCTGCTTGAGCAATCGAATCAATCCCTGCCATCGAACGGAAAACACGTGGGAAATCAACATCCACACCAGCCTCAATTAATTGAGTAGACACGAGTCGGACAGGCAGTCCTTCATCCAACCTCTCCCGAACCTGACTAAAAATCATCTTTCGATGCATAGGGCACATTAACGTCGAAAGATGGAAACCCTCCTCCGGCGAAGACAGCAAAGAAAACAATTCCCGAGCATGTTTTTTCGTATTTACAATTGAGAGACACTGTAAATGAGAATCCATTTCTTCCGCTAACACTCTATCCTCAAGTGCTCCACGATTGACGATTTTCACGCGTCGAAGGGTTTCGAATAATTCTAATGGCTTAGAAACAATTTCGTGAGTATCTGATAATCCAATAGGAAATTCTTCTGATTCACCAATCGCTGGCTGTGTCGCCGTGCATAGAACGACAGATGAATGATAGGCACTCGAAAGTTGCCTTAGGTCCTCTAAACACACCTGCAAATAATCGCGCGGCAAACACTGTGCCTCATCCAAAATAACAACACTGTTAGCTATGTTGTGAAGCTTACGGCAACTTGAAGTCCGAGCCGCATGAAGCGACTCATAAAATTGAACCGCAGTCGTAACAATAATTGGAGCGTCCCAATTCTCCGACGCCAAACGAGACTGTGTCGTTTCTTTTTCCGGAGACAGGTTCGAATGATGCTCTAATACAATGGGTATTCCCAACTCAGATGACAAATCTGCAAATACATCCGAGAATACTTCAGCATTTTGTTCGATAATCGATGTAAACGGGATAACATAGATGATTCGTCGTTGGCCGTTCCGAATTGCATGTCTCAAAGCGAATGCCAACGAAGACAAAGTCTTCCCCCCCCCCGTCGGAACTGTAAGCGTAAACAAACCAGCTCTCTTTTCCGCTGCCTCTAGGCACTCCTTGTAAACACTAACACGAGCCTTGTTCACTTCACTCGTGGCTTCACCGAACGTAGCGATGTGGTCGTTCAAAACTTCATCTAACCGTCCAATCAATGATACTGGCACATCAACACGGTCCTTAGCCTGCGTCGGATTCATGAACGACTCCGTTGCGAGAAAATCAGCATCAACCAAACACGAAAACAAAATACGCGTATAAAAAGACAGAGTAGGAGAAAGATTAGGATTACACTTATCTCGGAATGTCTCTTGCACAATGCTAGGTAGAGGAGGAACACCGCAATTCGCGATGAACTCCGGGACAAGACCCAAGTCCTCAATCTCCTTTTTCAAACGTTTTTCTAAACACGTAGATTCACTACTGGCATCCGCTAACCCGCTATGATGTCCAGCTATACCAAATGCTAGAATGTGGCCAAGCATCGGATGCTTCTTAACCGCCCATTGCGCACCCGCCGTAGAGTGATCTACCTTTCCAATACACTCATCTTGATGCAAGTCGTTCACCTTTTGCTCCAAATACTGCTGCCACTTCGGCGCAAACTTCCCCAGATCATGCCATAGTCCGATGAGTCTACCCCACTCTTTGGCGGCTTTCGCATCTGTGCTGCCGGGCTTGAACATTTCCTCGGCAAACCTTCCTGCCAGATATGAAACCTTATTTAGATGTCCGTGCTTGGGATCGAGACCAGCGCATTTCTGGCAAAAACCGCCATTTAATGTTTCGCAATCTTGACTGAAGAGCGGCTCCCACTCGCTTTTTGCCAACGGCTTGCCGTCGGGGCAAGTCCGGGTGTGGGCATAAAATTCGGAGATCGGTGGCTCTGTCATCGAATACGCTAGCAGGGGAACAAAGAGAAATAAACGACTCGAAAAAAGACCCTCGCTTCCTTCATGCAGCATAAGAAATCTTGACTACACAAAGACCGCATCGCGGATCTTAATTCACCCGTTTTCACAACAGTTAAAACCCTTCCAACAAACAACGGCTAAATCAAGTCATAACTGTGCTATCACTTAATTACTAACACTTACTACTGAACACATTAATAATACTGATACAAACCGTTATCACTTCTTACAGATGGCGATGGCCTTCCTCGGGTTGAATGAAACAGCGCCACGGTCATTGAATCGACAGACGACACTCAAATAGCAGCGAAGAAGACTAACCGAGAAATCGCTAAGGTGCCCTAGCCTCAATTGTTCGATACAAAAAACGGCCCTCTCACAAGAGGGCCGTCTTAGAATCACTATCTTATAACTACAAACTAAAGTTTCAAAAAGACTTTTCCCGCTTCGGATTTCACCTCGTAAACCTTGAGGCAATCCATCTCTCCTTCACCGAGAAACTCGCCTGAACGAAGTGAAAAACTACGCTTGTGCAGCGGACAGGTAATTTTCGGCTCGCCCTTCACGTCACCTGTCAACCCCCGAGATAGCACCATTTGCTTTTGGTGTGGGCAAAGGTTCTGGGTCGCGTACCACTCGTCTTCTGCCAAGCGAAATACTGCGACTTGATCATCTCCATTTTGTACACACACACCGAGATCCACTACGAAATCATCCGTAGGTCCAATCTCTTGCCACGTTCCATTTTCTACAATATCTGACATGCTAAAACCTTTTTCTAAAATTAATTAAACCGTTGCTAATTCGTCCTCATTCGCTGGGCGAATCTGGTCACGCTCTCTAACAAACTTGATATTTGGGTCCGTAGATTCAGAATTTCCAAAGTGCTTAAAGCGCTTAAGCTTTTCAGGATCCTCGACAGCATCTTTCCATTCGCAGTGATACGTATCCACAAGATGCTGCATTTGCTTGTCCAATTCCTCGCAAAGACCAAGCGAATCGTTGATGATAACATCCTTGAGGTGCTCAATACCGCCTTCAAGCGAGTCCACCCACACAGATGTTCGAGTAAGCTTATCCGCAGTCTTGATGTAGTACATCAAGAAACGATCTATATACGCCACCAATGTATCATCATCTAAATCCGTCGCGAAAAGGTCCGCATGACGTGGCTTCATGCCACCATTGCCACCCAGGTAAAGATTCCATCCATTTTCTGTAGCGATCACACCAAAGTCCTTACTCTGCGCTTCAGCACACTCCCGGGTACAGCCACTCACAGCAGACTTAAGCTTATGCGGAGACCGGATTCCCTTGTAACGATTTTCCAACATGATCGCCATACCCGTGCTGTCTTGCACACCAAAACGGCACCAAGTGGACCCAACACAGGACTTAATTGTACGCAAGGCTTTGCCATACGCATGACCACTTTCAAACCCAGCTGCGATCAACTTCTCCCAGATTTTGGGCAAATCATTTACCTTTGCCCCAAACATATCGATACGCTGACCTCCGGTGATCTTAACGTACAAATCGTATTCTTTGGATACTTCACCAATTGTGATCAACTTATCAGCTGTAATTTCCCCACCCGGAACACGAGGGACAACCGAGTACGTGCCATTCTTTTGGATATTTGCCAAGAAGCGGTCATTCGTGTCCTGAAGCTTGCGATTCCCCTGCGAAATAACCTTGTCGTTGTAAACGCTTGCTAAGATAGACCCAACCGCTGGCTTACAAATCTCGCACCCACGACCGCCATTTCCATGAGCCTCTATAAGCGAATCGAAATTATCAATACCTGTGGTGCGTACAATCCTATATAACTCCTGACGCGTGTGGCTAAAGTGTTCACAAAGATCCGTGTTTACTTCCTCACCCATTTCTTCCAATTGATGATTCAGAAGGTTGGTTAATAAAGGAACGCACCCCCCACAACCGGTACCCGCTTTTGTACAACTCTTCAACTCCGGTATTGTGCGAGCGCCGCCTTCGATCGCTTCGCAGATAGATCCTTTACTCACGTCTTCACACGAGCAAATCTGAGCCGTATCCGGCAAACTTCCCGGACCGAAGCTCGGAGCTTCACCTGAACCAGCAGGCAAAATCAAAGCCATCGGGTCTTCCGGCAACTCCATCTCGTTGAGCGTCATTTGCAGCAAATTCCCATAAGCGTCTGCATCGCCAATCAAAATACCACCGAGCAACAGTTTTCCATCTGTGGTTGTAATCAAACGCTTATAAATGCCCCGAACTGGGTCCGTAATAACGATGTCCTTGTGCTCCTCCTTCGGCTCAATGTTACCAAAACTCGCTACATCGGTACCGATCAATTTTAGCTTTGTCGACATGTCTGCTCCTTGGAAGGCTCCTTCGCCTCCGAGAAGCTGAGTCGCCACGATATCAGCCATCTTATAGCCTGGAGCCACTAAACCGTATATGAAATTATTATACAACGCGACTTCGCCAATGGCAAAGATGTCAGGGTCACTGGTAAGCAAATTGTCGTTGACCACAACGCCGCCACGAGGACCAACCTCCAAGCCACACTCGCGAGCTAATTCATCCCTCGGGCGAATCCCCGCCGAAACAATGATCATGTCGACACCCAAGGAACTTCCATCCTTAAACTCCATAGCTTCAACTTTACCGTCTCCCGCTATGTTAGTCGTGGCTTTGTTCAAGTGGACCGAAAGGCCACGCTCCTCAATAATACCCTTTAAGATTTCACCACCCGCATCATCAACCTGGCGTGGCATCAAACGAGACATGAACTCAATCACATGCGTCTCCATTCCCAAATCCTGAGAAGCCTTGGCTGCTTCAAGTCCAAGGAGACCGCCGCCAATCACCGCAGCCTTGGTCGCCTTCTTAGCATAATCCATCATGCCCTCTAGATCCTCAATCGTACGGTAGACAAAAACGCCCTCCTTCTCGATTCCGGGAACTGGTGGTACAAATGGGCTAGAACCGGTCGCTAAAATCAATTTGTCATAGACCAGTTCCACGCCTTTTGCCGAGGTAACCGACTTCTTTTCCCGGTCGATCGACACCACTTTGTCTTCTAGGTGAAGCTCAATCCCATTCTCCGCATACCAAGACTCCGGTTGCAGCATAAGGTCCTCCGCCGTCTTGCCTGAAAAATATTCAGATAAATGCACGCGATCATAGGCCGGGTGCGATTCCTCGCAGAACGTGATTAATTTGAAGCGCTTGTCCGCATCTTTTTCCACCAGGGTCGCGCAAAATTTGCAGCCGACCATGCCGTTACCCACAACAATTATCGTCTCTTGGCTCATCTAAGAAAAATATATTCGGTTAAAGATGAATGTTTTTCATAAACATTCGTTTGGTCATTTAAATTATTAATAAGCCATTTCCGTGCCTAACTTAGTCGCAGGTCCGATATTGGCCAATTTTAAACAAGCCTGACAGCTACTTATAAGAGACGATTTGCCCTAGACCATACCTCTGATTCAAAGACCCAGTATGATCTTTTGAGCAAGAAACACCTAACATCGATGAAATTAAAAGTATCCCATACAAGGATACATCACCTTTTTCCATCCCCAAATTATGAAAGCCAACGCCTGTCGCGTTTAGATAATATCTGTCGCCCTAAGATAATGGAAAGCCATTGATAGTGAGATATAATACAACCATAAATTATGTCACTCTACACCTAATCTTCAATTTATTTACCACAAAATGAGCACACCCCAGGACCTTTTCAATTTGCCTGAAATTGCCGCAGAAGCTGGCTACAATGTGAACAAGGTAGCAGAAAGCTTCGACATAACCGTGCGACAACTCCAACGAGACTTCAAAAAAAACTTGGGACGAACTCCACAAGACTGGCTAAATGAACAGCGCATGATTGCAGCCTATCAGCTTTTACAAGAATCTCGATCCGTTAAGGAAGTTGCCTTCGAACTCGGCTTTAAGCAAGTATCTCACTTCTGCCGTAAAATCAAAACCACCTACGGCATGACACCGTCAGAAATCAGAGTATCCTCCTTTCCCTCTTCCCCTCAAATAACGAACCGCTCGCGAATGGCGGAAAATCTCCAACTCAATTTTCTTTAAGCGGAGGCTAACCAAGAAGCAACATTCGGCAAACGCCGATACAATGTCTTTAATTCGAAGCTATCACGTTGAAACCATTCGCTTAGCCAGTTTCTGTATTCGCTAAACAACTTTTCTTTCCCCGCTCTCCTCACTCCTCCTTTGGCAATCGTTTGTCCAGCCATAAAGCCGGACATCAAAGCTCGAAGGACACCATGGCTAGACAAAGGATCTAACACCACAGCAGCATCACCAACGCAACAATAGCCCGGCCCCATACTACGTTCCACACAACGCCAAGTAACATCCGCCGAAAGTGAGTTTCCCTCATTGCCTTCGTCATATCCACATTCCCCAGGGCTCCACCCCGCTGCCTCAAGCGTACCATCAAAACGCATACGAGTCCAAGCAAGACGATCCTTGTCAATAGGCGTCATCCACGTCCACCCCATATCATCCGTTTGCAACACAGGATTAGCCTTAACGCTCAGTGAGCCTATTTTGCTATACCCAAATCGAGCCAACAATAAAGGTGATACCTTTTTAACCCCCAAGCCAAGCTTCCCCGCCAACCAATGGCGCCCACCAGAAGCATCAACAACAAACTTAGCCTCAATGGCTCCTTCAGAAGTTTGCAAACCAACGATTTTTCCCTCCCGAATCGCTACAGACAAAGCACGGCAAGGCTGTAACAAGACAGCTCCCAGAAAACACGCCTGTTCAAGCAAACGCATGTCGAATTCGCCTCGGGGTAGATGCCAACCACGCCATTGCCCCCTCTCGTCAGAACCCAATCGCTGAAAGCCCATGGAGCCGTCCCATGAAGACCAAATGCCCTCATAGCGCGACCACGAATACTCCCTCAAGACGGATTCAACTCCCCAATGCTGCAACAAAGGCTCCACAGCTGGCGGTAGAGACTCACCCGGTCGCGCTCTTGGAAACTCCAATGCCTCCAAAATAATGACATGCAATCCCAAACGCCGACACGCAATCGCAGTGGCAGCCCCAGCAGGGCCACCCCCTATCACGACAACATCCGCTTTCAAAATGGAATACTCCCTTTAACCCATTTATTTTCCGTCTTCGCGCTCTTTATGATAACTCCACTAGAAAACGCATACAAATATGTATCTTCCGTTACTTCCACTTGGGCCTGACTGAAACTCGGAATGCCATATTTAATCGAGCCCGCCTTATACATACGCATCTCATAATACGGTCCTGCAGTTGTCGACGGATCAACCTTCGCTGCGCCCAAATTCGCCAACGGCACAGAAGTCGCAACTTTGAAAGACAACAAATTCCAGAGGTTAGCCAACCCCGACCACGTGGCTGTATCCCTTAAATCCACACCTGTAGAACCGCTACCAGTCCCATATTCTAAGTCCAATAACGCCGAATACGCATGAAACATTGCAAGTACCCGTGTCTTGTATTCTTCTAGAGCAATTTTTTGCAAAAGCTTAATAGTGAATCTACCAGCTATAAAATTTTGCACGTAATCATTGTAGTCTCTATCCAAGTAATTGACGAACGTTCCCTTCTCATTCGTTATTATAACAGGTGCAGGAGTTCCATCCCAAGCAACGCCGCTTCCCATTCCAATCTCCTCATCAGTCAATGGAGCCACCGTTCGGTACGGAGCGTCACTACCCCAAGGAGGATAGATTCGGGTCGTATCCGGAGCTGCCGTTGGCCAGAACGAACCGAGAGCAGAGCAGATCATAGCATCCTCTGGAAAAGGGCTACCAAGTCCGTATCCAGATAGAAAAGGCATTCCAGTTGATGCTACATCATAACTCGTATCCCAACCAGGGGCATAGGTACCCGCAGCGGCATCAGGCAATGTCACACTCCGTTTCACATCATACCCTTCCAATTTAGAGATTGGAACCTTATCGTTTTCTGGCAATGATACGATCGCGCTAATTGTTTGATCTTCTAAATCAAACACGTCCCGATCCTCATCCAAAGCTCTCGAAACCACCGGACGCTTCAACTCCACATTTGGGGGAATTCTATCTTCCGACAAAGCCCATGGAATAACACTCCACAACCTTGGCCACTCTCGATAATTTCTGATTCTCTCCTCCGTCCAAACAATTATTTCACGTTGCGTTACGTAGGGAATCAAATGCGGCGGAGCCACAATCGAATAAGCGCAACGACAGGTCCTCTCCGTTAGATCAGCATATAATTGGGGAGCAATCGCCTCGATCCATCCATCAGCAGAAAAGTCACTGTATGATTTTGCCGTATAATCCCCATCAGATACGATATTCTCAACGCCACTTTCTGTATTCAAGTTTTTAGCGTCCGGCGTAACTTGCTGCTTTACATTTATGTACTCAGGGGCTCGATGCGCTCCTGTGCGATCATCCGCCAAAATATTTATACTCGCTCCAAATACATCGAATCCATTATCAACTTCCTCATCGTACTCTTCTACATTGAAGGTCAATCCCTCGCTTTTCGCTTCGGCTTGCTTCACAATCTCCTGGTCCTGAGGCACCAATACATTCTTTCCTAGGCTATCGTCATCAATAAGAAAATTTGCAAGCCCCTCCCTCTGAGCAAAAGGAGCATCGTCGAAATCGTAGCCTTTCTCATTCCACCCCGTATCATAAAATTTCGAGCTCAAATGAGACTGAATCCGCTTCAACTTCTCATTGATGTGAGATCCCTTCAGACCTACCTTCAAACCTCCATCTTTCACAAAATCCGTCAGACATTCAGTTCCTGAAAACAGCTTATGCAACGGTACCCAAAAAGTAAGATCATCATCGTTCGGCACCTCTGTTCCGATGTTCCCCATAGGAGTGTAGCTTAAATCTGGATGATCTCGCAAAAAGTTCTTACCCATCGGACCAAATTCACCTAACCCCTGATCCTTCCCTTCCAACCCAACTGCCAGGAAGGCTCCATATCGAACTGGGATAACATGTAAGGTCGAATCATCATCAGCTTCTGCCCATGGAATAAATCCGCGAACCGATGGCTCGTAAAGATACGGCTTATTCCCTAGCCGGCTAACTCCCGTTCTAGAAAAGCAAAGATCCGCATTTTTCCCATTAGGCGTATTTGATCCCACACGATATTCATAAGCAAATACACACAATGCCACTCGCCGAGAACCAGCGATTCCTTTAACCGCAGCCAAAGATCGTTTAGCACTGGCAAATATATAGTTCTCGATTATTTCAAGTTCAGAAACATCAAGATACTCGGAAATCGAATACTTCGCATTAGTAACAACACCTGGCGAAGCAAATGCATGATACAGCAAACTCCGGGAAGGGTTTCCTGGTTCAATTCCACGAACCCCAAACAAATTGAAATCTCCAAAACCGGGCGCATCCCTATCAATGCTTCCATCACTCGTTAAATCACGAGCAAGTTCAATTTCCAGGTCTCCAGCTGAACTCTGAGAAATATTCAATTTGGCAACGCTTAGCAAAAGGTCTCCCCAACCTTTGTTTTTATATTTTTGGCAAATAGCGAAAACTTGATCAAGAAGGCTGCTCATATCATTGTCTTGGTTAGAGCCGTTCGTCACATCAGATTTCGAAGTATCCGTAATTCGAATAAGAGCGGCCATAGGTTAATATTCAGGATTAGTTTTAAGATTCAGAGGAACCGACTAGCTCAATGTTTGGATCGCGATATACGCGCCAAGGGTAGCCGTTTGTTCCAAGATGAAAGCGGGCGTCAAAGGCAACTTCTGAAGAAGCCTATTCACCTCGTTCAAATTGATAAAGCTAGGCACTGGGAAAGGACTCGGTGGAGGCAAAGGCGGCAAGTCGAATACAGATACAGGAGTGGGTAATAAATTGTGAGGAACCGAATTTCTCAAAACTGCTGTCAACACGCCCCCTAAAGCGACCACAACTTCCACGATCACCAAAGCGATAAGATCGAAGGGTTCCGGGATCTTCTTAATCTCCTTGGCGATAAATTTCCCAGCGATTCCCAGCTCAAGTATTTTTGGAGTCTCCAAGAACGGCAGAGTCATCACGCTATTCGTTAGTTCCACTGTACTAAGTCCACTTTTCTGATACAATAAATGATGGGACGAAACCTTTTGGCCCTCTTTCTCAATTGTCAGTGAACCCTCACGCTCTTCATTTGGATTTTTGTCCAAAGCAAATTTGAGAATACCAGAACCTTTACCCTTCCCTGATTTATAATTGCTCAAGCTCAACCAGCTACGGTCATTCTCAGGAATCTTTACCGACCACGAACTATCCGGATCCGCGTCCACATAAATCGCTCCGTTGCCACCGACGCATGAATAATTCGATTCGGAAATAACAAACTTACCTTTCTCAAAAAAACGAGGGAGACTAAAAGATTTTCCAAAAGAGCGGTCGGTCGTCATCACTCAATACCCTCCTCCGTTATTGTTATTGGCTATCGGTTCATTTCTCCGTGTTTTTACCTCTCCTGATCGAGCGCCTACCATAATCTCAGTACACGAATCATGAATTCTGAAAAAATAGAAAGGCTCCCGAAATTCGGCTGAAAACGGCTGATAAAAAGCACAAGAATGGTAAGGACCGATAGGGTATGAACAGAAAAGATAATCATAAATCGCTTCAAATTCTTTGACGATCGCGTAACGGTACGTCAGGCCTAACTCTTCCTTGATCAACTTAGAGAAAAATTTTCCAGTCAAACGCTCCAACTCTTCCCCAAATTCGCGTTGACGCATCTTCACCCAAATACACTCAAGGGCTTGCTCGATCGTTAGGAAAGAATTGAAATTGGAAATCGGCTTATAATGGAATTGAAACATCCATTTGTTCAGCTGACCAGGTGTCATTTTTCCGTATTGCGATTGAAACGTCACTGCAAAGTTATTGTTGATACGAAAACAATAATTCACTGCATGAATACGCTCCTCGTAATCATCCAATTGAAGGATTTCAGCAAAATATAGCCAAGGATATGGAGCTTCTTTTTCAGCCAAAAACCTCATATCCTTCAAAAAGCTTCCGCTTAGTTCAAATTTTCTGCGCCTCTTCATAACTATTCAAACGAAGATATGATCTCTTGAATTTTCTTCTCGGAGCTTGCCACAATCGACGCTACCCGTGCCGTAGCAGTTTCCGCCAACTCCTCTTCAGCGAGATAAGTTGCTAAGCCCTCAACGATAGACTCGCTCGACAAGGCCAACAAAGGAAATACCATAATTGCCTCCTCTTCCTTCAAGGCCTGAGTTGTTAAGGTATAACCCAAACGCCCTTTCACGCCTCCTTCCAAAGCGGACGCAGAACCTACTTCGATCGACTCATTTGCCGACTCAAAGGCTAAATCTAAACCTTCTCCTTTATTTGTTGTCATCGCTTTTCACTGATTTAACCAATGGATAGTCCAGTTGAATCGGATCCAAATTATACAGTCGCTCAATCAATTGTATTTGTTTTTTGTTTGCGTCGAATATGTCCTGAGCCAACTGCGACGTCTCCATAGGGTTCACCCCCAGCTGGGCCACGCTCATCGCAACGCTCACAGCATTATCCGCCGCCTCATTAGCAAACTTCGTAGGATCTTCAATGACCTCCTTTTCTATTTCTAGAAGATTCTGTTCATATGTTTTTTTGGGAGGCATCGATTCATCCTTTGGTGGTGTCTTCGAGGAATTCTTCGATGAGTCGTCGAATAGTGGAATTCGCTTCGGCTTTTTTGAGAACCTCCTTGCTATCATCTTTGGCAAGTGCAACCATGTCCGTAAGGTGCGCATTGACATACCCTGTGCATGCTTCGAAGCTAGCGGGGCCATAACAGAACTTAATTCCTTCAACATCTTCTCTATCGACATTTCTTAATGTTACATGAACTCCCGTTTCGGTGTTTTTGAATACAGAATACGTAGCAGAATTTTGATCACTCCCTGCCTTAATATTCCCCAAGATTGAATTCGCTACATCTTCCGCAGCCGCAAGATTTTGCTGAGCACTACTAGCCGCATTTCCTATGCTACTCTGCAGAAGCTGATTCAGTTTCTGGGAGGCATCCTTCTTAAAATCATCTATGAGTTTAGTGTCAGATTCTTGATTGGCCATAGAATTACCCCCACACTCTGAGATCCTTCGTACAAAACTGACATTAACTAGTAACCTTCACTGAATTTGTAGCTGTTCCCAGATGAACTTTACTAGGTGGCACACCCTTGAAACCAACTATAATAGGCGCATCCACATAAATCTTACTGTTAGACCGATAGGGATCTTCATACGTACCCTTGCCTTTCAATTTCGCATTGGCTTCTTCGATCTCTTTGAATAGGGCAATAATGCGTTTAATAAGATCAAGTAACGACTTCGGGCTTAGCGGTTTGTTCGATCCACCTGCAAACGCATCCACTGCAGCTTTCAAGTCCAATATCGTCTGAGCAAGTTCGTTGTTCGTCAATACGTCCACAGAACTTCTGCTTTCCAACGGGTCCAAATTGCCGACGTTGTTGACACTTTTCCCTACAACGGAAATCCCTAATTGATTCAACGCCTGTTGATTCGAAACCGCATTCTGGCTCGAAATGTTACGCGACTGAATTGTATTCGAATAAGCCTGATTCGATATATTGGAAGGCATTTGTCCCTGCGACAGCAAGCTTGTAGTGTCAATAACAGTAACAGTCTCCCCGAGCGAATCATTCAAACCCGTATTATTGGTGGCCAAAGAATTTTCTCCAGTGCCATCAGCTTCGAATGTCCCACCTTCTTGGTTCGTCGTATTTGTAAGCATAATAATATTTCCCTAAAGTTTAGGGCACCTGTTTTGAGATTGATAATGAAGAACTGTTGTCGCGCGCTGGCTCCACTTTCCCATCACTCACCAGTTTGTCTACTTGCGCCTGTGTGAGATCCACCACATCCATTTCTAGAGGAGTATTAAACCAAACGATTTTCTTTGGATCTTGAGGAATAATGGGGTTGAGCGGACTTGTTCCCGGTTTCATTAATGCTTTGAGCAAATCATTCGGGGAGTTTGAATCCGCGCCTTTCAACACAGGTAGTAAATCTTTAACTAAAGACTGCAGCAAAGCTTCGAGATTAGCTGCGCTCGCCGCCTCTCCCGATTTTACAGTCGAGTTGATCAATGATGCTAGTTGGTTCATCGTGTAGTTATAATTATATACATTAAATATTAGTGTGGCAGCCGAAAGCGACGGCGAGAGGTCGCCAAAATTAGATCTAACGCCGTCGCGTAAATTGCTAAAACTCCTTACTTCGCAAAAGCCGCCAAAGACGCCTTAAGATCAGAGATAGTTTGAGCGACTTCGTCGTTTGTAAGCACGTCGACAGCGGAACGAGCCTCGAGAGGTCCTAGGTCAGCCACCTTATTAACAGTCTTACCAACTACAGAGATACCCAATTCGTTCATCGCCTGTTGGTTCGAAACCGCATTCTGGTGAGAAAGGTTCGTGTTCGAGACCGTGTTAGAGTAAGCCAAATTCGAAAGCATCGCCGGCTGTTCGCCTACGCTTTTCAAATTAGTTACTCCAATGACCGTAACTGTTTCGCCCAAGGACGGATTCAGGTACGTATTATTTTCTGTTTCATCTCCCATTTATCATATTGGTTAGTTTTTTCCGATATCGTTAAACATTAACGAATAGATACATAGCGCCCTCTTAAGCAGCATTTGCTGCCTTAGCTGCAAAAGCTTGTACAGCTGCCTTCAAATCAAGGATCGTTTGAGCCAGCTCATTATTCGTGAGAACGTCGACTGCAGACCTCGCTTCCAATGGACCAAGGTTAGAAACCTTATTAACCATTTTCCCAACAACCGATATTCCGAGTTCATTCATCGCCTGCTGATTTGAAACAGCATTCTGGTGGGAGAGGTTTGTCGTCTGTACGGTATTGGAATACGCTAGATTTGAAAGCATCGCAGGTTGCTCACCCACGCTCTTAAGATTAGTCACCCCAATCACCGTAGTCGTTTCAGCCAATGCCGGATTCAGATATGTATTATTTGCCATAACTTATTTTGTATTAATATAGTTTATTGGTTATCGTTTATAGGAAATATATTTATTTTATAACTACGCTTCGTCTATTGAGCAGGCGTTGCTCCACCATTATTATTCGCCAGCATTTGAATAAGCTTTTTCATATCATCAAACGCCTCGGGATCAGCTGAGTTTGAGCTATCGCTCGTTATAACTGCAATACACTTAGACAAAGCCGCCATAGAAAGCTGACTCATGGCTTGCTGTTGGTTTATTGAAATTTGCTGTTGCAAGTTATTGTTCAATATCTGATTCGCCAAAGCAAGATTGGCCAAAATAGCTGGCTGCTCCCCTATCGACTTCGCATTCGAAATCGCGATTGATTCTATAATTTCACTCGGAAGCGAACTAGACCCTCCACTCGCTCCTCCACCACCGGACGAAGCCCCACCTCCACTGCTTAAATCAGACATAAATAGTTTTATTTCGAGTACCTGTTTTACAAATACGCCAACTCGTCATCAGTAAACGAACCGGCTTTCAATACCCAAAGCTACCACACCATCTCGCACAATCAACTCGGATCAATTATCTCCCAACGACATATGTTATCCCTAAGCGACAAATTACAAAAATTCGGATACACCAGATAAACACACCCTTAACTCTGTTTTTAGAAGCTCCCACAAATCCAATAATTTCTCCAACTTAAAAAATGAGATCATAGTCTCTTTGGACAAAAAATCGAAGTTCTAATTGGGAGCCGTCCAAGGTCATAACCTTAATTCCCTATATCTTGTAATAGAAAAATAGTCCCAATAGTGACAAATTTTTAACTACAAACATGACCTTATTCCGCAAAGAAAGCTCTATAAGAGTCTTATTGACTGCTACTAGCAAACCCACTAACTAGATTACAGAATTCTTAAAAATTTGTTTTGCGCCTTACCCTCCACGGTAGGCATTCCAGCCTAACTTTAGTCACTTCTAACGAAACAAGCACTGAGAATCTTTACATATAAACCTAGGTATTCTTCTGAAATTCCATCTCAATATGATTCAAACTGTCCTCACACCCAGCAGGTTTCTCACAGCAATAGCGACGCTCTTTGTCGCAGTTCTCCACAGCTCAGCTCAGACACCGCAAAACATATCGATTTTCGGGCCTACTGAGCTCAACGAGAATAGCTCCGCGGTTTATCGAGCAGTCGTCACCTATACCGACCTCAGTGTCAAAGTAGTCACCCCAATCTGGTCCAACCAAACTGCCGGCACCGTCGATGTTACCAAAACGCTCAAACTAGTGGCCCCTCCCTATAGCCAATCTACCTCAATCGACATCGCAGTTTCATACACAGAATCCGGAACGACAGTAGAGGACTCCCTTGAAATCGATGTCTCACAGCTCCAAATTTCCGGCGAACCCAGCCTCGAAAATTCACAATACGCAACCTCAGGTCGTCCAGAAAGTATTGCTGGACACCAAGTCGATACCGCCACCGGAGCTCAAATACTAAAATACCAATTCCTGCGCTTCGAAGGTGGCATCCCGTTCGAACTTGGCTTGGGTTACAATTCCCTCTTCCCAGACAACCCTGGCATCTTCGGCCCAGGCTGGGAACAAGACTACGAAATTAACATAACTGGAGTCGAATCCGACATCATGTACGTAGACTGGAGCTCTGGCCTCCGCAATCGTTTCCAGTTTATCGATGAAATTGGAGAAGAAAAATTCTACGCCCCTATAGACGACAGCAATCGAAGAGACTCTCTTGTTAGAACCTCATCCACCTGGGAGCTCACCCTTGGCGACGGAACTACTTACATCGCAAATACCTCAAACGGTCGTGTGTACCGCATATTCAATAAAGTAGGAGACCAAATCAATGTTAATTCAGACAATATCAGATTTTCCGATACAGGAGACTACATAAGATTCGTTTTCGACGAAGACGGACGAGTAGACTACCTTTACGATGAAACAAACGACGACTCCGGCGAAGTTTCTCGCTACGTTTATTTTGAATACAACGAAGACGGACGACTTCACAGAGTGAGCCAAGAATTCGAACTAGACAGCGACCGCTTCATCAATAACCGAAGTTACGACATACCCGACAATAATTTGGATGGAGTAACATTCACCATTACCGTCGACCGAGAAGAGCCAATCGGAGCGCTCCGAATTATTAATGGCGAAATAGGTTACCAAGTTCACAAAGATATTACGCTCACCCTAATCTCACCAGAAGGGACAGAGCTCATTCTATTTAGTGACAACGATTTCAATGGAATCAGAGATGGAAACAACCTGTACTTAGAAGAAGCCACCGGAATTTTCCGAGAGTTCGAAGGAGAAAACCCTTTCGGTGAATGGACCGTCATCGCTGTCGACAACGCACCATCGCCCGAATGGCCCGACGGAGACATATCGGGCGTCACCCTGCTCTTTTCAGATGAGACCCATCCCACCGAGTTCACCTACGACAGCGAAGGCCGCATCGCGACAGTCAGCGACCCCATTGGCCAAATCCTAGCCAACACCTATGATGACCAAGGGCGCGTCGCCCAACAAGACGACGGAATAGATACCAACCAATTCTCAACCTTCGCATACGAAGAAACCGGCTCTGGAACTCTCATTACAACCTACAAAGACCGCGAGGGAGCAGTCTCCATTTTCGAGCACGACGGACGCTACAACCTCATTTCCTGGACAGATCCGATAGGCGGAGAAATCCAGTTCGAATACGACACCTTCGGTAATAGGACTTCCTATACAGATCAACTAGGACGCGTCACAACTATGCAATACGACGCTAACAACAACCTCAATTCCGCCGTAGATCCCATCGGGCGGAGCGTCGTTTTCGATCACGATCAATACCGCAACGTCACCTTCGTTCTCGATTCAAGAGGCAACCAATCTGCATTTGAGTATGACGATAATCTAAATCTCGATGCAGTGACCGACGCTGTCGGCAAGACCACTCGGAAAGAATTCACCACCAATAGCGACCTAGAAACTCTCATCCTCCCCGACGGAGGAATGGTCGAATTTGACATGAGAGCTGGCCGCGAAAACTGGCGCAGCCACGCCAGTAGCTCCGGTCGCAGGGAATTCCGTGAATACGACCGCGTCGGCCGAGTCGTTGAATTCAAAGACAAAGAAGGCTGGGACACCTATTACAGGTACAGTTCCACTGGTAAAAAACTAAGCGAAACTGACGCCTTTATCAAAACCGTACGCTTTGAATACGACGCCCGCGACCGCCTCGTCAAAGAAACCGACAAGAACGGAAACGAAACACTCTACGAATATGACGGAAACGACAACCTCGTCAAACTCACCAACGCACTCGGCTTTTCCAAACTATACGAATACGATGGTGAAGACCGCCTCGACACCGTAATCGACGAAAACGGAAACGCCTCCCACTTCCTCTTCGACGACTTAGGCAGAACCATCGCCGAAATCGACGCCTTGGGCAACATCACCCAGTACGAATACGACGCCGTCGGAAACCTCATCGAAACCTACGACGCTCTCGGCAACCTTGTACAAAGCATAACCTACACCGAGCTCGACCAAGAACAAACTATCACAGACGCCCGCGGAAACACCGTCACCCAAGAATACGACGAAAACGGCAACCTCATCCGAATCATCGATCCTCTCGGACGCAGAACCGCCATCGCCTACGACTCGCTTGATCGGACTACCTCGATCACCGACCCCCTCAATCGAGTAGTCCGCAAAATTTACAACGATGACAACACCGTAAATCGTATCGACAATCCAGGAGGCAGTGAATCTGAATACACATACGACGATGCCAATCGCGTAACCGAAGTCACCTACGGAGAGCGCACACTCACCTACGAATACGACTGGCGTAACGACATCACGACCGCTCAAGACGGTCCCTCTGTTTTTGAATACGAATACGACCGCGTCGGAAGACGGGTGTTAGCTACCAGTGATGACAATGGCACCACCGGCGACATAACCTACGAATACGACAACCAAGGCAATCTCACCCGCACATCCAACGACGGCTCAAATCCCACAGAAATTCTCCGCGAATACGACGCCCTCAACCGCACCACTCATTACACCGACGTATTCGAAAACGAAATATCCTATCAGTACGACCCTGCCGGAAACCTTAGCTCAATCACCTACCCCGACGACAAAACCGTTAGCTACGGATTCGATGCCCTAAACCGCCTTACTACTGTTACCGACTGGGATGACCGCGTCACCACTTACACCTACAATGAAAACGACCTCATCACACGCATCGAATTCCCCAACGGGACCTTCCGCGTCATGGCTTACAACAACGCCTCTCGCTTGGAAGCCCGAGGCGACTATACCAGCGACGGCACCCCTATAGTCGCGTATCAATATTCCTACGACAATCTAGGCGAAGTCGTCTCCGTAGTCAGAATAGACAAACCCGAAGAGCCCTACATCCCGCAACTTGCTACATTTAGCTACGATATCAACAACGTCCTCACCAGCTACAATGGCAGCGCCATGACCAACGACGAAAAAGGGAATTTGGAAACGATCCCCTACGACGGAGGAATCATGACAGCCGAATACTACGGCAACAATTCCCTCAGCTGGACAAGCCACAACAATGGCTACTCTTACAGCTACGACCTCGAAGATCGCCTCGTTGCGATATCCGACCAAAACAGCTCCAGCCGCTTCATCGTCAACCCCCACGCCGGCCTGACCCAATACCTGCAAAAAATCGATAACAGCACCGACATAACCAGTTATGTCTACGGCATTGGTCTAATCTATGAAGAAGATACTAGCGGAGACCTGATCGTCTACCATTACGACGATCGAGGAAGCACCGTTGCCCAAACCGGCCCAACAGGAGAAGTCGTCAAAGAATACGCCTACGGCCCCTACGGCGAACGTATTCAAGCTCCCGAGCCGGGTGACTCACCCTTTCTTTACATGGGAATGTTCGGAGTCCTTACAGACGACAGCGGCCTCTGCTACATGCGCTTCAGACATTACTCGCCCACCCTACGTCGATTCGTAGGACCAGACTCATTCCCAGGGGACGAATTTAATTTAGATTCACTTAACAAATACGCCTATGCCCTTGGCAACCCGATCGGCTTCAACGACCCAGAAGGCGAATTCATTAACATTGTCGTAGGAGCAGTCGCCGGCGCGGTTGGCGGAGTCGTCGCCCAAGGAGTGAGCGATCTCATAACCGGCGATAAACCGGACTGGAAAAACTACGTGAGCGCGGCCGCCGGAGGAGCGGTCACCGGAGCCCTCATCGGAAGCGGAGCCGGCGTTGTATTTGCCGGAGCCGCCGGAGGCTTCACCCAGGAGTTCCTCAACCAAGGCCTCAACGGTGGATTCTCGGATATAGAACAATTTGATGTCGGCCAACTCGCCCTCAGCACCGCCATTGGAGGTGCCGCTGGAGCCATCGGCACTAAAGTCAAAAGCGCCACCGGCATCGCAACCAAGGCGACTTTCCGCAAGCAAGTCCTCTACAAAGGCCTCCTCTACGGCACTAAAGGAGCCGCCAGAAAATCAGCCGCCAGAGAAATCGTAAAGCAAGTCGCCTTCTACGCCGCCGGCTCCACCGTTGGAAAAGTCGTTTCGCTCGGAGCATCCGCGCTAGCAGAACAAGCCATGAGTGCATTAAGAGACTACTTCTACGTCGATGTTAGCCGCCAAAGTAAAAGCCGTTTCAACCAAATCCGGCAGTACATCGACGGCTATCAAAGTGGACGAAACGGAGCCTTCAACCACTTCGAACTGTATCAAAGTTATATGGGCCTCGCCGGCATTCCCATGCCCAACTCACCCAATAGCGACGTATCCGGATTTTAATCGCGCAAACCTCCACCAAAAAAACAAAATGGAAGCTATCGCAACACTCCCCCTTTCCAAAGCACTCAGGTCCCTCAAAGCAGCCTTTTCTCTAACCTTCGCCTGCATCGTCGCGCACAACGCCCAAGCCGTTACCTACACCTACGACGATGCCGGAAGACTGACCGCTGCCACCTATCACGACGGCACCACAGTTAACTACGCCTACGACGTCGCCGGAAACATCACCTCCGTACTCGCCATTCAGGCCCCTCCCAGTCCCGAGAACGTAACCGCTACCGAAGACGACGGAAACACCCAGTTATCCTGGAGCGACATTGCCAACAACGAAACTGGCTACCGAATCCAACGTCGCAACAAGGATGCTGACGATTGGACAGAAATCGCTAGCCTAGCAGCTGGAACCACAAGTTACACCGATACCGGAGCTGTACTAGAAGATCAATACACTTACCGCATCATCGCTGCTGGCAGCAACGCAGACTCGGCTTTCTCAGCGACTGCGGCAGTTCAAGGTTTACTAGATTCCCTCGTAATCAACCTTTCCACACGAGCCAAAGCAGGTGCCGACCAAGATGTGTTGATCGCCGGTTTCGTCGTGAGCGGATCTGGCGAAGGCGAATTCTTAATTAGGGCAATAGGACCAGAGCTTGAAAACCAAGGATTAGAAGGATTAGCCCTAGAAGACCCCAACTTGATAATAGTGAACAACACCACCAACGAAGTGATTGCTCAAAATGGTGATTGGTGGGATCAAGCCAACAAGAGCAAACTAAAGCAAAAATTCGCAATCAGCGGAGCCTTCCCGCTAGACGAAAATGGACTCGACGCAGCCAATGTCCTCAACCTCGGCCCCGGAATTTACTCAGCAATCGCATTCGATACAAATGGAGGAACTGGCATCTCATTAGCCGAAATCTATAAACTAAATACACAAGACGATCTTAAGCTCGTTAATGTCTCCGCTCGCGTAAACGTAGGCGTCGGTGCAAACATATTAATAGGCGGCCTGGTTGTAGACGGTGAAAAGCCGAAGAAACTTCTCATACGAGCCGTTGGACCCGGGCTAGAAGACCAAGGGGTCATCGAATACTTGTCCGACCCCCAAGTCGGCATTTACGAAGGCTCAACACTTATAGCATCCAACGACGATTGGAACGATGCGTCCAACGCGAGCGAAATTCCAACGATTGCTAGGGCTGTCGGAGCCTTCCCACTAGAAGGAGGCAGCGCAGATTCCACAATTTACATCGAACTCGACCCAGGAGTGTACACCGCTCTCGTCTCCGGCGTAGACGATTCAACGGGAATTGCTCTCATCGAGATATACGAAGTCCAAGACTAAAGGCCAATGATTGCTTAGATTTTCGGGACGCAGATTAGCAGGATAGATACCGCCCTAACCTGCGTCCTAAAAACCTAACCGCTTGTCGTCGTAGCTTGCTTCACCTGTGACGCGAGCACCTCTAGAAGAGAGCCAGGAGATAATACTTAGTAAAATTAGCTTTACTTGGATTTTACATTAATTAGGGAACTTAGCCTAGTTTTCAAAAGTTAGCGTTATTTTAGAAAAATGAAGAATTGTTTGAAATTAGTATCTGTGTTTGTGGCTGCTGGATTGGCCTCTATATCAGCGGACGCTCAGGTTGTTGGATCGGCGGAAGTAGATTTTGGAGCCTCTGTCGAATATAGTGCATTGGATGCTTCGGTGGCAGGGAGTTTCTTTTATGGAGTCTTTGAAAACACTTTTCCCGAATCAGTTGGATTAGGTGATTACATTCTAGACGTTTCGTTTTCAGATGATTTCTACGCATTGGGCGGAATACCTGGGGGAGACCTTGTCGGAGGTGGATTTAGTGATGTTTCTCAAGCTTACAGTTCGTTTACTCTAGCTGATTTTGGTGGGTTTGAAAACCCGGCTCAATTTTTGAGCTTACTTGAAGGGGTCGGTGTTGATTTGGGAGCGATGTCGTTTTTATATGATATTGATGAAGGTAACTTCTCGAATGAAGGTGCTGGCGAATGGTCGTTTTTCCAATTAGACACTACTATTGATAGTTTGGATGCAGCGGGCACTTCGTTTAACGCAGCTTGGTTCGGAGGCGGATCAGCAACAACGAATATCGCTTTAACGGCAGTACCAGAACCCTCAACGATTGCTGGAATTGGAGTTGGTGTGCTAGCTCTTAGTCTGCTAACTTATAAGCGCCGCAAGGCATCATTGAAGAGATAGCTTGCCAGATGCAAAAATGATTTTGAGAAGGCACGTCTAAGGCGTGCTTTTTTTCGTGCATTCGGTTAGGTACAATTATGGTCAATTGTATGTAGCGAGGTGGTACATATGCTGTAAGCGTGATGCCAAGCGCCGTCTGATTTTGCTTGATTGATCGGAGCGATTCGCTGGTCCGAAACAAATCATAAGTATCATAAACGTCGTA
>JAKYXN010000042.1 GCA_022538095.1 Puniceicoccaceae bacterium K14 | reverse complement strand
TTGTCTCGTGTATCGGGTTCCCTTGCTTTTGCTCATCCGCGAAGACTATACGAAAAAACGAACAATAGGAAGGAGGTCGATTCTGTGTCGCTTACTTTTTTTGTATAGGCCGAGTACGTAGAATATGTGAAAGAGGAGGCTTCCGCTTAGCTCTTAGAGAAAGATTCTCTAAAATTACTTGCGTGCATTGGCGGTTCTGGAAGATGCAAAAAAAACTCCCATCTCGTTAAAGATGGGAGTCGGTAATAAATTGAGTTTTTAGATTAGCGAGAAAAAGAGATTACTTCTTTTTCTTCTCTTCTCTTTCAAGCGTTTCCTTGATCACTTCGTCCGCAACATTGCGTGGGCAAGGCGCGTAGTGTGAGAACTCCATAGAGAACTGACCACGGCCGGACGTCATTGTACGAAGAGATCCGATGTAACCGAACATTTCGCTCAATGGGGCTTCTGCCTTGATGCGAATTGCTGTCGCAGATGGCTCTTGGCTGTGGATCATTCCGCGGCGTCGGTTCAAGTCACCGATAACGTCACCCATTTTTTCTTCAGGAGTGAAGACGTCGAGTTTCATCATGGGCTCAAGGAGTTGAGCGCCTGCCTTTGGAAGGGACTGACGGTAAGCTGCCTTAGCTGCTGTTTCAAAAGCGACCGCGGAGGAGTCAACCGCGTGGTAAGCTCCATCCATCAAAGTAACCTTAAGGTCCAAACAAGGGAATCCGGCGAGAACACCCTTTGCGATAGAGTTCTTGAAGCCCTTTTCAACTGCTGGCCAGAATTCCTTAGGAACGTTACCGCCGACAACTTTGGATTCGAATACGAATCCTTCACCTTGTTCAGCTGGTTCGATAACGTAGTCGATCTTACCATACTGACCAGAACCACCAGACTGCTTCTTGTGTGTGTAGCTGTCTTCGAGGCGTTGTGTAATTGTTTCGCGGTAGGCAACCTGTGGCTTCCCAACTTCAACTTCTACACCATGTGTACGCTTGAGGATGTCTACTTTGATATCGAGGTGAAGCTCGCCCATTCCCTTAAGGATGGTTTCGCCACTGTCTTCATCAGTTTCAACGCGGAAGGAAGGATCTTCCTGGACCATCTTGCCGAGAGCGACACCAAGCTTTTCGGCTTGGCTTTGGTCCTTTACCTTAATTGCGATCGAGATAACGGGATCTGGGAAAACCATTGGTTCCAATGTCGCAGGATTGTCAGGATCACAAAGCGTGTGTCCTGTTTGTACGTTTTTAATGCCGAGTAGAGCAACGATGTCGCCAGCTACTGCTTCATTGACCTCTTCGCGAGAGTCAGCATGCATTTGAACGATACGTCCGATGCGCTCAGTTTTGCCTGTGAAAGTATTGAGAACGGATGTTCCCTTTGCGAGCTTACCTGAGTAAATGCGTGTAAAAGTAAGAGCGCCATATTTGTCGTCCATGATCTTGAACGCCAATGCACGGAGTGGCTTGTCTTCGCTAACAACTGCGAATTCGCCGGTTTCGTTACCTTCGAGGTCTACTTCAGGTTGTGGCTTAACTTCTGTAGGAGAAGGCAAGTAATCGATAACTGCGTTGAGAACGAGCTGTACTCCCTTGTTCTTGAAAGAAGAACCACAGTAAGTTGGGAAGAAATCTAGGTTGATTGTACCTTTGCGGATGCACTTCTTGAGATCCTCAATAGAAGGCTCGTCGCCGCCGAGGTAGGTTTCCATCAAATCGTCATCTTGTTCAACAGCTGTTTCGATAAGCGCTTCGCGGTACTCCTCGACCTTATCAACCATATCGGCTGGTACGTCTTGGATTTCGTACTTCAATGGATCACCGGAATCATCCCATACCCACGCTTTGCGAGTTAGGAGATCAACGACGCCCTTCAAGCCACTTTCAACGCCGATTGGGAGAACCATCACGAGTGGGTTCGCTCCGAGTACGTTTTTAACTTGGTCAACAACGCGGTAGAAATCGCCACCAACGCGGTCGAGCTTGTTTACGTAAATGATACGAGCAACTTCAGACTCATTCGCATAACGCCAGTTTGTTTCTGACTGAGGCTCAACACCTCCAGAAGCACAGAAAACTCCCACGCCACCGTCGAGAACCTTCAAAGAACGATAAACTTCAATTGTGAAGTCAACGTGACCCGGAGTATCGATGATATTGAAACGGTGGTCTTCCCAGAAACAAGTTGTTGCCGCGGATTGGATTGTGATACCACGCTCCTGCTCCTGCTCCATGAAGTCAGTAGTCGCAGCCCCATCGTGTACTTCGCCGATCTTGTGGATCTTGCCAGTGAGCTTTAAGATACGCTCAGTTGTGGTCGTTTTGCCGGCGTCGACGTGAGCAAAGATACCGATATTTCTGTATTTCGATAGGTCTGTCATTTTACTATTCGTTGATTTATTCTGAAATTGCTTGCTGTAAAGTTGCCTACGAAATGGGCCTCTTAGGCATGATTGCAAAATTATAGAAGAGAAGGGACCTAACATCATTTTGCTAGGCATCAATCATTAAAATCAACTAATAGCGCTACAATTTGCCTAAGGTTTCTTTAAAGGCATCGAATCGAGGCTTCTAGAGGGGATATTATGGATTTTTTAGCTTCTTGGCTTGGGCTTCAAATCGAACGTTATCTTCGGTTGAGTGGTGGAATTCGATTCGATGTTGGAATAGGGGTAAATGTTCGTCCTCGCGATGGCTGACAAACAGAAGAGTGGTTTGCGAGAGCTCAGCCAACCGTTCGATAAATGAAAGAACGATCTGTCGATTTAATTCGTCCAACCCCTGGGTGGGTTCGTCTAATATTAATAGCGGAGGTTGTTTGATTAGCCCGCGAGCGATCAATAGCAGGCGTTGCTGTCCATAGGAAAATTGTTGGAAGTAATTGCTAGTCAGGTCCTGCAAGCCAATGAGCTCTATCCAAGAGCGAGCGAGTAGAGTGTCTGCTCGAGTCGGTTGTTGGTAGAGACCGATTGAATCATATAGCCCTGATAGGACTGTTGAGAGTGCGTTCCCGGGGGCACGGTAGTCGCGATGAAGACTCGCTGAAACGATACCGACGTGTTTTTTTATTTCCCAGATGCTTTCGCCGCTGCCTCTTTTTTTGCCGAAAACGGTCAAGTGGTTGGAGTAGCATTGTGGGTGATCGCCGGTGATAAGTTGGAGGAGAGTTGATTTTCCTGCTCCGTTGGGACCGCATATACTGGTGTGTTCTCCTTTTCGAAGCGTCCAATTGAAGTTTTTAAATTGGTAGGCGTCGCCATATCGAACGAAACCGTTTTTCAGAATCACGAGTTCTTCGAACTCGAGGTCTGGTCCGATTGGCGGGGCCGGTAGGCGTTCACATTTCTGCTTGTTGATGTGGAGGAGCTGGCGAACCGACTGATCGCTCATTAACTCAGGCATTGGACCTTGTTTGATCAAAGCTCCGTGGGTGAATACTCCGAGGTGAGTGGACCATTGCGGAATGTCGCTTGGCTTGCTCACGAGGGTTAGCAATCGCTGGCCACTCCTTGCGAGTTTTACGCACGCGGATTGCAATGATGATCGCGATTCAACATCCAAGCCTTCGAAAGGGTCATTCAGGATCAATAAGTCTGGTGCTTCAAGGAATGCGATGGCCAACATGATCTTGCGAGACTCGCCGCTAGAGTAGAGACGAAAATGCTGTGACAAGAGATTCTCAATCGAGAGAAGGAGGACGATTTCATTTATGCGACTTTGACGGGCTTTTGTTCTAGCGAGCAATTCTTCGCCTGTAGAACCGTAATTAATACGGTCGGTGAAGTCTGAATCGTCATTCTCAAGCTCCTTTTCATAGAGTGCTTGTTGTTTCTTGAGTGAAACAATTGATGATTTGAGTGGCAGGCCGGAAAGTTCGCCTTCATCGGGGACTGCTTCTTTAGCCACAAAAGCGGCTACGGTACCATTGTGTGCAGTGTTTCCGTTGAGCAAGCACCATGACTCATAGGGAGAGGCTGTCCAATTGCTAATAACTAGGCCTTTGTGAGAAATTTCAAAGAGTCGCATGTGACAAGATCAAGTTGTCGTGAAAGTGGGTATTCGTCGAAAGGATTTTTTTCATAGCAGCTTAATCCACAACGAATCTTGCCATGCCGTTCTGAAGCTTTCTAGTGTGGAGCGAAAATGAGTAGCGTAGCCAATAGTAGCAAGGAGAGCGAAGTAAAAGTGGAGGTGATAATCCCGAACTTTGGGAAGCGCTTCTCAGGCGTTACCTCAACGATGCTCAAAGTGCTCCCATATCAATTGGAACGAGCTAATCTTGTAGTTTGGGGAAAGCGTTTTCTGGATCCATCAATGCCTGCTGTTGGCTTAAGCGAATTGTTGAAAATCACAAAATCTCCGTTACCTGCTGGTCGTTGCAGGGTTTTTCATGCGAGGCGCAATATTGAGATGCTTTGGGGGTTAATCCTGAAGAAAGTTTTTCGACGGTCATTGAAGTTGATTTTCACTTCGACTGCGCAACGTAAGCATTCAGCGTATACACGGTTTCTTTACATGAAAATGGATGCGATCGTTACTACATCGAATAAAGCTGGTAGCTTTTTGATAAAGCCTGCTGATTACACAATTCCGCATGGCGTTAGTTTGCAGGAGTATCCGTATATTGAGGATAAAGCGAGCGCTTGGAGCAAGCTAGGTTTTCCAGGTAGGCGAGGGATCGGAATATTTGGCCGTGTTCGCCCTCAAAAAGGCATAGATCTCTTTGTTGATGCAATGATCGAAATGCTTCCAGCGTTTCCTGAGTACACTGCGGTGATTGTTGGGAAGACTACGGAAAAGTTCCACTCGTTCGTTGATGAGCAAAAGAAAAAGATCCTGTCGGCTGGTTTAGAGAATCGCTTCGTTTGGCTTGGAGAAGTGGATTACGAAGAGCTCCCACAGTTATTTGGAACAATGTCGATTGTAGCCGCTGTATCCAGAGTTGAAGGATTTGGACTTACTTGCTTAGAGGCGATGAGTAGTGGTACACCAGTAATCGCAAGCCGAACGGGTGGGTTTGAACTCGTAGTTCGAGACGGTGTTGATGGAAAATTGGTTCCATGCGGCGACTCTCAATCAATTGCCTTGGCATTCGAGTCTATGGCGAAGGATTCCGATGGGCTTGCTGTGATGGGACGATCTGCTCGAATGCGCGTAGAGACAGAATTCACAGTCGAGCGAGAGGCGGAAGCGTTGCTCAAGGTGTACCAGGAGCAGGCCGCAAAGTAATTTATCTTAGTTACTTTGTTTGTCGACGAGCGATTTGTAGAGATCACAGCCCTCGTAAAGTTCAGCGTGGTTGCCTTTGTCTATGATTTTCCCTTTTTCGAAAACGAAGATTCGGTTGGCAATTTTGATAGTGCTGAATCGGTGTGCGATGATTAGTACCGTTTTTCCGGTCACGAGTTGCTCCAAAGCTTTTTGGATCTTTGTTTCACTCTCGGAATCAAGAGCGGAAGTCGCTTCGTCTAGGATCAAAATCGGGGCGTTTCGAAGAAATGCGCGAGCGATAGCGATGCGTTGTTTTTGTCCTCCGGAGAGACGAGCCCCGCGCTCGCCAACGATCGTTTCGTATCCTTGATCTTGTTGCTGAATGAAGTCGTCGGCGAAAGCGAGCCGAGCTGCTTTGAAAATCTCTTGGTCTGATGCATCCAGTTTTCCAAGACGAATATTCTCTTTGATGCTTATGTCAAAGAGAACGGGGTCTTGGGATACGATTGCAATGTTGTCGCGGAGTTGCTTTTGGCTAAGTTGCCTCACATCAATTCCATCCACAGCTAACTCGCCTAAATTTATATCGTAGAATCGTGGGATTAGGTGGGCAAAGGTTGATTTGCCAGCTCCACTGGGTCCAACTAAGGCAATGATTTCTCCTTTAGCGATGGAGGCATTTATATCATCAAGAGCGGGTTCTTTTAAATATGAGAATGATACGTTCTTGAAGTCGATTGCTCCTTCGAGCTTTTCTTTGGATACTGGTTCCAAAGGGTCGACGATGGAAATAGAATGATTGAGCGTTTCTTGAATGCGATTATAGATAGCAGTCCCTTTACTTAGTTCGCCAGTGACTTTGCTGAATTTCTTTATTGATGTATAAGTGAGGTAGAGCGCTAGGAAAACACCAATGAATTTATCTGGACCGACGCCGTTTGTTTTTCCAACGATAAAAGCGATAGATAACCCAAAGGATGTAATCAGTTCTACAGATGGCGATAGAGAAATCGTATACTTTACGACCTTCATCTGAGCTTTGAACAAAATTGCAATTCTTTCGGAAAAGCTTTTGTATTCGCTTTCTTGTAGGTTGAATGCTCTGACTTCTTTTGCTCCAGAAATGTTTTGAGAAACGTCGGATGTCAGATTACCAACTTCCTCTTGTTGGGTGTAGGCTTTTTTTTGGATTTTCCTACTGAAGTATCTTATCGGAAATATAATTATAGGAATGATTAATATGCTGCCGAGAACCGGAAGAAGACCTGGTTCGCGAATACACAGAGAAATCAAATAAAGAAGACTGGCGGCACCACTGATCGGGTGGGTTATTAAGTTTCTGGCCGTAGCGCTTAGTATTGTTTGTAGCAGCTGGCAATCGGTTACTATCTTAGAAACCAGTGTTCCGCTTTGTTCTTTTTGGAAGTAAGAAAGCTCTACATCCTGATACATCCTAAAAAGCTGCAGTCTCAAATCCTCAGCAACTTTTGCGGCACAATAGCTAATATAGTAGCCACTTATAAAAAGCGATACCCCGATTACGAGGAAAACGGCTGGGAACATAAGAGCTATTCCTATCATCTCAGCACGTTCCAAGACGATGTCGCTTTCCATTAAAACTTTGAATAGTTTTTCTGCTCCTCCGGCTACTGCGGCAGATCCTGCCCCAGCTACAACGCCTGCTAAAACTCCAATATAAAATTGGATTTTGTACGGGCTGAGGAGCTTAATGTATAGCGCTAGATTTTTGAACATTGGGAGCGTAGAGTGGGTAGGGGGCGGAAAAGTTCAATCTTTTGCTGACTTTACATCTAGGGCGTCGCGGAGGCCATCTCCGAGTATATTCATAGCAAAAAGAGTTGAGGAAAAAAATAGTGAAGGAGCAATTAGTTGCCAAGGGGAGGAGTGCATAGTCTCTTGGCCTTCGTGAATTAAAGTGCCCCAGGACGCTGAATGAGCCTGCATGCCCAGACCCAAAAAACTGAGGGTCGCCTCCAAAAGCATTACTGCAGGGATGAGTAAAGTGGAATAAACGATTACAGGCCCAATTAGGTTGGGAGCTAGGTGTTTCGTCATGATACGGAAGAAACTAGCTCCTGTCGCTTGAGCGGCTATGATGAACTCCTGCTTTTTGAGATGTAGTACTTGCCCTCGAACAATGCGAGCCATTGTAAGCCATTCAATTGCTCCTATCGCAAGGAATACGAGCAAAATTTTGTATTCGAAGCCTTCAAAGAGAACCATCAAAAGAATTACGAAAATGATAAAAGGTAGAGCGTATAAAATGTCTACAATTCGCATCATAAAGGTATCGACCTTGCCTCCTAGAAAGCCAGAAACCGTGCCGTAAGAAAGGCCAATGACTAGAGCAGTGAGCGTGGCTAGAAAAGCGACGCCGAGCGAGATGCGGCCACCGTGGAGGATTCGTGCCAGAAGATCACGTCCTTTTGAATCCGTTCCTAAAAGGTGGAATCGTTCAATCTGCTTAAAGTACACGCCGTTGATTTCGAGGGCTCCTTCTTTTGCGAGAGCTGCGACGTCCGTCTCGCCATTTATAGCGTATACTTCTAGGAAGTCGGGAAAAGTGGTTACCTCATCTGGGGTCTCTTTGGCTTCGTCGTAACGTACCTCGACTAAGTTTACTCGGGTGAATGGTAGGGTTGTGTCGAGAGCGAGAACCTGAGCGTGTGGGGAAAGAGAATACAAGATAGGTCCAATGTAACAGAGGGCGATTATGATTATGAAATAACATAGGCTCGCGGCGGCCAAACGATTGCGTCTTAGCCGAGTAACTGCCAGTTTGCTCAGAGAATAATTCGCTGCGTCTGATAGTGATTTGCTCTTTGTGGGTGAGTTTAGAAACATTCCGATAAATATTCTTATTGCTGACGCAACTTTGGGTCTAGAGCGACTTGCAGGATGTCTACTAATAGATTGGCCAACATGATGAGAGCAGCATAAAGGAGGACGGTTGACAAAATAAGGGAGTGGTCGCGATTAACTGCCGCGAGTATGAAGTGCCTGCCAATTCCTGGTATTTGAAAAATAGATTCAACGACAAAGGAGCCTGTTACTAATCCTGCTAGCGTTGGCCCTAAAAATGAAATTACTGGCATAATGCCTCCACGAAGGGCGTGTACTAAGATTGTCCTAACTTCTGATACGCCTTTAGCTCGGGCTGTACGAATGAAATCGCTATTAATCACTTCTAGCATAGAGCCACGTGTGAGGCGAGCGACGTAGGCAGCGTAGAATAGTCCTAGAGTGAGGGATGGGAGCGCTTTATCTCTTGGATATTCCCAGCCAGAAACACTCGTCCAGTTAAGCCATATTCCAAACACAATTGCCAAGAGCGGGCCGATGACGAAAGTAGGCATACAAATTCCCACCATGGATAGGCTCATGGGGATATGGTCTAGCCAGGAGTTTTTTTTAGCGGCTGCCAGGACACCTGCGGGGATGCCGATCAGTAAGGCAATGATTATTGAATACAGGCCGAGTTCGAGAGAAGTGGGAAAGGATTCTGTGATAATATCAGCAGCTGTTAGTCCGGGATGGCTCGTTAGTGGAGGGAGGTCGAGTGTGATGTGTTGGCCAAGCGTGCGAAAATACTGGGTGATGATTGGGTCGTTGTAGCCGTAGTATTCTTTTTGTTGCTCAAGAATGTGTTCGGCGATTTTTCGCTCATCGGAAAAAGGCCCGCCTGGAGCCAAACGTATCATGAAAAAGGTGATCGTATAGATGGCTATCAATACGGGGATAGCTTGTAGTAATCTTTTGAGTATAAAGCGGATCACGGGTACTACGATTAGTTTGAGCCTTCGGCTTCCAAGTATATATATTTATAATTTCTACTGTCAGAAATTTTTGGAAACCAATTTTTTACAGTGGGATCAATACGGTAAATACGATTGTAATAAAAAAGTGGAATGAGTGGTAGCTCGTCCATGAGAATCTTTTCAGCTTCGGCAAGCAACTCTAGACGGCGTTCGGAGTTAGCTTCAACTAAAGAATCATTGATCAATTGGTCATATCGAGGGTTTGACCAACCAGTTGTGTTGTTGCCATTGCCACTTTGCCAAAGTGTGAGAAACGTATCTGGGTAAACGTAATCTCCAATCCAGCCGGAACGCGCTATCTCATAGTCTTTGTTTTCTCTCGCGGATATAAAAGTCTTCCATTCCAAATTTCGGATACTTACCTCAATGCCAAGTATGTTATACCACATCTGTTGAATAGATTCGGCGACTGCTTTGTGTTGATCCGACGTATTGTAAACTAAATTTGTTTTTGGGAATCCTGTTCCGTTTGGGTAGCCTGCTTCGGCGAGAAGCTGGCGTGCTTTTTTAGGGTTAAAGGACTCGGTTTGCGGCGGTGTATATCCTGCGATTCCACTGGGCGTAACGCTCAAGGCGATTGCTTGATCGCCTTTCATTATTCGTTTTACGATTGCTCTACGGTTGATTGCGAGTGAAAGGGCTTGGCGAACGCGTTTGTCTTGTAGGTGAGGTTCTTCCGTATTGACCTGGTAATAATAGGAAGCCATCCATGGTTCCATTCTAAGGTAGGGATCGTTGGCCTTCTTGTATCCAGGAATTAGATCACTGGGTATAGTGTTTTGGTAGTGTAAGCCGCCGCTGTTGAAAATTTTATCTTCTGTTGAGATATCGTTTATGGGAAAAAAATCGATTCCATTGAGCCGAACCGTTTTGGAATCCCAATACATCGGGTTTGGTCTGACACTAATGATTTTGTTGATTGTCCATTCCTCGAGAATAAAGGGTCCGTTACCTACATATTCTTCTCGTGTCCAATTGGAATCTGGTTTCGTCATTCCTCCGTACTTTTCTATTGTCGACGGGTGAACGGGGTACCATGTCGGGTGCTTTAGAAGGTTGAGGAAGTAGGGAATGGGACCGATTAATTCGATTGTGAGCGTGTGATCATTGATAGCTTTGACGCCGACTTCCGAGAAATTGGATAACTCGCCTTTGTTGAATGCTTCTGCATTTTTGATTAGAAATAGCATTTCAGCGTAACGCGCTCCTAATTGAGGACTTAAAGCGCGTTCGAAGGAGTAAATGAAATCATGCGCTGTGAGAATGTCTCCATTGCTCCAACGAGCGTTTTTTCGTAAATGAAAGGTCCAGTATTGATTATCAGAGTGTGTCCATTTTTCCGCTACGCCTGGTTCTGGAATATTGTCGTCACTTTTGTGGTAAGCTATCAAACCTTCTGTCAGTGCGTTCACTACTCGAAATCCTGGAATTGTTGTTATTAAGTGGGCGTCGAGGCTTGGTGGCTCTGCTTCGTTTCCAAATAATAGGATTCCTTTCTGAGTAGCTGTATCTCGTTTGTTGTCGCCTGAGCCGGGGCCACAGGAACTGAGGAAAGTTGCAACTAAGACTAGAAGAAACGTTGGAAATACGGAGCGGATCATATCTTCATTATAAGAGCCGTAGCCAGAGCGGCTATGCCTTCGGCTCGTCCAAGGGATCCCAGTTTTTCATTGGTGGTTGCTTTGACGCCGATTTGGTCTGTTTCGATGTTTGCGCTTGCGGCTATATGAGACTTCATCTGATCGATTGATCCTGCTATCTTGGGTTTTTCGGCAATGAGCATGGCATCTATGTTACCGATGATAAAGCTGCGTTCTTTCAAACTCTTTGCTACTTCTTTCAAGAGTTCTTGCGAATTGATACCTTTGTATTTCGGGTCGTCGTTTGGAAAGAAGTGTCCGATGTCTGCAAGGCCGGCTGCTCCGAGGAGGGCATCGCAGATTGCGTGGGTCAGTACGTCGGCATCGGAGTGGCCGTCTAGTCCGTAAGGCGTTTCGAATGTGACACCTCCTAGAACCATGGGTCGTCCATCTTTGAATGGGTGGATATCGTATCCTTGCCCGACTCGGATATTGGGAATGTTATTGCTCACTATTTATGGAATTTGAAGTTTTCTGGAGAATGAAATCCAAAAAGTGGATATCTTCCGGTGTGGTCAATTTGATGTTTGGGCGACCATTTTCGATTAATTGAGTGGCGATTTGATCACCTTCGATTGCTGATAGATCGTCGGTAATATGTTGTCCGCGTCTCGATACGCTTTCGTATGCACTCGCTATTAGCTCATAACGAAATGCTTGCGGCGTCTCCATGGCCCAGAGCTTGGAGCGATCTAGTCCTTGTAATCGGTAGGTGTTTGTAGCACCGGGAGAAGGACTAATTTGTTTTATTGTATCCGTAACCTTCTTTGCTATACAAGCGCTGCCATGGGTCGAAGCGGACTGCGTGACAGATTCAATTGCACTGGGAGTTACCAAGGGGCGAGCGCAATCATGGATCAAAACAACATCTGTATCGGAGGGGCAGGCTTTGAGCCCATTGTGAACTGAGTTGTGCCTTTCTTTACCACCTAGTGTCCATGATACTTCGGTAGAGTCGGGAGGTATTAGGCCTGAGAGTTGTTCTCTTTGCGGTTGGTCTCTATAAACAATGACGTAGTGGGATACTGCCTGACTCGCCTGAAAAGCGTCAAATGAGTATTGGAAAATCGATTTTCCTTGAAGTGGCATTAGGATTTTATCGCTGGTGGCGCCTTGCATGCGATTGCCGGAGCCGCCGGCGAGAAGTATGGCTGTGACTTTGAGAGAGCGATCGCTCATTGAGTCAGCTCTTTTGTGATGGAAGCGACTGCTTCAGCCGGATTGGCAGCTTGGATAATTGGGCGACCGACGACGATGTAGTCTGAACCTGCTTCTCGAGCTTGGCCGGGGGTCATTATTCGTTTTTGATCGCCGGTAGCGCTTCCCGCAGGACGAACGCCTGGGGTGACTAGTTTGAACTGCTTCCCGAATTTTTCTTTCAGTGCGACGACTTCATGAGTGGAACAGACCAGTCCGCTCATTCCAGCTTCTTGCGCTAGGCCCGCGAGGTGAACGACTCGTTCAGCCGCGCTTTGTCGGATATCCATTTGTCGGAGTCCATTATCATCCATCGAGGTGAGGACGGTGACTCCAAGTAGTTGGAGATCCGGTTTTGAGTTTTCCTGGGCTTTAACTGCCCATTGCATCATTTCTAACCCGCCACATGTGTGTAGGGTTAGCATGTCGATAGGAAGTGCGCTTAGAGATTCTATGGCCTTGGCAACTGTATTGGGAATGTCGTGTAGCTTGAGGTCTAGAAAGATTTTCTTTCCGAGGTTTGATAGTTCATGAATATAGTCAGGCCCGTACTTGGTGAACATCTGTAGCCCGACCTTGATCCACTCGAGCTGATCGCCCGTGCTGTTTACGAGATCGATTGCTTCCTTTTTATCTTCGATATCTAGAGCTAATATAAGCTGACAAGAGTGATTGCGTTGCATTGCTTCGGGCATAGTTTTTTCGTTTTTATCACTATGGCCCAGATTATTGTTTTCAGTCCAGCAAAGATAAATCTCTTTCTCGCAATTACTGGTAAGAGGGAGGACGGATTTCACGATTTGGTGAGTTTGGTTACTCCTGTGAGCTTTGGAGACGAAATCGAGATTAGGATCACGGAGGGTGAGCGAAGTGTGGAGTTGGAGTGCGATGCGCCTGGAATTCCTGTTGATGGTCGAAATCTTGCGAGTAAGTCGGCGATGCTCTTTATGGAACGTTACGGTATCGATGCAAAAGTAGAGATCGATTTGAAAAAGCGAATTCCCTCAGGAGCAGGCCTCGGGGGCGGGAGTAGCAATGCAGCGGCTGTACTAAAAGCGTTGAACGGTTACTTTGCTGCCTGTGAAGAGACCGAGCTCAGTCAATTGTCATCAGAAATCGGCTCTGATTGTCCTTTGTTTTTGAAAGGGAAGCCAGTGGTGATGCGCGGGCGCGGTGAGGAAATCGAGGAATTGCCGGATGAGCAATGCAGTCGGCTCGATGGCTTAGAGCTACTGTTGTACAAGCCAAGCCTTTCGAATGCGACTCCTTGGGCATATGGAGAATTGTCTAAGTTCTCCGGTAAGAGTTTCATGAGCCAGGAAGAAGCGGAGCTTAGGTTATCTCAGTTCTTAAACGGGCGCATGGAGTTGGACTCCCTTCTATTTAATTCCTTTGAAGAGCCGATTTTTCGGAAACATCGTGGAATCTTCGAGATGCAGAGGCAAATTCAGGAGGAGATTTGCGTACCTACTTTGATGTCGGGCAGTGGCAGTGCATGTTTTGCTATATGTGAGGGAGAGCGACGTGAGCGTATTCGAGAAGCCGTACAAGATTGCTGGGGATATAGGGTTTTTGCTGAGACCGCCTCGGTTTCGCTTTAGGTGTTGACGCCAGAGGCGGGTCTTTCATCTTTAGAGCTTCGTGGCGATTCAGATGGGCAATTATTTGTCAATGGATATCCATGCTGCACTAGTTAATGGACGCAAATTTAAAGCAGGAAAAGCGATTTAAAGGGATTGCCGCTTCGCCAGGCATCGCCCATGGCTGCGTGTTGCTTCTTGCCGAAGAAGAGCTGACTGTTCCTCGTTATCGTGTCGAAGGCGATGCGATAGAAAACGAGATTCAACGCTTTGAAAATGCCTTACTAGAAACGCGCGGTCAGATTCAATCGATCCAGGAAAAAATCCGACAGAATTTGGGTGAGGATGAAGCGCGAATTTTCGATGCTCACCTTTTGGTTTTGGAAGACCAGGCCCTTATTGAGGAAAGCATCAAAGAGATGCAGGAACATGACTTAAATGTAGAAGCGGCCGTTTGGACGGTTGGTCATCGCTACATAGAAGCTTTTGGACAAATTGATGACGAGTATTTGAGGGAGCGGGCGAGTGATTTGCGTGATGTGTTGCGGCGATTGTTGAGCAATTTAACCGGCCAAGCGTTAGAGCAAATCGGCACCCATATGGATGACCGAATTTTGGTATCAAATGACGTTTCACCATCGGCCGCCGCTAATATTGATAGAAGTAAATTGTTGGGCATCGTAACAAATGCGGGTAGCAAAACGAGCCATGCCGTGATTATGGCTCGTTCAATGGAGGTACCTGCAGTTGTTGGTTTGGGCTCGTTTACCGACGAAGTCGATCAAGACGATATCGTATTGGTTGATGGATACGAAGGTGTGGTTATTTTAAACCCAAGCGAAAGTACGCTGCATGCTTACGGGAAGCTAAAAGACGAAAAAACTTCGTTGGAAGAGCGTTTGTTGGTTCATTCCAGAGAGGCTTCTACCACCAAGGATGGTAAAGAAATCCTTTTGATGGCGAATATCGAAACAGCTGAGGAAGCGAGTCGGTCTTTAGAATTCGGTGCCGATGGCGTTGGATTGTTTCGTACAGAGTATCTATTTATCAATGCTGATTCGTTGCCAACGGAGGATGAACAGTTTGAGGTTTATTCCAAAACGGCAAAAGCGATGGCAGGGAAGCCAGTTGTCTTTCGGACATTGGATCTCGGGGGAGATAAAATGCCACGTGAGTCGATGGAAATGTCTCTAGGACCGGAATCGAATCCATTTTTGGGATATCGAGCAATCCGTTACTGCCTGGATCATGATGATGTTTTTATCGTTCAGCTGAGGGCGTTGTTGCGATCAAGTGTGCATGGGGATGTTCGGATAATGTATCCGATGATCAGCGGTTCTGCGGAATTGAAAGATGCTAATCAAATCCTTGAGGACGCTAAGAGTCAGCTGCGAAGTGAGGGCGTTGCCTTTAATGAGAGCGTCAAGGTTGGGACAATGATTGAAATCCCAAGTGCTGCGATTGCGAGTGATACCTTGGTGGCGGATTCAGATTTCTTTAGTATTGGGACAAATGATCTGATTCAGTACTTAATTGCGGTGGACCGTCTGAATGATCGGGTGGCTCATTTATATGAGCCAACGCATCCGGCTGTAATTAGAACGCTTGATAACATTGTCTCTTCAGCAAGACGAGGAGATTTGAGTGTGAGCGTTTGTGGTGAAGTTGCGGGAGATCCGGTTATGGTACCTCTTTTGTTAGGGCTCGGTATTGAAAATTTGAGTATGTCTCCTAGCTTATTGCCAAGCGTGAAATTCGTTGTGCAGAATATGTCAATGGAGGAAGCGGAGAGGCTCGGGAAAATGGCATTGGCCGAGCCGGACAGTACTAAGATTTTGGAGAACTTGTTAGATTACTACACGGATCTAATGTCTGGACTGTAGTTTTTTATGGTTACAGTTTTAGCCCACTGGCGAGAATTGTCTCAAAATATGGCGCGTTTTCTTCTTTTGATACTGTTGAGACTTCGGCACTTTCGAATCCAGCATTTTTGAGCCAAGAATGTAGTTTATTCTCGGCAAATCCGAGCCAGTTGTCGGCGTATAATTCACGCGCTTTTTCAAAGGTGTGTTCTTTTAGGTCGAGGATTACGACTCGTCCACCTGGAGCGAGGATTCGATAGGCTTCTTTGATTGCCGTTTCTGGATGACTCGCATGGTGGAGGGCTTGGCTTAGGATTACCAGGTTGACTGAAGAATCTTCGAGTGGGACTTTTTCGATGTCCCCGAGAATATACTGTAGGTTTTCAAGGCCGTTCTTTTTTGCCAGCTCAGTACCGACATCCACCATTTTGGAAGAATTGTCTACACAGTAGACAAACTCTGCTTGCTTGGCTAGAAGCTGGGAGATGAGGCCTTCACCTGCTCCGAGGTCTGCTATTTTGATTTTGGGGACAAGATAGAGAAGAGAGTGTCCGATGGACTCCCATGAGCGGCCGGGACAATAGTTCTTACCCAACCTGCCAGCGATGAGGTTGAAGTATTCTTCAGATTTTTTGCGCCGCCGGGCAATGACTCGATTGAGGTTATCTTGATCGTCAGTTAACTCGCTGGCTCCTTCCACGGTTTTCAAGGCAGCTTTGAAAAGCTGTAGTTGCTGGCTTGGGATATTTGTGTTGAGGGAGTAAAACGTTTTTTTTCCGTCTCGTCGGTCACTTACCAAATTCGATTGGCGAAGAATTGAGAGCTGTGAAGAAATGCGAGATTGGGCCATGTCCAAAATTTCCTGTAGCTCGGCAACGGAGAGCTCTTCTTTTTCGACGAGGCTCAAGAGCCTTAGTCGAGTAGGATCGGAGAGCGTCTTTAGGATTTCCCAATCAGGTTTCATGCCGGAAGAGTGAAGAGTGTAGAGTGAATTGTGAAATAAAAAAACCGCTGCTTCTTTCGAAGACAGCGGTTTGAGATTATTAAATTGGCGCTTACCCTTAGGCTTTGACGAGGTCCACGTAGCGTTGGATGCCCTTTACTTTGTATTGGGAATCTTCGTCGGCAATCGTGATGGTGACTTCGTCGCCTACGGCTTTCGATAGGAGGCTGGCACCCATCGGAGTTTGGTAGGAAATAACTTGGTTATCAGGATCGCTATCCCATGCACCGAGGATGGTGTAAGTGATATCTTTTCCAGTTGAATCTGTAAGCGTAACCACGCTTCCGATACCAACCACTTCTGATCCAACTTCTTCGAAATCTGTGATTTGAGCTCTTTGAAGATCTCTTTCCAGCATCTCCTTGCGACCGAGAAGGACTGCTTGGTCCTGCTTTGCCATCTTGTATTCGGAGTTTTCTTTCAAGTCACCATGTTCGCGAGCTTCGGCGATCGCACGGCTATTTTCTGGAACCTTCTTGGTTTTGATTTCTTCGTACTCGGCGACAGCCTTTTCGTAGCTTTCGCGGGAAACGATAAGACCTTCGACCTTCTTTTCCTTTTGTTCGCCATCGAGTAGACTTTGCACGCCTGGGAAAAGTTTGATGAAGCGGGCGAGTAAAGACTTCTTAGTCAATTCCTCGAATCCTTGGTTAAGGAGGAGGTTGTTTGCCAAGTCTCTGGCTGTTTCCGCATCAGCTTCCGCGAGAAGATCGGGAATCAATTCCTTGTCATCGCTCAAGGCATCAGCGAGAGGGATGCGGCGCGAGCTTGCAGATTGAAGTGCTTCGTAATCGATCGCAAAGAAGATAGAATTCAACAAGCGGGGCTGAATCATATCTTGGATCAATTCGCCAAATTTCTTGGAAGCACGATTCTTGACGATCCAAAGAAGTACCGGTTCTTTAAGATTTTGCTCTGTTTGCCAGCGGTTGAGTGTTTCCTTCAGCTCGCTTGCGAGATCATTTTCGAGGAGGAAGTTAACGCAATCTGTAGTGAACTTACCACTAGAAGCCTTTAGAAGATTGAATGTAAGCTCAACCCACTGTGCTGGATGCGATTCCTTGATGAGTGCCAAGGTGCGCGTTTGCATGTTGGTTGGCATCTCTTCGATAAGAGCATCTAGGCCAGTAATCTCAGAAACGAGATCAGAAAGTGTTGGCTCAAATTGGGAAATGTCCACTTCGAGGATCTTTGCAAAGTCGTTGCGGATCCAGGCTCCCTTGAGTTTTTCCGCATCGGAGAGCTGGTTACTTTCCTTAATTGCGGTCGCCAAAGTGTGAAGAATGCTAGCGAGTGGTTCTTTGATTTCTTCTTTGTCGGCTCCGGCATCCAAAAGTTTTTCTGCGAGAGCAACGCGGCGTTTAGCCGATTGAGTGGAGTTGTACTCCTCGATGATTTCATCTTCTAGGCTAACTGGCTCTTCTCGAAGAACGTAAAGTCCAGTTTTGCGCGGTGGAACAGCTACGCGTGGGTCCTTCGCGAGAAGCTTCTTAGTCGCGGTCCACCATTTCTTAAATTTAATCGGGCCGATGACGCGAGCGAGTACGCTTTCGATTTCAGCATTGCTGGTCGCATTACCTGGGTACTGCTTCAGCAAGTTAACGATTAGGTCAGTCGGCTCGTTTGCGATCAAGTTCGCAACTTCAGCTGGATCCAATTCCTTGCGAACCAAAAGATGCTCTGGGGGCAACACTTGCATTGTGGCGACGCAGAAACCTGGGTCCATGCGGTGGCCTGGCTTATCTTCGAAATCGATTATAAGCTTGGTGTCAGCTTCGTCGAAGTCTTTGATTTGCCCGAATCCCCAACTTTGGTGGATGCAAAAATTGCCTGGCTGCATTGATTCCAGCTTTGCTTTCGCAGCCTTAAGTTCAGGCTTACGAGCGATGATTTCTTGTACGATTGCTTCGTTCATCTTCGGTATTTTATCGTGTAAAGGATCTAGAGAGAATTCTTTTTATGGAGTTGTCAATGAGTCACTCTTGGTCAAGTTGCCTTGGGCTAAAATAATGAGTGATACTTCATGGGATTTAGCGGCTGGTTTATTGCAGCGTTTTTTAGCCAAGCCGGCTCGGCTTCAGCATTTGATGGAGCGGCTCCCCATAGGGCTTGACGACGGAAAACGTCGATCTTGCCAGTGGTTGTTGTACGGTTCGGTGAGACATCTCAGCTTCTTAGATAATTGCTTGAATTCGTTTTTGAAAAAAAAGCCTAAACTTGGGCTTCGATCATACCTTTTACTGGCTTCTTTCGAAATTTTGGTTCGTCCGGAGCATCGTGCAAAGGCGGTAAACCACGCTGTTTCGTGTATTCGCTCTAGATATAGCAAAGCCGAAGCGGGCTTGGCAAACGCGGTTTTGAGAAAAATGGGGGCAAAGTTGGACGAATCGCTCACGAATTTTCCGAAAACAGTCCCAGGCTTGGCGATTCGGTATAGTCATCCGGAATGGATGGTTAAGCGTTGGGTGGGACAATTCGGTGTTGAGGAGACTCAAGAGTTATTGGCCTGGAATGAGCAAGAACCGGAATTGTTTGTTCGTAGCTTGGAGGAAGATGCAGGTGCTATTTTGCGTAATGCTGGCTTTGGTGAGACTGCTTGGAGTGGTTATTATAAGTTGGAAGGTGAGTGGTCTAGTGCTAGCAAGGCGCTAAAAGCCAAATCGTGTTATGTTCAAAATCCTGGAGCTCGTTCGGCGATTGAACTTGCAGCAGATTCTTTGGATAAGGGTGGGCGAGTTTTGGATTTGTGTGCGGCTCCTGGAGGAAAGGGGATCGTTTTAGACAGAGTGTCTTCTGGCGAGATCTCCGAAATTGTGTCGGTTGATTTACCTGGGCCGAGACTTGAGCGATTGCGGGAAAACATAGATGATTTTGCTCATGATAATGTGAGGATAGTCGGTTCTGACTTGTTTGATTTAGAAGTCGAAAAATTAGGGCAATTCGAAGCCGTGTTATTAGATGCTCCGTGTAGTAACTCTGGTGTGTTGCAACGGAAGATCGACGCGAAGTGGCGCCAACGTGAAAAGGATTTGGAGGCGGTCGTTGGGTTGCAAAAGAGAATGATTCAAATGGCTTCTTCTTTTGTTAAGCCAGGGGGGATGCTTGTTTATAGCACTTGCAGCATCGAGAACGAAGAGAATCAAGGAGTCGTGGATGCTTTTTTAGTCGAGAATTCTGAAGACTTTGAGATGATTAAGAGCGTAGCTCACTTCCCTTGGAAAGCACAGCACGATGGAGCTGGGGCATTTTCGCTTCGTAGGAAAATGTAGTGTGGAAACGGAGACGTTTACTGATTTGCGTCTTTAGAAGGCTTCGGAAGCTTTGCGCAAAGTGCTGTAGCAATCAAAACCATTGCGGCGCCCACGATATAGAGCATCTTCGATCCGAGGGACCAGAAGACAAAACCTGCAATGATAGGGCTGACCGCACGTCCGAGAGAGCCTATCGCTCTAAAGGCTCCGAGTGCGTTCCCTTGGTTGGATTTATCTGAATACAAGGAGACAAGCGCTGTGAGAGTCGGGCTACATAATCCTGCACCAAGAGCCATAAAAAATAAGCCGATGTAAAGATGTAACACTGATGGGGCGAAGGCGAGCCAGACAAGTCCAACAGCAACGAGAGCGAGTCCTATAGTGGCAGTCTTTCTCTCCCCGATTTTCGGGCTCAAGCGGCGAACGATGCCACCTTGAGTTAGGATGAGAATGAATCCTATAAAAATCATCATCTTGGTGATCTCGCCGATACCAAAGGAGAACCGATCGACTCCCAAGAACGTTAGGGTGAATTCCATCCCGCTAAAGGCGAGAATGTAAACGAGGTAGGCGAAATTGGTTTTTTGAACGGCAGGCGTTTGCGTCTTCAACAGACGAGCAATTGGATTAGCTGTTCGTTGCTCGATCTCTTCGTCTTTGGGGAGCGATTCTTGAAAACGCGATCGTATCCAAACAAAGTTTACGAGAGAAAAGACCGCTGCGATTAGAGCAACTAAAGAGAAGGGGTTGATTCCCCATTGGACCAATTCTGGGTTGTTTACCAAGGGATTGTACATGGCGGCGATTCCGCCGATTGCAGGTCCGATAACAAAGCCAAGTCCGAATGCGACGCCGACAATTCCCATTCCTTTGGCCCGATTTTCGTCGGTCGTTACGTCGGCCACTGCTGCAGTTGCCACGGCAAGATTTCCACTCATTGCCCCACCAATCAGGCGTGCCAGAACGAGCAAGCCGAAGTTTCCGGCGAAAACCCAGATTAAGTAACTAAGGAAAGTACCAGCAGTTGTAATGAGAATGATTGGACGTCTGCCGCGTTTGTCGGAAAGACTTCCCCAGATTGGTGAGAAAACGAATTGAAGGGCGGCGTATAGGGACCCCAAAGCTCCTCCAAATAGAACGAGGGAAAAGCTTTCGCTCATACCCAAGGAAGTCGCGAATTGGTCGAGACGGTGGGTTAAAGCGAGTAAGAGCCCATCCTGGGAGTAGTGCTCCAAGATTGCGGGGAAAAGTGGAAATATTATGCTGAACCCTACGAGATCTATAAATATCGTGAGAAAGATGACCCCCAGTGACAGGGATTTAGCTGGGCTCGTGCGTTGTTCGTTGCTAACCATTCGAAGCCGTCGTTTATTGGCATCAGATTTTTTACAAGCAATAGCAAAAACGTAAGATTTCCGCCGATTCAACTCTTAGGAGAATCAGTTCGTTTGCTTGAGTGCTTAATTAAGGCATTTTTTTCTAAGCGAAGGGAATCGACTTCCTTTGGACGATCGCTTCGTCTATTTGCTATTCGCCATGGATGAAGAAACAACGATTGAGAGCCTAAAGGTGCTGGCTCGTGACTTTGTGGCGGAGAGAGAGTGGGCTCAATTTCACAACCCAAAAAACCTATCAATGGCCCTGGCAGGAGAAGCAGCCGAGTTGATGGAGCACTTTTTGTGGTGCGGTGGAGGAGAGTCTTTTGAATTGGTTGAGAAGTCTAAGAATGCAGTGGGCGAGGAGCTGGCGGATATCATTATTTATGCCCTCCATTTCGCTAACCGTTCAGGTATCGACGTTTCAGAAGTGATCCACCGTAAGATGAAAATAAACGCAGCAAAGTATCCAGTGGAGAAATCCAAGGGGCGTTCGGATAAATACGATCAGCTCTAGCTTGATTCTGTAACTTTTCTTAGCATTTGCGACGCAACAAGCATTGACAGGGAAGGGCGGAACGAGCATCCAATTTGTTTCAATTTTGCGACTGGCGATGCAAAGGCGGGATTGACCGCTGGGAAGCTTATCTGTTCTATCGTGCGCCTGGGTAGGACCTTCGTTACATCATCTTATTTTTTAAGAGAAAGCTTCCATTTATGTCACTGATTCAAGCCACTACAGCCGTCGAAAGTTATCTTTCTGATAACACGCCAGATTCGGTAGATGCCGGATTCCTGTCTTATGTATGCAATTTGCAGCAAGTCGCTGCAGTAAATCCAGAGATTTCCGCTTCTATCGTCAAGGAGTTGGAAGACCAGCGTAGTCATTTGAAGCTAATTGCTTCAGAAAATTACACGTCTCTGAACACCCAAGCAGCGATGGGGAATTTGTTGACCGACAAATACGCCGAGGGTTTTGCGGGATCTCGCTTTTATGCGGGTTGCGACAATATTGACTCGATCGAAGCAGCAGCATCGAAAGAAGCCTGCGAGCTTTTTGGAGCGGAACACGCTTATGTCCAACCTCACTCGGGCGCGGATGCAAATATGATTGCATTTTGGGCGATCCTTCAAGCTCGGGTGGGTGTTCCTGAAATGGAAGCCTTAGGCGAAACAAACCCAGCAAAGCTCTCCCGCGACGACTGGAATAAGATTCGTAACAGCATGGGTAATCAAAAGATGCTAGGCTTGGATTATTATTCCGGAGGGCATTTAACTCATGGTTACCGTCAAAACGTATCGGCTCAATTCTTCGATGCATACAGCTATGCAGTTAGCAAGGAAACGGGGCTTCTTGATTACGACGAGTTGGAGAAGCAAGCGATCGAGATCAAGCCATTGATCCTCCTTGCCGGTTACAGTGCGTATCCAAGAAAAATGGACTTCCGCCGCATGAAAGAAATCGCAGACAAGGTAGGAGCAGTGCTCATGGTCGATATGGCCCACTTTGCTGGTCTTGTTGCTGGCGGTGTTTTTCAAGGTGATTACAATCCATTCCCATTTGCGGATGTTGTCACATCTACTACGCACAAAACCCTTCGTGGGCCACGTGGTGGAATCGTGCTTTGTAAGGAAGAGTTTGCTGAGTTTGTCGATAAAGGATGCCCGCTCGTAATTGGTGGACCATTACCGCATATGATGGCTGCAAAAGCGATCGCTTTCAAAGAGGCAAATTCGTCAGGGTTTAAGGAGTATGCGTCCAAAATTGTAGAAAACTCAAACGCAATGGCAGAGGAAATGGTGGCTCAAGGCTTGACTGTTGCTTCTGGTGGTACGGACAACCATTTGTTGCTTATCGACGTGACTCCGTTTGGTTTGAACGGTCGTCAGGCGGAGAATGCCGTGCGTGAGGCAGGTATTACCTTGAACCGTAATTCGCTTCCTTTCGATGTAAACGGCCCTTGGTATACAAGTGGATTGCGTGTTGGAACGCCTGCGATTACTTCTTTGGGGATGGGTGTTGAGGAAATGAAGGAAATTGCCTCTATTTTCAAACTGATCCTATCTAATACGAAGCCTGTGATTTTAAGTAGCGGTAAGAATGCAGGAAAGGCAAGCAAGGTTAAGTTTACCATTACTGAGGGTGTCAGCGAGGAAGCTAAAGGCCGCGTAAAGGCTTTGCTCGACAAATTCGTTCTGTATCCAGAAATCGATTTAGCGTTTTTGAAAAAGCATTTCTGCGCTTAATTGATTAATCTATTTCGTGAAAAAGGCGACCTCTTGTGAGGTCGCTTTTTTGTTATCAAAATTTCGATTGTTGATCTAAATCTTAAGAGATTCTTCTGCATTAGCTATTTTTTTCGCGATAGCTTGAGGAGCATCGGATCTCTTTATGCGCCCGATTTCTTTTCCCGTTTGAGTGTCGACTAGAACGACGATTCCAGATTTGACGCCGATTTTTTCGTACATGCTTTCAAGATTCAATTCAGCTGCGAGTAATTTGGATGCGTTTTGTTTTGCCTTATTGGAAACGTCAAATCGAACGAGTTCAAAGGAGTTATCACTTGCGAGCGACTTAGCCTCTTCCAGTTTAGGCTCTAGAGTTTTGCAAGCAGCGCACCATGAGGCGTAAAAATACATGCCAGTCACGTTTGCTCTGTCTTCATCCGCTTTTGCTAAAGATAGAAGTGTTAATAGTGCGAGTGGAAGAAGGAGCTTGTGAAAGAGTCTTTTGTTCATGACTTTTGGGGGATCTAATCGGCAAGTGCCTCATCTAGCTTGAGCCATCACTCTTCGTAATTGCTTTTTACATAATAAATTTAAACTGGCGTGCTTGGCTAATTTAAAAAATCGTGTGTTATACCCCAAGTTGTAACTCCGTAATCTGACGATGAGCGAAAATAAATTTTATAATGAGTACGATCTTCAAACCTTGAAAGGGAGCCGCCCAAAGGATTATCGATCTGCTTTTCAAGTTGATCGGGATCGAGTTATTCATTCGTCTGCTTTTCGCAAGTTGCAGTCGAAAACTCAGGTTTATCTTTCGGGAGAGTATGATTTTTATAGAACGCGACTGACTCATTCTATTGAAGTAGCTCAAATTGGCCGTTCTATTTGCCATGCATTGAAGGCAAAGAGCGAGCACCTTGAGGACTCGTTCTACATTGACTCTGATCTTGTAGAGGCGACCTGTTTAAGCCATGATTTAGGGCATCCTCCTTTCGGTCATGGGGGCGAGAAAACCTTGCATCGATTGTTTAAGGATAAAGGAGGCTTTGAAGGAAATGCTCAAACCTTGAGGCTATTGACAGAGACCTTATACCAATCGCCAAGTAGGCAGGATGGTATGACTCCTACGCGCAGTTTTATTGATGGCATTCTAAAATATAAGAATCTGTACAGCGAATTGGACAGCCCAAGTAATCATTTCATATACGATTTCCAACTACAGTACCGTGATTTTGCCCATGAAAGAGCCCACGAATTACAAGGGAGGCAGAAAGCAGGCGCATTTAGTCAGTATTCGAGTATCGAGTGCCAGATCATGGATTGGTCAGACGATACCGCTTATTGTATCAATGATATCGTAGATGGTGTTCGCGCTCGTTTCATTACGGTGGAAAGATTGGAAAACTGGGCGGAGAAGAACGGGCTGACTGCCGAAACTCAGCCAATATTCGAGCGATTTGTTAACGATATTCGAAGGGACCGGCTTGAGGCGGTATTTGGCACTAAAATCGGGGCATTTATCGGTGCCTGTAAACTCGTTCGTGCGGATAATGCCCTTTCTCAGGAGTCGAACCGATACGCCTTCAATTTGGTTGTAGGTAGCGAGATTAAGAGCCAGGCGCGGTTCTACAAAAAGCTAGCGTTTGATTTGATTTTTAAGTCTGCGCCTTTGCAGCAAATGGACTACAAAGGCGATAAGATACTGGTTGGAATATTTGAAGCCTTACGCGATTGTTATTTGGGCGAAAGAAGATCTTCTTCGTTCGCCATACTTCCTGAAATGACAGCGAATCTTATAAAGAATTCGCAGAGCGATGATAAGTGGCTAATTGTGCGTGATTACCTCGCTAGCCTCACAGACGGTCAAGCGTTGAGAATCTATAAGCGTTTGTACGATCCAGAATACGCCTCTTTAATTGATCTAGAGTAGGGGCTTTAGGGTTCTCTATCTTTGATCGTTAATGATCTGCTTTCGATTTTGGCAATATTTACATTTTAGTAGCAAAGTGCGCTGAAATTGCGAATCGATGAGCGCATTTACTCATCAACAATCTAGTGTCATAGGTATTGGAGCTGTTTGGCGTGAATCTAGATGTGCGGGTAAACAACCACTCTGTTCTTGGGTTCTATCGATTAGGTCTTTGTGCGAAGAACTGTTGCCTCCTTCAATTGTAAAGTTTTTGGCACCGTCGGCGATAGAAGAAAATGACGACTAAATCCGTCGCATCATTCTATTCTCAAACACTGGTTATTAAACGATAAAATGAACATTCACAAATCACTCAAAGGTCTCCTGTTAGCTGCGACGGTTGCAGTTACTCCAATTGCTATTGCTGATACATATACATTGGCGGACGGTACGGCAGTTGATGGAGACATCTCAAAGATAGTCGACGGACAGGTTTCTATTGCAGGAACCTCTTACCCGTTAGATGGGTTTGATGCTGCTTCACAAGGGGCAATCAAGTCATGGTCTGATTCCAACCCGCATTTTGTAGATGTCTACACTAAGTGGGACTCAAATCCGGTAATTAAATCGAGTAGTATGCCGAAGGTTCCTGACTCGGTTAACTCTCCGGGATTTAAGGGAATGGTGAGCCTCGACCTTGTTCTAGATCAAAAGGGCAAAGTGATCTTTGCCAAAGTCAATAAATCAACTCACCCAGAGTTAGAAGAGGTATCCGTAGTCGCTGCAAAGCAGTGGAAATTTGCCCCAGCGAAACTCGGAGGGAAAGCAGTGAAAGCAAAACTACGCGTTCCGTTTAAATTTACCGGCGGGTGAGTCTCAGCTCCATTTTTCCCGGTTTCGTGAACATTACCATTACCCTAGTCCTTTAAAAGCATCGACATTAATCCCACTATGAACTCATTATCTCTCGCTAAAAAAATATCTGCGACAATAGGCTTAGCGTTAGCCTTTTTCGTAATCCTAGGAGCTGTATCCTTATGGGCAGTCTCTAGTTTGAATAAATCTTTCGGACTGTTCTCTCAAAGCGTAAGTGAAAGCGAAGCTGCTTGGGTTATGAGTTCGTCAGTACTTGAAATACGATCTAACATCAACGAGTATTTGGGTACTGGAGACGAATCCCTAGTTTCGAAGCACCGTGCCATGAATTCAAAACTTGGTGACCTTTTCTCAACTGCAATTTCGAGTACAGAGGACCAAGAAGCGAAGAGTCTTTTAAAATCTGCTGAAGGTTTAATGAATTCGTACAATGATGCATTCAATCAAGTTGTATCGTTGCGAACACAGGAACATGACTTGATTGATAATTCGATAACGCCAGCCGAGGAGACCGTAAAGGAAACTCTCCGAGAGATGCTCGCAGCAGACCAAGCGAAAGGGGACATTGCAGGAGCGTTTGCGACTTCGTCTGCATTACAAAGCGCTTTTGAATTGGAAGCGGCGATGAATCGCTTTATTGTTAACTTTAACGAAAAAGACGTTGCTTTGAGTAAGGAAATTGTAGCCAAGCTTGAATCTCAGCTAACTGGATTGCTCGACGATTACAATATGAATGTTGAGTTCGATGAATCGCTGAAAGACGAAGATAAGGAAAAAGCATTAAGTAAAGGATTGGCGAGTTCTACTATTCTTGTTCAAGATTTGAATACATTAGCTGACGTGCTTTCGGATGTGAAGAGAATCAATGCGAATGAGCTGTTGCCGGTTGGACCAAAATTTAGTGAAAAAATTGGAGCGATGCAGGCGAAAATTGTCGCAAATCAAGGTGCATTGCAGAGTTCAGCGGAAAGTCATCAAGCGACTGCTCGATGGTGGGTAATAGCTATAAGCGCTATTGGATTGGGACTTGGAGTCACTGTTAGTAGTTTGATTGTTCGCGGTATTACGAAACAAATCAGTTTGATTGTTACTCGCTTGGAATCGAACGCTGTGGAGACTTATCAAGCTTCTCAAACTGTATCATCCAATAGTGAATCCTTAGCCCGTGATGCTTCTGAACAGGCTGCTGCAATTGAGGAAACCAGTTCTTCCCTCGAGGAAGTGAACGCGATGACAGAGAAGAATGCTCAGAATGCAGAGAGCGCTAAGAAGCTTGCTCGCGAAGCACGTGTAGCTGCGGAAACTGGAGCTGACTCGATGAATGACATGGTCAACGCGATGCAAGATATTAAGGACTCTAGTGATAATATTGCTAATATCATCAAGACGATCGATGAAATCGCTTTCCAAACGAATATTCTGGCTCTGAATGCCGCAGTTGAAGCAGCCCGTGCAGGTGAATCGGGAGCAGGATTTGCTGTAGTTGCAGATGAAGTACGCAGTCTAGCCCATCGAAGTGCCGAAGCAGCTTCTTTGACAGCAGAGAAAATTGAAAACTCCGTTCAGAAAAGTGAGCGTGGTGTAGAGCTTAACCAGAAAGTTGCTGAGAATTTGCAGTCAATCGTAGAGCGAACTCAACAGATGGACGAGCTCGTTATGCAAATTTCGGATGCATCAGTAGAGCAAAACAAAGGTGTCTCGCTTATTCAGAATTCAATTGCTCAAATGGACAGCGTAACGCAGCGTAATGCCGCAGGTGCGCAAGAGACTGCATCGTCTTCTAAAGTACTTTTGGAAGGGTCGAATGACATGCAAGGAGCTATCCACAACCTCGTAACAGTAATTTATGGTAATGGTTCATCGCCAAAGGCTAATTCTCCAAAGGTCGAATCAACACCGAGTCCAATCACTACAGTAAAAGATAACAGTAGCTTTGATGATTTTAGTCCTAGAAGCTCTGCTAAAAGCCCAGCAACAAGCGATGTTTTTGGCGATGGATGGGATAACTAGAATTAGCTGAATTTCCCAAAGAAATCTACTAGAATTGAGACCGAATTTTCAAACGAGAGATAGGTGCACAAGGATACAAGCCTTGCCCTGTCTCTCGTTTTTTTTGCTTTTTGCCACGCTTTGTTATAGCGTTTACGGGGAACAGAATTCCGATGATCGATTCACGGAAATCCATGTGGGGGGCAAAGCATACAAAAACGTGCGAATTAAGGAGCTGAATGATTCATCGATAGTCATTTTTCATTCTGCAGGTATCGCGCAGCTCGAACTCAAAGATTTGCCCGATGAGTTGAAGTCCGATTTAAACTACGACGAAGAGCGTGACCATGCTCGCCGGGAGATCCTGGCAAAGCAGGTGCAAGAGCGATTAATCAAACAGCCTACTTCTGATCCTAAACCTAGATCAAATGAAGAATCGGGTAATCTGATGAGCCTATTCGGAAGTCCACCAGTCGTTCAAAACAATGTGGATTTTCGACCAATATATTCATCGCTCGAACTCGGAACCCGTAATCAAGGCTCGCGCCCAAGTTGCGCTGTTTTCGCCATGGTAAGCGCTATCGAGTATTTGAGAGCTAAACGGACAGGAGTTACGGAAAAATTTTCTGAAGAGTATCTGATTTGGGCGGTACTACAGACTTTGGGCAGGGGTGTTAATGGGCTTAATGGACACCAAGAGTCGGGTTTCGACATTGGTTTTACTCTATTGGAGGTAGCCCAAGCTCTTAGAGCATATGGGATTCCGTTGCGTTCGCAGATGCCGTATTCGCTTTTTGGCGGAATGAATACAGATCACTCGCCTAGTGATGCTGTAATTGAAAGTGCGCGGGAGCGCTCTAAGATTTCGGCGTACTTAGTCCCTGGGCGCTCCAATTCAACGAAAATTGCAAATATCATTCATGCTCTGAATGGTGATAAACCCATTGTTATAGGCCTCGCGTGGCCGCATTATAATAAATTGGCGAAAACGGCCTTGTTGAGAAAGCAAACGCCTTTGCAAGGTGCAGGACACGCAGTGACTTTAGTCGGGTATCGGTGCGAAACAGGTCGTTTAGAAGATACTTCGTTTATATTTAGAAACTCTTGGGGCCGTGATTGGGGTGCTGGAGGATATGGGGTTATTCGATATGAGTACCTTGAAAAATACCTCAATAGTGCTCTCCTTATGGAGCTTTAGTGGAAGCTAGTTCTTCGAAAGCGCTATCGTATTTATGAATACCATGGGTCCAATCGTATGAATCAATCACGGACTTGTCGATTGAGGCACTCTTCCACGATTTCGTTTCAATAATCTCAACCAATTTTTCGACGAGATCTTTCTCTTGTTCGTAAAAACAGTCTTTTTGATTAGTTATTGTTATATGTTCAGGGTACGCCAGCCTGTTCGGGAGTAGTGGCAAGGCGTTGCAATAAATAGACTCAACAACGCTTCCGCCAAAAAAATCTTGCACCGAGGTTACAAGAGCGATGTCAGATCGCCACAGCCAACTAGCGTATTCTTCAAACGATGACACATGACCGTATTGAATGATTTTATCACTTAGTTGCTGTTTAGCTTTGGCAAAATAGGGAGGTTCTACCTGAAAGTGCTCTCCTAAAAGAGCGAGGCGAAATGGAAGACGTCGCTTGCGGAGAATATTAATAACTCTAAAGAAGCCCATTGGATTTTTGTCGTACTCCCAGCGGTGATTCCAGAGGATCGTAGGTGCATCGTTCTCGATTGCTTCAATAGGTTTGTGCAAGTCGAATGCTTTCAAATCCATACACAAATGGAGTGTCTCACATTTTTCCCTAATAGACTGTATAGTCGATTTGTTTTCGAAGTCTGGATACTGCGCTAGAAATTTAGGGAGCTCGTTGAGGAAACTGTTTTTATGATAATTGGAATTGAAGAATACTTTATCCGCAGCCAATGCACTGCTGTAGTTTATAAACGCGTAGTGATTGTCGCGTCCTTTCTGGGTGTCTTTGTCCCTTGGGGACCACGGGTAGGTGAGTTGGTTTTCGTGAAAGTAAATCGCAGTGGCAGCTCCTGCAATCGATTCGCCAATCAATGATACGAACAAGCTTAGGTCCAGCATGTCGCTAGCGAGAATAATATCGTAGGATTTGCCGCGATCCTTAAACTCTTGAGCTAAAGTGATTGCTCCTCCGTGCATACGCCATTTCCAGTGACGTCCGGGGAGTGCTAGGATGTCTATCGAATGGGAAGAGAAGCGTTTTAGCTCATCCGCCCAGCGTTTATGGGATCCACCGTAAAAGGGTTCGACCAGGCAAATGCGAAGAGAATTCAATTGCCAGATCTAGTTGTGGCAGCCGCAATTGCTTCCGCAGCATCCGGATGAGGAAGGAGGAGTTGAGCCGGACTTTGGGGTATATCCGAACCCACCGGTGATGACTCGCTTAACTGGCTTTCCGTTTTCTGGGTGATGTGTCAGTGGATCATCTTTCATGCTTTGTTGGACTTCGAAACGAACAGGTTTTTCATTCTCGTCACTTGGGATTGTTTCGTAAATGTAAGTCGCCATGATCAATAGGTAGAGGCGAGTTTTGGATTCGTCAACATTGCCTTCTATTGAGGCTGTGCAACTGGTGAATTATTGCGTTGATCTCGAGATCTAATTAGGGCTGCTTGGGGTCCTATGTGGGTCACTGCTTTAAGCGAGTTTTTTTCCCGTCGTCAAATCGAGTTGAGTTTTGTCATAAGCTGGGTTTTGACAGGCTTTCTTTATGTGGTGGCTTTTCCGCCGTATAATGCGCCTGAGGCTGCATTTGTTTTTTTGGCACCTTTCTTTTTGTGGCTCAGGCGACATCCAAGCCTAAAAGTCGTAGGGATAGGGAGTTTTGTTGTGTTCTGGTTCGGCTGGATTGTCCTCGTATTTTGGCTACGCCATGTGACTCTGCTGGGGACCTTTTTACTTGCGGGGTTCGTGGCGGCTCATCTCTCAATCTTTTGCGTGGGTGCGGCTTGGCTTGCTAAGCGAAGCCTCAAGCAAGGCCCGTGGATGGGCTGTGTTTTTGCGGTGGGTGTAGCCGTGTTGTGGGTCGTGCTGGAGCACGTTAGGTCCTGGGTATTCACTGGGTTTCCATGGCTTCCATTGGCGGCAACTCAGTGGGATCGCCCGATTATGTTACAAAGCGCCTCTTTTGTAGGAGCTTGGGGCGTTTCGTTTGTACTTGTGCTGCTGAATGCTGGAATCGCTTCCTATGCGGTCAGAATTTATGAATTTGCAAAATCAAAGAAAAAGACCTTTTGCCCGGAGTTCTATTTTTCCTTAATCATTTTTGTAGGAGCTACTTTCATGATGGCCCGTCAAACGACAGGGCAAAATCGTGAAGCCTTAATGCGTGCGGCAGTTTTGCAGCCAGTAATTCCACAGGACCAGAAATGGGATGAAGCGTTTGCCACTGATATCTTGCATCGACTATTTCGAAACTCAGTGTTGTTGAAACCAATGAAGGCGGATGTTCTGTTTTGGCCGGAAGCAAGTATTCCGTATCCACTGAAAGGAGATCCAATTATTCGCCAATGGGCGGAAGGGCTTGCTGATCAGATGGAGATTCCGATTGTTGCAGGGGCCTTGGGTATTGAACTTGAAGCGGGTGAAGACGAAACTGATTTGTTTAGCAATAGCGTTTTCTTGGTTCGGCCAAAGTGGGGCTTACATCCGACGTATTATTCGAAACGTCATCTCGTTCCATTTGGCGAATACATTCCACTGAGAGATTTCTGGCCTTGGATGACAAAGGTAGTGCCCCTCTCTGGAGATTTTTTGCCAGGGGAGAAGCCTGTCTTAATTCCACTGAACTTAGAGGAAAAAACTGTTAATGTGGGATCGCTTATTTGTTATGAAGATATTTTCCCAAACTTAGCCAGATCGATGGTGTTAGAAGGAGCGGGAATGTTTTTTGTTGCGTCGAATAGTGCCTGGTATGGCCAAGAAGGGGCGGCGGCTCAGCATATGGCTCATTCCGTTTTGCGGGCCGTAGAGACACGACGAATTATTATTCGTGTGGGTAACGATGGATGGACAGGCTGGATCGATGAATATGGAAATGTGCAAGACGAATTCGAAATGTGGGAAATTGGCGGAACGGCTTGGGAGTTGAGCCGCGATTCTCGATGGATTGGGCGAGACACTCCGTATGTAAAGAATGGCGACTGGTTTGTCTGGTTATGTTACGGCCTTGCTGGAGCGATCGGCATATTTGCCTGGATGCGCTTCCGTTCTCAATCGCCACTTTGATACTTTTTCTTGTGTGTGGAAGAGACGGTTACGTATTTGGCGGCCATGTCTTTTAACTTAGATTGCTGCACGTCGGAGAGAGATTTCACAACCTTTGCGGGGGAACCAAGTACTAACGAGCCGGGAGGCACGATAGTTCCTTGTGTTACCAAAGCATTCGCACCGACGATTGAACGACTACCGATTACTGCTCCATCCATGACCGTGGCTCCCATTCCAATGAGACATTCGTCTTCGATCTTGCAGGCGTGAATGATTGCGGCATGCCCGATGGTCACATCGTTGCCGACATCGACCGGATAGTCGTCGGCCAAGTGAACGATTGTTCCATCTTGGACGTTGCTGCGGTTTCCGATGGATATGTAATTTATGTCGCCACGTAAGACGCAACCGGGCCAAACACTCGCTTGCTCGCCAATTCTCACATCGCCAAGGAGCGTTGCTTGATCGGCGACATAAGCGGAGTCGTGAATACTCGGATCTTTGCTAAGAAATTTTTCTAATCGTTCTTCCGTTGTCATTTTTACCTTAAAGTTGATGGTAAGAGAATTATTTAGAATGAATTCCCGTTGAAGTTGAAGATTCAACGTTTATCGGTTTTATTTGTTAGGATTATGCATGAGACGAGAAGCTTATTAGTCCGAATTACGAAATATTTTAGTTCCTTTTTACTTTGCTTAGTAAGTCTTTCTTTCCTGTCGGGAGCGAGTAAAGATTCGGATAAAGACGTAAACTATTCAGTTGCCGACTTTCAGAAGCACTTAAATCAAGAACTGGCCAGTCTTTTTGAAAAAATGGAGAAAGTGGTGGTCGTTGAACCGGCCAACGAAGGCGAGATTGAGGCCTTGGAACAAGAGAGAGGTTTTGTCCGAAAAGCGATCGCTAATAAACGGAACGCATTGGATAATATAGATGAATCCTATGCTCGACTCGTCGAATTTATTTATGGATCAGTAGAGGGATTTGAAGAATTGAGAGGATATTTGCCTGACTCTTTAATTGATTCTGTAGTCGAAAATTTGCTACGTGGAGAATTTGACGACGTAGAGAGTAAACTTGTCTCCGTTATTATAGACGAAATCTCATCAAAACATTATGCTTCATTGATTTATTATGAGCGCGGTAGGATTGCAGAGAAGTCTGATGATTTTCGTTTAGCCTATCTTCATTTTGAGGAAGCGTATCGCTTGGATCCAACGAATCCCAAATGCAGTCGTAAAGCAGTTGAAATGGCCTTGGCGTTGAGCGATTACTATGGTGCGATTGATATTTTGGAATCGGCACTTTGGGGAGGCCATCTACTGAACTATGAGTTTGGCCGAGCAATGGAATCTCTTGCAGATTATTCTAAAGCTGTAGAGTTCTTTGAAGTCGCACTTTGGGAGGCTAGAAATTGCGAACCGGTTGACAATCTCGCAATTAGTAAGTCCAGGCGAGCTTTGGCTGGCATCTACACCGTATTAGCTGAGTATGAAAAAGCTCTTTCGCAGTATGAATTGGCTCTTCGCGAAAACCTAAATCTAGGTGAAGAAGTTGTTTTAGAACGCGTTGAGCTTTACAAAGCCATAGGGGAGCTTGAGTACAAGCTAGGCAATTACTCCGAAGCATATAACTATGGAGAGCTTGCTTTGGAGATGGCTTTGAGCACTCAGGGGATTCCAGGTTCCATAATTTGCCAGATCCAGAATTTTATCGGTATCACTTGTTCGAGCTTAGGCGTTTATGCTGCTTCTATAAAGTACTTTGAAGAAGCTCTTAATTGGAACTTAGAGCATCGAAATTCTAATGACTATTTGACAGCCGCTCTTCAGAGTAATCTTGGGCTTATTTATATTAAACAGGCAAATTATGTTGGGGCTATCGAACGTATTGAAGAATCGATTTCAATTAATGCTGTGATATATGGAGAGAGTCATCCTCATTTAGCTGTAAATTGGTCAATTTTAGGAGACGCCCATCAGAAGCTGGATGAATACCAGAGAGCGGAGGAATGTTACAATAAGGCATTAGTTATTTATCTAGATAAATTTGGAGCCGATCATCCGAAAGTATCATCGTTATATACCCAGCTTGGAGGGGTATTGATGGATCAAGGAAGCATTCAAGAGTGTCTGAATTACTATAAACTTGCTCTGGAAAGTGACTTGAAATCTTTGGGCGATAAGCACCCGACTGTCGCTGTAAGACGAAACAATCTAGCTTCTGTGTTGAATCTTGTTGGGCAAAAGCAAAAAGCGATTGATTTATATACTAAGGCGTTGGAAGTTAATTTGAATACATTTGGAAATGATCACCTAAGTGTTTCAGTCGATCGAAATAACTTAGCTCTGGTTTTTCGAGATACTGGCGAATTTGATAAGGCAATCATGCTACTTGAACAGTCCTTGGAAATTGGTAAAAAACATTTGGGTGAAGATCACCCTGATAATGCAGTGACCGAGCAAAACTTGGGTACAGTTTTTTATGGGCTCCAGCGTTATGATAAAGCGATTGAATATTATGACTCGGCTTTAAAGAAGTTTAAAAAAACGTATGGAGAAAATCATAGTACTGTGGCTTATAATTATTTCCTAAGAGCTTTGGTAATGTGTGATGTTTTAGAATACGAGAAAGGGTTGGAGTCTTTTGAGGTCACTTTAGAATTTTACCTTGAAGCATTTGGAGGCGAAGATAACCGAACCATTGATGTCCAGAAGCGAATGGAGATTCTTAAGAAATTTTTGAAGGACGTGTGACTGGCGATAGAGTCGAAAAGAGCTCTAATGTTTATTGCTCTATTATGGAGCGGATGTTTAGGCCAAGAACATTTGCCGTTTCGTTTGAGGTCAAATTTGTATTTTTAATGGATTCAATTTGGTCGTAGAAATCGGCTTTTTGCTTTTTCGGGAATGTCTTTAAGGGATAATCGGTGCCGAAAAGGATACGTTCGGAGCCAACGATATCGCAGACGGTACGGTAAACCTTTGGGTCATAAAGGAGCGGGATGGCAGCTGTATCGTAGTAGACGTTTTGTAGGTCTTTTTTTGTCTTTCGATTGAGCTCGTAGATAGGAAGGAGTCCGCCGAGGTGAGCAAAGACGAATTTGGTCTTTGGATGGCCGGCAGCCATGTTTTGGAGCGAAGAGAAAGGAGTGTCTATTTTTCCAGGATAACTGTGACCTGCAGGTTCGGTGACATGAAAGTTTGCGAACTTGTTTCGCTTTGCGACTAGCTCAAGAGCGTCGTTTAACCATCTATCGTTGTACGCGAACCCTTGAGTAGGCGGGTTGATTTCGCCTATGCCGACGAAGCCTTGATCGAATCGACGCTGAATGTCGTCCAAGGCTTTCTCGCCCCCGTTTGCGTTAAAGGCTGCAGCGACGAGAAGACGATCAGGGTGATTCTCTCTAATAGCCGCCAACCAATCGTTCATCTCATAGCATGTGTCTGGATTTTCCCAATACCAACCGAGAATAATAACTTGGTCCACACGCGCATCGTCCATGTCTCGCAGGAGTTTCTTAGGGGACGCCCAGCCCTGGAGAGTCGGGCCTTTGACGGGGGCGACGCAATCTGCCCAATAGTTTTCTTTCCTCAGGGCCGCCCACTGCCGTGGGTCCGTACTCGCTTCATCAGGATACAGATGAATGTGGGCATCGATGATCATGCGAGGTCAATTAGAATCCCGAGGGTGGCGTAGTTTGCTGAAGTGCGCTTTCCTTAATATGCTCTAGACTTTGCAAGACGAGACCGCCCATTGTTTCGCAGTGGAGAAATTGCTTGTTTTCGTAGTGATTGGCGAGTTCTTGCCGAAGCTGAATAACATGTTCTCTTGGAGCAATCTGGTCTTGGCTCATGGCGGCAAGAAGCATTCGCAGGCGGCCGTCTATCGCTTTCATGCGACGAACAATGATGGAGTGTTCTTCTCGTTGGTATTGCTTTGCTGTCTTCGTGTCGATGTGACGCATGCAAAATTCTACCAAAGCATTGTTTTCCTTAAAAAACTGAGGGAGATAAAACTTCTTGCGAGCATCGTAACTTTGTTGGTCGAAATCCATCGCACGGATACGAATCTGAGTGTCTTCGAAATCGGGTGTAATATCGACGATAAAGTTATATGATCGCATATCTCCTAAGAGCCGAACGAAGCAGCGCTCGTTGAACTTAATTAATTCCTTTGCGATACGGACAGCTTTCAAGCGATTGTTTTCTAACCAGTCACGAATGAACATATCTCCAGGGAGCCCAACGATGTGCTCTTCAACGAGGGTGTCGTTGTAGATGAGATAGAACATCCGATTGGGCGAGAGAAGGTGCTCGAGCTCTAGTCCATAAATGCGCGAAGCATCAGCGCGTTTGATATAGAAATAATCTTGGTTGTCGTTTCGTGAATTGACAATTCGGATACGAAAAGGTTTGGAGTTTCCAAAGGAACAATAATCGATGCGGTCGACATAGAGGTGTTCGATAACGGTGTTATCGCCGCCTGCTTTAAGAATCGCATAAATTTCGCGCAGGGCTTTGGTGATCTCCTGCATTTCGATGTAGTTATAAATAACCGTTTCCCAGAGCGTGTCATTGCCTTCGTCATCGTAGAGTGGGGCGGAGGTGTCGAATGCTTCGAGTTGTTGATAGGTCGCCGGTAGATCGATGCTCCGAGAATATTGCTTAAGATAGGAGCGAAGTTGTGAGCTAATCGGGCTCGGTGGCTTTCGTTCGGTTTTGTTTATTGGCTGTTGTGGGCCATTTGCCTGCGGTCTAGCCAAAAAATTCTTAGGAGCGTTTCTTTTTTCCACGGTGACTTGGTTTTGTTGGACAGAGTGTTGCTCTAACTCCGGATCCTCACAAGCTCAAAGGGACAATTCGGTTACGCTCGTACTTTGGGCTGTGTTCTTTCCCAAGAGAATAAGAATTGTTGAGCAAAGCCGGCGAGAGGGCCGAAGTGGATGCGACCAAATTGAGCAAGCTGCTTGTTGTCCCAACCTTCCAATTCGTAACGTTTTTCGAGGACTTTGATAATCCAGGTATCCACGGGAAAGGCTTGCATGTGATCGGTACCGAATAGAAGGGCGCAGTCGGCAATTTTTTCGCCAACTCCCGGAAATTCAACGAGAGCGCTTTTCGCGTCTTCATAACTTGCCTGCTCGATTTGCTTCAATAGAGTCGAGTCTGCGGCTATCAGGTCAGCGGTCTTCTTGATATTCTTAGCGCGGAACCCGAGAGCTAAGGAGCGCAGTTGTGTTTCGCTTGCTTCGGCCACTTGCTCCCAAGTAGGCATCGCGTGCAAGTTTTTTCCAAGTGGCGAACCTAAGGTCTGCGCTAAGTTTTGGCACATCACTTTTATTTGCGGAATTTGTTTGGTGGCGGAACACATAAACGCCAGGAGAGCTTCGCCAAAGGGCTGCTTGAGGATTCGCAAACCACGAAATGATTCGAGGCATTGCTTCATATGGGTATCGCTTCGCCAGGGAAGGCTGTCTTCGTGGCTAGCCCAATCTATGGAACTCCGCAGAAAAGCTTTACAAGAAGAGAAAGACTTAGCCTTGTTTTTAGAAAGTGATTGAAAGAGGAGATCGCTATTTGTATCTAACTTCAGGAGACACGCGAATCTATCAAAAATTCCCTGCCAGGCTCCAACTTCTTCATTGAACTTCCAGCGGAAGGCTTGTCCGCCATCAAGCGTTTCGGCAAGGGTGTTCGGGGAAAAGTGGCTTGCGGGTTCTATGACCTGCCAATCGTTTTTCGCCATTGTGGCTCGAATTAGCTCTCGTGTGACCAAAGAAAGCTCTCAGCTATTTCTACTGCTTCGCCTGCTGGGTTAATGAGCTCGACTTTCCAGGCTAATGGGATCCGGTCGGACGTTTCCCATTCTTCGTTGGTAAAACCAATGAGCATGCGTTTTTTGAGTTTGCTCATGATTCGTACGGTTTGAGTGTGTGTTTCCATACTGCCTGGTTTGACATGGGAAATGCGTACGGCGTCGTAAGTTAAGTGTGTCTTCTTATTTTGGACTTTGAGAGCGATATAGAAGCCGTCGCGTCGGTTGGCGTCTGTTCGCACAATTGTGTAGCGGCCTTCGTTTTCTTTACCCGTGATGTGCTCCGAAATTCGCTTGAATGAATCGTCGTTACGGTGCTCGGAGGAAATGACTTCTAGAGCAATGGCAGGGCCAACAAGGGCGAGGCTGAGAATGAGGCTTAGTAGTGAACGCATGTAGCTAAAAGTAGTTGCCGGTACGATTACAGGCAGTTGCCGAGGAATCAAGCGTGGAGATTTATTGTCTGCATTCCAGTGTGGGGAAAGCCCAACGGGTTTTACCACCCGTAGCTGCGTCGAATGCGAATTGGCTCGTATTGGTCGGTTGGTATTTCCTGGAGGAAGCGACTCGGGTTTAGAATCTTAGTTTCGCCTTTGCCGATGCTCATTTTGGGATAGACCAAATAAAGTTCATCGCGGGCTCGTGTTACGGAAACATAGAAAAGACGCCGTTCTTCTTCCGTATCGCCGTCTTCGATCGAGCGTCGAGTTGGAAAGAGAGTGTCAGCTGCACCGATCAAGAAAACGATATCGAACTCTAGGCCCTTAGCCTGGTGAATAGTGGTCAAGCGTATGCTCTCACGAGCATTCTCTTCGGAGCGGTCAGCCGTCTCGGAGCTCAGCAGTGTGATTTGAGCGATGAGTTCTTGCATGCTTTCATAGCGCTCCGCGAAACCCACGAGAGATTGCAGGTCTTCCATACGATTAGTGTAGTTTGCGTATTCGCCTTGGAGGTACATACTGTACCAGCCATCGATCCCCATTTTAACGACATCGTCCGGCGATCCTTCTTGGTTGGTTTCTTTCATGTCACGCAAGCTTATGGCTAAGCTTTCCCAATCTTTTTTGGCAGCTGCGGGCACCTTCTTCATAACCTCTTCAAGGGCTAGGGCATCAATGAAATCGACTTCCTTCTTTTTCGCTGTTGCAGCGGTAAGAGCGTAGAGCTTTTCGGCGGATTTCGGGCCAACTTTGGGCAACAAGGTAAAAAGGCGATAGAATGAGACCGCGTCACTTGGGTTGTATATGATACGTAGGTGAGCGACTAAATCTTTGATATGCGCTTGTTCAAAAAACCGGACGCCACTCGTTATTTGGTAGGAAATTCCGGATCGCGAAAGCTCCATTTGCATATCGAGGGCTTGGAAATGGGAACGGTACAATATCGCGATTTGCGCAGGTTCTCTTCCTTCGTCTAACAAGCCATGAATGCGTTTGATGACGAAGTGAGCTTGCTCACGCGTATCCATTGTTTGGACGACATATGGTTTTTGGCTCGATGGCTTATGGGCTCTAAGTTCCTTGTCAAATCCTTGGCTAGTGCGATTTTCGATTACTGAGTTTGCCAGGGTCAAAATCTCCGGTGTACTGCGGTAGTTCGTTTCGATTCGCAGGATTTGCGTGCCGGGGTGTCGATCCGGGAAATTGAGAATGTTATCGAAGTTTGCCCCTCGCCAGGAGTATATGCATTGAGCATCGTCACCCACGGCCATAATCTGATGGTTGGCACACATGGCGTCGACGATCTTTGCCTGTAGAATATTGGTGTCTTGGTATTCGTCGACGAGTGTATGTTGAAAACGATTACCGTAATATTCAGCAATTTCGGGAGTGTCTTGAAGAAGTTTTAGCCAATACACGAGTAAGTCATCATAATCGACGACTTGTTGTTCCTTTTTCTTCTGAGCGTACATGTCGGCAAAGCGAATGATAGGATCGATGAAATCAGAGTGCTGTGGAAAATGGGTCAGCACTGTTTCTTCGATGCTTAGCATGGTATTGCGGGACATGCTGATGATCGAGGAGAGGGGACCTGCCTTGGGGTGAGTCTTAACTTTGAAGAAGGCCTTGTCTACTGTCTCTACGGACTGCTTCATGACGGTTTCTGCTTCGCCGGCATCTAGAATGGTAAAATTCTTTGCCAGGCCAGCGGCTTCTCCGTGAAGTCGAAGAAGGCGATGACCAATACTATGGAAGGTGCCACCCCAAAAACGCCTGCCTTCGACGGCAGTGAGATCTTCGACCCGTTCGAGCATTTCTTTGGCAGCCTTATTGGTAAAGGTCAGAAGAAGGATTTCGTTTGGCGGAACGCCTTGGCTAAGTAAGTAGGCGACACGGTAAGTGAGTGTGCGAGTCTTGCCGCTGCCAGCTCCGGCGAGTATCAGGAGGGGACCGGGTTTCGCGGTGACGGCGGCGTATTGCTCGTCGTTGAGTTCGGCCCGGAAATCGATGGCCGGAACATCTAAAGAAAAGCGACTGGGAGAGCTAAGATCGAAATCCATTCGATTCATAGCAGAGGATATGATGCTGTCTGGCAAGAAGGGACTTCGTTGGTTGCTCGTTTTACTTGTGGTCCTCTGGTTTACGGCAACTTAAGCAAGTAGCTATGTATTTTGCTTTAGTTTGCTTGAGTACTTTGCTAAGGGTCGTTTTTCATTTACCAGCTCTAGAGAATATCTTCAATGGTTGGATCTAGCAAAATAATTACTCTACCCTATTATGAAGTATCGCATTGGTCTGTTGATCACCTGTTTGTTGTTATGTGTTGGTCTCGGCTTGAGCCTATCAAAACCTGGCAAGAGTGGCGAAAGAACTACTGGAGCGTCGGAAGAGGGGAAAGTGTTGATTGGTTTTTCGATGGATGAGATTCGGGGACCCCGTTGGCATAAAGACCAAAGCGCTTTGATTGCGAGAGCTGAAGAACTTGGAGCAGAGGTATCCATCCAAGTCGCGAATTCGAATGATGCGAAGCAGATACAGGATATTCAAAGTCTCATTACGCAGGGAGTGGATGTTTTGGTAATCATCCCTCATGATGGAGCAGCCATGGCTAAAGGTGTTGAGCTGGCGGCGGAAGCAGGTATTCCGACAATTAGCTACGATCGCCTAATAACCGGTACTGACAAATTGGACCTCTATGTGACATTCGACAATGTAAAGGTGGGGAGGTTACAGGCTGCTTATTTGGTTGAGGCCTTGAAAAATGTGCCTAATCCGAAAATCGTTCGTTTGCTTGGTTCGAAATCGGACAACAATGCCTTCTTATTCAAGAAGGGGCAGGACGAGATTTTGATGCCTTTGGTTGAAGCTGGCAAACTTGAGATTATCCATGAGGACTGGTGTGAAAATTGGGAAGGACGAAACGCCAAAATGATCGTGAACGCAGCAATTACTAAACACGGTAAGGAATTTCATGGCATTCTCGCCTCGGCGGATGTTTTGGCCAATGGCGCATCCAAAGCTTTGGAAGAAGAAGGATTGTCAGGACGCATCCTTTTAACGGGCCAAGATGCTGACTTGGTGGCTTGCCAACGGATTGTTCAGGGGACTCAAAACCAAACGGTTTATAAGCCTATACCAGAACTTGCTAAAATGGCAGCAGAGATGGCGTATAACTTAGCGACTGCAAAGCCGATTGTTGTTCCCGAATCAATCGATAACAATATGGCCGAAATTCCAATGGGGATGGCGGATATCGTTTCTGTGACTGCAGAGAATATGATGGAGACGGTGGTTGCGGATGGCTTTCATTCGCAGGAAGAAATTTATAAGGTAACAGCGAATTAAAAAGTTTTCTTTCCTTTGTTATTCCGATGAAAGAAAACGTCGTACTCCACGCGAAAAAAGTGAGCAAAACCTTTCCTGGTGTGAAAGCGCTGAGTGAGGTGGGGTTTGATCTGGCGAAAGGCGAAGTACATGCGCTGTGCGGAGAAAATGGAGCGGGTAAATCGACCTTGATCAAAATTTTATCCGGAATTTGGGCACAGGGCACTTACGACGGAGCATTTTTCGTCGATGGAACCGAAGCTAACTTTCAAGGTATCAAAGATGCTGAATTGGCTGGAATCGCGGTGATTTATCAAGAGCTAGCGTTAGTCAATGACATGACAGTCGCCGAGAATATTTATCTAGGACATGAGCCGATGATGGGTGTTCTCATCGATTGGAATAAAATGTACACGGATACTTCAGAGTTGTTGCGACATTTCAAAATCGATATTGACCCGACTGCCCGTGTGGGAGATCTCGGGGTGGGAAAACAGCAACTTGTCGAGATCGTCAAAGCGCTCCGCAAGGAATCGCATATTTTGATCTTAGATGAGCCGACGGCTGCTTTAACGGAGCATGAAGTCGATATCTTGATTGAGATGCTTCGCGATTTAAAAAAGCGAGGAATCGCGTGTATTTATATTTCCCATAAACTCGACGAAGTCTTTAGCATTTCAGATCGCATTACGGTATTGCGGGATGGGCACACTATCAAAACGCTTGAAACTTCGGAGACTACCGCAGCCGAGGTTATTCAGTTAATGGTGGGCCGTGAAATCGATGATTTGTTTCCTCGACGCAAGAGCGCTTGTGGAGAGAACCTATTGGAAGTTAGAGGGCTTTCGGTTAAGGGACCAGAGGATGCTATCGACTTACAGGGTATATCTTTTTCGGTTAGAAAGGGAGAAGTGTTAGGCTTGGGCGGTTTGATGGGCGCGGGGCGTACAGAAACGTTGATGCATATCATGGGAGCTTATGGAGAACGCGAGGAAGGGAGTGTCGCGTTACACGGAAAAAGTTATGAGGGGCAAAGTCCACAGGCAGCTATCGAAGCGGGAATGGTTCTCGTGTCTGAAGATCGAAAACGCTTCGGACTTGTGATTGAGCAGTCCAATAATTTCAATTTTTCACTTTCGTCTCTTGATTCTATTTCCAATAAAGTTGGAAAAATGGATACGAATAAAGAATTTCAAAAAAACGAAAAAACCTCCAGGCAGCTTCGCGTAAAAGCGCCAAGTTTAGAGACGGTTACCGGAACATTATCAGGAGGTAATCAGCAAAAAGTAGTTTTGGGTAAGGCTTTGCTATCCGAGCCTGAAGTGATATTTCTGGATGAGCCGACGCGAGGAATAGATGTGGGCGCCAAGTTAGAGGTCTATGAGTTGATAAATCGATTAACGGATGAAGGGAAAGCGGTTGTTCTCGTATCGAGCGAGTTGCCTGAGCTTATGGGAATGAGCGATCGAATTATGATGCTATTTGAGGGACGCATTGGCGGGGAATTTGCAAAAGAAGAATTTAATCAAGAGGCGCTTATTGGCGCAGCAATCGGACAATCGCTATGACAAAGAAGATACCAATTCGGGATTACACGCTCTTTTTCGCAATTATTGGGATATGGGCATTTTTTGCCATTATGAATCCGTCGTTTTTAGGAGCTAGAAATTTGTCGATGTTGACTATCGAAATTTCAACTACGGCTGTCGCTGCTCTGGGAGTTCTTCTCATTATTGTATGTGGCCACATTGACTTAGCAGTAGGGAGCGGTATTGGCTTGTTCGGAGGCATTGCGGCTGTGTTGACGACTGCCTTTGGTCTCCCCGCACCAATTTCGATGACGTTGGCATTGATCGCAGCGATCCTGATTTGGACGGGTATGGGTGCGTTGATTGTGAAGCAACGTATACCGGCTTTTATCGTAACACTTGGCGGACTATTGATTTTTAAGGGAGTGTTTTGGAATGTGATCAATACTTCGACGATCCCGATTGTTGAGGGAGGGAAGGAGAATTTGTACTCAATTTTGACGACGCAGTATTTGAGTCCTTCGATCAGCTACATGGTTACTGCATTTGTCGTAATAGCTATGGGTGTATCCAATTTGAGAGCGCGATCAAACCGAAAACAGCACAATTTTGAAGTAGATGATGGAGAGATCGCATTCTATAAATTTTTTATCGTTTCAATTTGCATGTTCATTGCCACGACGATTTTGAATGAATATCGAGGTATTCCGCTGTCGGCTTTGATTCTAGGCATAGTAGCGGTCGGGATCTATGTACTGACCCAACACTTGAAGTTTGGAAGGCATCTCTATGCGATTGGTGGTAACGAAGAGGCAGCTCATATCTCCGGTGTTCCTGTAGGCAAGGTAACGATTGGGGCCTTTGCAATTGCTGGGGCTTTGGTTGCGATTACCGGTTTCTTGCAAACATCATACGCCGGCTCTTCAACGACGTCGGTAGGCGACCTGATGGAGCTCGACGCCATTGCAGCCTGTGTGATTGGCGGGGTCAGTCTTAAAGGAGGCAAGGGGACGGTCATTGGCGTTTTAGCTGGCTCTCTTATAATGGCCTCTCTTCTCAATGGTATGACCCTCATGTCTGTCGATCCAGCGACGAAGTTTATAGCGCGTGGTCTTGTGTTGACCCTTGCGGTATGGATGGACGTTCGAATGAATAAGAGTTGATAGTAGACCCGGTGAAACACGAAAAAAAGCTACCCGAAGGTAGCTTTGAGGAAGAGTAAGAATGGAAAAAAAAGTGGCTAGAAACTGAAGTTTGCTCCGAAGCTAAATAAGAATGGGTCAAGCTGCGCGTTTGTAAGAACGACTCCTCCCGCAGTGACATCTGACTCAAGGTCGATCCACTTAACGCTGGCATCGAGTTTCCATTTTTCGTTGAGGTCGTATGTGACTCCGGTACCGATTGCGGCTCCTAAGCTGTAGTCTTCGAGGTCGAGCTCTACACCAGCGACGCTCAAGTCTTTGTCAGTAATCCACGTAAAATTGAGACCACCTGATATGTAAGGAGTCAAACCAGCGAATTTGTCGAACTCGTAAACAAGGCTCAATGTTGGAGGAAGGTGTTCCAAGGTGCCGAGGGAACCAACACCATTGAGCGATACATCGTGCGTTTGCGGAATTGTTAAAACAAGCTCAGCGACGATATTTTTTGTGAATGCGTAAGCGATATCGATTTCAGGTATCAATTTATCTTCTACGACGACAGAGTCACGAGCAAAGTCGATTCCAAGAGCTGAGAATGCATCCGAATGATCAACCGTTTGCAGATAGGCCGCCCGCAGTTTTACTTCCCAGGTTTTTGGTTCAGCTGCTTTACTGGCAATTGAAGCAGCAACGGTTAGGATCAGGAGTGGTATGAGTTTTATATTCATTCTAGTCAGAATTTGAGAGGTTAATTAGAATAAATTATAAAAGAGTAATTAATTCATTAGAGTCAATAGGCTTATCTTTTTTGATTGAATAATTAGGTTCCTTAAAGGCATCGAAAACGATGCCTAATAGGGCACTTCGTTTGGGCTGAGAAGACAGGCCTTAAAGAACCTTTGGAGCTTAAACTCTCGTGGTGGCATCCCATTTGTTTGACGAACTCGGCGAAAGAAGTGATTTCTGTCCTTGTGGGAAAAATACGATTTAAATTACATTGGGGCGATTTTTCCTAAAAAATTGAGGCATCGTAATTATTTTACAGTGACAATCTAGAGATGGTCGTGATTGTGTCCAACCCCGATGAAATCGGTGATGTCCCAGTCATTAGAGCCGCCCACGACGATGAGAATCCAGGATCTCCAAAGTAATTGGTTTCTGTAGGGCCTCAGCTCGCTGAGAGCCGCAATTAGTTAGGGTTCCGGTGAACGGCACTCAGCGAGCTGAGGCCCTACGATAAGTCTGAATTTACTAAATCTTCGGCAGAGCCTGGCTGGTTTAGCCATTCTTTAGGAGGCTTTTCATTTTAGACAAGTGGTCCGTAAATAAAGGTTTGTAGTTTCTATTTATCACCCACCATGGCCAAGTTTTATCTGTATCTATAATTTCTTTTCAGTATGGGTTCATGAATATGTAGAAAGCGAAACCTTCTAATGCATTGTCTTTCCTCAGTCGATGATCGTAAAAATTAGGTTGCCATTTGAGACTTTTCATTTCCAAGGAGGACTTAGGCCGTGTGGACAATATCGAATTTGATCCAATCAGTTAATGCTGAGAGCGTTGCGAATCCCATATAAGTTTCCGGTTTTCTATCGTACCT
>JAKYXN010000041.1 GCA_022538095.1 Puniceicoccaceae bacterium K14 | reverse complement strand
CGCGCTCCGCGCGCGCCAACAAGCGGAAGCAAACAGCTGCGCTTCGCCGAAACTTGCGTTTCGCCGAATGCTCGTGTTTGATCCGCCCGTCCGTTAGGCAAATAAGATGAAAGGAATACTGCTATCACTCACCTTGCTCATGACCTTGCCGTTCACATTGTTCGCTTGGCAAATACGAATTTGGCCGGATGTTTCAGATTCTTCTTCGCTAGTAGCGTTTGCGAAAGAATCACGGCTCTTGACTTCGATTTGATCGAAAAAGAAACCCATTCATCTTCGTGGGATGACATGCCAACACTTGGGATTAAGTATCAGGATGAAGAAGAAGAGAGATCCATTCGAATCGTTGACCAGAAAATCGGAGAGGCGACCGCTCAATTCTCTCCAAATGGAATGTCTCAGTTTCGAAAATTTAGATTGCTATATAGAGAACTCATGGAAATAGCCCCTTGGAAAGATGAAAGGCTGACTAGCCGATTGTGAGCAATTCATACCGGCTCGACTGGTCCTCTTGCCACATTGGAACGTTGTGTTTTATGAGGTTAAAGCATGCCCATTGATTTAATTTCGGAAAATTCATGGAATGATATTTCCAGGATTCAGGAGGAAGCTTATAGAGAAGTACCTGCTGAAGAGATGAGTTGTCTCAAGAAAAAATGGATTTCGTCGCCAGGTACCTGTTTGATATACACAACGAATGAAAGCAGTGTTTGTGCCTATCTTCTGTCTCACCCTTGGGCAGGTGAGGAACCGCCGACGTTGAATGACAATTCCCCCATTGGAGTCGGCAGCTCAACTTTATTTCTTCACGACCTTGCTGTTTCCTCGAGCTCGCAAGGGAAGGGCATCGCTCGCACAATGGTAGAGAGTCTCATTCTTAAGGCACGCTCAATTGGGTTTATCAAAATACGGCTTGTTGCGGTGCAAAGTTCAGACTTATTTTGGGGCAGCTTCGGTTTTAAAGAGGTGATAAGTGTTACTATTGATTCCAACTATGGAGACTCGGCGAAATTAATGGAGCTAACCATATAAACATAACAAGTAAATCATGGCGCAGAATAGCTGGACCTTCGTTCTGTCGCCTCGCTCCTCCACTACGGCATCATATTTAGGCATTCACTGAATAAAACATGAATCTTCTAAAGGCATTTATCTTACTCGCATTTACCTCAACAACTTCGGCATTTAGTCCAAGTGATGCGCCCTGAGAATAGTGGACACGAGATTCTCTGTAATAGAGGATCAACATATGAAGAAGAACAAAGGAAGAGGAAAAAAGAAGAAATCAGATCCGCACTACGGATGGACTATGGAGAGAAGATAGAAAAGCTAAAGGAACTTTCTGAAAACCACCCCAAAACGAGAAAGGCCGAACCAGTCGATTGAGAGTAATTCGTACTCGCTGCACGAGTCCTCTTGTCTCCGCTTGCCCGTTCTGCCTTTTTTTGAATCTCGGAAGTATCTGAGCGAATGTAGGCCCAAAAAAGCCCTGTCATCCTGCCTTCATTTGATTACGGCGGACATGCCGGGCCTACAAATTGAATACTTACTTGACGACCATTTGATCGACCGTCTTGCCGGCAGGGATCATTGGGAGGACGTGTTCGGTGTAGGGGACGATTACGTCGAGGAGGAAGGCTTCGTCGGAATCGAGCATCTCTTGGATAGCGTCTTTGAGTTCTTCGCGTTTGTGCACGCGACGAGCGGGGAGACCGAAGCCTTTGGCGATTGTTACGTAGTCTGGATAGATGCCACCCAAGTTTTCTGGAGAACCGATGTTGTTTTCGTCGCCTAGAATCGTATTTCCGCGAACGCTGTTGTAGAAGCGATCTTCCCACTGAACAACCATTCCAAGGTGCTGGTTGTTTAGGATCATTGCTTTGGCAGCAATCTTCTCAATCTTAGCTGTCGCCAATTCTTGGATATTCATGGCGAATGATCCATCTCCGTCGATGTCGATAACCTGACGGTCTGGGCAAGCGACCTTTGCACCTACTGCGGCCGGATAGCCGTATCCCATTGAACCGAGACCAAGAGAAGAAATGAGACTGCGAGGGTGAGCGAAATTGTAGAATTGAGCGGCCCACATTTGGTGCTGTCCGACGCCGGTGGAAATAATCGCTTCGCCTTTAGTTAGATCATAAAGAGTTTTGATGGCTTCTTGCGGGAGGATGTGCTCGCTTTCTTCCCATGAGAAGGGGAAATCGCGTTTCCACTGCTGAACTTGTTCGATCCACGGGGTGATGTCCGGCTTCTGGAAGCTTTGCGCCATCAGCTCGTTCATGCGTCCGATTGCGTATTTGATTTCGGATACGATTGGGTGATGAACGATTTTGTTTTTATTGTGTTCAGATGGATCGATATCGATGTGAACGATCTCAGCTTGAGGCGCGAACTTCGTAACGTCCCCAGTTATTCGGTCATCGAAGCGTGCCCCAAAAGTCAGGAGTAAATCACAATTGTGCACTGCCCAATTCCCATAAGCAGAGCCGTGCATGCCGAACCATTTTAAGGAAAGCTCGTGCGTTTCTGGGAAACTGCCAGCACCCATGAGGGTTGAAGCGCAGGGGATGCCGGTACGTTCTACGAATTCGGTGAGCTCTTTGTGAGCTTCGGCTGAAACGACTCCTCCACCGAAATAAATCGCTGGGCGTTTTGCTTCCTCGATGAGTTTTACGACGTTCTTAAGTTCAAGGTCTGAGGCAAATGTTGGCAATTTGTCGGAGCGAAGAGGCACATCTTCAACCCATTGCGGAACGGTCATCGCTTGCTGAATGTCTTTTGGTATGTCGACGACGACTGGGCCAGGCCTACCGGAAGTAGCGATTTTAAAGGCCTTTCGCATGATCATTGGTAGCTCCGTGACGTCGAGTACAAGGAAGCTGTGCTTCACCACGGGGAGCGTCATGCCGAAAAAGTCAGTTTCTTGGAAGGCTGCTTTTCCTATGAATTTTGAATAGACTTGGCCAGTAATTGCAACCATGGGCGTGCTGTCCATGAATGCGTCTGCGATGGCTGTCATCAAATTGGTGGCCCCAGGTCCGCTGGTTGCCATACATACGCCTGGCTTCCCGGATGCACGGGCGTAGCCCTCGGCAGCAAAGGCGCCACCTTGTTCATGGCGGGGGAGGATGACGCGGATGTCGTCTTTGCGTTTGGCTAGGGACTGGTGAAGCTCTAGGGATGCTCCTCCTGGATAAGCGAATATGTCCTTCACGCCTTCGCGTATGAGGGCTTCAATGACGACATCGGAACCTGACATTTCGCCGCCTTTTGTGGCCGCTTCGGTCGATGGTTTCTTTGTATCTGTGTCAGTGCTCATGCGTTTGATTTTTTGGCGTGTGAATGTTTTTTTGAAATATGCGAATTAGGAGGCGGCTTCTTCGATCGGTACGATTTTGCCGTCGTTGACAGCTTCTGTGAATACGCCGATCTTGCGGAAACGATCATAGCGATCTGTCTCCAATTCCTCAGGACTGAGGGTGCCGAGTTCTTCGAGGTGCTTGAGGAAAACGGTTTTGAGCGATTCGGCTGCTTTCTCGATGTCGTTGTGGGCTCCTCCCATGGGCTCTTCTACGAGCTCTTCTACGACTTCAAATTTTAACAAGTCCTTGGCACTCAATTTGAGCGCTTCAGCGGCTGCTGGGGCTTGGCCGGCGTCTCTCCAAAGAATCGCTGCACAGCCTTCTGGCGTGATGACGGAGTAGTATGCATTTTCCATCATTAGTACGCGGTTGGCAATTGCGAGTCCGAGAGCTCCGCCTGATCCGCCTTCGCCGATTACTGCAGTGATGATTGGCACTTCGAGTGAGGCCATTTCGCGTAGGTTGATAGCGATGGCTTCAGCGATGTGACGTTCTTCCGAACCAATTCCTGGGTATGCTCCTTGAGTGTCGACCAGGGTGATGATTGGCATGCCAAATTTGTTTGCCATGTTCATCAAGCGAAGAGCCTTGCGGTAACCTTCTGGATTGGGGAGTCCGAAGTTGCGCTCGATCTTTTCTTTGGTGCTTCGGCCTTTTTGTTGGCCAATAACCATGACGGCTTTGCCATTTAGGAAGGCAGTTCCTCCGATGATGCAGCGGTCGTCTTTATAAGAGCGGTCTCCGTGGAGTTCTTGAAAACCGTCAAAAATGGAATTGATATAGTCCAGAGCGTAGGGGCGGTCTGGGTGGCGTGAGAGTTGGACGCGTTGCCAAGAGGAAAGGTTTGAGTAGATAGACTTCTTGGTCGATTCGATCTTAGCTTCTATCGCGTGAATTTCGCTCGATACATCGATATCGTTTTCAGTCGATAGCTGGTGAAGGTTATCTAACTGAGCAATGAGACCGCGAAGCGGCTTTTCAAAATCTAAAGCGTACTTTTTATCCATAAGGCCTTAATTGGAAAAAGGGGCAAAATGCTGCCCAGTTAACGAATGTCGAGTTTAAAGATCTATGCCGGTTTGGGCATCGGACGGATTTTGTATCTGTTCTTTCCACCCCTGCATTTTTGCCTGAGCTCCGAAATGTTCGGCCTTTTCCTTATCTCCTTTCTCAACCCAAATGCGGGAGAGGGTGGTGTTTATGAAAAGATCGTCTGGCTTGAGTTGGTAAGCCTTTTCGGCGGAAGAGAGAGCATTTTCGAAGTTATTCAAGGAGTATTCAACTTCTGAAAGAGCGTGCCATGCTTCGAACGAGCTTGGATGGTCGAGGGTTATTTGTGTGAGTTTGGCGATCGCTGTCTTTTCTTCACCCATGGTGAAATCGAAGGTTGCGTCGTCGACCAAGTCTTTAATTGGGCAAGGTTCTTCCATTGAGGATTGGAAAATAGAGCGATTTTACGTTTCTGTCGAGGTCAGTTGTGGCGTTTTTTAAAGTATCAGCATGGCGTCGCCATAGCTCAAAAAACGATACTCCTCTTTGATGGCTTCTTGGTAAATTTCTTTCAGCCAAAGAATTCCGTCTTCTTTGCCGGGGGCAAGGAAAGAAGATACTAAGCAGAGAAGAGTAGACTTAGGCAGGTGGAAGTTTGTGATGAGGGCGTCGACGCCGGCAAATTTCCTGGGCGGGTAGATAAATATGTCAGCTTCGTTTGTGTAAGTCGTTGGCTGGTTGGTGTTTGTTTTGCGAAGGTAGTCTTCGATTGTTCGCACACTGGTGGTTCCTACACAGACGCGTCGTTTGCCTTCGGCAGGAGCAAAACGTAAAGCTGATTGGGCTTCAGCGGAGATTTCGTAGATTTCTCGATGTATTTCGTGATCTTCGATATTGTCTGCTTCAAGCGGCTTGAATGTGCCCATCCCGACGTGAAGCACAAGATCGTGGAAAGTGACACCTTGTTGAGAGAGCTTATTGAGGAGCTCATCATTGAAGTGTAAGCCGGCGGTTGGGGCCGCGGCGGCAACCATTTTATTATCGTTTGCGTAGCGAGTTTGGTAACGTTCGATGTCTTCGCCATCTCGCGAGTCCTCGGTTTCACGGCTAATATAGGGTGGCAAAGGCATTTTGCCATGGGCTGCGGCCATTTCGGAAACCGAGCTGTGGACAGAGAGGGTGAAGGCTACGAGATACTCTGCGTTGTCGTTTTTTTGTAGCACCTCGGCGGAGAAATCTTCGGCAGCAAACGTTGACCCTGGGGGGAGTTTCTTTCCTGGGCGTAGGAGGCACCACCATCCTTCGCTCTTCGAGCTACGGCTGGCATGCCAGGCTGATTCGCTATTTGGGCTATGCCCGGCAGGTGAGGTTTCGCTATTTGATTCGGCTGCCGGCCTTAGGAGAAGGCATTCCACTTTTCCGCCGGTGGGGCGTTTGGCAAAAATGCGTGCGGGGAGTACTTTTGCGGTGTTGCGAAAGAGGAAATCGCTGGGACCGAGGTAGTCAGTTATATCTTTAAAAGAACGATGTTCGAGGGAGTGGTCTTTTCTGTTAACAACTAAAAGCCTAGACGCATCGCGTTGTTGCGTCGGCTTTTGGGCGATTCGTTCAGTTGGCAAATGGTAATCGAAAAGGGAAGTTTCCATGTGTAAGACCGCAGCAGCTTTATAACTTGGCAGCGTCTGTCCAGAGCTTAAGGGAGTGGTTTGAAATAAAATTTAGAAATCTTAACATTTCACTTGATCTTTATTTCAGAATTATAACTGTAGCGGCTCTTCAATTTGGTAGGATACTCAAGTGGCCAACGAGGGAAGACTGTAAATCTTCTGGGGCAACCCTACACAGGTTCGAATCCTGTTCCTACCACCATTTTTTAAAGAAACGACTTAGGCCAAGTCGTTTTTTTGTGCCCTGCGATAAGGAGTTTCGTAGCAGGATAAGAACCTGTAAGGTTGGGCTCTTGTGGTCATATCGCCTAGCGGGCTCGGTAGACGGAGCGAGCTTCTGCGAGCGTGAATACGAGTCGCAAAGCGATTGATGCGTTAGCGTCAACCAATCCTGTTCCTACCACCATTTTGAATTTAGAAGAGTGAATTTTGAATAGTGAAGTATTCGAAGTTTAAAAGAAATGACGCCAGTCGCGTCGTTTTTTCGTCCTTGGTAAACGGAGTTTCGTAATTGGGTGAGAGCGTATATGGTTGGGCTCTTGTGGTACATAGTCGCCTGATCGGCTCGGTAGACGAAGCGATTGTGAGCAGAGCGGTGATGGGTGATCTTAATAAATAGAGTGGTGCTTCGATTACTTTGCGGCTACCGTGGTTACGGATTCTATCCTTATTACCGCTCTTTTAGGGACTCCGTTAACGTCACTTGTTGCATCTAGATCGTCTTTTGAAATTGCGGAAGGAACTATTCATCAGGCGAAATTAACCATTCATCCTAAGTAGATTGCGTTTTTAACTGAACTTCATTGATTTTGGAAAATGCCCCACCAGTGACTCGACTTTAGATGATGTCTAAGACGCTATTTTTTCTTTTCGTTCAAATTTGCCAGTTATACTTGTTTGCGGGTTGGCAATTAGTTGATGATTTTGAGGATGAAGATATATCTGATTGGAGTGTTGATTTTAGTGGAGAGGAGTATGCGAGTGAGCTTGGTTCTATCTCGGTAGTTGATAATCCTCTGGGCAAATGTCAGGGAAAGGTATTGAGAATCGATCCGAGTATTGCAGAAGGTGGCATCAGTAATATGATCGCGGCTTTGAGATTTCCAAATGAGGCTCGAATTCGTGGAATCGACGGTAGAGAGAGTTCCTTCTATTTTAGGATTGGGAGACCGAGTGTAGGTGGGAATCCAGGAGTTGCTGATTTCTCGTTTGGGTTGAGCGCGGTTGAAAGCCCGAGTACATTTAGCGACTATGCGGCCTATATTCGCAGTAATACAAAGGGTGAAATCAATGTTCGGGATCAATGTAGCTTCCCATGGTTCGTGCCAGTATCAACTAGTCCTCAGGATGTTGATACCTATTATCAAGTATGGTTTGTTTTAGATCATTGGGATAACACATACTCGGTTTATTTGAAAGGAGGTGTCGATTTTCCAGTGATTACTGAGGTTGTTGTTAATGCCTGCTATCGAAAAGAAAATTATAGTGATATAAATACGCTCATGTTAATTACGGCAGGCGGTGAGTCTATGGTTGATGGAGTGTTAACTAGTCGTGGCCAAGATCCGATTTATGTAGATGACATCTATATAAATACTTCTTATATGGATATATGGGGATTGAGTCGCGATTGTGATGGTTTACTGGATAGTGGAAATTTAGTGAACATAAGTACGCGTGGGCGAGTGGGAACTCAGGATGATGCCTTGATAGGTGGGTTCGTGGTTGAAGGGCAGTTGAATCGAAAACTGCTTCTGCAAGCTGTGGGTATGGAATTAGAGGGTGTTGATAATTCGCTTAAATTGAGTGATCCACAACTTCGTTTGGTGCCCATGGACTCTCAGGATGATGAATCGACTCATATTTTGAATAACGATTGGGGAGACGAGTCGAATTCTGCTGAAATAATTGAATTGGGTAGTGAAGTTGGAGCTACGGTACTTGAAGAAGGTAGCACTTCTTCTGCGATGTTACTTGAATTATCTCCTGGGGCGTATTCGGTTATTGTTGACAGTTCCACAGCTGGCGAAGGAATTGTATTGTTGGAAGTTTATGATACAAAGTGACTATGCCAATTTTTCAAATTTGAATGAGAAAACGATATGGTTTGAATTGTCGTTTTTTCGAATTTTTCAAAATTCATTAATCCAATGAGAAGGCTTGTTGTTGTATTGTTTGTATTTATATTTGGCAGGCCCTGCTCTGCAGGGTTTATTGTTGTTGATGATTTCGAGAGTGGTAACCTTTCAAATTGGATAATCGAATTCTATGGAGAAGAAGAAGCGAGCGAGCTTGGTTCAATTACAATAGTGGATGATCCTTTTAATCGTGGGCAGGGTAATGTGATGCGAATTGATCCGGGTGTTGCGGGAGGTCTTACTCACAATGTTATTGGAACTCTTCCAATTCCCAGAAATGCTCAAATAGAAGGTGTTGAAGGTCAAAAGAGCACGTTTTATTTCAAAATGGCGATACCCTCTGCTGGCGAGACAGCGGGGAGGGTTCATCACTTTTTTGGCTTGTCTACGGAAGATGCTGATAGTGTAACTCATTTCTCACGACATGCGGTGCAAGCTAGAATTATTGAAGACGGTATTATTCAGTACCGTGATGAGGGAAATGTGTCAGATTCGTTTCAACCTATTGCTCAAACTTCTCACGACCTAGAGGTTTACTACGAAATTTGGTTTGTTGTAGATCATTGGAATTTTCAATCGTCGATGTACATTAGAGGAGGTAGTGATTTTTCAATACAAACGAGAGTGTCTGTTGATGCCGATTTTCGGTTTCAGTCGCTTGAAAATATAAGTAGGATTTTAATTTTTTCATCAGCTGGAAATATATTCAATGGAGTACGGGGAGTAGAGGCACTTTATTTTGATGATTTCATGATTGATCCAAGCGGAGAAAATTTGAATTTTTCTACTGTGCGATGTGTTGAAGTTGTGAATTCAAATTTGGTTAATATAAGTACTCGTGGAAAGGTCGGGCCTAATGACGCTGGTTTGATTGGTGGATTTGTAATTGATGGAAACTCTAGTCGGAAGGTGCTTCTTCAGGCGGTTGGGATGGAGCTAGAGAATATAGATGATACATTTAAATTAAGTGATCCGCAATTTCGTTTGGTACCAATGATTTCTAAAGATGATGAGTCAACTCACATGATAATAGATGATTGGGATGATGATCAGTCAAATACTACTCTTGTTGAGAGGGCTGCTGATGTTTTAGGTGCAACCAAATTGGTCCCTGGTAGTGGTTCGGCTGCTATGTTAGTGACCTTGGAACCAGGAGCGTATACTGTTGTTGTGAGTGGTGTCGGAGGCGCTGAAGGTATTGCTTTATTGGAGGTCTACGAGTATGAATGACGCAGGTAATCGTTTGCCGTGATTAGGTCCACTTTGGGAGATGTAGATCGACTTGTTTTTAGCCAACTCGTAAGGTAAAATGAGTCGCCGAAATTGAGGACTGTGGCGATTTTTCTGATGCTTAAATTGCAGCCTTTTAAGACGCCTTCGCTTTGAGTAATTGTTATCGAGTGTGGTCTCGTTTAGAGCTCAAGCCAGCTTTGAGTTTATTTACGAACACGCCCTCAGAAGTGTGAAGTTTTAGAAGTTTTAAAGTAACGACGATAGTCGCATCGTTTTTTTTGCTTTGGTGAAAGGAGTTTCGTAGTGTGTATGCTTAGACGAGGCAAGGCTTTGTGGTCGGAGATGGGCGAGTTTGGGTAAACCGATTGGTAGTTGAGACAGAATGAATCCTTTTGGCTACAGTTGCTTTTAATTTGATCTTTCTAGGATGGCTAGCAGTTCGATGAGTTGCGTGTTGCGAGTGTTTTTTCTGAACACAAATGTATTCGACACTTTTGCCTTTGAGGAATGAATAGGGATCCCGCAGATGTGGGATTTGGCTTGTGAGAAGGCTGTGTAGGGTAGGATCGCGGTGCCGATCCCTGCTGCAACGTTACTGAGGAGAGCAGGTACCTTGTCTGTTTGTTGAACAACTTTAGGTTTAGTCGCAAACGATTCGAATAATTGATCAATTAGGTTGCTGTATGCAGGTGCGATTTGTGGTGAGAGGGTGACGAGATTTTCATGCGCAAGTTTCTTGAGGGTTATGTGTTTTGCGTTTGCGAATTTGTGGGAGGTGGGAACGCAAGCAAGTAGTCGTTCTTTTTTCCATACAAGTGTGTTTAAGTTCGGAGAGAGTTTGTTGGGCATTAAGCCAAGGAAAATGCCATCGAGAGCGTCGTTGTTTATCTGTTCGAGTAAACTAGCCGGAGAGTCATCGATGAGCTTTAATTGAACCTTCGGGAAGCTGCTTCGAAATTCGTCAATAATTTTTAGTAAGTCGAATCCAAGGAGGGCTCCGACAAACCCAATTTTCAAAATAGAATGCTCTCCGTTTTGGGCACGTTGAGCTGAGCTGACAGCTCGGTTAATCAATGAAGGAAGTCTATATATTTCATCGAGAAACGCGGTTCCGGCTGGGGTTAGGCGTACGTTTTTGGGATTTCGATCGAAGAGTCGGGCACCGATAGCTGTTTCGAGTTCTTTAATGTTTCTACTCAATGGTGGCTGCGTCAGACCTAATCGCTTCGCTGCATTTGAAAAATGAAAGTCTCTACAGATTTCGAGGAAACACTCTATTTGCCTGTGGGTGATGGAGAACATGGCACTCATTGTTAATGATCTAAAAAAGATATAATTGAGATTCAAAGATACTATTTGAGGAATACCTTTCGATCAGATAATATAGTAATTGTGAAGCCTAATATAAAATTCGCAGATCGTGTTGAGAGACTTACTGGGTCGATTTCTCGAGAAATCTTATCAGTATCTAAAAGTGGAAACACTATTTCGTTTGCTGGTGGCTTGCCGGATGACGATTTTCTAGAGGGGATGGCTCTTCCAAGGGCTAGCGAATTGAGCTATCAATACGGTGCCAGTGAAGGCGATTGTGAATTGAGAAAATTATTTGCAGATCGAATACGTGGACTGGGTCGTGAAGTGAGCTGGAAAGAAACCTTGGTTCTTTCAGGTTCTCAACAAGGCTTAGATCTTATATCTAAACTTTTTTTGATGAAAGGGAGGACGGTAATTGTTGAAAGCCCAACGTATTTGGCTGCACTGCAGGTCTTTCGATTTTTTGAGGCCAAGGTCGTAGGCGTTCCTTTGGATGATGAAGGCATAGACTTATCGCTTTTGCAAAAGGCGATAGAAACTGAGGACATTGCTTTCGTGTATATCAATCCGACATACCAAAACCCATCGGGCGCTAATTACAGTGAGGTTCGACGTAGGAAATTAGCAGAGCTTTTAAACGAGTCAGGAACGTTGTTGATAGAAGATGATCCTTATCGAGAATTGAGTTTTGAGAAAGTTCAAAAAAATATTCCAGTTGTATCTCGATTGAATACGAATTGGATTTATTTGAACAGTGTATCTAAAATACTGGTGCCTGGATTACGGATTGGGTGTCTCGCATGTTCTGAAAACCTTTTTGATTCTTTTTTGAAGGTGAAGCAGACAGCGGATTTGCATACGAGCCGTGTGTCCCAGTCGATTGTTTTTCAAATGCTTCAATCTCAGTATGAAATGGACAGGCATTTGAGTCAGTTAATCGGAGTATACCGTGCTAAACGTGATGAGATGGCTAGGTCTTTGGCAAAGCGAATGTCGGTTTACGCGGATTGGAAATTACCGGAGGGAGGAATGTTCTTTTGGTTGAAACTGAGGGGGAATCGATCTTCGAAGCGTTTGATGAAGTCTTGCCTAAAGCGGAATGTAGCAATTTTGTCTGGGGACGCTTTTTTCGCTGAAGTGGCGAATAATTCCCGTTGGTTAAGATTGAATTTTACCAATCCAAAATTGGAAGAAATTGATCTCGGTATCCAGGTGTTAAGTGAAGAAGTTTTGGTAAATTCAGCCGTGTAATTATAATTTAATTATTTATGAGGGCTGATCTTAGCCTAACCGAATTGATTTAGCCTACTTTAGTGACTACATTTTGAATTCAGGCGAAGGTGCATATTTATAATAGTGGAGTCAGGAGTCTGCTGATGTCTTCGGCTATTTCGCGTAGGAAGCTTCGCTTTTTGTCGATTACTTCTTGGTAGCTGCCAGAATCATTCATCATAGTCGATATCCATTTTTTGAATGCTAAGATATCGCTCTTATGGTAGAAAAATGCCCCGATTTCGTAGTTCACAAACAAGCTCCTGAAATCGACATTGGCTGATCCGGTCATTGCGATCTTATCGTCAACTAAGAGGACTTTTCCATGGTTCATTCCAGGAAGGTATAAGCGGACTTTCGCCCCTGCGTCTACGAGCTCCCTGAGGTAGTAGGCTCGCGCAAGATCGGTGACCCGATGGTTGGACTTGAGGGGAACAAGTAAAGTGACTTCTTTGCCGGTGCGGGCTTTAACGATTAGCGTGCGTTGCAGGACTTCGTCAGGTATAAAGTATGGAGTGACGATTGTAACGGACTCTTCTGCTTCTTGTATGGTAAGCAGGATTTTTTCGTAAAGAGGATCTCCTCGAGTGTCGGGCCCGCTTGCCATTATTTCTATTGAGCGGTTAGCTTCGAGGTTGTGTGTGTCGTGGTTTTGTGATGACGCGATAATCGGTATTTTGGGTGCGGCGAATTGCCAATCCGCTTTGAAGATAGCATTGAACTGAGTAACAGCCGATCCTTCGATGAGTACCCCAAAATCTTTCCAGCGTTTATTGTTCGAGCTTGGTCCCATGTAGTCGCGACCAATATTTCGGCCGCCGATGATCGCCCGTTTTCTGTCGAAAATAGCCATTTTTCTGTGATTTCGAAGATTGGCGTGGCCAAGCGACAAAAATGGGAAAATGGGCATAAAGCGGGCAATGTGTCCGCCAGCTTTTTCGAGTTCTAGCATGTAGAGGGTTTTCTTTCCGAACGAGCCCATTGCATCTAAGAGAAGGAGAACGTGGATCCCGGCACGTGCTTTGTCGGAAAGCTCCTTTACGATTCTTCGGCCTATTGAGTCATGACTTAAGATGAAGGTGGTTATTTCGATGGAGTGCTTTGCTTGTCGAATTTGCTTGATGAGAGTTTCAAACGCTTCAGTTCCTGTATTTAAAAATTGGGTCTGGTTGTTATGGCTGAGTATGCCAAAGGGAGTGCCTTGTGTTTGAAGGTCTTTATCCGAACCGTCCTTTAAGTTGATGGGACTTTTGTTACGAGTTAGCTTGGCTATTTTGCGACCCCCAAAGACCAAGTAAAGCGGCACTCCGACATAAGGGACTAGCACAATAATGAGAAGCCAGGCGAAGGTGTTACTGGGCCGTCTTTTCTCGCGCATGAGACGCGAAATCAGAGCGAACGCTAATGCGAAACCGATGAGAGTTCCGATGTGAGGAGAGACTATTTCTAGGGCTTCAGTGATACTCATCGGGTGGTGCACTTGATGAGGGGTGGAGTTTTGAGAAACATTGATGAATGTTCTCTTGTGATTGAGCAATCAGTCTTTTCGCCCCAATTGGGATTCGTGTGCTAATTGAGCTCTTTCGGATTATGCTGCTCGCTCCGGCTATTGCGACGAAAACGGTGTTAGGGCACGGTTCGGGTGGCTGTGTTGATCGCGGCAACGACTAGAAAAAAAGGAGAATCTCAGCTTTGTGAAATTCTCCCGTTAGAGTTTGTTTACTTCAATTCCCGCTGGGATTAATAAGCGGTCTTTGGTGGGAAGAGAACGTCCCGAGCTGTCATAATGCAAATTTTGACATCCAAGAGTAACGACCAGTTATTGATATAGAAAATGTCGTAGGAAATTCTGCGTTTGAGCGTTTCCAATTCTTGGATTTCACCACGGTATCCTTTTGATTGAGCGAGGCCGGTGATGCCAGGCTTAACAAAATGGCGTGTGTAGTAGGTTTTTAGAGTTTCGCTGAATTCCTTGTCGTGGTTGATCAAATGAGGTCTTGGGCCTGCTACGCTCATGTCTCCGAGGAGGACGTTGATGAATTGTGGTAACTCATCGAGGCTTGTTTTGCGAAGGATTGCTCCGAACGGATAAATGCGGGAATCGCCTTTCGTTGCCTGTTTGGCGACGTTCTTTGCGTTCTCATCAGATACATGCATGGTGCGGTATTTGATGATGTGGAAAGTCCGTTTGGTCATTCCGGTGCGCGGTTGAGCGTAGAAAATAGGCCCCTCAGATTGTTTGCGTTGGAATAAGTAAACGAACAGGGTCAGGACCGGGAGTACAAAGGCGACGATTGGCAAGGAAACTGCAATATCGAAGCCGCGCTTTGTTATACGATTGATTGGGTTTTCCAAGGGTTCGTCTTCGAGGGTAAGGAATGTGTGTTTACCTTCGTGTTCGACAACGATGCGATGATTGTATTGTTCCTGCCAGTTGTTGTAAATGCGAATACGGCAGCCTGCTTTTTGAGACGCAGCCAGCACTTCGTTAGTCGCTTCTTTGGATACGGCGTTTTGGATTAAAACGATTTGAGCGATCCCTTTGGAATCCAAGATACTTCTCAAGTCTTTCAGTGACCCGAGGTGCGGAATTGGACTGTTTTCTAGAGAGTCAGGATGTTCTTCCTCTGAAATATACCCAACGATATCGATGCCGAGGTCTGATGTGGAGGCTGTCCAATCCTTGAGCGACTTTAAGGATTTGGGAGTTCCGATTATAACTGTTGAAATGATTTGGGTTTTGAAGCTGAGCTGGCATAGTCGCTTCGGTAACACTTTGTTGACTACGTACAGGCTAAGAAAAGTGGCCAATAGGAATGAGCCTAAGAACATTCGACTCGCTTTAACGTCTTGCAAAGCAAAATAGATAGCTAGGAGGACTAAGGTGATACGAAAAACTTGATGATAAGTGAGTCTGAAAGTTTGGCTCCAGCCTAAAGATGAAAATTGACTGCTGTAAGAGCGGTATAACCTCAAATTTAATACTGAGGCGATTGCAGTCCCTACCAAATACATATGAAGGTTTTCAGAGGAGACGTGGCGTCCGGTTAGATCAAACAGTTTACCCCATCCTAGAAATAAAAACACCGTTAAGGCCGCTGCCCAGAGCCCGTGTAAATTTACTATTCCTTCTTGTCTATTCTTTAGCATGTCTGTTGTTAAGCCGAATTCTTGTGAAGAGAATTGGCTGAACTAGAGTGAATTCACAATTGAATTCGTGCTAGTACTTACAGAAAAAAGGAAAATATTAGGTCACTCTAGTGGAAGCCTCGATCGTTGTCTCAAGGTTAGCGATGGCGAAGGCCTTGAGTAATGTATCCTAGTGGATCATTTAAGATCTTTATATCCAGTTGTTTAACCTCTAATTTTGTAAAGAGCTCCGTTTTTGTCCTGAAAAACCAAATGTGTGCCTTCGACGCCTTTAAAGAGCAATGGGTTGTCCACTTCGCCAATTAAATTACCTATTTGGTAGACTCGACCGTCTAGGAGTAGTCTGGATTGTTCCTCAGCCATTCGAACTGCCTGGAACTGAATATCTTCAAGGTATCGCTGTGTCGCTGGGTCTGGCTTAGGTAAAGGGGGAGGAGGTGGAATTATTTCTTCTTCGACTGCTGGGGCGCTTTCTAAGGACGGCTCTTGGAGAGTTGTTTGAGCAATTGAAGTAGAAGTGCTCGAAGCCCCGGAATTACCATTTGCTGCTTTTTGCTCCATTGATGCAGTTGAGTCTGTTATTGCCTTGATTCCAGAATCTTGCGTGCCTGCGAGCTCTTGTTTTGGGGTCGGGGTCTCTTCGATTATTCGCTTCATTCCAGTGATCGACAAAAAAGTGATTCCGACAAGTAGCACTAATCCCAGGGAACAAACGCCTACGACAATTTTGGTATTACGGTTACCTCGTTGTTTCTTTACCAGTGCCCGGTGAGCAGGGGGCAATGGAGTGTTTCCAAGGTCGCTTTGGCCGCTTCTGCGGACTTGTTCCTTTTTTAAGGCCTGGTTGATAAGGCTCATCTTTAAATGAATTCGTTGTCGTTTCAGCTTAGGAGCAGGTAGGCTCCACTACTTATTTCGACATAGAGTGAATTCAGTTAAATAGCCTTTGAACAATAAGGCCTGTATTCTGAAATTTATCTATCCAAAATTGAGTGTGTCGATGTCTTTAAGGGCGGTGCGAATGTCTTTGCGCTGCACCACCTCAGAGTTACGAATGTATGATGCGAGTAGTGCTTTATCGCAGATGTTATTGATAACACGGGGAGTGCCTTTGGACTTTCTATGAACGAGGCGAACCGCCCAAGAGGTGAAAAATGGAATCCCTTGCCCTCCAGCCATAGCGATTCGGTGGTGGATGTACTGTTCAACTTGGTAGCGGTTAAGCCTGCGAAGTTCTGAATGGACCAGAATTCGTTGCCTAAGCTGGCGAAGTCTTTTCTCCGCTAGGATTTTTTTAAACTCTGGCTGACCCAGAAGAATGATTTGCAAGAGCTTTTGCTTGTCTGTCTCAAGATTGGATAGGAGACGTAGCTGTTCGAGTAGTTCGAACGTAAGGTTTTGGGCCTCATCTATAATAAGAAGTATGTCCTTTCCTTGTTGGATTCTCTTAAGTAGGGCGTCGTTTACTTGCTGGACGAGGTTGTTTTTATTTGCTCCTTCAGACGGTTCTCCTAGCTCGGCTAAAATTGTCGTGAGAAGTTGAGTTTCTGTGATTCGTGGATTCAGAATCAAAGCAGTCTCGTATTTCTCTTCGTCGATCTCGTCAATGAAGTGACGGCAAAGGGTTGTTTTGCCGCATCCGACTTCACCAGTGAGAACGATAAACCCCTTCTTTTCAGCTACGCCGTACTTTATATGTTGTAGCGCCTCTTGGTGAGTTGGACTCAAATATAAAAAATTTGGGTCCGGGGTTATGTTGAAAGGCATTTCCTTGAGACCGTAGAAAGATTGGTACATTGGATGAAAAATCCATAAATATTAAAGATCTTACAATTATTTTTTTGCATAATTAACAAACAATCTTCGTTATCGAGTTCGTTTTCCAATATGAACATTGGCCGCATAGTGCATTATCTTTCTGTTTTAGCCTTCGCCGGAATAGCTGTTTATTCCGCAGCTTCTCTGTACGAAAATTATCAAGAGTTGCGTGAAATGGAAGATCAGGAAGCGATTGCGGAGATGAAATTGAACGAATTGAAGGCAGAATCTAAGCGACGCCAAATCGTGTTACAGAAGCTTGAAGATGACCCTGAATATATTGAGCGGTCGATTCGTACAAAACTGGGGTACGCAGAGAAGGACGAAGTTGTATTTCGTTTTGAATAAAGCTAAGTCGTTGATAAGACTCAAGACTAGTAACGCCATAGACGCCTTCTGCAGAATTTTACCTAGCGAATTAGAAATATGGATACTAAGGAACTTTTTGAAAAACACGGCCAAGGGCACGTATTTAAATACTGGGACGAACTCGGTTCTAAAGAGCAGGCTTCCTTGCTAGAGCAGGCAGGAGAGATTGACCTCGGAGAACTAGATGAGCTGGTCGACACATTCGTGAAGGGAAGCGAGGCCAAGGAAGTGGTAGATTTTGCCAATTTGAAGCCCGCTCCCTACGAAAAAATCCCGGAGGATCTTAGCGAAGACTCAAGCTGGCAGGAAGCCAAAACTAAAGGCGAATCAGCCTTGAGAGATGGAAAAGTCGCAGCTTTCACGGTTGCCGGTGGGCAAGGAACTCGGCTTGGTTACAACGGGCCAAAGGGGACGTTCCCAATTTCTCCGATTAAGAGTAAAACGTTGTTCCAACTCTTCGCCGAAAAAGTAGGAGCTGCTCGTGTGCTTTATGGAGCTGAAATTCCATGGTTTATTATGACGAGCCATGTGAACCATGATGCGACAGTTTCATTCTTCGAAGAAAATGCATATTTTGGTTTAGCTGAAGGTTCTGTTAAGTTTTTCAAGCAAGGCCGGATGGCAGCGGTAGACTTTGATGGTAAGATCATCTTAGAAGGCAAGGGGACTATCGCTATGAGCCCAGACGGGCATGGTGGCGCGCTTCGAGCACTAGAAAGAAGTGGAGCGATAGCGGAGATGAAGTCTAAGGGAATTGAAATTCTTAGCTACTTCCAGGTCGACAACCCCTTGGTTCAAGTGATTGATCCCTATTTTATTGGGTTTCACATTAAGAGTGGATCAGCAATGTCTAGCAAAATGCTCCCGAAGGCTTATGAAGCTGAAAAACTCGGTCATTTCTGTGAGCTTGATGGCAAACAAATTGTAGTCGAGTACAGCGATATGCCAGAAGAGCTAACTGCGTTGCGTGACGAAGAGGGCAAATTGAAGTTTATTGCTGGAAGTATTGCGATTCACATTATGGATGTGGCGTTCATTGATAAAATAGCTTCGGCCGAAAGTTCTGTTCAGTTACCGTTTCACAAGGCGGTTAAAAAGATAGCTTGCCTCAATGAAGGCGGCGAGACTGTGAAGCCTTCTGATGCGAATGGCATTAAGTTTGAAATGTTCGTTTTCGACGCACTTCCATTTGCGGATCGTGCATTGGTTATGGAAACAACGCGACTGAACGACTTTAGCCCCGTTAAGAATGCTGAAGGCGTGGATTCTCCAGAGTCCAGTCGAGCGGACCAGCAAAAATTGTATGCGAATTGGTTGGCCTCGAAAGGTGTTGAGTTAGAGGTCGATGAAAGCGGGGTACCAGTAAAGAATATTGAGATTGCGGCATCTTTTGCCTACAGTTCTGAAACCTTTGATGCGAAGTGGGCGGAGTCCACTCCGGATGTTGATATTGCTGGAGAAATTTATATTTCTTAATATATGTAAACAAAACGTTAATACAAACGTTTTGTTTTGTGGCGACCAAAGGGATTACCCTTGGTCGCTTTTTCGTGCCTGTTTCTTTTAAAATTTTATTACATATATATGGATACGGTTCGAAGAAGATCATTGCTTTGTTGATCGAGCGATAGTTTCATACCGCAAATTGGTAAGCAGGAGATCGACGGGATTTATCCTTGTCGGGTAACCTGCTAATAACTGTTAGATGCAGTCGACCAGGTCGTGATTATTTCTAATTTAATTACCATTGTGAGTATCCTTTTAAATAGGACTGATGAAGATTTTCTTCAGCGTGCAATGACTTGGGTTCTTGAATACGAGATATTTACTAGGCAAAAATACGGTTGTCGCGTTGCTTCGTCAAAATGGCGTGCTTTTGGTGTAGGTAGTGAAATGAGGAATTGTAATGGAAAAAGTTTTAGTTGTAGATGATGAAGAAGTGCTACGATTGGTGCTGACTTCTCTTTTGAAAAAATTTGGCTATGAACCCATTACAGTTGAGGGTGCCGAAGCGGCGATCGAACTTTATGATGATCGAGACGAGAAATGGGCATTTGTGATGATTGATCTGAATATGCCTGGTATGAGTGGTAGAGAATTGTATTCAGAAATTTATAGTAGATGTCCTGAGTTGCCTATAATTATTATGAGTGGTGAAGGTGAAGAGCCTGAGGTCTTTCAGGAGATACTCGCAGAAAGTGATTCTTGCCACTATCTAATGAAACCTTTTGGGATGAAGGATTTACGTGCTGCCATTGCAAATTTGGTTGAATTGCCAGTTGTGCACTAGGGGACAAGTCCCTATCAATATTGATCAATTCATTTTATGAGTTTACACAGAGATGTGAGTCATTTGACTAAATGATATAAAGACATTGTCGCCGACGGATGTTAGGGTCTTTACAGTTGGCTATTGATGCAGGGGTTGATTTGGGGTTGGCTTAAGAGAACACGCCTAAATAAAATCGCGAAGAACTCACTTCACTACTGGTTCGAGTTTAAGATAAGTATTGAGGTATGTACCAAATACGTATTCGCAAGCCTCGAGAAGAACTTCTATTTCTTTTCGTTTATTTCGACGAATGGGGAGTATTTGTGATTCTGACACCCGCAGTATATGCAGGTTTTATACTTTGTACTGATTTTTTTCGCACAGCCGAGGCAGGTGTGTACAACTGCTGTTAGTTTTCCATCCTTTACTCCGTCTGACATATCCAGCTCTTCTATTCGGTTCATGAGGTCGGTTTCGTCTAGTCCATGCTTTTCCTTTAGAAAACTCCAGACTGCTTGAGTGATTAATGAAAGCTTGGAGATCCGTTCTTGAATCTCAATATTCATAGCAGATGACTGTAGACTTAGGTTTCTAGCCTCTGTTGTTTTTCGTTTATTGTCCTCAATTTGCGATTGCTGAAATATGTCCCAGAGCATGATTTTTCCTTGTCTTTGTTAGAGTTGTTGAGGCACTAGATAGATTCTATAGTAGCCTAAAAGAAAATGTATCAGTAAATTGAATTCGAAAACTATCTTTCTTTTATAGAGAAAATAGATAAGTCTTCGCAACTTTTTCTATGCGTACGCCTTGCTTGTGTTGGTCGAGTTGGGTGAATCTATGTGCGAGAGAGAGTTTATAACTGCCCCGTCTGAGACACGCTCCTATCAAGTGAGAATCAGAACGGCAATTTGCCCCCGAGGCCTCCGAGACCGCCCATGCCGGCTCCGCCGCCAGGGAGATTGGGCATGCCAGCACCGCCGTTTTTCTTCATCTCTTTCATCATCTTACGCATATTGCCTTTGCCGCCGCCTTTAAGCTTTTTCATCATTTTGCGCATCTGTTGGAATTGTTTCACGAGCTGGTTAACTTCGGATATACGGACGCCAGACCCACGGGCGATGCGGTTTCTTCGACTGGCATTGAGAAGAGTAGGCTTATGGCGTTCTTTGACAGTCATGGAGAGGATGATGGCTTCGGAGCGTTTCATTTGCTTCTCAGCTTTGTCATCGATTTTCATGTTACTCATGCCTGGCATCATACTCATAATGGATTGCATGGAGCCAAGTTTCTTAACCTGCTTCATTTGATTGAGCATGTCATCGAAGTTGAAGTCGGCCTCCATCATGCGGTTGGCCATCTTCTCAGCTTCGTTTTGGTCGATTGATTCCTGAGCTTTTTCGACTAGGGAAACAACGTCTCCCATACCGAGGATGCGGGAGGCCATACGGTCTGGGTGGAAAACGTCGAACTCATCGAGTTTTTCGCCCATACCGGCAAATTTTATAGGAACGCCGGTGATTGCCTTCATGGACAGAGCAGCACCGCCTCGGGCATCGCCATCCAATTTGGTCATTACAATACCGGTGAGCTCAACTGCTTCGTTGAAAGTCTTGGCGACGTTTACGGCTTCTTGGCCGATTGCTCCGTCAGCTACGAGGAGTACCTCGTCTGGTTGGATGCGAGCTTTGAGCTCTTTGATCTCGTCGATGAGTTGATCGTCGATTTGGAGGCGACCGGCGGTATCGAATATTATGAGATCGGCTCCCGCTCCTTGGGCCTGGGAAAGGCCGAGCTCTCCGATGAAAGGTACGTCTTTTGTACCGCGATTGGCGTAGCAGGGAACTTCTATCTGCTTGGCAACAGTTTCTAGTTGGTCGATCGCTGCGGGTCTGTATACGTCACAGGCGACTAGGTATGGATTGGAGCCTTCTTTTTTGAGTCGCTTAGCGAGTTTTCCGCTTGTGGTTGTTTTACCGCCACCCTGTAGACCGACCATCATAATTTTGAGCGGCTTCTTAGTGCTGAGCTCGGTGGTGCCCTCTCCGAGGAGTTCGATGAGCTCGTCGTTGATGATCTTGATGATCTGCTGGCCTGGACTGACGGTTTTGAGAACGTCTTGGCCGACGCATTTTTTTTTGACGCGTTCGATAAATTGGCGGGCGACTTTAAAGTGCACGTCGGCTGACAGGAGGGCGGCTCTCACTTCTTTGAGGGCTTCGGCCATATTTTCCTCGGTCAACTTTGCGTTGCCGCGGAATTGGCGCATCGCGGAGGTCAGCTTATCGGTCAAACTTTCGAACATAGCTCCTTAAAATGGGAGAGTGAGTGGGGGGATGTAAAGTGTGAAGATGTGCCGTTGTTTTAAATATAGCGGATCAGTCACAGGCAGTGCCCTGCTAGCAGCAGGACCTACAGGTATTGCGAGAGTTCGGATTGTAGGTCCCGCTGTTAGCGGGACGTTTTGTAGAAGTTGAGGCATTCCTTTGCGACGCATTTGTTGGAGAATAGCACTGATATTCGTACTTTGCAGGAATTGTTGGGACATTAGGGTATCAAAACGATGTAGATTTATCTCCATGTTATGAAGTCGAAGGAGGATTCGGTGCTGAGCCTGGGATAGAATGGTGAGGGTGTCCTGCTAGCAGCAGGACCTACAGGTGTTGCGAGAGTTCGGATTGTAGGCCCGCTGTTAGCGGGACATTTGCAGGCGTCGGGCTGTGAGCGAAATGCAAGCAGACTAGAGGCCTGAACCTGCTAGCTGGCTTTTATGACAGGAAGGTCTTTATCTTTGGCATGTTAAATGGTGTAACCGTTCGCGAGTTGGTAGCGTTTAACAGGTGGTTGAATGAAAGCTATTGCTATCTATTTTCCGAATGAGATTTGTATTCCCTTTTCTAAACGATTCTAAAAACGTTTGCGTCTTAGCGGGTTTAGGGGCGATTGCCCTTTTGGCTGGCTGTGCGACCTCTCCTCAGAACCAATCTTCCTCCGTGGATGTGGATGCTCCGTTGGCTTGGCAGAGCGAAGCGATTACGGGCGAAGTAGATACGAATTCATGGCTGGCTGATTTGTCGGATATGACTTTGGACTCGCTTATAAAAGAAGCCTTGGAGAATAACTACGATTTGAAAGCTTCGGCCGCTGCATTGGAGCAGGCTAGGGGGGCGGCTATCCAAGCGGGAATTGGTGTTTATCCACAGGTTACTTTGAATCCGAGTGGTTCGCGTACTTATAATGGAACTTCTGATACGCATAGTGATTCTTTTGGTCTAAGGGCTCGAGTGAGTTGGGAATTGGACCTTTGGGGGAGGGTTAGGAACGAGAGGCAAGCGGGTATCGCGGATTGGGAGGCGTCAGTGGAAGATTATAGAGCTGCGCGTCTTTCTCTAGCAGCGTCTACAGCTAGTTTGTGGTATGACTCGGTTGAAGCCCAACTACTTTTAAACTTAGCAAAGCAAACGTTAGATGCGTTTGAGAGAAACCTCGAAGTGGTCGAAGACAATTTTAGGAGAGGGGTCGCGGAGGCATTGGATGTTCGCTTGATTCGGGCAAATGTAGCGTCAGCCAGAAGTTCTTATGAACAGCGACTTCGGTCACGGGATGCGAGAGTCCGTAGCATTGAGATTTTGCTAGGGCGTTATCCATCGAACGAATTAGGGATAGCAACAGAGTTGCCGGAAATAAAAGAGGAGGTGCCAGCTGGGTTGCCGAGTGAAATTTTGTGGCGTCGACCGGATTTAGCGTCAGCGGAGAGGGATTTAGCTGCAGATTTGATGCGTAAAAAAATGGCATTCAAATCGAACCTCCCGACCTTTAGTTTGACGGGGAGCGCGGGGACAAGCAGCAGTGAGTTTAGCGATCTTTTGGATGAACAGTTCAAGGTGTGGAATCTTGCTTTGGATTTGACGCAACCTTTGTTTCCGACTTCACGTTTGAAAGGTGGAGTGGTTAGAGCGCGAGGCGTTTATGAAGCGAGTTTGGCTCGTTACGCGGATGCTATTTTAGTTGCGTTTAAGGAAGTTGAAGACGCTCTCAATGAGCAAAGTTCCTACAAGCGAGACTACGAGGCTCAGAGAATTGCTCAAGAAGAGTCGATTGCGGCGACCGAGTTAGCCTGGTCGAATTATAAGCGCGGTCTTTCGGATATAACTACAGTTTTAGATGCTGAGAGGCGGTCACTTTCTAGCCAGAGTTCTTTTATTGAAGTAGCAAACGAGCGAATACAAAGCCGCATTGATCTCTACCTAGCTTTAGGCGGAGGTTTTGAATTTCCCAGCGAGTAACCCAATTTTTTCCGACAAATGAAGCGCATTCTGCAAATATCACTTCCGTTCGCGTTCTTAGCTATCGCGGCTATGATCGTTTATTATTTCCTCTCATCCAAGGAGGAACCGCGTCAGCGAAAATTTCAGACACCGACTCCGAGCGTGGTGACTCGTGTTCTGGAAGAAATCGATTTTGATATGACATTGAAATCGCAAGGGGAAGTGCGAGCTCGAACTCAAAGCGTATTGGTCGCTGAAGTAAGAGGAAGAGTCATTCGGATCTCTGAAAATTTCCAAGAGGGAGCTTTTTTTGAAAAAGGGGATGTTCTTCTCGAATTGGATAAGAGCGACTACGAGACAGAATTAATCGTAGCAGAGGGTGATCTTGTCCAAGCAAAGCTTCAGTTGTTCGAAGAACAGGCTCGTAGCGAACAAGCGAAGTTGGATTGGAAGCGACTTAATCCAAATGAAGAACCTAACAGTCTAGTATTGCGAGAGCCCCAACTAAAAGAAACTCAGGCTTCGGTGGCGGCCGCTCGAGCTCGGGTAAAGACGGCCGAGACCAATTTGGAGCGAACGCGTATCACGGCTCCGTATGCTGGGCGAATTCTTAGCAAGAGCGTGGATGTTGGCCAATACGTTGGCTCCGGTGGGCAATTAGCGGATATCTATGCAGTTGACTTTGCTGAGGTCCGATTGCCGTTAACTGCGTCTCAGTTCGGGTTTCTTGATTTGCCGAATATTTATCGCGGGGAGGATCCAACTGTTGAAGGCGGACCTAAAGTAATTCTTAGAGCATCAGATGGAAGAGATGAATACGAGTGGGAAGGCAAAATTGTGCGGAGTGAGGGGGCTGTTAATTCTTCTACGAGACAAATTTTTGTGGTGGCTCACGTTGAAAATCCGTATGGGCGTACGAAAGACGGTCGTCCTCCGTTGAAGGTGGGCGCGTTTGTAGAGGCGACAATTAAGGGTAAGACACTTGAGAATGTTTTTGTTCTTCCAAGGAAGTTGCTGCGAGAGAATGTCAATGTACTCACCGTCGATGCCGATAATTATTTGCAGCGCAGGAAAGTTGAGATCGCTTGGCAAGATGACGATGTGATAGTGATCGAAGGAGGATTGAACGCGGGCGATCGAGTTTGCTTAACATATGTGCCGTTTGCTTTGGAAGGATGGCAGGTGAATGCGACTCCTGAAGAGAGCGTTGCGGCTGCTGAAAACAAGGAAGAAAAAGAGGTCAAGCGAAGACGGCCATCCAATGCTAACTCTCAAGGCGGCAATATTTTGGAACGCATCGAGAAGCAGCTTCCGAAGGGGACGGTAATTCCAGGCGATTTGAGAGAGAAATTGGAAGCCGCCTCTGCTTCTGGAGACATGAGGTCGGCGATGCAGGAACTCCGCTCTTGGGCGGAGGGTGAGGGAATCGAGCTAAAGCTGAGACGTCCTGGATCTTAAATAGTGAATTGAGAAAATTTGAAGTGATTCAAAAGGAGAGAAAATTACCATGAACAAGATAATCGACTGGTTTACTCGGAACAGTGTAGCTGCCAATATATTGATGGTTATTATTGTTCTTTCAGGTTTGTATACAGGGCTATCGAAGATAATCTTGCAGGAATTTCCTGATTACCCATCGCGAACGATTAATGTGAGTGTAAGTTATCGTGGTTCTACTCCTACGGAAGTCGAAGAGGGAATAGTAGCTCTAATCGAGGAGGCCGTTTACGATCTCGAAGGTCTTAAAGAGATGGAAAGCGTTGCAAGCTCGAGCTCAGGCAGAGTGCCATTGACTATTGAAGATACCTACGACTTGGGTGTTGCTTTGGACGAAATTAAAAATCGTGTTGATGGAATTAATACGTTTCCCGACGAGGCGGAACGGCCTCAAGTAAGTTTAAGTGATCGCTTGGAACGAGCCATTACAATTGTATTGGCCGGTGATTTGACCGAGATGGATTTGAAGCGTATGGGTGAGCAAATACGCGACGATGTATCGGGATTGCCCGGAGTTTCTATTGCAGATTTGAAGGCTGTGAGGCCATACGAAATCGCGATTGAAATACCAGAGCAGACCTTGAAGCAATATGGCCTAACTTTTGACGAAGTGGTTTCGGCGATACGCACACACTCTATCGACCTGAGTGCGGGAAGTATTAAGTCCGAGGGGGGGAACATTCTCCTTCGAACAGCTCAGAAGGCGTATACTCAAGATGAGTTTTCGAGAATTGTTGTTCGGACGAATGCCGATGGGACTCGAATCTCAATTGGGGATATCGCCGAGGTGACTGATGGATTCGACGAAACTCCGATCGTAGCACGCTACAATGGAGAGCGGGCGATTGCTATAAACGTATATCGCACTGGCTCTCAGAATATCATCGAATTGGGAGACACGATTAAGAACTATGTAAAAGCGACTCAAGAGCTTCTTCCTGAGGGGATGAGTATTAGTTACTGGCAGGATGACTCTGAACGAATTAGCCAAAGATTGGATACGTTGAAAGGCAGTGCTATCTCTGGCTTCTTCTTGGTGATTATAACCCTTTCGTTGTTCTTGCGCCCCTCCTTGGCGTTTTGGGTGGCTCTTGGTATTCCAATCGCTTTTTCGGGAGCGCTTTGGATGATGCCTTACTTGGGGGTTACATTAAATTTGGTAACTCTGTTCGCTTTTATCTTAGTGCTGGGAATCGTGGTAGATGATGCGATTGTGACGGGGGAGAATATCTTTCAACATATGCAAAGCGGGCAATCTGCTCTGAACGCTTCGATAAAAGGAACGCAGGAGGTGGCGGTTCCTGTTATTTTTGGAGTGCTCACGACTATGGTAGCATTTTATCCACTTACTGTAATGAGTGGTTTTCGAGGTAATTTCTTTAAGCAAATTCCTATTGTGATAATCCCGGTTTTGTTGTTTTCGCTTATTGAGTCGAAGCTAATTTTGCCAGCGCATTTGAAGCATTGCACGAGTTTGGGAAAAGGAACGACCAAGCGTAATTGGTTTGTGAATTTTCAGCGATTTTTTGCGGATGGGTTGGAAACTTTAATTTTGAAGTTTTATCGTCCAATTTTGAATACATGCTTAAATTTTAGGTATGCGACTGCTGCTGCGTTTATAGCTATTCTCTGTGTGTTTTTAGCGATGATCGCGAGTGGGCACATTAACTATCAATCGTTTCCTCGCATTCCAAATGATCGGGTGAATGTGAATTTGACTATGCCCGTTGGGACGACGTACGAAACAACGCAGAGTTATGTGGACCGGATCGAAGCTCATGCGTTAGCTTTGAAGAAGGAAAAGAATGAAGAATTTGGTCAAACTGTAATAGCGAACGTTTTTGCAACGGCTGGAGGGAGGCCATTTGGTAGTGGTCGAGGCGGTTCCTCTGGAGTCGCGGAGCAAGGAGAGATTGTTTTGGAATTGGTCCCGGCTATTGAGACGGGGTTAAAGTATGGGAGTCGCGATGTTGTGATGGAACTGCGAAGCCGAGTGGGGCCGGTCCCCGAGGCTGAGCAATTGAATTATGCCTTTAGTCGAGGGAGTAGTACCGCAGTCTCGATACAACTTGAAGGTCCTCGAATTGAAGACTTGGTCGCTCTCTCTACGGAGTTACAACGAAAGCTGCAGACCTATGAAGGCCTGTATGATATTGAAGACTCGTTTGAGCGAGCGAATGAGGAGTTTGAGCTCAAGCTAAAGCCGCAAGCGGTTTATCTAGGAGTGACGACGCAAAATTTGGCTCAGCAGGTACGGCAAGCATTTTTCGGAGCGGAGGCTCAGCGTCTCCAACGCGGACGAGATGATGTGCGAGTGATGGTCAGGTATCCGGAAAGTGAAAGAAGATCGATCGCGTCACTAAACACTATGATGATTCGTACGCGAGAAGGGACCGAAGTGCCTTTTGAAGAGGTTGCCGAGATCATTCCTGGGAAAAGCCTGCCTTCTATCCGACGGATCGATAGGAACCGGATTATTCGGGTGAATGCAGATGCGGATGTGGAGACCGTGGATACAGAGGCAATTCAATCGGATATCGTAGATAATTTTTTACCAGGAGTAGCTGCGAAGTATCCTGGTGTTAAATACAGTTTGGAGGGAAGAGCTGCTGAAGACCGGGATAATAATTCTGAGATGCGTAATGGGGTTTATTTGGTACTAGCGTCTGTTTATATCTTGTTAGCGATTCCGCTGCGCAGCTATGTGCAGCCATTGATTGTTATGTCAGCGATTCCGTTCGGTATAGTTGGAGCTCTGTTAGGGCATTCTATTATGTCAACGTTTTCAGATGCGTTCAATCGTGTTAACCCGGCATCAGCAGTGACTATGCTTTCGATATTGGGGATGTTGGCCCTCTCTGGGGTCGTTGTGAACGATAGCTTAGTGATGGTGGATTATATAAACAAAATGAAGAAGAAGGGCATGCCTCTTCAAGAAGCAGTTCGGGTTGCAGGGGTAAAACGGTTTCGGCCAATTTTGCTTACATCGCTAACTACCTTTTTTGGTTTGTTTCCTCTAATGCTTGAACAGAGCCGGCAGGCCCTCTTCTTGATTCCTATGGCTATTTCGTTGGCCTGGGGTGTGATTTTTGCGACTTTTATCACGCTTCTGCTTGTTCCTGTTATTAATCTAATCTTCGAGGATATTCGACTGTTATTCTGTCGCTTGTATAATTTGCCTGAGGAGTCAAATCACGAAGAAGAGGAAGAGACTCGCGAATTGGTTGAGCAGTAAGGAATTGCATTTTGATAAATTGGCCTTGAGGGTTCGTTTTCTATGCGAGCCCTTCTGATAGGAAAAATTTGGCCGGAACCTGCGTCGAGCGCGGCGGGTAGGAGAACGATGGAAATGCTCACTGCGATGAAAGAGTTCGGGTGGGAGGTTCACTTTGCGACGGCAGCGCAGCCTTCTGAATTTAGTTTAGACCTAAAAGAAGAAGGTATTGAGAGTGTTTTGGTTGAACTGAATGATTCGAGCTTTGATTCTTGGATACAGAAGCTTAAGCCAGATATCGTTCTGTTCGACCGCTTCATGACTGAAGAACAATTTGGGTGGCGCATAGAGAAAAATGCTCCTGAAGCTTTGAGGGTATTGGATACAAGCGATTTGCATTGTTTGAGGGAAGCGCGTCACCGGCGTTTAAAGACAGGGAAACCGCTTGATTTATTCAATGAGGCGGCATTGCGCGAGATCGCTTCAATTTATCGTTCAGATCTGACAATAATGATTTCCGAGTATGAGATGAGTGTCTTACGGGAAGATTTTGGAATAGACAGCGGTTTGCTAGCTTATTGTCCTTTTTTTGCGGATATGACGAACGGAAAAACTTCGCGATACAGTGAACGTCAGAATTTTATGATGATTGGCAGTTTTTTGCACGAGCCAAACTGGGACGCGGTTCAATGGTGCTGTCGTGAAATCTGGCCCCTTATCAAGCAAAGAATCGACGATGCTGAACTGCATATCTATGGGTCTTATGCGACTGACAAGGTGTATCAATTGGACAATGCGAAGAGAGGGATTCGAGTAAAGGGTCGAGCAGCTGATGTTTCTGAGGTTATGAAATCTTACCGAGTTAATTTAGCCCCGCTTCGTTTTGGCGCCGGATTAAAAGGTAAGTTAATGGATGCGTTTGTCGCGGGGTTGCCTAGTGTAGTTACGCCGATTGCGGCAGAAGCAATGAATGGTGAACTGGACTGGGGTACCGAAATTCACAAAGATGCTCAAGGGTTTGCAAAGACAGCTGTTAGTGTGTACGAAAGTGAGGCCCTCTGGAAAAACGTTCGTGACTGTGGCTTTTCAATTGCAGAGTCGCGATTCGATCAATCGAAGTGGGTACCGCGATTGAGACAGGCGATCGAGTTGTCATTTAATCGAAAATCAGATACACGCAGAAAGAATTTTATCGGTCAGATGCTCAGACATCATCAGCATCGAAGCACCGAGTTTATGAGTCGCTGGATCGAGGCGAAAAATAAATGTCAGTGATTCTTCAGATGGCATGGGACTAAGTTTCGCGGATCTCTACGATCCTGGAACTGCCCCCATGTCACCTAAATGTTTTCACTTTGCAGAGTCAGGGTCAGAGGTGTCTGATCTTGAAAATGTGCGCTGGACTGACTTTGGGATCGAGCTTTACGAAATTGCTATGGCCTCTCCAGGTGTATTCCGATTCTGATGGATCATACAAATCCCGGACCGAAAAACTTTGGTTGTGATCAATGCCCATGTGATCGAGCGGTAGATGAACGTATCCACTTTGCGTGTGCGTCCAGTCCATATTCACAATAATCAAGAGTTGATCAGTCCGATCAAAGTTTTGTTTCAAGTAGCAAATGAAGTGCGGGTTGTCCGAGTTGCCGAACGCTATATTGAAAGTGCGTTGCAGAGCAGGGTGGGAGTTGCGAATCGCATTTACTCGCGCAATATCATCCTTTAAGTTGCCGGACTTATCCCAATCCCATTGCTTGAGTTCGTACTTTTCACTGTTGTTATTCTCTTCTTTACCTGGGAATGGCTCATGGTCCATTAATTCGAATGCAGGCCCATAAATACCCGTGTTCGAAGAGAGGGTTGCGGCTAGAATATAGCGGCCCATATAAGTCGCTCGGTTTTTGACTTGAAGGTCTTCGTGGAGGATATCCGGGGTGTTTGGCCAGAAATTTGGCCAGAAGAATTCCTTGGCTTCGGACTGAGTGAGTTCTTGAACGTATTCACGCATTTCCGACGGATTGTTTCTCCAAGTGAAGTAAGTGTATCCTTGAGTAAAGCCACCTTTTGCAAGGTTGTATTTGCGCTTTGGAACGGTGAATGCTTCAGCGAGGAAAATCGCTTCAGGATGCTCCTTTTTGATTTCGATTATACACCAGTTCCAGAATGCGAGCGATTTGGTGTGCGGGTTGTCCACGCGGAAGACTTTTACGCCTACTTCAATCCAATAGTCGAATACAGACTTTAGCTCCTGCCAAAGGTTCTCCCAATCTTCCGTTTCGAAATTTATAGGAAGGATGTCTTGGTACTTCTTTGGCGGGTTTTCGGCGTATTGTACAGTCCCGTCTGGGCGCCATTTAAACCACTCAGGGTGCTCCTCGACCCAAGGATGATCCGGTGAACATTGGAAGGCGATATCCATCGCGACCTCTATTTCGTAGCTAGCCGCTTCTTGAATAAATGATTTGTAGTCTTCGAGAGTGCCAAGTTCTGACAGGATATCTTTGTGACCGCCTTCTTTGCCTCCGATGGCCCAAGGGCTCCCGACGTCGAACTCGCTCGGAGTCAGGCTGTTGTTCTTACCTTTGCGATGAGATTTTCCAATCGGGTGGATTGGCGGGAAATAGACTATGTTGAAGCCCATGCGATCGATTTCGTACAATCGATTTTTTGCTTCGTGAAAGGTTCCGTGCGTGCTGGCATCGGGGCCACAGGAACGCGGGAAGTATTCGTACCAGGTGCTGAAAGCTGCGAGCTTACGTTCGAAGAGTATTGGGTAGATTGGCGAAAGAGCTTCAAGTTTCGCATCGACGATCCGGCTGATTAACCATTTGAGGTCTTCGTCGCGTGCGATTTCGATTCGCTCGTTCACGCTCTTAGATTCGTTTTTGAGAGATTTGCCAAATTTGAGTAAGTGCTTTTTTTCGTCTCCGGTAGCTCTTTTGGCAGCAGCGAGTATGATGTCGCCTCCGATTAGGAGCTCGACTTCGAGGGGGGCACCACTTTCAGCTTTCCGTGCGAAGCCGTGTAGCCACGAGCCGAAGTGATCAATACTGCCAGAGACAGCGTATTCATAGAGTCCGATTTCCCATGGCTGAAATTCAGCTTCGTACTCATCGTTCCCTAAGCTTCTCATGGGAGTGCGGACCCATTCGCTTGAGCCTGTGAGGCGGTGTAGAAGACTGACGTTTATGCGATCATGACTGTCGGTAAAAGCGGCAGCCTGTACTGAGATCGCATCGCCGATGACACGCTTGATTGGGTATTTGCCGCCATCTAACGAAGGCCTTACATTCTCGACGATGACGCGTCTGCGACCGGGAGCGTTGCGGAGTGAACTCATTATAATTGATTCCTGTTTTACTTGATAAGGGATTGGTAAAGTTCTTGGGTTTGCTTCGCAATCGCTGTCCAACCAAATTGCTCTATGGCGCGTTTGCGTCCAGCTTTAGCGAATTGCTTGCGACTTTCTGGATCAGCCATCAGTCGATTGACTTGATAGGCGAGGTCTTTGGCAAATGCCGCTGGATGTAGCGGAGAGAAAGGACTTTCATGCGATTGGGCGAGCGGCACTAAGTAGCCAGTCTCGTCGTGAACCACAACTTCAGGAATTCCTCCCACAGCTGAGCCGACGACCGCGGTTTCGCAGGCCATAGCTTCAAGGTTTATAATACCAAAAGGCTCATACACCGATGGGCAGCAAAAGACCTCGGCACCGGAGTAAAGTTTTATGACGGTAGGCTTGTCTACCATTTCGTCGATCCAGAATATTCCATCGCGGTCTTTCTTTGCCTCTTCGACGGCACGTTTCATCTCCTCTGCGATTTCTGGAGTGTCGGGAGCTCCAGCGCAAAGTACTACTTGAAAGTCCTTGTGCATATGCTTGATCGCCTCTACGAGGTGGACGATTCCTTTTTGTCGAGTTATGCGGCCGACGAAAAGTACGTAGGGAATATTTGGATCTATGCCGAATTTTTTTAAAGCTGGAGTGGCGTCTTGTTTATAATACTCTTCTGGATCGATACCATTGTAAATGATGTGTAACTTTTCTGAGGATACGTTGAAAAGTCGTTCAACATCGGCCTTAGTGCCTTCGGATACGCAAATGACAGCGTCTGCCATTTCAATGGCTGTTTTCTCAACCCATAAACTGAAATCGTAACCACAGCCTATTTGCTCTCGTTTCCAGGGGCGGAGGGGCTCAAGCGAGTGTACTGTAACAACGAGTGGGATCCCATAATTCAATTTTGACATGATTCCTGCCATATGGGTGTACCAAGTATGGCAGTGCACAACTTGGGCGTCATTGCCCGATGTATTAAAATCGAGTCCCCTTTGGAGCGCCCCGAAGACACTTTTTAGCTGTGTGGGTGATTTGTAATGATCGGTATCTACAGTATGTCCTTTTACGGAAAGAGGGCCTTCAGGAATATCCTGGTCGCCAAAGCAGCGTACATCGACATCAATTAACTTAGAGAGCTCTCTGCTGAGATACTCAACATGTACGCCAGCTCCGCCATACGTATGAGGCGGATATTCATTCGTATAAAGAAGGGATTTCATATGCGGTAGGAGATAGAAGGCGAGTCACTTGGGCTTCGCAACTATAAATACCCCAAATGCTTAGTTTGCAGGGGATTGTGACGAATAGGTGGAGCCTTTTGTTTCTGTCCTGAGAAAGGACACAGGACTCTATCTTCTTAAGGGAGTCATTGAACGGTGCTGGCAGACTCATATAGGTGAGCGGTTCGCAAGGATTTCATGGCTTCTGCTTGGTATTAAGTGGTCAAATAGTGTCGATAAATAAATTAAATAAAGATAAATTAATATTTAATTGTATTGAGGTGCTAGCTGTTCTCTTTAGAAAGAGAGCAGTTCTTGACGACTCCCTAGTATTTACCCGAACCGTTTTCGAATGGGCAAACATTGTTAATGTTTACCCGACATTTTTCGTAATGAAACTTAAGCTTAAGATAAGCCGTAACCAAACTGTTTTTAGTTGTGCCCTATTATTGGTTACGTACTTGTTTTGTCTGTTTGGCTTTGCTCTGTTTTCAGTGTCTTGTGCAACGTTTGAAGAGGATCTTTATTCTCGACCGATTGGAGTGGAAGGGGCCACTGCTATTGGGTCAGATCAATGTTTGATTTGCCATATAGACGCTATGCATAGCTTAGAATCGTCTGCCCATGGAAATCTAAATTTTTCCCACGTGGAGGCATTGGGTGATCGTCGGTGCGAGACCTGTCATGGAGCTGGCAGTTTGCATATGACCTCCGGGGGCGATCCAGAAAAAATCCTCAATCCTAAAAATGATCCTGAGGCTTGTTTTCAATGTCACAAAGACAAAGAAGCTCGATTTAACATGCCTGGAGCTCACCCATTACTAGATGGAAAAGTGGGGTGTGTTGATTGTCATGCTTTTCACGAAGAAAAAAACGTATCCGATTACAGGATGCGAGAAGTGCCCGAGGATGAAGCCTGTCTAAAGTGTCACAGCGAACATGCCGGTCCATTCGTTTTTGAACATGAAGCGATGCGCGAGGGATGTGCGAACTGCCATGACCCTCACGGTTCGCACAATGAAAAGATGCTTCGTATTCGTGATGCGAACCTTTGTTTGCAATGTCATATGACTGAGATCGGGACGAATAGCATCGCAATTGGAGGTCAAGAGCATGCCTCGTTTTTCCAGCTTGTTCAAGGCACTTGCTGGACCTCTTCCTGCCATGAAGCGGTGCATGGATCAAACGCTAGCCCTAAATTGAGATACTAGTGAAATGAGGTTGAATAGAAATCGAGATACGCTCTTTTGTTTCGGAGCTCTTTCATGTATTGTGCTTCCTGTACTTGGCATAAATGTTGAGAGGGTGGAGGTAGAGACGAGCTTCATTTCTATTGATGGAAACGAAGCTGCGTACTACGAACGAAACGGATCTGCCGAAGAACCTTTTACGTCTCGCTTTGGAATCGAATTTACTGAAGAGTTTGATAGCGGCCTAGAGTTTAAATTTGACGGAGATTTTGAGCTTGGAACTGATGAGAACGATATCGAAATAGAGTTCGATCATTATGATTGGGGCGAGTTCGCCTTAACTTTTCGGACCTTTTCGACCTTTGATTATCCTGTTGGGTCCTATCTCTCTGATACGGACGAGTTGTATGAATGGTCGGACAATGTTATGAAAATGGATACGGAGTATTTATCTGTATCCACAAAATTACTAAGAGAAGGCCTTCCTGAAGTGCAATTTCGTTATCAAAGAAGTAGTAGAGAAGGGGAAAAAGGTTCAACGATTTGGACTGAGAATAATCAGAGTAGGCCCGCCACTGGAGTGAGGAGGGGAATCGTACCTTCTGTGATCCAAGTGGATGAAACCTCTGACCGACTTGAGTTGGGGTTGACGCAGGCTGTAGGGCGACTTGATTTCGATTTAGCCTATGGCCATGAGGAAACTGCGACTAATGAGATTCGATACTTAGACCGTGCTCCATCTGAAGAAGAGTCGAATAGAAAGGTGGCTCAAACGGAAGTCGCTGATTCTAAAGCGGACTATGCAAGGTTCAAAATAGATACAAAGAGCTTGTGGCAAGATAGGGTTCGTTTGTCACTAGCCTCCTCCTATTATGACTTCTCTAGTGACTTTTCTGGGAGCCGGATATATGGAGATGCATTTGACTCTCCCTACAGTTCAGAAGTGGGAAATCGATTGGTCGATGATAACGGTTTTGTTGACCTGGTGGGGAATTCCGATTTGGAAAAATACTTGTCGAATCTCAACGTTTTGATCCGCTTAAACAAGTACTGGCGTTTGTTGATTGCGGGGCAACTCTCGAAGGTGTCGAGTAGTAGTTACTCAGACTTCATTGAAACAGGAATCACACGAATTTCGGGTAGCTTAGACTTTGAAGGTTTAGAGTCGAATCGAGACGGGGCAAGCGAGGATGACTATGACGAATTATCCGGCCAACTTGAGTTGAGGTATTCGAAATGGGATCCACTTAAATTGTACCTTAGAGCTGAGGTATCAGGAGGGGATGGATACATTCGAGAGAACTATTATGGTAATGAGGTTACGCCTGTAGTCGAGGATAGGGAATTGCAAATCGCGCGAGAAAACGATTATACGCGTAATGAAAGAAAGGTTACGTTGGGTGGGAATTGGATGATTGCAAGGGGCTTGTTTTTTAGTGCTCGTTGCAGGTTGACGGAAAAGAAGAACCAATATGATCCAATTCTCCGTGAAAGCGAAGTAAGCAGCCGGATGGAGTACCCGAACTACCTTTTGCAGCATGAAAAAACGGAAGTAAAAGGTAGCGCATCATTAAATTGGAAAGCTCACAATTCGCTAAGATTTTCGACTCTAATTGGTTTCTCTAACTACGATTTAGATACGCTAGGAATTGAATCCGATTTTATCGAAAGTGGAACTTGCAGTGAACGAAATATAAGTCAGTCGGTTTTCTGGACACTGTCTTCTCGTTGTCAAATTAACCTCCTTGCTTACTACTCGGGCTATGATTTCGAAACGCCTGCTAATCTTTTGGAAGGCTCTGTGGAATCGCTCGTTCCAGCTGTAGATAATAGTTCCTGGTATACTAGTATCTCGGGTAATTATGTTTTTAAAAATGAAACGAGTCTACAACTGACTTTATCTAGTTTGGATATCGATAGTTATCGCGATAATTCCGAGGTGTCGACGCCTTATGGGAGTTTGTTGGCGGAACGAACTGTGAACATAATGTATAACCTCCCGTTGGGGGAAGAAACAGATCTAAATATTGGATACGTTTATGAGCACTCACGTGACGAAGCGTACGCTGATCATTTAGATTACACAGCTAATCAGGTCTATCTGGGGTATCGCAAAAAGTTTTAACCTGTAATAGAACATGAGGAAATTTAAAAGAGTCTTATTGCTGTTTCTTGCAACTACCTTTACTTGCCAGTGCGCGCTGCTCGCGAAACCAAGCAGCGCAACTAAAATCTGGAAAATACAATGCGCAAGCTGTCATGGAAATGACGGTAAGGGAAGAACCTCAATCGGCAAAGCACTCAATGTTGTCGATTTAACAACGGAGGATTTTCAAGCTCTTCGAAGCGATGAAGACCTAAAAAATCAAATACAGAACGGAAGCACAGACGATCGTGGCGTGATGCGGATGATCCCTTTCAACGGGATTCTTTCGGAAGAAGAAATCGATAGTTTAGTTGCCTTTATCAGAGAGTTCAAGACGGAGGAAAATTCAGATGGTAGCCAGAAATAGAAGATTTTTTAAAGTGTTACTGTTTGCTGTAGGCACTTTGAATTCGTGCCTCATCACAAATGCTTTGCCTGAGTACGGAGCAGAGATTGGAGGTCGGTGTATTGCTTGTCATGGTACGCCCATTAGCGAGCAGTCCGGTAAATTGTCATGGGGTGGTATTTATGATGGGATGTTAGTTGAGGGATTGATGCGAATTCCGGGGCAGGACGAACAATTGGATTTAGGCACTCAGCTTGATGGGAATGTTCTTGGGGTACTGGAAGTATTGAATGTCGATCCAGGCGCCACTATTAATTTACCTGTGGAGGTGTTGGACGGCGAAGCTGATCACGCCGTAGTTTTGGTTGGATTAGAGGATGGGGGGCAGGTAAATAGCCGAGCCAATAAGTTGGAATATAGCTATGTTGGCGATGAGTATTGGACAGTGCAGTCTACTTATATTTCTCCAACCTTTGATTATATCCATTCTGAGGTTGAGGATGATAAGGCCGCCGAGATACGCTACTTGCCTTTGGAAATCGATGATAGCACAGCTGCGGATGTTTATTTGCTAACCTTTGGCTTAGCGCGTCGATCGGGTGTTCAGCTTTCGTATCAAGAGCAGTCATTCTACTTGAGAGTTCTTGGAGAGGAAGAGTCGGTCCTATTGGCTCCTAATTTAAAACTACTGAATGACGGCGGTCAGTATTCACTCGAGTTTTTAGTAGATGACGCTTTGGCTGAAACGTCTATTCATGTGCAACGAAGCATAGACTATTTGAATTGGGAAAACGTCGCGGTCCGGGAGAATGGACTGTTGAACTCAAGTAGTAGTTACGTGGACGAGCTTTCAGAGGATCAGGGAATCGCGAGAATCCAACTGAATGAGCCAGCGACGCTTTCTTTCGCTTACCGATTGGCCATTCAGTGATAATGCAAAAACGGCAGCCTTTCTAGGAAGACTGCCGTTTAGTAGTAAAAATTATCAGTGAGGTCTTAGATGCCGTCGAGGCTATCAATTATACGGTCAGCGAGACCGTATTCGATCGCCTCTTGAGCATTGAGATAGAAGTCGCGATCTGTGTCCTCGACAATCTTCTCCATCGGTTGACCGGATGCTTCGGAGAGGATGCGGTTAAGCTCGTCGCGTGTTTTTTCCATATCTTGAGCGAAGATGTGGATGTCTACCGCTGGACCGGTGAAGCGTCCGCCAATGAGTGGCTGGTGAATCAAGACCTTGGAATGCGGATACAGTAGGCGGTTGCCTTTCTTGGGTGCGGAAAGTAAGATAGAGCCCATGCTGGCGGCGAGCCCGGTGACGATTACGATCACTTCGGATGAGATCAGCTTTATTGTATCGTACACTGCCAATCCTGCGGTTACGGAACCGCCCGGAGTGTTGATGTAAAAGTAGATGGGTTTTCCGGGATCTGTTGCTTCCAAATAGAGAAGCTTGTGGGTTACGTCTTTGCAGGATTCATCGTTGACCTCTCCCCATAGGAAAATTTTGCGCTCCTCCAGAAACTTCTTTTGGATTTGTGGCGCTGCTGATGATTCTGACTCTTTGTCTTCTTTTTTATCGGGCATAGAAAATTGTAATTCGTTAAATGTACGTAGCTAAGAAGTGCGCAATCGCAAGGAATTCAATGGGAAACTGTGTTCTATTTCCCTTGTTTGCGAATTCACAATTATTTGATCAGCAAAAAATCGGATGGATTTCGCTTTGGTTTAAACCAAGCCGAGGATCATGCGGCCTTCTTCGCTGATCATGCTTTGATCCCAAGCTGGCTCCCAAACGAGATTTACTTCGGCTGCGTCGACTCCGGGAACAAGCATTACTTTGCTTTTGGCATCTTCGGCAATGGCAGGTCCCATCCCACAGCCAGGAGCTGTGAGAGTCATTTGAATTTCTACTCCGTAGCCGCCGTCTTCCGTTGGGGAAACTGTCATGGAGTAGACGAGTCCGAGGTCGACGATGTTAACCGGGATTTCTGGATCGTAGACGTTGCGGAGGCCAGTCCAGATCGCTTCTTCGTCTGGTTCGATACCACTTGGCTGAGCCTTCTTTTCTTCGGCAGCTTGGGCTTCCTCTTCTTGGCGTTGATTCGCAATATCCGCTCCCAGTGCATCGGCGTCGCGTCCTTCGATGCGAGCTAGGCCGAAGTCGGTCATCACCGTGTAGCTACCGCCGAGCTGTTGCGTGATATAGACTTTTGAAAGGGCAGGAAGCTGGACGGGATCGCCACTAGGAATTTGTACCGCTTCGACTTCTCGGGTGAGAGAGCGCTGTTGAGTTTCTTCTGTTTGCATAATGTCAACGACAGGGTGAACCTGGCTTTGTATTTCTAGTTAAGAAGGTTACTTTTTAAATTTCGAACGAATGAGCTGGCGAACGTTTTCGGCCAATTCTTCGACATCAATGCGTTCGAGCACCTCTTCGAAGAATCCGTTGACGATGAGCTCGTTGGCTGCGTCTCGATCGATGCCGCGAGCCAGCATGTAGAAGATCTCTTCTGGCTCGATCTGGCTGGTGGTCGCACCGTGGCTGCACTTTACGTCGTTGGCTTCGATTTCCAAGCCGGGCAAGGAATTCGCTTCCGCATCGCTGCTGAGGAGCAAGTTGCGGTTTGTTTGATAAGCGTCCGTTTGCTGAGCGTGTTCTGCTACCTTAATTAGGCCGGAGAAGATTGTCTTGGATTTATCCCTTAAGGCGTTCTTGAAAAGGAGGTCCGAAGTGGCGTGCGGCGCGTCGTGCGTTTGCAAGGTGCGTTGGTCGATCTCTTGGTCGTTATCGGTAACGGCGAGCGAGAGCATTTCGACGTGGGCGCCCGAGCCTACGATCTTTCCATGAGTTTCAGAGCGGTACTGCTTGCAACCTACGTTCACGCTCAGCGTTTTCACGAGGGCGTCTTTTCCGGTGATGTTGGAACTGATTTGAGTGCCGACTGACTGCTCGTTGAAATTTTGTAGCACGGTCAACTGAACCTTGGAGCTGGCTCCCGCAAAAATGTGGCCGACACCGCAGGAATAGGAAGGTGTCGATTCGTCGGCTGATAGTTGAGCTTCAATTAGTGAAACCTTCGCCAAGTCTTCCGCGATTACGAGCGTGTGTGGCAATGACGGGACAGTAGCGGATGTTGCCCAATTGTAGACGATGAATGGGTCTTCCACTTCGACGCCTTTGGGGACGAAAAGAATAACGCCATTTTCCAAGAATGCGGTGTGCAGCTTTGCCGCTTTAGCCGATCCGAGATCGACTTCTTGCTTCATGAAGTAGTCTTTGATGAGAGCTCCGTGGGTGGACAAGGCTTTCTTCAAAGTCGTGAAGACCACGCCCTTGGCACTCAATTCAGGCGAGATTGATTCCGCTTGAATCGTTTGATTGTCTGCTATGACGATTTGTCCGGAATACGTTTTGATCAGGTCCGATCGCTCGATCAATGACTGGGCATTGCTGATCGAAGGCATTGCGGAAAATTCGGGATTTGTCCCTCGCCATGCCTTTAGGTTGGCAAAGCGCCAGGTCTCGTCCTTGCGACTGGGATCGGGAAGGGCACAGTAGTCTTCAAAGGCAGACTTCTTGATGTCTTTCCACCATGATGGAGCGGTATCCAAAATATCTAGGTATTCTTGGAAGTCGCTTTTCACGGCTGCTAATGCATCGGTTTCCGAATCCACTGAAATTTCTTCTGTAAGAGAGTTCACTATTTAAAATCTGTTTGTATTTGTTGCCCGTTTACCCGACGGAGCCTTCCATCTCCAATTCGATGAGACGCTTTAATTCTACGCTGTATTCCATGGGGAAGTGGCGTGTGAGGTCGTTTACGAATCCATTGACGCTTAAGCTCATTGCTTCGCCTTCGCTCATGCCGCGTTGCTGCATGTAGAAGATTTGTTCAGCGGATACTTTACTTACGGACGCTTCGTGCTGTACGGAGTTGTCGTTGCCGCGAACAGTGATTGCTGGATACGTGTCTGTACGGGAATTGGTATTGATGAGTAGGGCGTCGCACTCGGTGTTGTTCTTACAGCCTTTCAAGTGTTTCGGCATATGAACTTGTCCCCGATAAGTGGAACGGCCTTCGCCTACGCTAATCGACTTGGAAATGATGTTACTGGTTGTTTCGTCCGCAGCGTGAATCATTTTCGCTCCAGTGTCCTGGTGCTGTCCATCGTTGGCGAGGGCAATACTGAGAACTTCGCCACGTGCGCGTTTTCCTTTTAGGATCACACCTGGGTATTTCATGGTGAGTCGAGAACCGATGTTACAATCGACCCATTTTACCACGGCGTCTTCGTGGGCGATGGCACGTTTTGTTACCAAATTGAATACATTGGATGACCAGTTTTGTACGGTTACGTATTCAATTTTTGCTCCCGGCATTGCGACGAGCTCAACGACTGCGCTGTGAAGCGTTGCGGTGTCGAATTTCGGTGCAGTACAACCTTCCATGTAGGTGACTTCTGAACCTTCGTCTGCGATGATAAGTGTACGCTCGAATTGGCCGAAGTTTTCCGCGTTGATACGGAAGTAGGCTTGGAGAGGGTGGCTAACTTTTACGCCTTTTGGCACGTAGATGAATGATCCTCCGGAGAATGCGGCACTATTGAGTGCGGAGAATTTGTTGTCGCCTGTTGGGATGACTTTACCGAACCATTTACGGAAAATCTCTGGGTGCTTCATCAATGCCTCTGTCGATCCCATGAAGATTACGCCTTGCTTCATGACGCTGTCTTTCATGTTGGAGTAGGCGGCTTCTGAGTCGAACTGGGCTTCAACACCCGCAAGGAATTTACGCTCGTTTTCTGGAATGCCGAGGCGTTCGAAGGTTTCCTTTACATCGTCGGGTACGTCGTCCCAGCTTTTCTTGGCGCGTTGTCCGTCGGCAAGGTAGTAGCGGATGTTTTCGAATACGATATTTTCCAAGTCCTTGGTCGCCCAATTTGTTGGCATTGGCTTGTCTTCGAATACTTTGAGGGCCCGCTTGCGGAATTCGCGGATCCAGTCGTCTTCTTTTTTAACGTCGCTAATGTAATCGATCGTCTTTTCGGTAAGACCGTAGCCAGCGTCATATTTGTGGCTTTCCTCGTACTTGAAATTACCTGATTCTCTATCGACTTCGATTTCGGGTGTGGGTGTTGCCATGGTCAATTTTTGTGTTGAATGTTTGGTGACGAATTATGCGCCAGCGGGGGCGAGTTCCTTAACCCAATCGTAACCCTTGCTTTCGAGTTCGAGCGCGAGATTCTTGTCGCCGCTTTTAACGATGCGACCATCGTACATAACGTGAACGACGTCAGGAACAATGTAGTCGAGTAGACGTTGATAGTGAGTAATGACGAGTACGCCGAGGTTGTCGCCACGGAGAGTGTTTACACCTTCTGATACAACTTTCAGGGCGTCGATATCGAGGCCGGAATCAGTTTCGTCAAGAACTGCGTAGCTTGGTTGAAGCATCGCCATTTGAAGGATTTCACAGCGCTTCTTTTCGCCGCCTGAGAAGCCGTCGTTTACGGAACGAGCGGTGAACTTACGGTCGATTTGGAGCATATCCATTTTTTCGTACAATTCCTTGTAGTAAGCCGGCGCGTTGAGTTCTTCGTCTTCTGAAAGGCGAGCATTTTTAGCGGCGCGAATGAAATTTGCGATGGATACACCTGGTATTTCCATCGGGTATTGGAAGGCGAGGAAGAGGCCAGCACGGGAACGCTCGTCTGGTTCCATATCGAGGATGGACTCGCCGTCTAATAGGACCTCACCGCTGGTGATTTCGTAATCAGGATGGCCAGCGATCGCTTTTGCGAGTGTGCTCTTTCCTGTGCCATTGGGTCCCATGATGGCGTGAACTTCGCCTTTTGGAATTGTGAGCGAGAAGTCCTTGAGGATTTGCTTGTCGCCAATGCTTACGTTGAGGTTTGTGATTTCCAGTGTATTGCTCATGTTGTTACGTTCTTGAAATTATTTAGTTTTGTTGGACTTTGCCGCGTAGCGTGATGTCGATCGAAGTAGGTTCGAAGCCTTCGGGAAGAATGGCTTTAAGTTTGCCGATAAAATCCTCGTCGAGTTGCACGTCGTAGATCGTACCCGAATCGTTGTCGTGGAAGTGGGCATGTTCGTTGAGGTTGGGGCAGTAGCGGGTGGACTCTCGATCAATGTTCACATGCTTGACGAGATCGCACTGCACAAGGGTATCGAGACAGTTGTAGACAGTGGCTAAGGAAATAGTTGGCATTTCCTTTTTCACTCGGGCGAAAATCTCGTCTGCAGTGGGGTGATCTCTCTTGGAGAGAATCGCATCGTACACGACTTCTCTCTGCCGAGTGGATCGGAGGCCCGCAGCTGAGAGCTTCCGATTTAATGTATCTGTTTTGGCGTCGCTTAGCATTCGTGAAAGAATTGTTTATAAGAATGAATCTCAAGAGCAAAATGGAATAATTCTAAATATCAAGTAGAAATTAGAATAATTCCAAATAAAGGGTGAGAATACCTTAACACGCTATGTGTTAAAGGGCTAAAGGTTCAGAGTTACTACGGGCGGGAACTCTTTGAATATAGCCTATTTATCTAGGGCACTTGAGTTTACGGTGAACTTTGAAATTAACTCGTTTTCGCCTTTAATTCTAGAAAACAGGCTTAGAATAAAGTCTGACCTGTCTCCGATCAAATTGTCATGAAGGGTTAGTAACTCTGCAATGTTGTAGTAAAATGTGGTCGTAGTTACAACTGCAGCTCCTCCATTGGGATGGTCGTGCGTCATGTACAAATTGAGTTCAGGAGGAGTAGAATTAGTGAAATTGGACTCAGCGAATAATTGAAAATGATTACTTCCCAATGGGGAAGCCGCTGAAATGATTAGGCTCTTATCATCCAATTTTAAAAAAGAAGTGTAGAAAAGATCTTCGTCGTCTCCTGGGAGCGTTGTTTCGAGCAAAGTGATTTCTCCAATCGTGGGAACGTTGCCTAATGAAAAAATCGCTGGAGAGCCACCAACTATAGCGTCTCTATCAATCGAGATGAACTGTGGATTCTGGTAGTTTTCGAAGATATGCTGAAACATCGGAGATAGATCGAACAGTAGGTTTTGCTGAACAATTGCATCGCATGGATCCCCTGGGGCGCGATGCTCCAAGTATATTTTAACCGAACTGTCAGTCGCCCCAAACTCATTGGTTCTTAGAATGTGTTCCAGGTCATAGTATAGGCCAAAATGATGATTTTCACATCCCCCGCTAAATTCAGCGGTGATACTGACGAGATTACCCACTAGAGTAGAGTTCATTATCTTAGCGCCGTCCGACAAACTCTCAGGGTTTTCGCCGATTAAGGGCTGAATTTTAGTTAACTGCTGAGATGGGCTGCCTGTGAGTGAGTCGTTTTGGCCGAATAGATCCGAAGGTAATGTGTAGGTTTCTATAAGCATTTCACCAATTTTTCCAGAAATGCTCTTAGCGTGAAGAGTCATTGGTCCGCTAACTGGGTAGATCATCACAGCCTCCGTAGAAAAAGAGGGAACAGGGAAGGCTCCACTTGCTTCCACTGCAGACGTTAACAGTTGGAATTCTTGTTGGGCCAACACAGCAACTGGAACCGTTTGCGCTACTTCGTTACCGTCTGAATCGTACAGGATGAGGCAAGGGTCGTCGATCGCAGTGTTGACACCTTGGGCTCCTAAGCTGGTCCCTATAGCTCGAAAGAGTACGTTTTGACTTCCTTCGACTGCGAGTCCGTGGATAAGAGGCTTGCCGTTGAGTTCTGCCCTGACGGAAAAATTTACAGCGGAGCCGTCTTCTGTCTCTTGGCAAATGATTGATTGGATAGGAGCAAAGAGAGCTAGTAGGAATGAAAGTAATCTTTTCATGGGTAAGCTTGGTTTGAAATTCAGGTTATCTAATATTCGCCGACCGAGTCCGTGTCAAAATTCAATACGCTCAAGGCGGACTAAAATGAGTCACCGGCCATTTCATGCCTATTTCTTCTTCTACTTTTCGTGCGTTTTGTTCTTGGTCTTTGGAATTGGGTCGGTTTTATGCCGAACGTCCACAATGCGGTTGCTTGATGCCGTTGATTGCTTAAAGGGATGATTATGAAGAATTTTGCGCAACTGGGTGTCCATGAGGACTTGATAAAACGATTAGACGAAATGGGTATTGTCGAGCCAACGCCTGTGCAGGAGCAGGCGATTCCGTTTTTGATCGAGGAGGGTGCAGATTTTATTTGTCAGGCACAGACGGGAACCGGAAAGACAGCAGCGTTCGGGTTGCCGATGTTGCAGAAAATTAAGCCCGAGAAAACGCATGTGCAGACGCTTATTTTGGCTCCGACTCGCGAGCTTGGTAAGCAAATTGCAAAACAGCTTTTTAAGTTCACCAAGCATTATCATCGCATCTTTATTGAGGCAGTCTACGGAGGCGATCCAATCGACATCCAAGTAAAAGCGCTCTCGCGGCCGACTCACATTGTAGTTGCAACCCCAGGACGTTTGCTCGATTTGTTAAAGCTGGGTGCGATTGATTTGTCCAAAATCAGTACTGTGATTCTCGATGAAGCAGACGAAATGATTAGCCTTGGTTTTCGTAAGGATTTAGAAGCGATCTTTGATCAGGTGCGAGGTCGCCGCCGCACGTGGTTGTTTTCCGCAACTATGCAGAAGAATTTGCGGGAGCTCATCAAAGAGTATCTAGCGAACAACGCAAAGTTTGTGCAGCTGGATAAGAAAAACGTAGTGAACAAATTGATTGATCATCGCTTCGTAGTTTGTCGTTCGGATGATAAGGTATATGCTATTAGCAAGTTCATTCAATCTCAAGGTGAAGCTCGTGGTGTGGTGTTCTGTCGCATGCGTTCAGATGTAGTGAACTTCGCAAAAAAGCTGGAAGACGAAGGGTGTGCGATTGGAGCAATTCAGGGCGACTTGTCACAGCATGAGCGTGAAAAAATTATGCGTGGTTTTCGAAATGGTCGTATTCAAATATTAGTAGCTACTGATGTCGCTGCGCGAGGGATTGATATCGAAGGCTTAGCTTATGTAGCCCATCAAAGCTTGCCGGATCAAGTCGAGTACTACACGCACCGTAGTGGGCGTACGGGGCGTGCTGGGAATAGTGGCGTTTCAGTGGTATTTATCACGTCGAAGGAAATGTCTGGCATTCGAAAGCTAGAAGCTCGCCTCGGAATTACGTTTAATCAGCTAGCTTGATGGCGGCTTAACATCGATTTTCATGAGAGACGTTTGGCTCGGGTAGAATGAAATCAAGAGAGCGTGCTTGGTTTTACTCTTTTAAAAGGATGTTGAGCTTGTTCATAATTTCTGAGTCGACACCATAAATTTCGATAAACCCTAGACCGCCTGCATTTTCTTTGTCCTCAAAAGTAACAGTATAGATGCCCGGCGAAAGCTTTAGATATAATTCAGAAGAATTGCCGCTATGGGATAGGTTTTTTGCACCAAGGGCTTCTGTAATACGTTCAATGTAGAAGTGCGTAGGATACCCATCGGTGTTATCTTCTAAGCGATGTGGAGCTTCCATTAAATCGTCGTTTTCTTCCAAAAAGACGTCCGTATAGAATAATCTAATAATGGGGTCAGCTGCTATACGCATCGTAGCGGGCGTACAGGCAATAGTGGAGTTTCTGTCGCTTTTATTACACCTAAAAAAATGTCTTGTATAAAAAAGCTCGAAGCCCGCCTCGTGGTAACGCCTAACCAGCTAGGCTGATTAAGCTCAAAACCGTTGTTCCTAGAACCCGATTCGAAAAGCAAAACCGTAAACGTCGAGTGTTGAACCGGAATTGCTTACTTGTTCCCAGTTGATTCCAATGTTACTTCTTTTGGTGATCCAAAAGTTAAAATCAATTCCTGCAATTGTATCATCTCCATCTTCTAGTTCTACGATGTTTACGTATCGGAAATATGGGGTGATCGTAATGAAATTATCGATCGGGAATTCGATTCCTGCAGTTGCTGTATAAATGAAAGATTTGTCGCTGTATTCAAAAATTGTACCGTCTGCGTATCCACCTGACAGTGCTAGGAATGGCTTGAATTCGATATCCTGAAATTTGCTGTTAGAATTGTAGAATACGATCCCTAGATCAATTTCTTGACCGTCACCATCAATAGTCGAGTCGTCTATTTCTGCGTGTGAGAGGCTGATAAATGCATCGTAAGAAACTGTTTCGTCTTCATTTGCCAATGGAATATTTAGTCGAGTGTTGACGCCCCAAACGTCTATGTCTCCGTCGGAGAATGAGTTTGTTAGGTTCCCAGTTTTATAGACAATTTCAAAATATTTTTTACCTAAGAGGCCTTCCGCTGAGAGGGTTTGGGCGAGGGGTGTGACTGCGACTAGTATTAATAAACAAGAAGATATCTTTATTTTCATGGTAACAACAGATTAGGCCGTGTGGACAATATCGAATTTGATCCAATCAGTTAATGCTGAGAGCGTTGCGAATCCCATATAAGTTTCCGGTTTTCTATCGTACCTT